>JBMNRV010000016.1:0-59383 GCA_050944835.1 Kiritimatiellia bacterium
GTGAAGATTTAACCCGCAAAATCGGCATGTTGCGCAAAATCCCCAACCTGCGGCGCATCGCCGTCTCGCCGTTTGCCGATGTCGCGCGCTGCGCCGAGCAAATCGGACGCGATTATGTGTTGTCGTATCGCCCCAGCCCGTCGGACATGGTCGGCTACGGTTTCAACCCGGAACGGGTGCGCGCCATCCTGCGGCGCGATCTGACCGCCTGCCGCGATTGTTGCGTGGATATCACACTGAAGGATGTCGAGACGGTCAACGGCGACCCCGACCGCGTGCGCCGGTGGGTGGCCGTCGCCCGCGGGGTGATTGACGAAGTTTTCGGGTGAGCGGATCGGGGGGGCGGTCGCCCGCCGCTGGCGGTCCGGCGATCCGCCTCAAGGTTGGCCCGTCTTGTCCCGGAGCGTGTAAAACCGGTTGCCGCCCAGGACGCCCTGGTTGGCGTTGGGAATGGCGACGAAATTGCCGCCGGGATTGTAAAACGCGCGGTCGGTCATCCAACTGTACGCGCGCCCGGTGACTGGGCAGGGGCCGATGCGGCGCAGGTGGGCGTAGCGGTCCAGGACGGCAATGCCATCGGCCAGGTAATCGCGCGCCAGGCGCTGCGCGTAATTCAGCAGGACGCTGAAACGGCCGGGCGCCTGGCCGCGATTGGCGATCTGCAGCAAGTAACGCACGCGTTCCTCCACCCGGGGAACCGTGGCGGGGGCGCCATGCTCGTCGCGGTAAAATCCGTCGCACTGGCCTTTCGGGCCGCCGGCGGTAATGACGTCAATCACGTCACGCGCCCGCACGGCGGCGATTTCCACCTGGGTGTAGCCCGGGGGAATTAAATGCAGCCGGCCGTGCACCACCCACAGCACGGCTTCCATCGCGGCCTTGGTGTTCGCTTCACTGATGTAGCCTTTTTCACCGGGGAACGGGACCTCGTTGATCAGCAGGCGCACCAGGTAACCGGCCGGGGAGGCGGGCGGATCCAACGCGGCGAACGGCGCCGCACCGGCGGCGGCCGCCAGCCCTGCGGCGAGGCCCAGCAGCGCGAGGCACAAAGCTGTTGCATGGCGGCGGGTTGGAAAATGAAATGCGATCATCATATTTTGTCGGCGGCATCAGCGCAGGTTTTGCGCGAGATTGGTTTCCGGCACCGGCAGGTCCGGGCGGCGTTCCCAGCGCATGGCATGCAGGATGGCCAGGGCGCCCAGGGTATTGGCGGTAAACAACGCCAGGGGTCCGATCAGGTTGCCGGGCACGCGGATATTCAACGCGAAAAAGGCGACGACGCCGACCATGGCCAGGTAAACCGCCTGGCCCGTCAGGACGATCATCGGTTTCTTGTGGTAGGCCGCCAGCCCTTCCGCGTAAGAGCGCAGGGCCAGGGCCGGCGCAAAAAGGACCATGGCCCAGGAAGTGATTTTCACCAGCGGCAAATCCGCCGGGGAAAGATTTTGCAGACCGATGTAATACCAGTTAATCAGAGAAGGATGCAGCAGGATTAAGTGGGAGAGCCCCATAATGATGCCTGTTGCCAGCGTAAAAATGAATATCCGTCGGTTGCCGACAGCGGATTTGCCGTAGAAAGCGAGTGTCATGGTTTGGAAACGGATTGCGCTGGAGGCTATAGTGGAGACGGCTGTAAAAACTATATAATACACTGGCAACATCTGTTCCGGACTGGGCGCCCGCGCAATGAAGGCCCCCAGCATGAATCCCGCAAGCGAGAGCATAGCATTGCCTATGGATAGTGTCATGGAAAACGAAAGAATTTCACGTCGGCGCGGCGGAACATCACCCGTGGGCAAGTACCATACATGACGGACGGCGAAATAGCGCAGCATAAGCGCCTCTATGCCGATAGCTGCAGTCAGGCAGAAGATTGCCCAGAATATTCCCACAGCTCCGACCTGGCATAAAAACGCCGTCAAAAGAAGCGTAAACAATATTCGCAATATGCCGCTCAGCAAAACCTGGTTGCCGGCGCCGCGGATGAACAGCATCACCACGTAAGGTGTGCGCAGAAAAAATATCAAGGTCTGGGGATACGAGAAAAGCAGGGCCTGTTTAGCCGGCGTGGCCACTGAGGGCGGCAATCCCATCAGCACGTTGAAAAAGAAATGGCTGACCGACGGGATGATCATAACAATGTAAATCAGCGTCATGCCGGCACAAACCCAATAGTTGACTTCACGTAAACGGTGATAACCGGCGTGGGTGCGCGCATAAACCATACCGGCAGTGATCAAGCCGTTAGGCAGCGCCCCAAACAGTCCGATAATCGCTGTACTCTGTGCCAATCCGGTAGTGTTCAGCGCGCCCCCTTCGCCGCGCGAAGCAATGATCGCCAGCAGCGGATAGGTCAGTGACTGAAGGACATTATGCAACGCCAGCGGGAAAAAATAGAGGAACAAACGCGTGTAGGTTGCATTGCGGTTAAAATCATTCACAGTAGGCAATATAATCCTATATTCGGGTGGCAATTTCTCCGCTGTGTTGGGCTGATGAACACGGATGAACACAGATGGCGGCGACGTTTTTGGAAAGAGGAGCGGACATCCAGAATGTTGATGGATTGTGGCCGCTAATGTGTAGTTAAAAGGATAGGGGATGCCCGCCGATCAGGCGGGCATCCCGCTATTACGTTCAATCAGGCTTGTTTATCGGATTCCGGCGCTGTATCGGAACATGGCGCCAGCCCGGCCAGCTTCTGATAGAGGTCGAAGCGGGCGGCAACAAGTTTATCAGCCAAGCCCATCAGGTGTGCGGCGTTTTCAGGATGAGTTTTCTGCAACACCCGGAAGCGGTTCTCTTTCATAACCGATTCGCTGTATTTTTGCACCGGCGGCTTGCTGTCAAGCGTCAATGGATTCTTGCCTTGCGCCGTCAGTTCGGGGTTATACCGATAGAGCGGGAAGCGCCCGGATTGCACGGCGTTTTTCTGGGCTGTCAGACCGTTGAGCATGTTAATACCGTGGGCGATGCAATGCGAGTAGGCAATAATGATGGACGGGCCATCATAGGCATCGGCTTCCACAAAAGCCTTAACCACCTGAGTCGGATTGGCGCCCATGGATACCGTTGCGACGTAGATATTGCCGTAGGTCATGCAGATCATACCCAAATCTTTTTTCATCATGGGCTTGCCAGCCGTGGCGAATCTGGCCACAGCGCCCATCGGGGTTGACTTGGATGCCTGGCCGCCGGTGTTGGAATAGACTTCCGTGTCCAGCACCAACACGTTGACGTTGCGGCCGGATGCCAGCACGTGGTCTAATCCGCCGTAGCCGATATCGTAAGCCCAGCCATCTCCGCCGAGAATCCAGACTGATTTCTTGACGAGATAATCCGCCACGGAAAGCAACTGTTTTGCCCAGGCGGAGTTCCCGCATTGCGCCAATTTTTCTTTAAGGCGGGCAATGCGGGCACGCTGTTCTTCGATGTTAGCCGGTGTGCTTTGATCGGCATTACGGATTTCATCCATCAGCGGCTTGAGCTCCGCGCCGTTCGGACAATTGCAACCTTGCGCCATCAATTCCAGCGCAAAGCTATTGAAACGATCGGCTGCCAGGCGCATGCCGTAACCGAATTCAGCGTTGTCTTCAAAGAGCGAATTGGACCATGCCGGACCCCGCCCGTCTTCGCGGGTGGTGTAAGGCGTGGTTGGCAGATTCCCGCCGTAAATTGAAGAGCAGCCTGTGGCGTTCGCAATCATGGCGCGGTCGCCGAAAAGCTGGCTGAGCAGCTTAACGTATGGCGTTTCACCGCATCCAGCGCAAGCGCCGGAAAATTCAAACATGGCACGCACGAATTGACTGCCTTTGATGGTGGCGCGATTGTAAAGCTTCGGATCCATGTCAGGAATGTTCATGAAAAACGCAAAGTTTTCCGCTTCCGTCTTGCGCAGTGGCAGTTGCGGTTTCATGTTAATGGCACGGTGTCCCGTTTCCTGCTTCGTTTGCGGGTCGCGTTCACGAGCAGGACAGTTTTGCACGCAGACGCCGCAACCTGTGCAATCTTCCGGAGCGACCTGCACCGTAAATTTCATGCCTTCGTAGTCTTTGCCTTTAGCCGGAGCGGACTTGAAGGTTGCCGGCGCTTTATCCAGTTTGTCCGCGCCGTAAACTTTGATACGGATGGCGGCATGCGGGCATACCAGCGAGCATTGTCCGCATTGTATGCACAACTGCGGGTCCCACTCGGGGATTTCCACCGCGATATTGCGCTTTTCGTATTTTGTGGTTCCGGTCATCCACGTCCCATCCGGCGGCATGGCGCTGACTGGCAGCGTGTTGCCCTGTTGACGCATAATGGTGGCGGTGACGTTTTGCACAAATTCCGGCGCATCCGGCGCGACGGTCGGCGGCATCTTAACCTTGCCGGCCGGCTTAGCGGGCACCTTGACTTCATGCAGGGCGGAAATGGCCGAATCAACGGCCTTAAAGTTCATTGCCACAACTTCCTCGCCTTTGCGCCCATAGGTCTTTTGGATGGCATTTTTCATGGCGGCAATGGCCTTATCAGACGGTAGCACGCCGGCGATCTGGAAGAAGCAGGCTTGCATAATGGTGTTGATCCGGGCGCCCAGTTTCAGTTCCTTGGCCAGCTGGATGGCGTCAATCACGTAAAACTTAATGCGTTTCTTGATAATTTGACGCGCAACCTCATCCGGTATGTAGTTCCAGACTTCCTCGGCGCTGTATGGACTTTCCAGCAGAAACACGGCGCCGTCCTTGGCGTCGGAAAGCATGTCATATTTTTCCAGGAAGGAGAAATTATGACAGGCAACGAAATCCGCCTGGGTGCAGAGATAGGGGCTTTGGATCGGCTTCGGCCCAAAGCGCAGGTGGGAAATAGTGATGGCTCCGGCCTTTTTTGAGTCGTATTCAAAATACCCTTGAGCGTAATTGTCCGTTTCCTCACCAATGATCTTGATCGAGTTCTTGTTGGCGCCTACCGTGCCATCGGAACCCAGACCGTAAAACTTGCACTCAATCCTGCCAGAGGGTTGCAATTGATATTTGGAATCAATTTTCAGGCTGGTATGCGTGACATCGTCGTTGATGCCGACGGTGAAGTGGTTCCGGCCTTTGGGAGTCATGTTGTCAAAGACCGCTTTGACCATCTGCGGAGTGAATTCTTTGGAACCCAATCCGTAGCGACCGCCTTGAATGCGCGGGTAGCGTTTGATCAGTTTTTCCGCTACGGCTTCGCCTATGGCGGCGCGTACATCGAGGTAAAGCGGCTCACCGATAGCGCCGGCTTCTTTTGTGCGATCAAGCGCAGCAACTGTCTTAACGGTCGGAGGTAAAACCGCGATGAAAGCCCGGACGTCAAATGGTCGGAACAGGCGCACCTTCAGAACGCCGACTTTCTTGCCTTTAGCAACTAAATCGTTAACGGTTTCATGGACGGTTTCCGCAGCGGAGCCCATGACGACAATTACTTTTTCAGCGTCCGGCGCGCCGGCGTATTCAAAGAGTTTGTATTGGCGTCCCGTCAGGGAAGCGAATTTATCCATCTGTTTCTGGACAATGGCCGGTACGGCCTGATAAAACTTGTTGACGGTTTCACGGCCCTGGAAATAAACGTCCGGATTTTGTGAAGTGCCGCGGATGACCGGCTTGTCCGGCGTAAGACCGCGGCGCCGGTGGGCCAGAACCAATTCGTCATCAATCATTTGACGCATTGTCTCTTCAGTGACTTCCTCGATTTTCTGGATTTCGTGTGAAGTGCGGAAGCCATCAAAAAAGTGCAGGAATGGCACACGCGCTTCCAAGGTGGCGGCGTGGGAAATCAGCGCTAAATCCATCACTTCCTGAATGCTGTTGGATGCCAGCATCGCGAAACCGGTGGAGCGGGCGGCCATGACGTCGGAATGGTCGCCGAAGATTGAAAGCGCTTGACAGGCCAGAGCGCGCGCGGAAACATGGAAAACTGTGCTGGTCAATTCGCCGGCGATTTTATACATATTGGGCAACATCAGCATCAGACCTTGCGAAGCCGTGAATGTGGTGGAAAGCGCGCCGGAGGTCAATGCGCCGTGTACTGTGCCGCTGGCGCCGCCTTCGGACTGTAATTCCACCACTTCCGGGACGGTGCCCCAGATGTTTTTCTTACCGGCGGCGCTCATTTCATCCGCTATTTCGCCCATATTTGATGAGGGTGTGATAGGGTAAATTGCGCAGATTTCGCTGACGGAGTAGGCGACGGTGGCGGCGGCGGTATTGCCGTCAATCATAATTTTCTTGGCCATATTAAAATATCTCCTAGTTAGTTTGTTAAAGACAAATGCAAGGGCCGTGACGCGTGTGGTTGAGCGCGTGGCAAGCATAGATGTACATGTCAATTAATCTACCATCGCTTGGTGGAAATACAAGCACAAAGAGGGATAAAGGGATGGTTATATCGGGGCGGCGATAAAACGCGCTTGCGCATCTGGTCACTGATCGCTAGAGTATTATGTCCATGGGCGAGTGGTGAAATTGGCATACACGCAAGACTTAGGATCTTGTGCCGCAAGGCTTGCGGGTTCAAGTCCCGCCTCGCCCACCATCGTGTTTGAGATGGCGCCGTTGTTTCGGCGCCGTTTTTTTTGTTGTCGAGGCGTAATTCTGATGGTATGGTGCAGGTTTTAATTTTGTGCTTCGACTCAACCACTATCTGAACGGGAAGGCTTATGAAAATTCTGGTGCTTAACGCGGGCAGTTCTTCGGTAAAATTTTCGCTGTATGAATCCGACGGCGAAAAAATGCTGGCGAAGGGCCTGATTGAGCGCATAAACGCTCCTAATACCGCTATGCGCTACAGTAATTTTCGTGGGCAGAAAATAGAGAAAGACATCAGCGCCAATTCATATGAAGCCGCCATTTCGGAGGCTTGTCTGGCATTGGTGGAAACGACCTATGGTGTAATTACCAATCTTTGCGAGATTGAGGGGATCGGCCATCGCGTGGTGCATGGCGGCGCCGACATTACCGCGTCTTCCCGCATTACTCCCAATATCAAGCAAATCATTATGGATTGTTTCAGTCTGGCGCCCTTGCACAATCCGCCGAATTATGAGTGTATCGAAGCTTGCGAACATCTGTTTCCCAATGTGCCCATGGTGGCGGTTTTCGATACGGCTTTCCATCAGACCATGCCGTCAGCGGCTTATACCTACGCGATTCCTGCGGAAATTGCCGTGAAAAATAAAATTCGGCGCTATGGTTTCCACGGCACATCACATCAGTACGTGTCCGGCCGCGCAGCGGAGATTCTGGGACGGCCGCCTACGGAATTGAAACTGATTACAGCGCACCTCGGCAACGGCAGCAGCATTGCCGCCGTCAATCACGGCAAGGTTGAGGATACCAGCATGGGGATGACTCCGCTGGAGGGGCTGGTAATGGGCACGCGTTGCGGCGATATTGATCCCGCGGTAGTCCTGACATTGCGTCGGATCGGTTATAACCTGGAGGATATTGATAAAATTCTCAACAAGCAAAGCGGGTTGTTGGGTGTTGCCGGCATCGGCAGCAACGATATGCGTGATATTTTGAAGGCCATCGAAAGCGGCAATCCCGGTGCGCAATTGGCTTTGGATGTATTCGTCCACCGTCTGGTAAAATACATCGGCGCTTATGCAGCGGTGCTGAATGGTTTTGATGCGCTGGTTTTCACTGCGGGAATTGGTGAAAATGTGCCGCGTGTGCGCGCGATGGTTTGTGAAAAACTCAGTTACCTTGGCGTTCAACTGGATGCGGCACGCAATAAAGCCGGTGAGCTCCTGATTTCTAAGGATGGCACATCACCTGCGGTGTTGGTGGTGCCGACCGATGAAGAATTGATGATTGTCCGGGATACAGTGCGTCTGCTGGCGTCGTGAATCATGGCTACGGATGTGTTTTTTTACGAGGCTTTTGCTGAGGAAGAGCAGGCATTGCGCGCCTGTCTGCCGGAAACTGTGCGCGCAGGGTTCACACGGCAGACAATCCAGGAATACGGTCAAGCGCTGCCCGGCGCCGCATTAATCAGCATCCGCACACAGTCGGCGATTCCGCCGGAATGGGCCGACCATCTACAGGCGATTCTCTCGCGCAGCACGGGGTTCGATCATTTGAATGCATATCGTCGGCAGATCGGCCGGAACCTGCCTTGTGGCTACTTGCCGTTGTATTGCCACCGCGCCGTAGCCGAACAGGCGCTGTTGATGTGGCTGGCGTTGTTACGCAAGTTGCCGAAACAAATGCGCCAGTTCCGGACATTTCACCGCGATGGCTTGACCGGCGGCGAATTGCACGGACGCAGACTGTTGGTGGTGGGCGTGGGCAATATCGGGTATGAGGTTGTTAAACTCGGCCGTGGGCTGGGTATGCAGGCCGCTGGGGTGGACCTTGTGCAAAAACACACCGATGTGCAGTACGGCGCGATAGACGAATTGATCGGCGCGGCAGATATCATCGTCTGTGCCATGAATCTGACGAAAAGTAATTACGGCTATTTTGATGTACAACGGTTGCGCGCCGCTAAACGCGGGGTGATTTTCATCAATATTTCGCGGGGAGAATTGTCGCCGCCCGCCGCTTTGCTGGAATTGTTGGAGCAAGGGCATTTAGGCGGCGCCGGCCTGGATGTTTATCAGGACGAGGGGCTGTTGGCGACCGCCCTGCGTGCCGGCCGTCAGTCGGATAATCCAAACGTGCTGGCTGTATTACGTCTGGCGGAGATGGATAACGTTATCTTAACGCCGCACAATGCCTTTAACACCGTTGAGGCGGTAGCCCGCAAGTCCGAACAGAGCGCGCAACAGGTGGTGGAGTGGCTGAACCGTGGGGAGTTTCTCTGGCCGGTCCCGCCCGAGTAAACGCCGGTTGGCGGCTTTATTCGGTCAATTCGAAATCCACTGTAATGTCTTTGTAGTCGCTTCCGAATCCCGGCGGCAGCTCCGGCAGTTTGGTCACGGCTTCCGCCGCCTGCATAGCAGATTGATCCATCAGGGCATTACCGGAAGAGCGGGTTAGTCTGCGTTCTGTAATAATTCCATTGCGCCTGACTCTGATTGTGATTTGAGTTGTCCCGCTTTTGCGTCCGCCCAATGTGCTGGGCTGTTCCCAAGCCTTATACATTTCATCCCTGACGATCAGCAGATACCACCCAAACCCTGCATCGCTGCTGCTTGCCACAGGCTTGGCGCCTTTTGCCAAGAGGTTGCGGACTTGTTCTTGGGTTAGCGCCGGCGCCGGTTTTGCCGGTTGATCGCGCCGGACCAGTTTGCGGCTGACGGCGATTTTCGTTTCCGGTTTTGGCTTAGGTTTTGGCTCCGGCTTCGGTTCTGGTTTCGGTTCTGGTTTTGGTTTGGGTTTGACAGGCTCGGGCTCTGGAATTGTGACCGCTGGTTCGGGTGGTGGTGGCGCCGGTTCCGGTTCCGGTTCGGGTGGCGCGGGTACGGATTGCGGCACAGGCGCCGCCGGTTCCAGTTGCAGTTCCACGAAAGTTGTGATTTCGTGTGGGCGGCGGCGTTTGACGCAGGACACCACTGACCAGAGCAAAAGCGCCAGTACTATGACGCCGTGAATCAAGGCGCTGCGCAGGGTATTTCGCCAGAAAAGATTATGTTCAAGAAATTCGCGCATGATGCCGTTACGCGGCGGTTGCCGCCGCCAACTTGATTATTCCGCCTGTGTTACGAGCGCCATTTTAGTGATATTTGCGGCGTGGAGCATACGCATAATTTCAATCACTCGCTCGTATTTCAAATCCTTATCGGCGCGCACAAGCACCGCCGCGTTCGGCATGGTGGCGGGCAAGGCTTCCATCGCCTGCTGTAGCTCCGCCAGCGTAACTGGGCGGTCGTCCAGAAAAATTTCTCCATTGAGTTTAAGGGTGATGTTGCGGGTTTGTTGCGGTTGCAGCTCGTCCGCTTTGCCCTTAGGCAAATTGACCTGTATGCTGTTTTCCATCACCGGGTAAGTGATCAGGAAGGTAATCAAGAGCAACATGGAGATATCAATCAGCGGGGTATTGCTGATTTCATTGAGTTCCTTGATAACAAACGCTGTATTCCTGCGCCGCCGCATTATCAATGCTCCACGCAATTTTGTTCAATATCCGCCAGAAATTCCTGTGCAAAATGCTCCATGCCGATATTCAGTCGGCGGATTTTGACGGTTAAAATGTTATATCCAATGGCAGAAGGCAGGGCGACGCATAGTCCCACCACAGTTGTCAGCAGGGCGCCGGAAACGCCGGGGGCAACGGCGGACATTGTGGCCATGCCTGTCATTGCCAGCCCTCCGAATGCATCCATAATGCCCCAGACCGTGCCGAGAAGTCCCAGGAAAGGCGCGGCGGTGACGGCGGTAGCCAGAATGGTCATCTGGCGTTCCAGCTTTAACGCTTGTTCGGCCATAATCTGTTCCGCCAGATTTTGCAAGGCGCGCATCTGGTATTCCCGCAGCCGCACATTCAGTTGCAGGAGATCAGCGGGGGATGTAATTTGCAGGGCGCGCGCCAAGTTGCGGCAGACGGCATTATAAAGGGCGCTCAATGGATTGTTCGATGGCGGTGGCTGTTGAGCAAATAATTCCAGCGGCCAGCGGCTTTTGCGGTAAAGTGCGGAAAATTGTTCGGCATTTTGTTCAACTCGACGCAATTCCATAAATTTAGTGACCATCACCGACCATGCGAAGATTGAGCCGACAAAGAGAACTAATACAATCATCTTCCCGGCGAAGTCAGACATACGGAAAGCGGAAAGCACATCTGCCAGCGGCAGGTTAATAATAAATAGTCCGGTCAAGGTTGAGTTCATCGTGTTTAGGTCTCAGTTGGGGCGGGCAAAGGGCGAAATCGCCCGCAGTTTACGAATGATGCCTGGTAGATGTTCCAAGACGTAATCAATATCGGCATCGGTGTTGTCATGGCTTAAGCTGAAACGGATACTGCCGTGGACGGCAGTAAACGGCACGCCCATGGCGCGGATCACATGCGATGGCTCCAACGATCCGGAAGCGCAGGCCGAACCGGAGGACGCGGCGATGCCCAGATCGCTTAAATGGTAAAGGATGGCTTCGCCCTCCACGTAATGGAAGCTGACATTCAAGGTGTTAGGCAGGCGGGGCGCCTCTGCGCCGTTGACCTGAGTATCCGGACAAGTTGCCAGAATGCCAGCCTGTAAGCGGTCGCGCATGGACTTGAGGCGGGTCATGCCTTCTGCCAACCTGCGCTTCGCCAGAGCGCAGGCTTCGCCTAATGCGACGATGTAAGGAACGTTTTCCGTTCCGCCGCGCCGGCCGTTTTCCTGGTGCCCACCCAGCAGCAGGGGACGCAGGCGCGTTCCGCGCCGTACGTACAGCGCTGCGATGCCTTTTGGGGCGTGCAGTTTATGCCCGGAAATGGTAAGCAAGTCCACTGGTACGCGCTGCGTGTCAATCGGCGTTTTGCCAGCCGCCTGAACGGCGTCGGTATGGATGATGCCGCCGGCTAATTTGACCATTTCCGCTATTTCAGATATGGGGAAAATAACGCCAGTTTCGTTGTTGGCCCACATTATACTCACCAGCGGGCGATTGTTGCGCATGGCGGCTTGCAGCTCATCCAGATTAAGCTGGCCGTTTCCATCCACCTCAAGTTCCGTCAGTTGCCGGCCTTGTCCCTTCAGGCGGCGGCAGGGTTCGAGGACGGCCGGATGTTCCACGCGGGTGGTGATGACCGCCATGCGTTCCGGCGCGGCTTCCGCTACGCCGTGAATAGCGGTGTTATTGCTTTCAGTGCCGCAGCTGGTAAAGATGATTTCCGAGGGGTCGGCGTTAATCAACGAGGCCACCTGCTCTCTGGCGCGGCGGATATATTTCTGTATCTGACCGCCAAAACCGTGCATACTGGAGGGGTTGCCCCAGTATGTGGTGAAAAACGGCTCCATCGCCGCAAGCACTTCCGGCGCCGGACGGGTAGTGGCGTTGTTGTCGAGATAAACCGGCTTGTTCACTTGACTTCCTCCACCGTGAGGTTGTCTGTTACAAACTCGCGCAGTCTGGCCTCTACCACGTCTTTTAACGTAAAGTGGGCCACTTGGCAATTGGCGCACATGCCGCGCAATGCCACCAATACACGGTTGTCCACCACATCTACCAATTCAATGTCGCCGCCGTCCTTGCGTAGGAGTGGACGGATTTCCTTTTCGATAACTTCCTCAATCAACTTGATCTTCCGGATCATAGTCAATTTGCGCTCCGGCTTCGGCGGCGCTTCAGCCGCCGCGGCGCCGCCAGTCAATCGGATGATGATGGCGGCGATTTCATCGCGGCAGTTGCCGCAGGCGCCGCCGGCTTTGGAGTAGTTGGTGACCTGTTCCACCGTGGTCAGGTGATTGGCTGTGATGACCTGCTCCAGCTCTTCTTCAGTTATGCCGAAGCAATGGCAGACCACTTTGCCGGATAATTCTTTGCGTTCCCGGCGCCCGGTGCGATGGTTTTCTATGGCCGCCTCTAAGGCTTCACGGCCCATGACGGAGCAATGCATCTTCTGTTCAGGCAAGCCGCCCAGATAGCGCGCAATATCCTGATTAGTGATTTTTCCCGCTTCTTCCAATGTCAATCCTTTAATCATCTCCGTCAGCGCTGATGAAGATGCGATGGCGCTGGCGCAACCGAAAGTCTGGAACTTGGCATCGGCTATGCGCCCGTTTTCATCCAGTTTGAAAGTCAACTTCAAGGCGTCGCCGCACGCCAGAGAACCGACCTCACCCACGCCGTCGGGGTTTTCCACTACTCCGACGTTGCGGGGATTGCGGAAATGATCCAATACCTTATCGGTGTATTCCCACATATATGCGTCTCTCCATGCTTGAATAAGCAAACCTAAATCGCCGCGAAATCAAAACCGAAAAATATAGCTTGCGCCGCTGCGGACGGCGGCATGTCCATCAAAAAATCAGTCCCGGAATCTGACGCAACCCCGGTTCGGCCGCAGGTTGCAGTAGCTTTTGAAAGTTTGGGTTGCTGTGCAGCGGGGCCAGCCGTTGATCTTGGCGCAGGGATTCGCGCATTGGATTGCCGCCAACTTGGACGGCACGACGCAGAGTCTGCAACGACTGTTCTTTCTGTCCCATAGCCAGTTGGACGCAGGCCAGTTCCTTCCATGCTCTGGCATCCGCCGGCTCGCGTTGGAGGTATAGGTTGAGAGTTGTATGTATAAATTCCATACGCGCTGGTGTAACATTGATAGCGGCCAGCTCGGTCAGTTTCATGTAAACCTGCGGCGGCAGATTGGTGTTTTGCATGATTTGATAGCCGAGATCAAGAAACTGCGCTTCGCGACCTGAGCGGATAAAAATAGTGGCCAGTTCAAGGATGTCATCCAGCGTCGCGCCACCGCGATTGATAACTTCTTGCAACTCATCTGCCCGGTGATGCATCTGCTTGACTTCACGGATTTGGTTCATGAATCCGGCAACCTTATCGCTGCGTGGGTCTAGCTCCAGGTTGGCTCCCAGTAAACTCAGAGCGTCGTCGTAGCGTCCGAATTGCATGTAGAATTCCGCCAAGCGGAAATTAGCTTCCGGGCTGAGCGGACAGAGTTCCACCGCCTGGCGGAACGCGGTTTCCGCTTCGCCTGGCATACGCCGCCAGGCATACAGTCCGGCAATGGCGCAACGCAGTTTAGAAAACGATTTGCGGGCGGTGACATCGCGCAGGAATTTTTTGTCGGCCAGCAGACGCTTGGAGTACCAACCCCAGAAATCCATATCATTTTTCACCATTTCCGGCGTTAAACCGGGTAGGGGTTCGTTATTGATTTTTAAAATCAGGCCGTGTGGTTCCATATAGGGATACATCCAGCCAATGACATAGCTTTCCTCGACATAAAAAGCATGGCGCCATTTGTTGTATTCAAAAATCATCTTGCTGATGATGCCATTGATCTCCATGACGCCCTGCACGCCCTGCACACTGACCTTGCCGTTGGGGTCTATGACGATCGAGGCGTTTGGCGGAATCCGTCCCGCCTGCACATCCTGAACATAGGATTGAAACGCCGAGTTGACGTCCTGTGGGGTGGGCATCCATATTTGATCGCCGTAAAGATCGCGCATTACATTCATATAGGTGTTGTCGGCCAGAGCGTTTTGCGTAATCAGAAAAACATCTGGGCGCACCATGGCAGAGTAAATCATGTAGGTTGGAACAAAACGTCCCGGGTCGGTTCCGCCATAAAACACGGCGTTGGTTCCCATCGGAGGGGGGTATTCAGGGTTGGGCGGCGGCTCTTCGCCCTCGGCCAGCTCTTCGATAATCGCCTCTACGCCGCGGAGTTGATAGTTGCCGAATTGCCAGCCGAAATCGTGGCCGCGGAGTTCCGCGCCGCCGTATTGGTTCACGATTTCCTCATCGGCGTAATTTTTATACAGCAGCGCCCCCGGTGAAAGGACCGTCAGCGCCAGCAGAATGGCAAGCGCCGGTCGGCGCAGCCTGCCGGACAAGGCGCTAGCACAGAATCGCAAAGCCGCCACCAGACCATAGCCGATTAAAATCGCGTAAACCGCCGCCGCCTGTACCAATTGCACCCGGGCGATGAACATAGACTGGATGTCATGCGCGGGATTGAGGAAAAGCATCATGCCAATACTTAGTACCAGAAAAGCGACTGTCAGCGTGGCCAGCCAGATGCGGTCGTGACGGCGAATGCTACGCAGAGTAAACACCCAGAGGATACCCACCAGCGCCATGACAAAGGTAAACTGGATTTCCAACTCGCGCAAATACATGACTATCTGACGGGAAAAATCCTTCAGGTTCAATGCCGGAGTGAGCGCCTGGTATTGCCCGCGTGTGACGGCGTGCTTGAACCCTTCCCAAGTGCGTGGGTAGCCCCAGTTCATAGGCGGATTGAATTCTGAGGCGATAGGCATGTAAATGAAAAATGACAGCCCCAACGCAAAACACAACGCCATGATGATGATGCGGCGCCATTCTGTAAACAATTTGCGGCACATCAGCAATATGCCGATCGGCGCGGCCACCATCAGAATAGCAATGACGGTTTTAAGTGTCTGATCACTCTCCGGCGGGGCGTTTTTGACCATATAGAGCAGTAAGCAACCGATGGCAAACAGGCCGAGCGCCATAATATCACGGAAGAGCGCCCGATCGGTGCAGAAGAAGACCACCAGCATGGCTGGGCCAAGAAAAACAATCGGTTGACAGTTCGTAATGCTCAAGCCAAAAATGAATGCAAGCCAGTAAAGGATGCGGTTGTCACGGGAACGGTAAATCCACATGCCGGCCAGGAGCAGGACCAATATGTGCAGGAATGCGTTGATAGTATAAACTTCGGCAATCACCGACTGCGACCAGAAGAGGCTGTTAAAGGCCAATAAACCGCCTGCCGCCAAACCGGCCGCGATCCCAATTAAGCGTTGTATCATACTTGGTTCGCGAGCCTCTGCCGGGTTTTCGCCAGACATAGGCAGATTGACGCCAACACGCGTTACCAACATGGCAACACAGGCGCAAGTCAGCGCGCCGAAAAAGCCCGAACAGAAGTTTACACCCCAGGCTGGATTGGGTTGGCCGTAATATGTCACAAAACTGAAAATTTTGGTGAAAACCCAAGCGATAATCGTCCAGAGCGGATACCCGGGAGGGTGGGGGACGCCCAGATAGTCTGCCGCCACCACTAGTTCGCCGGAGTCTTCCAATGTGACGGTGGGCGCTTGCGTATAAGCATAAAATCCCGCGACGCCCAGGAAGGTTATCAAAAATACCAGCCAGTCATCGCGTTGGAAAAAAGGCGTCGGCCGGTCGGCGCCTGGCGCCGCCGCTGCGCCTGTCGTCTTGCGATTATCGGAATTTCGTTGCATATCATTGTCTTTCATTGGTTGAACATTGTGCTGTAGAATATCTTTTCAAAGCTTGCCGGTCAATGGTTTTCACGCCCACATCTTACACATTCGCCACGTGTGGCATACTAATTACGAGCTTTCCCGGAGCGGATTTCAATAAGAAGCTCTGGACGGGATGGCACCAGGCTGATAGAGGCAGTCTCCATGTCGCGTAATATATCCAGCCATTGCCGTAAAGTTTGGATCGAATTCGGTAGTTCCGTGTGCCCTGAAGCACGCATGTGCAATACCCAGGCCGTTAATCCGGATTGAATGACAGGGATGGCGCCGGGGAGATGCACCTGGAGCATACCGGCACAAGGGGTGGCAGCCGGAGTTGTGAGCTGATGTGTGCCAGGAGGGACGTCGCGGGCAGCCGCCGTGAGACGGCGTATCAGGGCGTCGGCATTGCTGCTGAAGACGAGCTGGCGGTCTAGGATAGCGTATGCGGGGCGGTCTTTCGGCGCCAGACGTGTCAGGAAGTTGTCGGTTGTCGGCTCAATGGTGAATATGTTTACGGCGGGCTGGGCGGGCAATTTTGTGCCGGCATCAGTGATCAAGGCAAGTTTGTAGGCGGCATTCAATCGGTCCAGCGTCCGTTTAACTAAAACTTGACCTTCTTCAGGATTCTGGATGGAGAGGACCCCGATCAGGGCTGGAATCTTGATGCGCCAAAGTCCCCGTCCAATGCCGCCGCCGTCGTCGCCGGTAAACACTGCCAATCCCAGACTGCTCGGAAAGGGATTCGCTTGCGGCGGCAGCAGGTAATGTAGATACTTCAGGGCTGGATGGCATGCGGCAATATGGCAGGCGGACTGGGTAGGCAAAACGGCCGTCATGACCGGGCGGTCGCCCAACAGGGTCCCTATAGATTTTATATCGTCTGGCGGCAGGCCATCCGCATCCGCCGGCAATAGATCGGGAGCACGAATCACGGCGTTGAAAAAGTCCGGCTGTATGTCGTTGATTGCCGCTGTCATGGCAGGGTGTTGCAGCCAGAAGCGGTCAGCGCTTTTCGCAGGCAGCGCCATGAAGTTGGGGTCAGCTAGTATATTGGCGGGTTTCCGCAAGCGTTCGGCGGTTTGGATTACTTCCCGAATCCCATTCTGGTCCGGCGCGATTAGCGCAAGCAGTATGCCTTCGTAGATTGTGAAAACCACTCGCAGGCCGTCAGAGTTTATCGGCTGAGCGGATGACCAGATGGAATGTCCGGCATAAGCCGGTAGTCTTTGCAATTGGCGCGGTCTGCATAATTCCAGCCGCCAACGCGCGAGCATCCCTGAGCGTCCCATCCACGAAATCGCGATCAGGCCGGGCTGGCCATTCCCGTGCATTGCAGGCGCCCATGCCAGCAGGGTTTCGTGTCCGGCAATGTAAGGCGCGTAACGCCGCAAACGCTTGGCATTGGCGGGAGTGAGTTTTGAAATGTCTAATCCCGCAGCTTGCAGAAACGGTTGCAGGAAGGTGTTGGTTGCCAGCTCTTCGTAACGCGCCGCCAAATTATGATGTGCGCTGACCATGACGACGGAAGAAGGAACACATTCATACAATCGTCGGCGGTCATACGGCATGCGCAGGATGCAATACAACGTCAGAACCAGCAGCGATGATAGCAAAATGATGTTGGCGAGGCGGCGTCGGTGCGTATGATTCGGTTGTGACATTGATGGCGTCATTCCGGCTTGTCAGCTCCGGGCAACGCCGCCTGCAGAGTTCCTCGCAGATCGGCAATATCGTTCAGGTTGTGCCGGATGAGATATTCTTCGATCCCCTGTATGACTTTCGGCATGGTTTCAGGGTGCGTGAAGTTGGATGTGCCCACCGCAACGGCTGTGGCGCCAGCCATAATAAACGCCAGAGCTTCCCGCGCCGAGGTGATGCCGCCCATGCCGATAATCGGCAAGGAAACCGCTTGTGCCGCTTCCCAGACCAGTTTCAGCGCGACTGGATAAATCGCCGGCCCGGTCAGACCGCCTGAGACGTTTGCAAGCGTCGGCCGACGGGTTTCTATATCTATAGTCATTGCCGGCAGGGAATTAGTTATGGAGAGTGCATCGGCTCCGCATTCTTCCGCCAGCCGCGCATATGCGGCCATCTCGAATAAATGCGGTGGTAGTTTCACGATTAAAGGGAGCTTAACGGTATTGCGCACAGCCGTGATGACCTGACGGGCTAAATCCGGGCGTGTGCCAAACCCGATGCCGCCGGATTTAATGTTAGGACAGGAAATGTTCAATTCCAGAGCATGCACACCTGGAACGTCATTCAAACGCTGGGCAACTTCGACGTATTCTTCCGTCGTCCGGCCCCAGATATTGACGATCAGCGGTGTTTGGAACTGCCGCAAAAAAGGCAGATAATCCTGGATAAAAGCGTCGCAACCCGGGTTTTGCAAGCCGATGGCATTCAGCAAGCCTGCCGGCGTTTCCGTCAGGCGCGGGGTAGGGTTGCCTGCCACTGGCGCCAGACTGATCCCCTTGACAACTATGGCGCCCAGAAGATTTAAGTCGAGAATATCGGCAAATTCCCGGCCGTAGCCGAACGTGCCGGAGGCCGGCATGACCGGGTTTTTCATGGCAATGCCTGCCAGATTGACTGCAATATTGGGCTTATGCATGATCTGATGTTTCCGTCCAGATAATATCGCGTGCGTCGAATACCGGCCCTTCAGAGCAGATACGCGCCCATTGCCATGTTTCAGTTCCGTCTGCTTCGCGCTTGCGCACCTTCTGCACACAGGCCAGGCATGCTCCCAGACCGCAGCCCATGTTGCGGTCCATGGAAACCCAGGTTTGGTATCCCAACTTGCCGGTCAGATTGCTGACGGCGCGCAACATTCCGATGGGGCCGCAGGCATATATTTCCGGAGTGTGGTTGGCGGCTTCCGTGTCCAGCCAGTGTGCGAGAATATCTGTCACCAGCCCCTTTTCCCCCATTGAGCCGTCTTCGGTTGCCACGCGCGTTTCCCAGTTCAGCTGCTCGAAATCGTCAAGGCAGAGGATATCGCGATCCGTTGCGCCACCCACACAGAGCAGGCCCGGCGCCGGCGCGCGCGCCGCAGTCATATAGAGCGCCGCCAACCCGTATCCGCCTGCCACCAAAACGGGGAATTTACCCGGAGCGATGGACGGGAATCCACGTCCCAGCGGTCCGACCAGATTCACCTGATCGCCAACCCTCAAGTGGCGCATGCGGCGGGTTCCTACGCCGACTTCCCGGTAGAGGATTGTCAGTGTGTCGGCATCGGTTCGGAACACGCTGAAGGGGCGCCGCAGCACTGCTTCGCCCAAGTCAGGCACGCGCAGATGCACAAATTGACCTGGCCGAACGGCAGGCGCAATTTTTTGCGACTTCAGTTTCAGCAAATGATAGCCGTTACCGAGCGCGTCATGGTTAAGCACCGCGGTGTTTTCTGTGAACATAGGAACATAGGTTTAGCTATTCTTTTTCAGGCGTCGCTTCTGTGTCTTGTGGAATGGGCGCTATCGGGAAAGGGTGGGCGCCTGCCGGCAAGTCGGGCACAATTTCCTGCTGCTTGGCTTTTAATTCCTGTAAGACTGTGTCGTTTCCCAAGATGTCTTCTATTTTTTGCTGCAACTCGCGCATTTCCGCTTGCAGGGCCTTTAGTTCATCGTTGCTTTCAAAAAGCTCATTTCGGCGGGTGGAGATGGCGCGGTTCAAGCGATCCGCTTCGGAACGCGCCTGCATGCTCTGGCGCACTAACTCAGGGTCAATAGCCATTGGTTGAAACATCGTCGGTGGCGTGGCCGGTTGCAAGACTGGGAACGGTTGTTCCGGTTGCTCAGACGCTGCCGGCGCCTGCGGTTGTTCCGCATAGGCAGCGACAAGAAGCATCATTGCGCAAATATGGATGGATAAATGTTTCAACATGATTTTCCCTTTCGCTGATGGCGGCTATTTGTCCTGTGGCAGTTGGGTTAAAGTTTATCCACTACGAAGCAGTTAGTTTAGATGATTCTTCAGTATTTGCAAGTTGTTTGTTGTTTGATGTTGAGGTATGATTGTGGCAATTACCGGAAGAGAACGAGAAAAGGGAAAACCAAGTGAACGCCGAAGGTGGAACGCTTTACCAATCTGATCAATCTGATCGGACTGATCATCAGCTAAAAGCCCGGCAAGGATTGCCGTGGCGTAAGAAGCCGGAAAGAATTACTCATCCTTGTCCGCAATTTCTTTTTTTATAACCTTTGGTGGCAGAAAATTCTCGCCCGTAACTACGTTCTTGCCAGTCTTGGATTCTAGTTCCCGACGCGCCCTCTTAGCAATCTTTCCGCCCTTCTTTCCGGCTTCGGCGTTTTCCCGCATACCCATAGCCTCGACACTCTCGGCTATCTGCCGCGTTGACAGCTCGGCCAGCGCGGTAAATATGAGTTCCGCTTCACTCATATGATCACGCAGGTTCTGCTGTTTGAGCCCTTTGAGTTCTTTATGTTTACTGAAACGCCGCTCCACTCCTGATGTATGATGTTGGTCAGGATGGCATACTCGCCTTCACCCTTGATCGCATGGTTTTTCCAGTAGTCGGTGAGTTTGTTCCGGGTTTCCTGTCCCATCATCCGCTGCTGAATCCATTTTTCGCTGCGTCCGTGCTGTTGCCAGTATGTGCGGGCGCGGTCGAGTGAACGCGCCGGATCGCTCATGTCCTGAATGCGCTCATAGCCAACTTTTGCCAGCCATTGCTTAAAAGGTTCGGCTTTTGGGGATGGAATGGATTGTACCAGGCGAAGCAAAGTTTCTGCATCGGCTGTGTCAGTCAGCCGCATCTTCCCATCGGCTGACGGCATTTTCAACACGTTACATTTTGTAACGGTTTCATTTGCGCCCTCATCCTTGAGGCGCTTTTTCAGCACCCGCCAATAAACTGCGGGATTCGCGCTGCCAGTCAGGGCCGCAACAACATCTATAATGGAAAAATACCATGTTTCCGATAATTCGTCGTAATACCGTCTAATCTTGAAATTCTCGAAAACGGCCAATTTATTATCCTTGTTCATTCTTGTCCTCCCAGTTGTCGGCAACGGAGAAATAGCGCATCTCAAACGCTTTGTCGTAATGCCGTCGAATCGAATGTTTCTCAAAAGCCGCCCAACCTTGTGGCTGGAAGCTTTTTGCTCTCAATCCACCTATAAGCCGTGTACGGGTTCACGCCCTAATGCGCGACGATTTCACCGCTCTACAACCAGCGTTTCCGTTGCATGACGATTTCTGTTTGTCAATCCGCGCTCGACCACTCGGCAGATATATTAAACCTTATTCGGCAGTTGACAAGTTAATTGCCGATGACCTAAAACTGCGGCAGTTGGCAAGTTTGGCGCAGATTGCCTTTTTCTCCTGACAATCAGTTGTTCGTGTAGGTTGCGGGCACAAACCCCAATGGGCTTGCCCGCAATGGCTAGGTATGTCACGCCCTTTCAAGGGCAACGCCAGACCCAGAATTTAACCAGCTCGGACTGGTTTATGGAATGACAGAATTTTTTGGGAAAGTCCAAAAAAATAATACCAATGGACAAACGCGGAATCTGAATTTATATTGATCCGCAACTTTTTATCTCGTTTTATTAAGGGGAAAAAATAATCATGAAAAAGCCAACAACTGGTCATAAAACCATCAATGTCGGCATTATCGGTGCGGGAGGTATTGCCGTTAATCATGCCGATGGCGTCAAAGCTCATGGTGGAGCGCAGGTAGTGGCTGTGGCCGACAGCAGCGCCGAACGTTGCCGGGCTATGGCGGATACATACCAGATTCCCAAGATTTACACTGATTTCCGGAAATTGGTCGCCGACCCGGAAATTGATGCCGTGATCGTGGGATTACCGAATTACCTGCACCTGCCGGTCAGTCTGGCGGCTCTGTCCGCCGGCAAGCACGTGCTGTTGGAAAAACCAATAGCGATGAATTACAGCGAGGCGCAGCAGATTGTCAACGCCGCACGCAAACACAAACGCGTCCTTATGCCGGCAATGAACATGCGCTTCAATAAAAAAGTCCAGACCATCAAGACGCTGGCTCAACGTGGCGAATTCGGTGAAATTTACCAAGTTAAGGCTTACTGGTTGCGGCGTAGTGGCTGTCCGCGTTTCGGCACCTGGTTCGGGCAAAAGAAACTCGCCGGTGGTGGCGCGATTCTTGATATCGGTGTGCATGCGCTGGATGCGGCGCTGTACCTGCTGGACAACTGGCGGCCCTTGAGCGTTTCCAGCGCGGTTTACTCCAAGTTCGGTCCGCGCGGGCTGGGCGAAGGAGGATGGGGTAAAAGCGACATAGGCAAACACCAGTTTGACGTGGAAGATTCCGGTATCGCTTTCATACGGTTGGCCGGTGGCGTGACGCTGACGCTGGAAGCTTGTTGGGCACAGCATGCCGAGCAGAGCAACAAACTCGGCCTGGAACTGTTCGGCACGGAAGCCGGCGCCGATGGCTTTGCCGGTAAGGTTTTCCGTTACGGCAAGAAGCCGGGGGAATACGAGGTCGTCGAGCCACAAGACATTCCGCTACGCCATCCGGCGGCCAGCCGTCAGGGGCATTGGCTGGATGTGATCCTGGGCAAGGACAAGCCGGATGTCACCATGCAACAGGCCTTGGTAGTACAGAAAATCCTGGATGCGATTTATAAATCGGCGAAAACCAGGCGCGAGGTACGTTTAACCTGAAAACGGCATTTGAAATTCAGGAAATGAGATAATATGATGGAACCAGATGAACCACGGATGGACACGGATGAACACGGATAGGATTGAACCGCCAAGGCGCCTGGTCTCCAAGAAAGAAACAGACGAAGAAAGAAACCGCAGATGGGCGCAGATGAACGCAGATTAGGAAATAGGGAAGGGGACAAGTGACATACCCCGCCAGTGCGGCCTCGCACCGCCAGTGCGGCTTCGCACCGCCAGTGCGGCCTCGCACCGCCAGTGCGGCTTCGCACCGCCAGTGCGGCTTCGCACCGCCAGTGCGGCTTCGCACCTGTTGTCCCTTATGTCCCTGCTGTCCCTATTGTCCGATCAGTCCGATCATCAGTTGAAAGGCCGCCAAGGGCTGCCGTGGCGTAAGCAGTTGCGCCCGAGCGGCGGCTACCGCAGAACGGCGAGCTTCCAAACAGCTATGCTCATCAAGGGGCTGCGGGCTAGATACAGCGCGACTGTGAATGAATGCATGTGGCTCCGTCGCTTTTGGTATTAGCAGCGCCAATAATGACGGTTTTGAAGTGTGTCCAAAGTACGCTTGACCCTGGCAAGCAGAATGAATACGATCATAATCAAATGTTGGCGCCATCCTCATTTGTGATGTGGGCTTAATAACTTTGTTGCAGAAATCTTTGCGCGTAATCCGGGTTGACAGGGCTGCCAAATGGCGAAAGAAGCTAAAGCGCGAATCCTGATAAACGATCTTCTACAAAGGGCGGGGTGGCGCTTCTTTGATGACGAGACAGGCGCCGCTAATATCACTCTTGAAGCCAAAGCCAAGATCAGGAAGAAAACTCTTGATAACCTCGGCAACGACTTTGAGAAGACGGCTAACGGCTTCGTTGACTACTTGCTGCTGGATAAACAAGGGTTCCCGATTGCAGTCCTGGAGGCAAAGTCCGAAAAATATGACCCGCTTATCGGCAAGGAACAAGCCCGTCGCTATGCCCAATCCCAGAATGTGCGGTTTGTTATTTTATCCAACGGGAACCTGCATTACTTCTGGGACCTCCAGCAGGGCAACCCAACTCTGATCACGGAGTTCCCCAATCCCGAATCCATCAAGAGCTACCACGCTTTCAATCCGAATCCTGATGATCTGGCTGTTGAGATGGTTGAAGAAGACTATATCGCACTAACGCAGAATCCCAACTACCGCAACGATCCACGTTGGGCCGATGCCGGACAGCGTGAGGCATTCCTGAAGGATACGCAACTCAAGTTTCTGCGCCCATATCAAATACGCGCGGTCGCCGCCCTTCAAGAAGCGGTCAGCAAGGGACAAACCCGGTTCCTTTTTGAAATGGCGACTGGCACCGGCAAAACTCTGACTGCCGCCGCCGTGATCAAGCTCTTCATGAGTACCGGCAACGCCAAACGCGTCCTGTTTCTTGTGGACCGGCTTGAACTCGAAACGCAAGCATGGAAAGCCTTTGTCCGTCTCCTGAAGAACGACTTCCATACGGTCATATACAAGGAAAACCGGGATGACTGGCGCAAGGCCGAGATCGTCGTATCTACCGTCCAAAGCCTCCAGTTCAACGATAAATACCGCCGATTATTCTCGCCCACGGACTTTGACCTCCTGATTTCCGACGAGGCGCATCGGTCTATCAGCGGCAACAGCCGCGCCGTTTTCGAGTACTTCATCGGCTACAAGCTCGGACTTACCGCCACGCCGAAGGACTACCTTAAGAAAATAGACCCGGCGCGCATCAATGCCCGCGATCCCCGCGAGTGGGAGCGTCGGCAATTGCTCGACACTTACAAGACCTTCGGATGCGAGTCCGGCGTGCCAACTTTCCGCTACAGCCTCATTGAAGGTGTCCGTGATGGCTACCTCCTGAATCCTGTCATCTTGGATGCCCGAACAGAAATTACCACTGAAATGCTGGCGGATGAGGGATACTCCGTTATGCAGGAAAACGAGGACGGCGAACTAGTCGAGCGGACTTTTTTCGGCAAGGACTTCGAGAAGAAGTTCTTTTCCGACGAAACGAATGCCGTTTTCTGCGAAACCTTCATGAAGAACGCATTGCGTGATCCGCTGAGCGGCGAGGTTGGCAAATCCATCATCTTCTGTGTCCGGCAAGACCATGCTACGCGGATTGTCCAGAAGCTGAATGAGCTGGCCCACGCCATGTATCCCGGCAAGTATAATTCGGATTTTGCCGTCCAGGTTACATCCAGTGTGGCCGAAGCGCAGCAGATGGCTGCCAGTTTCGCGAATAACAATCTCAACGGCCACTCCCACTTTCTGGAAGGTTACATCAGTTCCAAGACCCGCGTTTGCGTTACTGTCGGCATGATGACCACCGGCTACGACTGCGAGGATCTGCTCAACGTCGCCCTGTTCCGCCCCATCTTTTCTCCAACCGACTTTATACAGATCAAGGGCCGCGGCACACGTAAGTACACCTTCAGATATACCGAAAAGGGCGGCGCCCAGACTCAGGCGCATATCCAACCGAAGGAAAAGTTCAAGCTATTGGACTTCTTCGCTGTCTGCGAGTATTTCGAGGAGAAATTCAACTACGACGAAAGCATTGAGCTCCCGCCACTGCCGCCATCAGGCCCGCTTCCTCCTCCGCCTCCGCCACCGCCGCCGGGGCCGGAAGGCTATACGAACTTAGATCCCGACCCGCTCAAGACCCAGATCGAATATCCTGTGCCCGTTTCCGGCATGAGGATAGACCGCAAGTTCTTTGAGAATTTCGAAGACAAGGTCAAGGCCGTGCCAGAGATCAAAGCGCGCTATGAGCAGGGCGACATCAAAGGCGCGGAGGAGATCGTCACTACCACACTGTTCGATAAACCGGACGATTTCTTCAACCTCGCCAAACTGCGCAGGGCCGTTCAGGTTGACCGGCGCCTCTCGCTCCGGGAGATTCTAGCCAAAATATTCGGAGAGATTGACCGGTTCCCCTCCAAGGACGAATTGCTGGAAGATGAGTTGGCGAAGTTCGTCTCTATCTATAAACCGGATGCCTCGTACATGCCTGTTATTCGCCAGTTCTTCAAGGCGTATTTGACCGACGGCGCAATCCGCGCGATCGTTGACTCCCGCGAGTTTGTGCTGTTGGCTGATAACCCTAAAGTCTCAATGGCCGACATCAAGGCGCTGAATGGGTGGCGCGACGTGATCCCGGAGTACGTGAAGGATTATGTTTCGCTGAATAAGTTTGTCGCATAGGAAACAGGCATGCTCGACACCCAAACCAAGACCAGAATTGATTCCGCCCGCGACATTCTCGTCGGCAAGGTGCCAGACCCGAAGTCTCAGGTGGAACAGATCACCATCGCCCTGATCTATAAATTCATGGATGACATGGACCGCCAATCCGAAGAACTCGGCGGCAAGGCGGCCTTCTTCACCGGCAACTTCAAGAAATACCGCTGGGCGCAACTGCTGGATAAGCGTTATAGCGGGCATGAACGCCTGCTGCTCTATGCTGAAGGCATTGAGAAGATGAACGAAAACAAGAACATCCCCCAGTTGTTCCGCGATATTTTTAAGGGTGTGTTCCTGCCGTATCGCGATCCCGAAACCCTCAACCTGTTCCTCAAGGAAATTGATGGCTTCAGCTACGACCACAGCGAACGCCTCGGTGACGCGTTTGAGTACCTGCTTTCCGTGCTTGGCACGCAGGGCGATGCCGGCCAGTTCCGCACTCCGCGCCATATTATTGACTTCATCGTCGCCGTGGTTGACCCTAAGAAGACCGAGACCATCCTTGATCCCGCCTGCGGCACTGCCGGATTCCTGATCTCGGCTTTCAAGCATATCCAGAAGGGCAATAAAAATCTGACACCGGATGAACGCGCGCGCCTCATGACCAATTTCCGCGGTTACGATATTGCTCCGGACATGGTCAGGCTGGCTCGCGCCAACATGTATCTGCATCGTTTTCCCAGGCCCACGATTTATGAGTATGACACGCTGACCAGCGAAGAACGCTGGGACGAGCGTTTTGATGTCATCCTTGCCAATCCGCCGTTTATGACTCCCAAAGGCGGTATCCGGCCGCATAATAAGTTCTCTGTCAAAGCGACCAGAAGTGAAGTATTATTTGTCGACTACATAGCTGAGCATCTTAATGATGGTGGGCGTGCCGGATTCATAATACACGAACCAGTAATGTTTCAGAACCAGCGCGGACACAGGGCTGTGCGGAAGCTGCTGGTAGAGAACAGCCTGTGGGCAGTACTCAGCCTTCCTAAGGGGGTGTTCAACCCATACAGTGCCGTCAAAACCAGTATAATCTTCCTAGATCAGAATCTTGCCCGTCAACGCGATGCAGTGCTTTTTATCAAGATTGAAAACGACGGTTTCGACTTGGGAGCTCAACGTCGGCTAATTGATGAGAACGATTTGCCCGCTGTAATGGACTTACTGCAGTCGTGGAAAAAGGCACCCATGGCATCCCTTCCCCCCTTCGCATTTGCCGTCCCACGCGTTCGCATACTTGAATCTGAAACCATAAGTCTGCAAGCTGATGCCTATCGTGTTTCCACTGCAATTACCCATGCAAAGTGGCCCATGACTCCGCTAGGCGAGATTCTTGATTACGAGCAACCCACACAATACATAGTGAAGTCTGTTGACTATAAAGACGAATATCCTACCCCTGTGCTGACCGCCGGGAAGACTTTTGTGCTGGGATACACGAATGAGACTGACGGTATCTTTTCAGACGACCTTCCTGTGATAATCTTTGACGACTTCACAACGGCAACAAAGCTGGTAGACTTTCCCTTCAAGGTTAAGTCTTCTGCAATGAAGATTCTACGTGCGAAGAAAGGCATTGCAAATATTAGATACGTGTTTTATGCAATGCAGGAGATTAAGTTTAGCCCTGATGAACACAAACGATATTGGATATCGCAATATTCAAAGTTTGCTATCCCGCTTCCTCCTCTTGATGAACAAGACCGGATTGTAGAATTGATTGAAACTCGTAAGGCCGAGATTGAAAGTAAAAAGCTAACGATCGCGACCATCGAAAAAGATATTCAACTGATAATCGCGAAATTGTGGGGGCACCCACCAGATAAGCAATGAAAACGATCAAAGACATGCCAGAACATACCCGCCCGCGTGAGAAACTGCGCGAACGGGGAGCTTCTGCCCTGACGGATGAGGAGCTTGTCGCGGCAATCCTCGGCATGGGCACGGCCGGCGTTGATGTGCGCACCATCGCCAAGCAGGTAGCCGGACTCATCCGCGAACATAAGACCGGCCTTACGCTTGACCATTTACTGGCCGTCCCCGGAGTCGGGCTTGCCAAGGCCGGGCAAATCCTCTCCGCCTTCGAACTCGCCCGCCGCCACCTGCTCAAAGATACCGTCAAGGTTGTTACGGCCTTGGATGTTCTGCCGCTCCTGACCGACATCGCCGGAAAGACACAGGAGCATTTCATCTGCTTTTCGATGAATGGCGCAAACGAGGTTATTGAGAGGCGAATCGTAACCATCGGACTGCTCGACCGGAGCCAAGTTCACCCACGCGAAGTCTTTGCCGACGTCATTGCCGACCGGGCTGCCGCCGTCATTTTCGCCCACAACCACCCCTCCGGCGATCCCACGCCCAGCGAAGCCGACCTTGCCACACACGAGCAGCTCACCCAAGCCGCTAAGCTACTCGGCATCCGGGTTCTGGACCATATCATCGTCACTAAGACCGGCTACTACAGCTATCAACAATCGGGGCTGATCCAATGAACACGGCGTGGCATGCGTTTGTTGACCTGAATTATACATTCAAAAGCGCCTTGGCGCGATTATGGCGCGTTGATACGTTTATGATACGATTATGATACGATTATGATACGATTGATACGTTTATGATACGATTATGATACGATTGATACGTTTATGACGAGTTTATGGTGAGTTTATGACGAGTTATGGCGCGTTTATGGCGCGTTTATGGCTCGTTTATGGCGCGATTGGCTCGTTTATGGCTCGTTTATGGCTCGTTTGGCTCGTTTATGGCGCGATTATGGCTCGATTATGGCTCGATTATGGCGCGTTTATGATAACGCGCAAGGGTGTAATGGTTGGGCTGCCCGCCGTGATTGTGAACGGCTCCAGTGCGAGCAAAATAGAAAGTAGAGGGTACGTATGTTCGCTGTCTATTTGATATGCCTTGTAATTGGAGTAGGTATTTTCTTTTTGCTGGGCCGATTGTCTATGACAATTCGTTGGGTCGCAGCTATTTTGGCGACCATCCTGCTTTCCGTGGTTGTTACGGTATTTATTGCGCG
This sequence comes from Kiritimatiellia bacterium, assembly GCA_050944835.1. Taxonomy (GTDB): domain Bacteria; phylum Verrucomicrobiota; class Kiritimatiellia; order JAAZAB01; family JAAZAB01; genus JAXGPF01. The sequence continues at coordinate 28,828 of JBMNRV010000016.1, forward strand.
GATTGGCGACCCTCCGGTTGGCGAAACGGAAAATAGCATTGTGTGTAGTGTGGCGCTGAAGTTGGATAAAGATGCTGAAGAAGAAAAGCTCTCGGTTCAAAGTCAATTTGTAAAAATTGCAGGAGATGGAGTTTATACTTCGTCGCGCGAAGAAGAGACGTGGAATTTTTCGCCCATTACACTTACGGGGGATTCGGCGTCGGGAACGATTGGCACATCTAATTCATGGGCGGCTATTAATATAACCAGACTCCCTGCGGCTGATGCAGGTGAGACTGCTGGCCTTTACAGTATTGAATTCTCAAGCCGCTACGACAGCGATGTGTATTTTGAAATAGCGACTAATGTGACGTTGGAAGTGGGCGCCCTCCTTGAGCTCAAGGCCGAGCGGACTCAAGCAAAACTAACGCCGAATACCGAATAAGGCCATGCCTTAAAATATACCCCGTAGAAGGCGCCAAGAATGCCATAGATGGGATACCGGTTTTTGTCGTCTGACTTATTTCCACCAGATGCGCAATCCGTCCAGCAGGGCTTGCATACCCATCGTCATGACAACCAAGCCGGTAATGCGTATGATGGCGCCCATGAGGTTAAACTTGGTCAGCCATTGGCTGATGAAACGTGAAGCCCGCATGATCAGGTAGTTGATGGCAACGGCTAAGACAATGGATATGGTGGCTTCTGTTAAGCCGACAGAAGCGCGCAGTGTAATAGCCGCTGTAATCGTAGCAGGGCCGGCAATCAGCGGACAAGCCAAAGGGACGAGGGCGACATTAGAAAACTCGTCAGTATCAGGTTGCTCAAAGAACACTCCCCTGCGTAAGGCATTGAATCCAACCGATGCCAACACCAGCCCGGCGGCCGCCTGCAAGGCGTAAAGTTCTACACGGAAAACTTTATTCAAAATGAAAACGCCGAACAACATTGCCCCCAGCAGGATCATCGCGCCGACGACACTGGCGCTGAAACTTATGCGTTGCAACATGTTGCGACGTTCGGGCGGCAATGCTGAAAGGACAGCCACCTTGCTGATGGGGTTGATTAACGCCAATAAATACAAGGTGTTTACTATCACCAGCGATATGTCATCATATATTTTCATGCATCCTCTTGCAATGCCAGCCTGGCGGCGCGTGCGGCGGCCACCATATTACACAATGCGGCACGGGTTTCCGGCCATGCGCGCGTTTTTAAGCCGCAATCCGGATTGATCCACACCTGTTCCGGACGCAGCCAGTGTAGTATGCGTTCAATAATTGCTTTAATTTCGGCAATGGACGGCACGCGTGGGCTGTGAATATCATACACCCCGGGCCCGATTTCGTTTGGATATTTGAAAGCGGAAAACGCTTCCAGCAGCACGGCGTCGGAACGCGATGCTTCGATGGAAATGACATCGGCATCCATCGCCGCGATTTCAGGCATGATTTCGTTAAATTCGGAATAACACATGTGCGTGTGAATTTGGGTGGAATCGGCCGCGCCGGAGACCGCCAGCCGGAAAGCCTTGATTGCCCAATCGAAATACTCCGAATGGTCGGCCTTCCGCAAAGGGACGCCTTCACGCAAAGCCGGCTCATCTATCTGGATCATGCCGATCCCAGCGTCTTCCAGATCGGCGATTTCATCCCGGACGGCAAGCGCAATTTGAAAGGCAGTATCACGCCTAGGTTGGTCTTCACGAACAAACGACCATTGCAGGATGGTAATAGGGCCGGTCAACATCCCCTTAACCGGACGGGATGTCAGCGCTTGGGCGTATTTGATCCATTCCACAGTCATGGGGGCGCGTCGCGCAACGTCACCGAAAATAACCGGTGGTTTGACACAACGCGAGCCATAGCTTTGCACCCATCCATTTTGGGTAAAGGCAAATCCTTCCAGCAACTCGCCAAAGTACTCCACCATGTCATTGCGTTCCGGTTCGCCGTGCACTAACACATCTAATCCAATTTCTTCCTGAAAGCGGATCACTTGTTCGATTTCACGGCGCATCAGGGTTTGATAGGCATCAGCCGTCAGACCGCCACGCTTGAAATCCGCCCGTGCTTTCCGAATCGCCGGAGTCTGTGGGAACGAACCTATCGTGGTGGTCGGTAACAACGGCAATTTATAGCGGGATTGTTGCGCCAGACGGCGGCGCTGATATGGTGAGGAACGTTGAAACATTGCCGGTGTAACGCCAGCCAGCCGTTTCTGGACGGCCGGGTTGCACACACTGCCAGCCTGTGCTTTTTCAAGCGCCCGACGGTTGGCTGTCAAGGAGTCCGATGCCGCACGGTCGCCACATGCGGCTTGACACAAAACATTAACCTCGTCCAGCTTTTGCCGTGCGAACGCCATGCGGGCACGCACATCCGCACGCAAGTCAGTTTCCTGCTCCAAATCCACCGGACAATGCAGCAATGAGCAGGATGGAGCTATCATCAGGCGTTCATGTCCCAGCTTGCGGATGGCCGGTTGGATCAACTCCAAAGCCGCGGTTAAATCGGTTTTCCAGATGTTGCGGCCATTGACCAGCCCCAATGACAGGCACATGCTATCCGGCACGCAATCCAAGGCCAGCGCCAATTGGTCAGGCGCACGCACTAAATCGAGATGTAGCGCTCCCACCGGCAGGCGCGCCAACTCTTTTAACTTATCGGCCAAACTGCCAAAATAAGCCGTCAGGCACAGGCGCGGGTGTTGTTTGGACGCTAAGGTTTTATACACGGTAACCAGCGCCTGCATTTCGTGTGGCGTCATATCCAACGCCAATACCGGCTCATCCATTTGCACCCATTCCGCTCCGGACGCCGCCAGATTGCTCAATACCTCACGATAGAGTGGGGTCACTTGGTCTAGTAAATTCAGCGGTTGAATTCCATCGCGACCGCGCCCCAACATCAGAAACGAAACCGGTCCTAGGATTACCGGGCGGGTCAATATCCCCAATGACTTGGCTTCTTTGAATTCATCTATAATTTTGGTAGAGGCTAATTGGAAGCGCATCCCAGGTTCAAATTCCGGGACGATGTAGTGATAGTTGGTGTCAAACCACTTTGTCATTTCCATGGCTGTGGCCGAGGCGTTCCCACGGGCCATAGCGAAATATGTATCCAATTCCATTTTCCCGCCGGACCACCCATAGCGCGCCGGGACTGTGCCGAGCATACAGGCGGTATCCAGTACATGGTCATAAAGCGAAAAATCGTTGGAGGGAATATGTGTTAAACCGGCTTGGCGTTGCCATTGCCAATTTTGCGCACGTAAGGTGCGTGCGGTATCGCGTAACGCGCTGTCAGAACTCTTCCCGTGCCAGTAATTTTCCAGCGCTTTTTTCAGCTCACGCTGTCCGCCGATACGCGGAAAACCAAGGTTTGCACTAATCATTTTTATTTCCTTTCAACTGCCGCTTTTAGGTACAAGGCGTGTTCCGCAATAAACGCCTGCGTTTTATAAACTGCCCCATCCGGTAAACCGGCTTGGATGCGTTCCACATCTTCCGGCGTTAACAGCTCCGGCGCCACCGTGGTGCGGAATTCATAACGCACGCCACTTGCCGCAATCAGGCGGACGCTCTCCCGCACATCCGCCACACGGCAATCCGGCGTCCCGGTCAGACGCGGGTAGCAATCCCAAGGCGCCTTGACATCCATCGCTATGTAATCCAATAATCCGGCATCTAATAGCGTGCGCAACACTTCCGGGTGACTGCCGTTGGTGTCCAACTTAACCGACAGCGACAATTCGTTGCGCACGCGTCGAATAACGTCAACTATATCCGGCTGCAAGGTCGGTTCCCCGCCGCTGAACACCACGCCATCAATCAATTTGTGTTGGCGCTGCAGTAGCGCCATGGCCGTATCGTCATCAAAACACCCGTCCGACTGGAGCGGCAACAGCCGGGCGTTATGACAGAATGGACAACGATAGTTGCAGCCTTGCGCAAACAGGATCGCCGCCGGGCGTCCGGGGAAATCGCTTAGCGACACAGATTGAAAACCGCCGAAAATCATTTTTCAAATCCGACTTAATTCAAGAGCCACAAAGTTGAGATAGCGGATAATCAGAAGAAGATAGGAACCGCCAAGGCGTCAAGGTGACAGAAGTAGATTAGCCACAAAGATGCACAAAATGCACAAAGGGATAGGGCTTAACCGCCAAGACGCCAAGGTGTCAGAAGAGGATTCGCCACGGTGCGTGCCGCCAGACCGGCATTTGCCGGTCAGTGCGGCATCCTTTCCCTATCCGTGTCTATCAGTGTTCATCCGTGGTTCTCCTCTCCGTGATCTCCGTGTCGCCAGTGCGGCTCGCACTTTCGTGTGAGCCCTTCCTCTTTGCTTGGTGTTCATGGCGTCTTGGCGGTTAATCTTTCCCTGTTCATCAGTGTCCATCCGTGTTCATCCGTGGTTCTCTTTTATCTCGTTTCCTTAATTTAAGCCTGAGTCAAAAGTCTTCCGCGCCGCGAATTCCGCCTGTTTGCCTTCATTCCATTGATCCACCGGACGAAGGTAGCCCACCACTCGCGAATAAACTTCGGTCTTCGCCCCGCACTTAGGGCAAGTCGCTTGGTTGCCGCGCAGGTATCCATCCGAGGAACAGACGCTGAAAGTCGGCGAGATGGTAAAATACGGCAAGCTGTAATTGGAGCAGACTTTTTTGACCAAAGATTTCAGCGCCTGCGGATCAGGCGCGGCTTCACCCAGGAAAATATGCAGGACCGTGCCGCCGGTGTATTTGGTCTGTAACTCATCCTGCAATTCCAGTGTCTGCCAGATATTGTTGGTATAATTAACCGGCAGTTGCGTCGAATTGCTGTATAACGGCACCCCTGCCTGCGTTTTCAATGATGCGCGGACCTCCGGGTAGCGTTCGGCATCCAGGCGTGCCAGGCGGTAGCCGGCGCCTTCCGCCGGTGTTGCCTCCAGATTATACATGTTGCCGCTCTGTTCCTGGAATGCTACCAGCCTTTCACGCATACGGTCCAGTACGCGGGTGGCAAAGGCGCGGCCTTCTGGTGTTCCAATGTCCTGGCCTAAAAGACTCAGACAGGCTTCGTTCATACCAACCAGACCGATGGTGGAAAAATGGTTGTGCCAGTATTGGCCGTGGCGCTGTTTTACGTTCCGCAAATAATACTGTGTATAAGGATAGAGATGGCGTTCCGTGAGCTGTTCCAACAATTTGCGCTTGGTCTCCAAAGCGACGAATGCCGTGTGCATCAAACTATCCAGCCGTGCCATGAAATCCGGCTCATCTTTCGCCAGATGTCCTAAGCGCGGCATATTGATGGTCACTACGCCAATTGAACCGGTCAAGGGGTTGGCGCCAAACAAGCCCCCGCCGCGTTTTTGCAGATGGCGCACATCCAGCCGCAGCCGACAACACATTGAGCGAGTGTCTTCCGGAGACATGTCGGAATTAATAAAATTAGCGAAGTATGGAATACCGTATTTCGCTGTTGCGTTCCAAAGTTGATCCAGCTGCGGTGTATTCCAGTCAAAATCTTTGGTGATGTTATAGGTTGGAATAGGGAAGGTGAAGACACGTCCGCTGGCGTCACCCTGTGTCATGACATCCAGAAATGCCCGGTTAAAGAGCCACATTTCTTCCTGAAAATCACCATATACGGCGTTTTGCGGTTCGCCGCCGATAATCACCGGCTGGTTGGCCAGCGTGGATGGCGGACACAAATCCAGGGTGATGTTGGTAAACGGTGTTTGAAAACCAACCCGCGTGGGAATGTTGATGTTAAACACAAATTCCTGCAGAGCTTGCCTGACTTCCGCATAACTCAGGCGGTCATGCCTGATAAATGGCGCCAATAAGGTGTCAAGGTTTGAAAATGCCTGCGCGCCGGCTGCCTCGCCTTGCAATGTGTAAAAGAAGTTGACGATCTGACCCAATGCCGTGCGGAAATGCCGGGCTGGACTGCTTTCCACTTTACCCGGCACGCCTTTAAAGCCGGAAGATAGCAAATCTTGCAGGTCCCAACCGACGCAATACGCGCTCAGCAAACCCAGATCATGTATATGAAAATCACCGGTCAGATGCGCCTGACGGATATCGGCGGTATAAACCTTGTTTAACCAGTAGGCTTGGCTGATTTCGCTGGAGATGTAATTGTTCAGCCCTTGCAGCGAATAGGTCATATTGCTGTTTTCCTGCACGCGCCAGTCCAGTTGCGCCAAATAGTCATCCATCAAATCCACTTTGGCTTTTTGCACGAACTCGCGGATACGGGCATGCTGATCGCGGTAAAGAATATATGCCTTAGCCGTTTTTTTGAACGGGCCGGCCAAGAGAACATCCTCCACTACATCCTGAATATCTTCTACCGCCGGCGTGTCCGACACCATTAATGTATGCAACATACCTAAAACGCGGCGGGATAATTGCGTGGCAGTGTCTTCGCCGAATTCGCCGGTAGCGCGTCCGGCTTTCAGGATAGCCGCCTGTATCTTGGAAATATCAAAAGGCGCGGTTCGCCCATCGCGTTTGCGCACGTTTTTGAATTTCTGCTCGCTCAGTTTCGTCGAAACAGCGTTACCCTGATCCTCGCGCACCGAAATTAATGTCTGCATGTCTATCTCCTTGATGCCAACGGACGATACAATAAGCCGTCCGCAAGATTACATTCCGGGAAAAGGAGAAGAGCCCATGCTCAAAGCCGACAGGGAGTCGGCATCAGAGAGCTGCTTGCTTTTCCCGCGAAAGCAAAATAATATTTCAGCCTGTGTGTTATTGGCAGGTCTTCGGGCTCTCAGGCGTCTGACTTTTCCTACCGGCCATGCTTCCCACCCAAAAACGGGCAGTGCTTGTTATGGCTTTCGTTCCTGAACACCGCTGCGGGGCAGCTCCGGCATCTCACCGGATTCCCTTTTTATCACCACAGATTGTGGGTGAACCAGTAACAGGACACAAGATATCGTGTTTAACTGATTTTGTCAAACCTAAAACGGCATTTGAAATTCAGGAAACGAGATAAAGTGTTGAGAATAAGAATATTAAGATTTAGAGTTACTGCACTCATTTGGTAAAAGAAAGTTTCCGGAATTTCAAACCCGTAAAGGGGTTGGCGATTTTGCCGCATCTGCTTTGTTGCGAATGACTCGCAGTATGCTTATACAGCTTCATCCTTCGCGCCGCGCATCTGCGCCAAACTTGCCAACTGCCGCAATTTTAGGTCAAACTAAAATTTAGTGATGGGAACGAGTTAGCTGCGAGGACGCACAGGATACGCAAGATTTTTCAGAGCATGAGCGTATGCGGGAGTGGCTAAAAATAATTTGCGTGCTGTACCGCTTTCTGTTAAACCTTAAAGCGGCATCTGAAATTCAGAAAACGATATAAGATATTGAGGACAAGAATGTTAAGGCTGAGAAGATATTGTGCCTATTAGGTGTAAAAAGTTTCCTGAATTTCAAACCAGTAAAGGGGTTGGCGATTTTGCCGCATCTGCTTTGTTGCGCAGGATTCGCGGTATACTTATACAGCTTCATCCTTCGCGCCGCGCATCTGCGACAAACTTACCAACTGCCGTTTTAAGGTTAAACACTCCGGCGTTTTGATGGCTCGAAGGAAAAATTTTATGTGCAGCGGCAAAATACGTAATGTGGCGGTCATAGCTCATGTAGATCATGGGAAAACCACGCTGGTGGATCAGCTCTTTCACCAGAGCGGGATGTTCCGCGAAAATCAGGCGGTAGCGGAACGGATGATGGACTCCATGGATCTCGAACGCGAGCGAGGCATTACTATTGCGGCGAAAAACGGCGCTTTGCGTTACCGCGGACATACCATCAATATTATTGATACTCCCGGTCACGCTGATTTCGGCGGTCAGGTGGAACGGGTATTGCAAATGGCCGATGGCGCGTTGCTTTTGGTGGATGCGCAAGAAGGGCCGATGCCGCAAACCTTTTTTGTGCTCAAGAAAGCGTTGGCGCTCAGATTGCCAATAATCGTTGTTGTAAATAAGATAGATAAACCCGCCGCTCGCCCAAATTGGGCGGTTGATCAGGTGTTTGATTTGTTTGTGAAATTAGACGCGCCGCATGAGATATTGGATTTCCACGTGTTGTATGCTTCGGCTATCGGTGGGTACGCTGGCGAAGACCCGTCCCAGCCGGGGACTGACATGCAACCGCTTTTCGACGCCATCATAAAATATATTCCCGCGCCCTCCGGTGATGCGCAGGGCCCGTTACAAATGCGGGTCAGCACGATTGATCACTCCCCGTTTCTTGGGCGGTTAGGGATCGGTAAAATCACTTCCGGCAGTATGTGGGTGGGTATGCCGGTGGCGGTGGCCGACAGCGCCGGTCAACTGCGTCTGACACGTATAACCAAGATTTATCGCTTTGACTGTACTCGCAAGGTTGAAGTTGATAGCGCCGGGCTTGGGGAAATTGTAGCGGTGGCGGGGCAGGACGATTTGGCGGTTGGTGAAACCTTTACTGATCCCGAAGATCCTCGTCCACTGCCATCGCCGCCCATAGACCCGCCGACGGTATCCATGTTCTTTTTGCCGAATAACTCGCCGTTTGCAGGTATGGAAGGGGAATTCATTACTTCCACTCATCTGGCCGAACGCCTGCAACGGGAGGCTTTGGTGGACGTGGCGCTGGTCGTCGAGGAACTGCCGGGGTCGCCCGGGTTTAAAGTGTCTGGCCGTGGCGAACTGCATCTATCCGTTATTATTGAAAAAATGCGACGCGAAGGTTATGAATTTCAAGTCAGTTGCCCGCGTGTAATATTTAAGGAAGAAAACGGACGCCGTCTGGAACCTTATGAAGAACTGCTGGTGGAAATGGCAGAAGAGCATTCCGGCACTGTCATTGAAAAACTGGGGGCGCGCAAGGGGCAGTTATTGGAGATGCGCAGCGAAAACGGTCTGATGCGGATGAGATATAGAATCCCCACACGCGGACTACTGGGCTTTAAGTCAGAATTCATGTCTGACGTCAAAGGCATGGGGGCGCTTACTTATGTTTTTCTGGAATATGGCGAGTTCGCCGGTGAGATGCGACAGCGCAGGAACGGGGCGCTTGTGTCAACCGAAAACTGCACGACCGTCGCCTATGCGCTCTTTAACCTGCAGAAGCGCGGTCGGCTTTTCCTTGAGCCGGGTGTGCGCATTTATCGCGGGCAGATTATCGGCGAGCATTGCCGGGACAACGATTTAATGGTCAATCCCAGCAAAGGCAAGCATCTGACCAATGTGCGGGCTTCCGGGTCGGATGAAAATATTATTCTGACTCCGGTTGTTCAGATGAGCCTGGAGGATTGCATTACCTATATCAATGATGATGAATTGGTGGAAATTACTCCGCAAAACATCCGGCTGCGCAAGCGCTAGGTGTGGGCTTGCTTATAACAGAATTGAACAACCGCCAAGAAGACGCCAAAGGGGTAAGAGAATTACAAAAACCGCAGATTTATGCAGATTGAGGCAGATAGTGAAGAGGGCGCCCCTTATGAAATGGATAGCAAGGCTTTTGTTGATGGATTTTATTGAGACCATGAGACCAAGAAACCAAATGCAACTGACTATAAACTTCTTGGACAGGATTTAGCGCCAAAATTGCACCTTGTTACAAATCAGCAATTTGGCTTTGATGCTGATAATTTTATTGGGCGACTTCCACAGTCTAACGCGTTTCATTCGGATTGGGCGGGTTTTTATTGGGATGAAAGGATTTTACCGCAACTGCAACTTGCAAAGCAAAACGGCATGATAGAAGCTGAGTTTATTCCTACAAAGTGAAGGCAATAAATGTATTTCGTTTTTTACCTATTGGAGGGGGGAGAATTAAGGAATTGGAAAATTTTTATCAATTGGACGTGGCAAGAAAAAACCTTTGATACAGTTTATATTCCGTACACAAATCTGAATATGATTTTTAGCTGAAAATCCGGCATTTGGATACAATTCGCCACCTTCCCAAAAAACACCACGCACTGTATCATAAGGGTGAATTTTCTTCTCTTCATTTAAGGTATGGAGAACTTGAATTACAGCACAATCCAATTTCCTAAAAAGTTTATCTTTGGATGAAGAAAAGTTTTCATTTTCAGGCAATGATGCTCCGGCTATTTCTTTAACTTTTGACAGTACGTTGTAGGCTTTTTTTAACTCGTTTAGGTAATAGGTGTCTGTAAGGTCTAAACAGTTGCCCAAAACAAGTATCGCTCCAATTACAGCAGGGGTTATTATTTTTGTTCCCTTTCGATTTGCACTTTCTTGCGCAAATTCCATTGCCCTTGAACTATTGTTTTCCCAAAAATAGATTCCATTTCCTAACCAGTCATAATCATTCATGCTTGGCTTGAGAATGTCTTTTTGATTTAAAACTTTTTCACAACCGTTGCATCACATCCATGAAAACCCAAAATAAGATTTGACCTTCTAGAATACAATTCAACTTGTTCTTTATTCATATTCATCTAAAAGCGGGTTTCAGATTTCCATCTTTGTCATAAACACCTGTTTTAGCTAAAAAAGCTAATGCATTTTCCTTTGATGCAGTAATCTCTTTTACAGCTTTAGCGTGTCGCTTGCTATCTTCTCTACGTGCCACTCTATTTTGTGCCTCAACTTTCATAAATATAAAATCTGCTCTATTTTTCAATGTTTACTCCTTTCTTTTTTTTGTGAGAATCAATACAAAAGTAATGTTTTTTATCTTATTTGTATAATTATAACGTTATTTAACTATGAATTATTATTTTTATTTATCTGCATCGTCCTTTATTTCCTCAAACTCAACATATTCCCCTTGATGCTTTTCAAAAATCTTTTTACGGCTCCTCGGTCTTGAATAGGAATTGGTTTGCTCTTATTGTAGTTGGGATGGCTTTCTGCCAAAGCCAAACAAAGCACGTAAGATTCTTAGTCCCAATGCTCCTGTCAGCATCAACTTATAAGAAATCGCTTTGCAACCGATGCAGACACACATCCACCGGCGTCAGTATGAACAGGTGTTTGCATGATTGGCAGTGTGCGAAATACGGGTGGGAATGTCAAGTGCGGAATAAAGTGGATGCGGAATAAAGTGGACTTTCCCAAAAAAATCTGTCATTCCGTAAAGATCAGTCCGAGCGGGTTAAATTCGGGGTCTGGTCTGGCGTTGCACTGAATTTCTATGTCACGCCCTTTCGGCTGATTTTACACTTTTCTATTAATCCCAGAGCGTTGCCTTGGAATGCTTGCCCGCAATGGCGGGGGTATGTCACGTCCTTTAAGGGCTCCGCCAGACCCCGAATTTACCAGCACGGACTGGTTTTTGATTAATGGCCGGATTTTTTTGGGAAAGTCCAATCGGAATTACAGCTTGACTTTATCATCGGCAGAACACAATAATAAATGACACTTACAGATAGGTGCCGGAATATGACCGGTACATTTTGTGCGTTAACCAAAATTATGGGGTATGCATTATGGCAAAGCAGGAACTAAAAATCGGGCAATGGATTCAAACTGGATTTAATATCTATAAGGAAAATTTTCTCTTACTGTTAGTTGTCAATCTGTTAGCTGGGATACTATCAATGGTTACTTTGGGGCTGCTGGCCGGTCCGATGATAGTAGGGGTGATTTTAATTCAGCTCCGCTTGTTGGATAAAAGCGAGCCCAAGCCGGAAATCGGTGATCTTTTTAAAGGATTCAATTTCTTCCTGGACTCTTTTTTGCTTGTTTTGGCTAACATAGTCGTTTCCATCATTGCGTCGTTTTTAGCCAACATCGTCTTCTCCACAGTGTTTGCCTCTCTGTTCCTGCTGGTGTTTAACATATTGTTGAGCGTGCTGTTTGTTTTTTCCATGTTTTATATTGCCGACAAAAAAATGGATTGCCGTCAGGCGGTTGTGGCGGCATTCAAGGCTCTGCTTCCCGTCTTTCTCCCAGCAATACTGATGGTAATAATTGCAGAAGTTATCAGTGTTGTTGGGATATTATTGTTTATTGTCGGCATTATCGTAACCTTCCCGCTCCAGATCAGTGTGCTGTCGGTGGTTTATCAAGACTTGTTGCGTAGCCCGGCGCAGACTGAATAATGAATCTGCCGACTTTGAATGCGCTGTTGACGGACTGGATGCGTACTGCCTTTCAGTCCGCCTTCCCTGAACAAGCTTATGCTTTGGCTTCCGTGGCGGTTGAGCCGGCCACTTCGCCGGAATTCGGTGATTACCAATGCAATGCCGCCATGGGCCTGGCACGGACGTTGCGACAAGCGCCGCGGGTCATTGCCGCAGCCGTAATTGCGCATGCTCCGACGCACCCAGCAGTGGCGCGTCTGGAACCGGCTGGTCCGGGCTTCATCAACATTACCTTAGATCATACCTGGCTGGCAACACGCTTGGAGGGTATGCTGTCAGATCCACGTCTGGGCACGCCGGCAGTTGGATCCGGGCGGACGCTGGTGATTGATTACTCAAGCCCCAATGTGGCCAAACCCATGCATATCGGGCATATCCGTTCCACAGTGATCGGTAATGCTCTTGACCGTCTGCACCGGTTTCTGGGGTATCAAGTCATTGCCGACAACCATCTCGGTGATTGGGGTACCCAATTCGGCATCCTGATCCAAGGGTATCGGCATTTTTTGGACAGAGACGCATTAGCAACATCGCCAGTGGAGGAATTGGAGCGGCTTTATGTCCGCAGCTACGAGCGCGCCAGAGAGGACGAAAACTGGATGTCCCAGTGCCGGGCTGAATTGGTGAAGTTGCAAGCGGGTGACCAGGAAAATCTGGCGCTTTGGCGGGAGTTTATCCGGCTGTCCCGTGAAGAATTTGACCGGATTTACGCCCGTTTGGGCGTTACCTTTGATTTGACGCGTGGTGAGAGTTACTACCACGACCGCCTGCCGGGCGTCATTGAACGCCTGGAGTCTGAGGGGCTGGCGCGTGAAAGTGAAGGCGCGCTGGTAGCCTTTTTTGATGAGGATGCGGATAAACTGCCGCCTTGCATTGTGCGTAAATCGGATGGCGCCTTTAACTATGCGACTACCGATGTCGCGACGCTTTTAAGCCGGGTGGAAGAGTTTGCACCGGCTGCCATTGTCTATGTCACCGATGAGCGCCAGCAACTGCATTTTCGGCAGGTATTTGCGTTGGCGCGTAAATTAGGGGTTGATACTGACTTGGCGCATGTCTGGTTCGGTTTGATGCGCCTGCCGGAAGGGACATTTTCCACGCGTCAAGGCAATGTTATCAAATTGGAAATGCTGCTGGACGAAGCGGAGACACGCGCGCTGGACATGGTCCGCGAGAGCAGCCCGGAAATGCCGCCCGCGCAGCAACGCAAGGTAGCGCAGGCAGTCGGCATCGGCGCGGTGAAATACGCCGATTTGAGTCAAAACCCTCAAAGTTTGGTGACGTTTTCATGGGACAAGGCCTTGGCGTTGACCGGCAATTCCGCGCCTTATCTGCAATATGCCCACGCGCGTATTTGTAGTGTCCTGGATAAATATCGGGAACGCCATCCTGACATCCGCTTGGAAGATTATCCATTGCGGCCGGAATTGCCAGTGGAGCGGACGTTGGCGCTGCACTTAGTCCGTTTCCCGGAAATATTGCTTAATGCCGCCCGGCTCTACCGTCCCAGTATTCTGGCCGATTATCTCTATGCTCTGGCTGGACATTACAGCAATTTCTATCAAAATGTTCCATTCTTAAAAGAAGCGGAAGGTATCCGGGAAAGCCGGGTGCGGCTCTGTGCGGCTGTAGCTTGTGTATTGCGCCAAGGATTGGAGCTGCTCGGCATTGAAGCGCCGGAACGCATTTGATATGAAATTGAGTTCCCGTGCTGCCGCTATCAGGATTGTTGCCGAATGGATGCAAACAGGCGCTTTCCCGGGGCAGCTCTTAGAGGCAGTCACCGATGATCGCGCATTCGTCATGGAGTTGGTCTATGGCGTGGTGCGTTGGCGGCGACACTTGGAGTGGGTGGTGCAGAAATATGCGCCGTCTCTACCGGCGCTGAAAATATCCGCGGCTTTATATGTCGGGCTCTATCAGGTTCTGCATCTGACCGATGTCGCCGAATATGCGGCGGTCAATGAAACGGTTGCCGCAGTGCGGCAAACAGAGTCCACCGCCGTCACCGGCTTCGTTAACGCGATATTGCGCCGGGCATTGCGCGAACGTCAGGTGTTAGATGATGCCCTGCAACGTCAATCGCCTGGTATCCGTCTTTCGCACCCTGATAGTCTTTTACAACGTTGGAGCGCCAATTTTTCACCGGCGCAGGCAGAAGAGATTGCCGCATGGAATAACCTGCCGGCAGAAGTTACAGTGACGGCAAACAGCTTGAAAATATCCGAGCAGTCTTTGCAAAAGGCCTTTCAGGAACAGGAATTGATTGTGCGGGTCACGCCATCTGCCGGAAGAAAGTTTTTTGTCGTTAAACGCGGTGTGGCTGTGCCGGGCTTGCCGGGGTATGACAAAGGATGGTTTCTGGCGGCCGATCCGGCCGTAGCCAATGCCGTAGCTCTGCTCGGCGCAAAGCCCGGAATGCGTGTATTGGATGCCTGTGCCGCACCGGGCGGGAAAACCGCGCTGTTGGCTGGCATGATGCAGGGGGAAGGCGCCTTGACGGCATGGGAGCCTCAGATTGCGCGCTGCAGGCGCATGGCCGACAATCTTAGCCGGCTTGGTTTATCGGAGTTTGTCAGGCTTCAGGGGGTGGATGCTCTGCATCCGCCGGTAGGCTGTGGGACGTTTGACCGGATTTTGCTGGATGCGCCATGCTCGAACACCGGAGTGATCAGGCACAAACCGGATGTCCGCTGGAATTTTGATCCGCGCCGCCTACGTGAATTTGTCCGCCTCCAGACGGAGCTTCTCATTAGTCTGGCCGCCCTGTTGGCGCCCGGCGGCCGGTTGGTTTACAGCACCTGCAGCCTGGAGCCAGAGGAAAATGGTGAGTTGGTGCGTGCCTGCCTGGCGCGCTTGCCGGGGTATGCGCTGGGTAAAGAATGTAAGGGAATACCGCCCGTTTCCGGGACAGACGGTTTTTATGCCGCCTGTCTGGTGCGATCCGGCTGATCAGGCTGATCGGTCGGATCAGACCGATCCGTCCGATCTATCCGATCCCCGGCTAACTTTTAATTGAATTTGCTCATGGAGTTTGGTATTTTTACTGTTCGCATCTTATGGGATTTTGTTTGAACAGGTGGATATGAAAGAAATTGGAGTTGGATTATTGGGATTAGGCACCATTGGAGCCGGCGTGGCTCAGGTCTTGCCGAAGAATGTCAATTTATTGTCTAGCCGGTTGGGAGTCCGCCCGGTGCTGCGGCGGGCGGCCGACATTTCTGCTGAACGCCGGGCATCGGTTCCGGCCGGTGTTTTGACGACGGACGATGCGGCCTCAGTCGTAGATGCGGATGATGTGGACGTTGTGGTGGAGCTGATTGGCGGCACGGGGGTGGCACGGGAATTGGTGACGCGGGCGCTGTGCCGCGGTAAGCCGGTGGTGACAGCCAACAAGGCCCTGTTGGCCGCGCATGGCGCTGAATTATTTCAACTGGCGCGCGAAAACGAGACGGAGATTTACTTTGAAGCCAGTGTAGGCGGCGGAATTCCGGTCATCCGCGCCTTGCAGGAGGGCTTGGTGGCAGACAATATTCTCCGAATATACGGCATTTTGAACGGCACGTGCAACTTCATCCTGACCGGTATGGAGCAAACTGGACAATCTTTTGAGCAGGCGCTGCAGGCGGCACAGGCTGCCGGGTATGCCGAAGCGAATCCGGCGCTGGATATTGACGGTCATGATACCGCGCATAAGGCGCTGATCCTGGCCTCGTTGGTGTACGGGCAACATTTTCCTCTGGAAGCCGTTTCGGTCGAGGGCATTCGCGGCTTGGCCGAATTGGATATGGCTTATGCGCGTGAGTTGGGATATTGTATCCGGCTGTTGGCGGTCATAGAGGATGCAGGATCGGAAGTTGAGGTGCGGGTTCATCCCACGCTGGTGCCTTCCAGCCACATCTTGGCGTCAGTTAAAGGGGTTTTTAACGCTTTGTTGATCGAAAGTGATGGGGCGGGAGAGCTGTTGCTGTATGGCCGTGGCGCCGGACGTGAACCGACAGCCAGTGCGGTGATAAGCAATGTGGCGGATGCCGCAATGGCTTTGGCATCCGTCGCCGTCCGTCGTCCTGTCCTTGGTACGCCGTCTGCCGTCCGCCGTCTGCGCGATATCAATCAAACAGAAGTCCGTTATTATTTGCGTTTGAATCTGCTTGATCGGCCGGGTGTATTCGGAGAAATCGGCGCCGTCCTGGGGCGGCACGGCATCAGCATTGCTTCGTTATTGCAAAAGGAAAGCTGCGCTGGTGAGCAGGTGCCTGTGGTGATCATCACGCAAACGGCGCCGGAGCGGGCTTTTAAGGAGGCTTTGGCGGAAATTAACGCTTTGCCGATTGTGGGTGAGAACTCGGTGCGGTTGCGTATTATGGGTGAGATTTAACCCAACCTCCGCAGCGCCGATTATAAATACGACCAAGCAAAAACGAGCATTATGCAAAAACAACGCATTGAACTTTACGATACCACTCTGCGTGACGGCATGCAAGCCGAGGGTATTTCCCTTTCAGTGAGTGGCAAAGTGCATCTGGCGCGCAAGCTGGATGCATTCGGAGTGGATTACATCGAAGGCGGTTATGCTGCCTCCAATCCCAAGGATATGGAATTTTTTGCCGAAATGCGCAACCGGCCACTTCGCCATGCAAAGGTAGTGGCTTTCGGCAGTACCCGCCGCGCCAATATCAGCGCCGCCGCCGATCCGGGCACCACTAAATTGCTGGAGTCCGGTATGTCGGTGGTTGCCATCTTCGGCAAAGCCTGGCAGCTGCATGTTCGCGATGTCTTGCGTACAACGCCTGAAGAAAACTTGAATATGGTTCGTGATACGGTTGGGCACTTAAAAGCCAATGGGCGGCAGGTGCTTTTTGATGCCGAGCATTTCTTCGATGGCTACCGCGAGGGTCCCGATGCCGCTATGGCTGTGCTCAAGGCCGCCGCGGAAGGTGGCGCGAGTATGCTGGTGCTCTGTGATACTCGCGGCGGGATGTTGCCCCATGAAATTTATGAAATCACGTCGCTGGTTGTCCGTGCCTTCCCGCTGCCGATTGGCATCCATTGTCATAACGACTGTGAGACGGCGGTAGCCAATACCCTTGAAGCCGTGCGCGCCGGCGCCGTGCATGTGCAGGGCACCATCAATGGCTACGGTGAACGCTGCGGAAATGCCAATCTCTGCTCAATCATTCCCGGATTATTGCTGAAAATGAATTATGAGTGCGGTCCTCCGGGATGTCTGACGAAACTGACGGAGCTTGCGCGTTTCACTGACGATTTGCTGGGGCGTTCGCATAACCGCCATGCGCCGTATGTCGGTGAAAGCGCCTTTGCGCATAAAGCCGGCATGCATGTCAATGCCGTGGAGAAAAACCCGATCAGTTTCGAGCATATCGCGCCTGAGAGTGTCGGCAATGTCCGGCGTATATTGGTCTCCGAGCTGTCGGGGGGCAGTAATGTGCTGCTCAAAGCCGTAGAAATGGGTGAGGCTCTGACCAAGTCTTCACCGGAAGTGTGCCAAGTGCTGCGGAGTCTCGAAGAGTTGGAACGCAAGGGGTATGAATTCGAGGCGGCTGACGCTTCCTTTAAGTTGTTGATTAAAAAAGTGTTGAAAAAACACAAACCCTTTTTCACACTGGAAGGTTTCCGTGTGATCGTAGAGAAGCGCGGTGTGGGCGATCGTTGTGTTTCTGAGGCGACGGTCAAACTGAAAGTTAACGGTGAGGCCGAGCACACGGTCGGGGAAGGCGATGGTCCGGTCAATGCATTGGACAGCGCGCTGCGCAAGGCGTTGGTTCGATTCTTCCCGGTGATTAATGATGTGTCGTTGACGGATTATCATGTCCGAATACTAGATCCTAAGGAAGCTACTGCTGCGAAAACCCGGGTAATCATCGAGTCGTCGGATGGCCGTGACACTTGGGGCACCGTTGGCGTTTCAGAGAACATCATTGAGGCTTCGTGGGAAGCTTTGGTAGATAGCGTGGAATATAAATTGTTTAAGGATGCAGAAGAAAGGGAAGGATGAAGGATGAAGGATGAAGGCGGAGGCAGTGACCTGAAAGCCTGTGTCTATCCGGTTCATCCGTGGTTCTCCTTTGCCAGTGCGGCCTCGCACCGCCAGTGCGGCCTCGCACCGCCAGTGTGGCCTCGCACCGCCAGTGCGGCCTCGCACCGCCAGTGCGGCCTCGCACCTTGCAGCTGCCGCAGTTTTAGGTAGAACGGAGTAATTACCATGCCGGAAATTGATAAAAATTATGATGCGCGTGCGGTAGAAGAGCTTTGGTACCGGCGCTGGGAGGAGCGGCGTGCCTTCCATGCCGACCCAACGCGCGGCGGCAAGCCATATACTATCGTCATCCCCCCGCCGAACGTCACTGGCATGTTGCACATGGGACATGCCCTGAATGCAACCATTCAGGATATTCTGATACGATGGCGGCGCATGCAGGGGTATAATACATTGTGGGCGCCGGGTACAGACCATGCCGGTATCGCCACGCAAAATGTTGTGGAGCGCGCATTGCGCAAGGAACGCCTGACGCGCGAGGCCTTGGGCCGCGAAAAATTCGTCCAACGTGTCTGGGAATGGCGTGAACAATATGGCGGGGCCATAATCCGACAGCTCAAACGACTGGGAGCGTCCTGTGACTGGGAACGCGAACGTTTCACTATGGATGCCGGACTGAGCGCGGCCGTGACTGAGGTGTTTGTCCGCTTGTACGAAAAACAACTGATCTACCGCGGCAATTATATCATCAATTGGTGTCCGCGCTGCCGTACAGCGCTTTCCGATGAGGAAAGTGAACACGTGGATACGGAAGGGAAACTTTATTATTTACGCTATCCGAGGACGGTCGGCGGCAAAAAAGAAGCGCTGATTGTGGCAACTACCCGCCCGGAAACCATGCTCGGGGACGTTGCTTTAGCGGTCAACCCGCGCGATGTGCGGTATAGCAAGTGGGTTGGACGTAAATGTCTCCTGCCAATCCTTAAACGCGCCTTGCCAGTGATTGCGGACGATTTTGTTGATCCGGAATTCGGAACCGGCGTGGTGAAAATCACTCCGGCGCATGATCCCAATGACTTTGAAATGGGGCAGCGGCATGGGCTGGAGCCGATCAATGTTATGGATGACGGCGGCATTATGAATGCACAGGCCGGCCCATACGCGGGATTGGACCGTTTCGAGTGCCGCAAACGGTTGTTGGCGGATTTAACGTCTGCCGGCCTGGTCGAAAAAACAGAACCGCACACGCATGCGGTCGGGCATTGCTATCGCTGCCAGACGGTGGTAGAGCCCCGTCTGTCAATGCAATGGTTTGTCCGTATGGCGCCGCTGGCCCGCGCCGCCATTGCCGCGGTTAAAGATGGGCGTATTCAGTTCATTCCCGAGCGTTGGACCAAGGTTTATCTGGATTGGATGGAAAACATCCGCGATTGGTGCATCTCACGGCAAATATGGTGGGGACACCGCATTCCTGTGTTCACTTGTTGTGCCTGTCAGCATGTTTGGGCTGCGCGCGGCCAACCGGAGATTTGCCCGGCCTGCAAGGCTACTGAAATTGAGCAGGACCCTGACGTCTTGGATACTTGGTTCTCATCTTGGCTCTGGCCGTTTACCATCCTGGGTTGGCCGCAAAAAACGCCGGAACTGGATTTTTATTACCCGACCAATAGCTTGGCGACGGCGCCGGAAATTATTTTCTTCTGGGTGGCGCGCATGATTGTCGCCGGCTTGGAATTTATGGGGGATATTCCATTTAAGCAAGTGTATATCCATGGGACGGTGCGCGACGATTCCGGGCGTAAAATGAGTAAAAGCCTCGGCAATTCGATTGATCCACTGACGGTGATTGATGAATTCAGCGCCGATGCTTTACGGTTCAGTATGATGATGACGGCAGCCGTCGGACAAGATGTGTATTTGTCAAATGACAAATTCGTCGTCGGACGAAACTTCCTGACCAAAATCTGGAATGCCGCCCGCTTCCTGCAAATGAATACCGAAGGCCAGGCGAAGGTAGCGGATTTGCCGACAGTGCTGGCGTTGCCGCTTGCGCCGGATGACAAGCATATCCTGGTGCGCCTGAACGACACCATTACCGCTTGTACGGAAAGCTTGGAACGGTTTCGCTTCAACGATGCAGCGAAGGAATTGTATGAGTTTGTCTGGCGCCAGTATTGCGATTGGTATATCGAATACGCTAAAGGCGTCTTGGCGAACGGTGATGCGGAAGCGCGCCAGCGTGTGGTGACAGTGATGCATTGCATCTTTGCTCATTTCTTGCGGCTGTTACATCCCATGGCGCCTTTTATCACTGAAGAATTGTGGCATGGACTCGGATACGGCGGAGAAGATGACCTGATTATGCTCGCCCCTTGGCCCAAACCCGTCGAAACGGAAGAAATTGCCGGTTGGAGCGATTTTCAACGCATGGCGGCCTATGTGGAAGACAAACACGATCTCATCCGCATTGGGCGGACATTGCGCACGGATTATGGCATACCGCCGGCAATGCAGATTGCTTTTGTCATCCGGCCGGAGTCGGAAGAAATCGCTCATTTGCTTGCGGCGGATGAAAACGCCATTGCTCTTTTGTTGCGTGCTAAATCGTTGCGTGTGGAGCCGGATTACCGCCCCGCGCGCGCCATGCCGAATGCAATATCGCGCCTGGGAACAGTGTTTATGCCAGTGGAAGGCGTGATTGACATACCGGCGGAACGCCGACGTCTGGCTGAGCAATCCGAAAAGGCGGCGGCTGACCTTACATCCGTCAATCGCAAACTGGATAATTACGATTTCGTCCGCAAAGCGCCGCCGGCCATTGTGGAGCAACAGCGTGTGCGCAAGCAGGAATTATTGGAAAAAATTGAAAAGCTGAAGCGCATGTTGGCGGTTTTGGCGGATGCCGGTTGATGTTGCATATACAGAGCGGAATTAAGGTGGTCGTTTCATGCGTTTATCCTCGCGTTATGTAGCAAAATATCATGACGCGGTGCTGGAACTGCTGCAGCGCCCTGATATTGAGCCGCCGGACGAAGCCGCCATTGCTCAAGCCTTAGGGCTGAAGGGCGCGGCGCGCAAGCGCTTGCGCTTGCTGCTGAATTCCATGGTTACGCGTGGCGAAATCGTGCGCCTGCGCCGGGACCGTTATTCCCTCGGGTCGCCGGTGGATTTGGCGCCCGGTATTCTGGAAATGCTGCGTTCGGGCGATGCGGTCGTGCAACCGACTGACAATACCGACGAAATTTTCGTGCCACGCGGCAATCTGGGCACGGCGCTGCCGCATGACAAAGTAGTAGTGCGCTTGGACCCATCATCCACCAAGCCTGGACGGCGGCGCACAGGCAAGGTGATCCGTATCCTTGAACGTTCCCGCCGTGCCGTCACCGGCACCCTGCGTTCCACCGGCAACTTCTTTTATGTCGTGCCGATTGATCCGGCGTACCATAAGGATTTCTATGTGGCTGATCCGCGTGGCGCGCAGGTAAATGATCGCGTTGTTGTTCAAATTACTGTCTGGCCCCACCGTCATGTCAATCCGGAAGCCGAAATTATCGAAGTTATAGGGCCTGCCGATGAACCGTCGCTGGATACTTTAGCGGTTATCCGGCATTTTGGATTATCTGAATCATTTCCGGCTGACGCGATCCGCGAAGCTGAAAACGCGCCGGCGCGGATGGCGGCCTCAGGCCGGCGGCGTGATGCGCGGGACTTGTTTGTTTTCACGGTGGATCCGGCTACTGCGCGCGATTTCGACGATGCGCTTTCCCTGCAAATTGATGCTCAGGGGAGGCGTGTGCTCGGTGTGCATATCGCCGATGTGTCTCATTTTGTCCGCCCCGGCCGCCCCTTGGACCAAGAGGCCCGCCGACGCGGCAACAGTGTTTATCTCCCGGACAAGGTTATTCCTATGCTGCCTGAGCAACTTTCTAACGGCTTATGCAGCCTGAGCCCGGATGCCGATCGCCTGGTGTTTTCGGCTTGGTTGACTTTTGATGACGCTGGCACGCCGCTGCACGCCGAGTTTTCTCACAGTATCATTCGTTCGCGGCTCCGGTTAACTTATGAACAGGGGTTGGAAATTTTACAGGGAGGTTGCCCGGATGTTTGCCGGCAGGTTGGTGTTGGTGAAACCGAGCTTGGCCTGATCCGACAGATTCACGAGTTGGCGCAGCAGCTCCGCCACCGCCGTTTTTCCAGGGATTGCGCTTTGGAGTTGGATGTGCCGGAACATGAAGTCATCATGGGACCGGACGGCATGATTGTGGATGTGCGCCGGCAGATCAACGATATCTCGCATCAGATGATCGAGGAATGTATGCTTGCCGCCAATGAAGCGGTGGACCGCGAATTAAGCGGGCGCGGAATGGTGATTCTGCATCGCGTGCACGAACCGCCGGACCCAGCCAGGATTGAACAGTTGAGCGCCCAACTCGCGGAGATGGGATTGACGCCCGGCAATCTCTCCAAGCGTAGGAATCTGGCGGCGTTTTTGAAAAAACTCGTTGGACACCCTTTCGAGTTCGATGCCAAAGTTGCTGTGTTGAAAAGCATGAAGCGCGCTGTGTATTCCCCCGAACCGCTTGGACATTACGGGTTGGCCAAGAAATATTATGCGCATTTCACTTCACCGATACGCCGTTATCCCGATTTAGTGGTGCACCGGATATTGACGGAGCGGCTGTTGAACCGGCGTAATCCATACACCTCCGTCGAATTAAAATCTTTGGGAATGCATTGTTCGCAGACCGAACAGACGGCTGAACTGGCGGAAAAAACTCTGCTGGAAATCAAGAAATATCGCTTTCTTGAGCAGCAACTGCATCAGAAACAGTTTGTGGTTTATGATGCGGTTGTGTTGCATGTCCGTAATTTCGGAATGTTTGTTGAACTACAGGAATTGCAAATACAGGGCTTGGTGCCTATCGCCGCTATTGCCGAGAGTTTTGTACGATTTGACCATGCGTCTGAATCACTGCGCGCCGGTAAATCTGTCTTCCAGCGCGGCGATAGGGTGCGCGTGCGCGTGGGACGCGTTGACTTCGATAAGCGACAGGTTGACTTTGTTCTGGATGATAGCTCCGCCGTGCCGAAGCGAGTTTCAGCGTCTGGTGGACGCACTGGAAAGGCGATGCGTAAACCAGCAGTGCAACGTGGCAAAACGAAATCCCGGCATAAGCGGCGGCGGTGATTGCAACTGCCGAATATAGGTTTTGAGTTTGGATTTTGCCGATATAAGACTATACTAACTGGAAACGTCACTGCGTTATGCCGAATCCTAAAAAACGGCATTTGAAATTCAGGAAACGAGATAAAACGTTGGAACCGCAGATTGGCGCAGATTGGGAGAGGGATACGCGGAGAAGAGGAACCACGGATGCACACGGATGGACACGGATAGGATTGAACCGCCAAGGCGCCAAGGTCTCCAAGAAAGAAACAGACGAAGAAAGAAACCGCAGATTGACGCAGATTAACGCAGATTGGGAGAGGGATACTCGGAGAAGAGGAACCACGGATGCACACGGATGGACACGGATGGAGACAATGGGCGCCCTGAAAGGGCATGACATATCCCGCAATGGCGGGCTATGTCACGCCCCGTTGGGGCTGATGCACACGAACGACTAATCATCAGGAGAAAAAAGGCAATCTGCGATAAACTTGCCAACTGCCGCAGTTTTATGCCGACTGTACGTCCGGCGTAACATGTTGGCGGGGTGTGTTGGATTACGTCTTATGAAATTAAGTGTTGTTACAAGTTTATATAAATCGGCGGCGTTTTTGCCGGAATTTTACGAGCGCATTACCAGCGCGGCACGCCGTTGCACTGACGATTATGAGCTGGTTTTTGTAGATGACGGCTCGCCGGATGATTCCGGTGCGCAGGTGCGCGCCCTTATGGAGCGGGACCCCCGGGTGGTACTGGTGGAATTGTCCAGAAATTTCGGCCATCACCATGCTGCCTTGGCGGGAGTGATGTCGTCGCGGGGTGATATTGTTTTTTATTTGGATGTGGATTTGGAGGACCAGCCGGAATGGCTGGACTTGCTCTATCGGGAGTTAGAGCAAAGCCAATGCGATATTGTCTATGTGGCCCGTGAGCAGCGTGCGGGAAATTGGTTCCGGCGTTGGTCCGGCTCTATCTTCTATCATCTGTTCAATACCTTTTCGGATGTCAAAATAGTGCCGAATATCTGCTCCGCTTGTCTGATGCGGCGCTCTTTTGTGGAAGCCATGCGCAATATGCAGGAAAAAAACCTGTTTTTAGCGGCTGCTATGGCTTGGATGGGATTTCGCACACGCGTGGTAACGGTACAGCGTTCAGTGCGTGCCACACCCTCCAATTATACCTTTTGGCGTTCGTTGCGGCTGGCGGCTAACGCTGTCACTTCCTTTTCCGCATATCCGTTGCACCTGATTTTTACTCTGGGTTTGTTGATCTCGCTTGGCTTCGGCGGTATGGGCGCCTATATGCTGATAAAAAAGCTCCTGTTCCCGCACCGGGTGTTTTACGGTTATGCTTCGATCATGGTCTCCATCTGGTTTTTGGGTGGTGTTTTGATTTTATTTATCGGCATCATCGGTATTTATCTGGCGAAAATTTTTACTGAGGTCAAGTCTCGTCCACAATATGTTATTCGTCAGATTCAGCGTGCTCAAACTCCGCAGGTCGGCATGATTGAAGGTAGGACGGAAACCGCCACAGCAGGGCAGAATGTTAATATGTAACTGGAGGCAAGATGAAACCAGTCGTGATTTTCGGTATCGGTGGGTTTGCGGATCAGGCTCTTTTTTATTTTCGCCATGACTCAGCTTTTAATGTCAAGGCTTTTACTGTGGATCAGGCTTATATCAAGGAAGCGACCTTTCACGGGTTGCCGGTGACGCCTTTTGAAACCCTGACGGAAAAATATCCGCCGTCGGAATACGATATGTTTGTGGCCATGGGCTACAGCGACCTGAACCGGCAACGCGCAGCTTGCTGCGCCCGTGTGCGCGCCAAGGGGTATAAGATGGTGAACTATTTTCACTCCAGCGCTCTGATTCCGAAGGACTTACAGATTGGTGAAAATTGTTTTTTCATGGAGAAAGTCGTTTTTCAGCCGTTTTCACGTGTCGGTGATGGCGTGGTGGTGTTAACCGATACGGGATTTGGGCATAATGCCGTTGTCGGTGATTTTTGTTATATTTCCGGCGGTTGCTGTATTGCCGCGATGGTGAGTTTTGGACCATATTGCTTTGTGTCGCTGAACGCCACTTTCCGTCCCAAGGTGAAGATTGGACAATCGGTAATCATTGGCGCTGGCGCCTTAATGCTGGAGGATGCGCCGGATGAAAGTGTTTATATAGCTAAGGGCACTCCGCGCGCGCCGCGCAGCAGCCGCCTTTATCAAAAATTCATCTGATCCATGTTAGGTAGGAATGCATCGGCGGGGCGGCGTTGGATGCGCCGACTGCTATAAACATGCCGTTTCCTTGAGGAGCAATGGATAGTCACCAGAATTCACGGCGAAAAACAATCATGATGCTGGGGGCCGGTAACAGCCAGCTGCCGGCAATTCGTCAGGCGGTGGCCTTAGGTTATTTTGTGATAACTGTGGATAATATCCCCGGTAACGCAGGGCATGCGTTGGCGCACCGTTATGTCAATTGCAGTACGGTTGATATACAAGGCGTTTTGCGTGCCGCACAGGAACTGGCGATTGATGGCATCATGACTTTTGCCTCCGACGTGGCCACGCCTGCGGTCGGTTACGTCGCCGAGCAAATGGGATTGCCGGGGTGTCCTTACACCGCTGCTTTGGTTATGTCGGACAAGTCCCGTTTTCGCGCTTTTCAGGCCGAACATGGGTTGCCCCATCCAAAATTTACAGTTGGCCGCAATATGGACGATATGCGCGCCTGGCTGGTGGAACAGCAGACACCACTAGTATTTAAGCCCGTTGATAGTTCTGGATCGCGTGGGGTTTCCATTGTATCGTCGCCTGATTTTAAGCAATACCAACAGGCGGCGGAATATGCGGCAAAATATTCGCGCTCAGGGTTGATTTGCGCGGAGGAATTTCTGGAAGGGACAGACGTCAGTGGTGATGGCTTTTTAGTAAATGGCGCGCTTACGGTTGTCATAACTAATAAGTATAAAAACAAGCTGGTTCCGCGTGGGCATCGTCTGCCTTCCGCGCTGCCGGAACGCGATCAGGATGCCGTTAAGCGTGCGGTCGCGGAGCATTGCCGTGCCCTGAATTATCGTGATGGGCCGCTGGATTTTGATGTCAGGGTGCGTGATGGTATGGCGGTGGTTCTGGAAATGAGCCCGCGCTTGGGCGGTAACGGTATTCCATTGCTGATCGAACGTGGCAGCGGAGTGGATTTAATCGGCGCGACCGTGCGTTTTGCGGCCGGTGATGCGCCGGATATCCCCTCGGATATAAAAATAACGCGTGGTTGCGGCTCGTGGATTCTTGGCAGCACGTATGCCGGGCGGTTGCTCAGTATTGCATCCGCTGACGCCATGAAGCTGGCCGTGCCGGAAATTTTTGATTACACAGTATATCGTAAAATTGGCGAGCCTGTCGCAGTGATGGAGCACAGCGCCGCCGGTCTCGGTTGGGCGCTGTTTGATTGCGATTCCGACGCGCAATATCTTCGCATTGTCGAACGCATTCAACAGTCGCTGGATTTGAGCATCGGCTAAACGGCATTTGAAATTCAGGGAACGAGATAATATGTTGAAACCGCAGATTGCGCAGATGGGCGCAGATTGGGAATAACCACGGATAAACACGGATGGACACTGATGAACAGGGAAAGATAAAGACCGCGCTGACCGGCATCTGCCGGTCTGGCGGATCGGATGACACCCTGATACGCGAATTCATTCGTGCATCCAGGTGTCTGCCGATCCATGTCCGCATAGCGGACAGCGCGGCATACCATTCTAGTCAGCTGGTATCTCTGGTAAAATCTGCGTTAATCTGCGTCAATCTGCGGTTTTATTCTTGGCGTTCTTGGCGGTTCAAATCTTATTCTGATTATAGCTGTCTCAACCTTTTGTGGCTAAACATCTGTTAACATTATGAAACTTTCCTGGCGAATTTTAGACCGTTTGGCAAAGCAATATGGGCCGTCGTTTTATCTGTTCGATGCTGCGGCATTTGACCGGAATTACACGGAATTGCTGGCGGCTTTCCGGCGTCATTACCCGCGCACATCTTTGGCTTATTCCTATAAAACCAATTATCTGCCGCTTTTGTGCCGACGTGCGCATGACTTGGGCGGGTATGCCGAAGTGGTTTCGGACATGGAGTATGAATTGGCCCGGCGGATTGGCGTTCCACCCTCTGAAATTATTTTTAACGGCCCGTATAAGGACGGCGATGCTGTTATCCGGGCCCTATGCGACGGCGCCTTAGTGAATCTGGACAGCGCTGCTGAATTGCCTTTGGTGCGGGCGGCAGCCCGTCAATCGGCCGGTCGCGTCTTGCGTGTTGGTTTGCGTTGTAATTTCGATTTCGACGCGTCCGGTGTTTCGCGTTTCGGTATTGATGCGGCCGGCGATGCCTTAGCGGCAACCATTGCCAAACTGCGCCGGATCAAGCAATGCCGCATAGACGGTTTACACTGCCACTTCATGCCGCCCGGACGCAGTCCCGCGGCCTATGCGGCAATCACCGCTGGTATGCTGCGGTTGTCACGGGAACTATTCGGCGCGCAGCCTCCGGCGTTGTTGGACATCGGTGGCGGATTTTGCGGTCCAATGCCCCCTGAATTAGCGTCGCAATTTGATTTCAAGATTCCGGCTTTTCATGAGTATGCCCAGGCAATTGCCGGACAGTTTGCCCAGTCCTTCCCTGGTGAAAATGTCCCTGAACTGATACTTGAGCCCGGCATCGCAGTAGCCGCCGATGTGCTAAAATTTGTTGCGAAAGTCATATCGTTCAAGGCCATCAGGGGCAAAAATTACGCCCTGCTGGCCGGGAGTGTTTATGATGTCAAGCCCACTAAAAACGTAAAAAACCTTCCACTGGACCGTTTCACTTGCCCGGGCAAAGGCCGCCAGCATTCAGGCCCTTTGGATTTGGTCGGGTACACGTGTATGGAAGACGATTGCCTATATCGGAATTACGCCGGCCCGCTGGCTGTGAACGATTACATCGTTTTTCACAATGTCGGCGCCTACACGATTGTATTAAAACCGCCGTTTATCGCGCCGGCGGCGCCTATTTTAGCCGTGTCAGCCGCCGGGAAAGGGAAATTTGAAGTGGTGCGACGCCGTGAGACGTTTGACGATGTATTTGCCACATACGCATTTGACACCGCCCCCGCCTTGTGATAATCATTGCAACTTAAATGTCTTTAACCCTTATATTCGCATTTGAAATTCAAGCGCCGATATAATCAGAGAGAATGATTTGCTTATGCCGTCCAGAGAAAATTTAAACAACTATATATCTGCTTATAGTGGCGGAAGGTTCCACGAAGAATACGAACGTGCCTTGCGGCGATACCTGCATTTCTGTCTTACCCGCAAAATTTCCTCCCGAAATTTTCTGGAGCTGGGTATCGGTCACGGAATTACCCTTGACGGCATTCGCACAAATTTCGATAGGGTAGTGGTCCTCGAAGGCGCTTCGGAGATGGTGCGCCAATATAAAGGCCGCTACGACAATGTCGAAGTCATCCTGACGTATTTCGAGGATTTCGAGACGGATGAAAAATTTGACCAGATTGGGCTGTGTGCCGTCTTGGAGCATGTGGACGATCCAGTGGCAATTTTACGCAAATTCGCCGGGTTTCTGGCGCCGAATGGACGAATGTTCGTTGGGGCGCCCAGCGCCTCGTCTTTACACCGATTGCTGGCGCAGCGCGCGGGGATGCTTGATGACCTGCGGAAATTGTCTGACGTTGATCGGGCTTTCGGGCATAAGCGCTCCTGCACGTATGACGATTGGCGGAAGTTGATCGAGCAAGCCGGAATGTGTATTGAAAAAGCAGCCGGTCTGGCCTTTAAGCCGTTTGCGCTTGACCAATTGACTGCTTTGAATTTAACCCCGGCGGTCAAGGATGCCATGGACGAGTTTGCCGAGGATTACCCGGAACTGTCCAATGGCTTGTTTTTTGAAGTGCGCCCGGCATGATTGTTTTAAGGGTCAGCCGTTGTTTTATGATATGAGCAAATCCGCTGGTCAACCGACGTTCATTCCTTTCAATCGCCCGGCTTTGACGGGGCGGGAAATGGAATATATGGCACAGGCTGTCGCGCAGGGACAGATTTCCGGCGACGGCTATTTCACGCGTAAGTGTCATGCATGGCTGGAACGCGTTTTGGGTGTTCCTCGTGCGCTTTTGACGACATCCGGCACACACGCGCTGGAATTGGCGGCGTTGCTGCTTGATATTCAACCCGGCGATGAAGTCATCATCCCGTCGTTTACCTTCGTTTCCACCGCCAATGCCTTTGTGTTGCGCGGCGCCCGGCCGGTTTTCTGTGATATCCGTCCCGATACGCTGAACATGGATGAGAAGGTTTTGAAGAGGCTGATTACCAAGCGTACGCGTGCCATTGTGCCCGTACATTATGCGGGAGTGGGTTGCGCAATGGATGCGATTCTGGACTTGGCCGCTAAGCGCAAAATTGCCGTTGTGGAAGACAACGCCCATGGGCTCTTCGGCAAGTACTACGGCAAACACCTTGGAACTTTCGGCGTTCTGGCCGCTCAGAGTTTTCACGAAACCAAGAATTTTTCCTGTGGCGAAGGCGGCGCCTTGCTGATCAACGATCCAGCTCTGGCGGAGCGTGCGGAAATCCTGCGGGAAAAGGGCACCGACCGCAGCCGGTTTTTCCGTGGTCAGGTAGATAAGTATTCCTGGGTGGATCTGGGATCAAGCTTCCTTCCGTCCGACATGTTGGCGGCATATCTCTTTGCGCAATTCGAGCGCCGCACGGCGATCCAACGCAAACGCTCTGCCATTTGGCGGCGTTATAGCGCCGGGTTGCGCTCTTGGGCTGCGGCAAATTCTGTGCGGCTCCCGGTTGTGCCGCCGGAGTGCGAGCATCCGGCACACATGTTTTATCTCCTTATGCCGGATCAGGCAACGCGTCAAGGATTGATTAACGCATTGCGCCGCCACAATATCTATGCGGTTTTTCATTATCAGCCGCTGCACACTTCAACCATGGGGCGCAAATTCGGCGGACAGCCAGGAGATTGCCCGGTAACTGAAAGTGTCAGCGACCGCTTGGTGCGTCTGCCGTTTTATTTCGACTTGACTGAGTCCGACCAGAAGCGAGTGATCCAGGCGGTTACTGGTTTTACTCTATAGACGTTGAGGACGCAGGGGGGAGAAGGAACCACGGATGAGTGTGCCAAGCGAAGCTGGCACACACCAAGCCTGAAATAACAGGTACGACCAAAGGTTAACCACCAGGTCGGAACAGAACTATACATGCATCACGGCAACGGGATGCTTGGA
>JBMNRV010000017.1:0-57384 GCA_050944835.1 Kiritimatiellia bacterium
CCAGTAATAATACGTGGTTTTTGCCACTGTGGCAACATCGTCATAGATTGTTCCAGCGGTGGAACCGATCTCCGTAGCGGCTGCGGAATTGTTGGCCGTATGCCGCCAGACACGATACCCCGTGGCAAGACTTGTTGCATTCCAAGTGATTCTGATTTTATTAGTAAACGTTCCATCACTGGCGGATACCCCGGAAGGCGCCACGGGCGTCACCAATGGGAGATAGTACGTGACGCCGATCACCGGGTCGTTGGTGAACGTGCCGCCTGTACCGAATAGCATGTTGACGTTCCATTGAGATGCGGAAATCGCACCGGCGGGGATGCCCCACTCCGGCCCGGGGCCGACAGCGTTCAACTTGATGCCGATGCAGCCGTTGAACATCTGGGAATAGCAGTAGTCGGCCAGATTCTTCGCTGGTAGCGCGGGCAGGTTCGTTAGCCCCAAACAACCGGAGAACATCTTGGAATAGCAAGAGTGGGCCAGCGTCGTAGCTGACAACGCCGGTGGCGCTGTCAGTGACACGCAATCGGAGAACATGCTGGAGTAGCAGGAGTGGGCCAGCGTCGCAGCCGGCAACGCCGGCGCATCTGTCAGCGACGTACAACCCTTGAACATGTTCATGTAACAGGCGGTGTCCAGATTTGTTGCCGACAGAGACGGCGCCTGAGTCAGGCCTGTGCAGCCGAGGAACATGCCGGAGTAGCAGGCGTAGGCCAGTGTCGCAGCCGGCAACGCCGACGCATTCGCCAGCGACGTGCAGCCACGGAACATATTCATGTAGCAGGAATCGGCCAGATTCGTTGCCGGCAACGCAGGGGTCTTCGCCAGACCTGTGCAGCCAGAGAACATGCCACGGTAGCAGTGGTTGGTCAGTGTCGTGCCCGGCAACGCAGGGGCGCGCCTTAGCGCCGTGCAGCCGTTGAACAGGTTCGCGAAGCACCATGCATCCATCGCCGGATGGCCACCGTTGGTCGCTGTCGCGTAATCGAGCAGGGTCGCGATGTTGCCGTAGCAGGCGACCTGACTGTCAGCGGTAATTGTCCAGCCTGGCGCGTTGACATCGTTGGCCGAAATCCGGTTGTTGGCCGTCCCGCGAAGATAGAGACGGTAGTCGCCGGGCATGGCGGCGGCTGCGTCCGCGCCGTTAGTGGTGAAGACCACCCAGTTTGTTGTGTCAGTGGAGCATTCGAGCGTTCCATCCCAGGAATTTATCTGCGGCGTGATGGTGAACGCGTTCGTGCTGTATAAGGTGAGGTAGGCGTTTGAGGCCGGAGGCGACTTCTGGATTGCCGCCGTGTCCGCATCGGCGACGGTTGCCTCATATTCCGTTTCACTTACCGTGAACTCATAGTTGCCGTTGGGCAGCCAGAGGTAGAGCTTGCCCGCGGCATCGGCGAAGAGGTCGTTGACGCCGTAAGGATCGAGCTCCGTGACGACGACCGCCGCATAGGGTGTGAGCCCCGGCACTGTTACGCACCAGACACGCTCCGTGATGTTGCTGGGCGCGGGGGCGATGATGTCGTTCGCCAGGCGGATCGAGCCACCAGTAAAGATGTTCGAGCCAGAGACTGTGCTACCTTCGCCCGGTCCAATGTCCGAACCGCCTGCAACGCCCTGCGCGAAGACCGTGCCGCCGGAGATATTGACCTCGCCGCCGTCGCTTGCGTAGCCGCCGCCGATGCCTGCGCCGCCGTACCCGCCCGTCGCCACGACCGTGCCGCCGGAAATGTTCACCGTGCCGCCGGCGCCTTCGCCGCCGCCTGCGTAGCCGCCGCCGATGCCCGCGCCAACGTCGCCGCCCGTCGCAGTCAGCGCGCCCGTTGCGTTGCCGGGCGCGGGGGCGATGGAGAGTGTCCGCCCCGCCGCGACTTCGATGCCCGGCCGGCCAGAGCCGGAAATGAGCGTGTTCGTCCCCGCGAGATGAAGCGAGACAACGGCGTTCGTCTCCAGCGCGAAGGCGCACTGCTGGTCGCCCACCGCCCGGAGCGTCAGGTTGGAGAGCGTGACCGTGCTGGCGACGTCGTTTGTGACGACGACCTGCACGCGCCCCAACGCGTTGGCGCCTGAAAGCGTGAAGGGGCCCGCGTTCGTGAGCGAGAGGATGCCGGTTGTCGCGTCGTAGGTCCAACCCGCAGCGTAATTTGGCGGACCGAGCGCAACCTCCACGCCGTTGACCGTCACGCCCGTCGGCCCGACGCCGTCCTGGATCGTCACCGTGTAGTCGTGTCCATTCGCTGTGAAGGTGTAGACACCGTTCGGGAGCCACAGGTATATGGCGCCGCCTTCATCGGCGAAAATGTCGGTTGTCCCAAAGCCGGCCGGTAGATTGCCGGGGCCCGTGAATTCGACCCGTGCGCCGGGAGCGAAGCCCGCCACCACGGCGCAGAAGACGGGCGCCGCGTTGTTCGAGGGCGCAGGGGTGACGAACGAGCCACTGAGACAGATCGAGCCGCCGGCGAAGGTGTTCGCGCCGACGACCGCGCCGTTGCGTCCCGGCCCGATGTCCGCGCCATCGGTTCCGCCCTGTGCGAAGACCGTGCCGCCATTGATGGTCACCGTGCCGCTATCGCCTTCGTCGCCGCCGCCGATGCCCGCGCCGAACCCGTCGCTCGTGGCCGTGACGGCGCCGCCGTTGATGGTCACCGTGCCGCCGCCACCGCTGTCGCCGCCGCCGATGCCCGCGCAGTAGCTGTCGCCCAGTGCGAAGACCGTGCCGCCGTGGATGGTCACCGTGCCGCCGTGGCCGTAGTCACCGCCGCCGATGCCTGCGCCCCACCGGCCGCCCGTAGCCGTGACCGTGCCGCCATGGATGGTCACCGTGCCGCCATTGCCGCCGCGGCCGCCGCCAATGCCCGCGCTACGGTCGCCACCCGTCGCCACGACCGTACCGCCGTGGATGGTCACCGTGCCGCCATTTACGCCGTAGTCGCCGCCAATGCCAGCGCCGTAGTCGCCACCCGTCACCGTCAGCATCGCCGCGTCGTCGCCCGGCGCGTTGGTAATGGAGAGCGTCCGCCCCGCCGCGACTTCGATGCCCGGCCGGCCAGAGCCGGAAATGAGCGTGTTCGTCCCCGCGAGGCGGAGCGTGACGTTGGCATTCTGCCCCAACGCGAAGGCGCACTGGTCGGCAATCGTCGTCCGGAGCGTCAGGTTCGAGAGCACGACCGTGTTGGCGATGTTATCCGGGACGGCGAAGCAAACGCCGCCGAGCTCGTTGACGCCTGAAAGCGTGAAGGAACCGTTGCCGAAGAGCGAGACGGTGCGGGTCGCCGCGTTGAAGCTCCATCCGGCGGAGGCGGGATCATCCGGGCCGAAGGCGGCCTCCTCGCCGTTAACCGTGACGCCGCTCGGTCCGGTGCCGTCCTTGATCTTCGCCGTGCAGTCCAGGCCGTTGGCTGTGAAGTGGTATTCGCCGTCCGGGAGCCAGAGATAGATGGCGCCGCCTTCATCGGCGAAAATGCCGGTCGTTCCATAGTAGCCCGGCAGATTGCCGGGGTCCGTGAATTCGACTTGTGCGCCGGGAGCAAAGCCCGACACCTTGGCGCAGCCGACCGGATCCGTGCCGTTTGAAGGCTGGAGGGAGGCGTCCCCATGGGCAAGCCGGATCGAGCCGCCGGTGAAGGTGTTCGCGTCGGCGACCGCCCCGCCCCCCGGCCCCATGTCCGCGCCATCCTCGCTACCCTGCGCAAAGACCGTGCCGCCGGAAATGTTCACCTTGCCGCCGTTGCCTTTGCTGCCGCCGCCGATGCCCGCGCCGCCGTCAACGCCCGTGGCGGCAACCACACCGCCGTTGATGATCACCGTGCCGCCGTCGTTGTCGTCGCCGCCGCCGATGCCCGCGCCGTTGTAGCCGCCCGTGGCGATGACCACGCCGCCGTTGATGGTCACTGTGCCGCCGTCGCCGTAGCCGCCACCGCCGATGCCCGCCGCCCAACTACCGCCCGTGGCCTCGACCGTGCCGCCGGAAATTGTGATCGTGCCGCCGTTGCCGCTGCTGCCGCTGCCGATGCCGGCGCCCAGATAGTCGCCCTGCACGGAGAGGAATGCCGCGTCGTCGCCGGGCGCGTTGGTGATGGAAAGCGTCCGCCCCGCCGCGACTTCGATGCCCGGCCGGCCGGAGCCGGAAATGAGCGTGTTCGTCCCCGCGAGGCGGAGCGTGACGTTGGCGTTCTGCCTCAGCGCGAAGGGGCACTGGTCATCGCCCGTCGCCACGAGCGTCAGGTTCGAAAGCGTGACTTCATTCGCCACGCCCGACGGAATAACGACTTGCACATTGCCCGCCGTGTTGGCGCCTGAAATCGTGAAGGGACCCGCCCCGGAAAGTGTTAGCGTAGGTACGGCATACGCCCAGCCCGCGTTGGTTAAGCCAGCATCGTCAAGTGCGATGCCGTTCACCGTCACCCCGACCGGGGCGGAAATGGCCGCTACAGCAAACAGTCCCGCACAAGCAAACGTCAGAATAGTTCTCGTGTTCATGTTGGTGTTCCTTTTAGATAGATGCTGGATGAAAAGCGTGGTACTCAAAACAGGATAATGGGCTGCTGTTCATGGTTAAAACCTTTGACCAGTACAGTGTAAGAAAAGGCGGATGACAACGCAAGGAGGTTTTCCGTTGCGCCCCCTGTTAAAAAAACCGATGCCCAATTGAGTCTTTTTGACTAATATCTTTGTCTTGGTTCACCGCTCCTTCGGCCTATTCTGTTTCAGTGGTTCCTCCGCCAGCGTCATCTTCCGCAGACGCCGTCAATTCACGCGGTAAACTGTCCAACTGGTTCAATGGCGCCAATTCCTTGCGGGTATCCGCCGCCTGCAAATCCTCAAAACGCCGGGCGCTGACGAGCACCCGGCGCTCAAAGGTGCCGACGGCCTGATTATATGCCGTCACGGCCTGAGTCAATGCCCGCCCTACCCGGCTGAAATGTCCTTCCAGGTCGGCAATGCGGCCATAAAGCTCGCGCCCCAAATCACTGATCGCTTGGGCATTAGCGGCAAGATTTTCCTGACGCCAGCCGTAAGCCACAGCCTTCAACAAGGCGATTAAAGTTGTCGGTGTAGCCAGGATGACACGTTGCTCCACGCCTGTTTCGATTAAAGCGGGATCCTGTTCCAAAGCCGCGCTGAAAAAACTTTCGCCCGGCAGAAATAGAACCACAAACTCCGGCGCCGGCTGAAATTGTTCCCAATATGACTTACGGCTCAAGGCGGTAATATGCTCGCGCACGTGCCGGGCGTGATCCCGGAGACGCGCCTGCCGAACGGCCTCATCCGGAGCTTCAATGGATTCCAGATATGCCGAAAGCACTGCTTTTGCATCCACCACAATACTCTTGTTGCCGGGTAGATGCACGATCAAATCCGGGCGCAGCCGTCCATCCTCGGAATCCACACTTGGTTGCTCGTGAAAGTCGCAGTGATCCAGCATCCCGGCCATTTCCACGACACGCTTGAGCTGAATTTCCCCCCAGCGTCCGCGCACGCTTGGAGCGCGCAACGCGCGGGCAAGATTGGCCGTTTCATCCCGCAACTGCGTTTGCGCTTCATGCAGTCCGCGTACTTGCTGCTGCAAGCCTTCGTATGCGGCGGCGCGCGCATTTTCCAGCGCCCGCACATGCACATCAAACTTCTCAAGGGTATCCCGCATTGGCGACACCAGTTGCGCAACTGCCTGCTGGCGCCGCTCCAGATCGCCGCGGGCGGCGACTTGGAATTGTTCTAACTTGGCGCGCGCCAACTCAAGGAAGGCCTGATTATTGCCTTGCAATGCTTTGGCGGAGAGCGCTTGAAATGTCTCGCTCAGCCGCTCCCGTGCAGCATCGAGCAGGGCGAGTTTTTCCGCCGCAGCTTCGCGCTCCTTGGCCAGCGCCATATCGGCCTCGGCGCGCGCAACGCGTAAAGCCGAGTTTTCATCGCGCAACGCTTCGAGTTGACCTGCCTGACGGTCAACAGCCGTGTCACGTTCGACGAGCTTATCCCGCATACGCGCAAG
Organism: Kiritimatiellia bacterium; assembly: GCA_050944835.1. GTDB lineage: Bacteria > Verrucomicrobiota > Kiritimatiellia > JAAZAB01 > JAAZAB01 > JAXGPF01. The sequence continues at coordinate 5,990 of JBMNRV010000017.1, forward strand.
CGGGCCAAGCCAAGCCAATAACCAGCCGGCCAATATCCCGCCAATAATTGCAATGACAATGTATGTGATCATAATATCGAATGTTGAGGCTCCAGATGAAACCGCAGATTGACGCAGATTTTACAAGCGATACCGGCGGAACTAAAACTGCGGCAGGCCGCGCTGTCCGCGTAACACCTCTCCCTTCTGTCATCAGTATCAGTGTCCATCAGTGTTAATCCGTGGTTCTTCTCACTCTGTTTTTCCAAACCGATGAAATACCAGCGCCGTCCGCGCCGGCAAGTAAATCGGTAAAACGTGGTTTTCAGCCGTGCGATCAGGCCGGGTGGTGTAAACCTTGCTATCATCCACACGGCCAAAACCGCCAAAATAGGCAGCGTCGGTATCCAGCAGCAACCGGTACTCCCCTGATGTGGCCGGCACAGCCAAATCGGTGTAAGACTGTTTGGGGTTAAAATTAAATACGAACAACAGGCGGGCGCGTTCGAAGCCCAGGACTTGCCCGGCGCAATCCTCAAATCTGTGACGCGGATTATGATCCTCCAGTAGATGCGTCAAGCGCGCCAATTCTATCATGGCTTTATCAAAATCCGCCAGAAAGTGATATACCAGCGCGGGATCATCACGCAAGCCCCATTGCCGCCGGGCATAGTGATACGACCAATTGTTACCGGCGCGGGGGAAATCAATCCATTCCGGATGGCCGAACTCATTGCCCATAAAATTCAAATAGCCGTGCCCGGCGGTGCCAAGCGTAATCAGCCGGATCATTTTATGCAACGCCAAGCCGCGGTCCACGGTCAGATTGCGCCGGTCCGCCGCCATGTGGTCATACATATCGCGTTCTATCAGACGGAAGATCAATGTCTGGTCGCCCACCAGGGCTTGGTCATGCGATTCAGCGTAACTGATGGTCTTTTCATCGGCGCGGCGATTGGTCAACTCATACCACAAACCGCCCACATGCCAATCTTCATCGGGAACGTGTTTGATTAACTTAATCCAGTAATCCGGCCCGCCCATAGCCAGGCGATAATCGAAACCTATGCCGGCGCGCTCTGCCGGCGCCGCCAGACCAGGCATGCCGCTGACGTCTTCGGCAATCGTAATGGCATCCGGGCGGACGGCATGGATTACCTGGTTAGCCAGTGTGAGGTAAACCAAAGCTTGTTCATCCACGCTGTCATCGAAGTAATCTCCGTAATTTGTAAAAGCTTTATTCATACCGTGATGGAGGTAAAGCATGCTGGTAATGCCGTCAAAACGGTAGCCATCGAAATGATATTCATCCAGCCAGAACCGGCAGTTGGATAGCAGGAAGTGCAGCACCTCGGGTTTGCCGTAATCAAAGCAGCGGGAATCCCACAGGGTATGCTCGCCGCGCGGTCCATCGTGGAAATATTGGTAAAGCGTGCCGTCAAACCGGCTCAACCCTTCCACCTCGTTGCGGGCAGCATGCGAGTGTATCAGGTCCATGATGACCGCCAATCCTGCGCCATGGGCGGCGTCCACCAACGCTTTTAATTCTTCCGGTGGACCGAAGCGCGATGAAGCGGCAAAGTAATTAGTGACATGGTATCCGAACGATCCGTAATACGGATGTTCCTGCACTGCCATCAATTGAAGGACGTTATATCCGGCATCCACAATGCGCGGCAAAATCTGCTCGCGAAATTCCCGGTACGTGCCGACGCGTCCCTCCGGCAACGCCATGCCGATGTGCGCCTCGTAAATCAACGGCGGATCTGACGGACGGCGATAGTTTGGATTGCGCCAGACGTAGGGACGCGGGGGAGCCCAAATTTGCGCATTGAAACTCTTGGTATTTTCGTCCTGCACCGCCCGGCGGGTATAAGCCGGCAAACGTTCGCCGACGCCGCCGGGCCATTCCAAGCGCAAGCGGTACAAATCGCCGTGGTTCAAGCGGTCACACGGAACACGCAATTCCCAGACGCCATCTGGCATGGAGCTGAAACAGTAATCGGTATCTTCCCGCCAACTGGAAAAGTCGCCGATCAGATGCATACGGGTAGCATTAGGCGCCCACTCCCGCAACACCCATTCACCGCCGCGCTGATGCACTCCGAAGTAGGTGTGCCCAGAGGCAAAATCAGCCAACGTCTGCCGGCCTCCGGTCAAACGCTGTTCCATTTCCCCGACGGCGCTGATGCGGCGCAATATCTGCTTGATATAGGGAGCCAGATACGGGTCTTCCGTATAGAAAAGACGAGGCTCCTGCAGGCGCTGTTTACGTCTGGGAGATGTTTTTTGCGCGTGCGAACAAATTTTTTTCGCCGGCAATTTAATGCAATTACTCCACCGTGACAACGCTGTTCAAAGTGCCCAGCGAATTGCGCACCCAATTTTGGCACTCGGGATCAACCATCCAGCTGCCGTTGACAACGAATTTATACTCGTATTGTCCCTTGGCCAAAACCAGTGTAATGGAGTACTTGCCGCTGTTGCGAGCATCTTTCAAGCGGTGCCGTGTAGGTTCCCAGTTATTGAACGAACCAGCAATAAAGACATCGCTCTTGGGGTTGGCCGCAAGCTGAAATGTTACTCGGCGCGAGGCCGGTGCAGTTTTTTTGACTTTGATGTTTTTCTTCATATTATGTGTCCCTCCCAAAACATGACCAAGCCGACTTTCCATCGCTAACGGTCTTTACTATCTGAGAACAAGACAGAACCAATGTTTTTACAGAATGCTGTTTTGGAGCATTTTAAGCGTTATAGCTTTATAATTTACACCAAAACAGATTTTACAGATTTTACGACTGACTTATGCGGCGAACGAATAACACAGGATATTGCCAGAGCTTTTTGCAGGCCGGCTAAAAAACGCATTCAGGCCTTTTGCTGCTCAGATTATATCAAGCCGCCGATATTTGACAAGCTTTTTTTCAGCTTTTTTTCACACGACGACAGAATTATTTTAGCCTAAAAACGGCACAACTATGTCACGCCCCGTTGGGGCTATGTTCTTCCACCAGTGTGTCGCGCATCAACAACAAACCTGCCAAGCGCCGTTTATAGGTTTACTTGTAATATTTTTTGATCCAGTCCGTTACCTGATTGGCTCCGACATTCAGAATGCCTATTTCACGTTCGGCATTTTCTGTGGAATCTGAGGCATGTGCGGCATTTACCATGACATCTCGTCCGAATTCGCGGCGCACCGACCCTGTAGGCGCCTTATCGGGGTCGGTTGAGCCCAGTAAAGCGCGTATTTTTTCCACAGCATTCAATCCGCTGTAAATCAGCGCCAGGCATTTACTCAGGCCATCTTGTTCACGTTCTTCCGGGCGACAGGCAGGTGGGTAGCGGCCCGTCATAAATTTTATCAGCTGGTAAAACTGCTCATCGCCCAACAAGGGACCAAGTTGCTCTTCCAACAATTTCACCGTTGGCTCCGGAATCGCGATACTTAATTCCTTTTCCAGCAACCCCAGTACGCGTGAAGAAATCTGCTTCTTCATTTTTTCGCGCAGCGCTTGTTGCACTGGCTGGTAAAATTGCTCGGCTTGTACCACGCTCATCCGGTGCACATTGGCGGCGATGATGCGCAAACCGGAACGTGAAAGCAAATCAATGATATTGCCGGGGCGGGCGTTGGGGAACCGGAAATTATCCGGCTTGATCAACACCAGCGTGCGCTGCCAGCCGACAGCGCTACTGTCGCTGTCGGCAGAGTTCTGCACGATGCCGCCGTCCGATTCAGCGTGGCGGCCCCAGATGGTCAACGCTTGCGCAGTTTCCTCAGCATTGTTGCCGATTAAAACCGCCGGCTCAAAATACTGCACCGCGCCGTGGGCATCCACCACATAGTCGCCAAAAGTGTCACGGATGGTTTCACCGCCGGTGATTGCCACATTGCCCGCGGTTTCCCGCACCCGGCGGATGGCATTTTCGCCTTCCAACAAAATCAGCATGACGCGCCGCGGCCGGCCGGTAATCGGATCCGGGCTATATGATTTGGCAACATAATCAGCCAATAATGTGCGCGTTGTCAGCTCCAGCCCGCTGACATCGCTGCGTATCAAGTCGGCATATTCCTGTGCCAATTGGGCGCTGGGAGCATACATGCGGGCTGCCACCAACTCCAGACCCGTGCGGCTCAAAAACCTTCCAATCACCCCGCCGGTGCGGGATTTGGCTATCGTATAAGGATTGATCAGAACAAATGCTAATTCCATTGACATATAAACCTCCAAAAGCTTGAAAATATGGGTATATAGCCCTAAAACTACGGCAGTTGGCAAGTTTGTCGCAGATGCGCGACGCGAATGATGAAGCTGTATAAGCATACCGCGAATCGCCAGAGCGGCTCGCTCATTCGCAACAAAGCAGATGCGGCAAAATCGCCAACCCCTTTATGGGTTTGAAATTCAGGAAACTTTCTTACACCAAATGAGCGCTATATCTTTCAGCCTTAATATTCTTATTCTCAATATTGTATCTCGTTTCCTGAATTTCAAATGCCGTTTTAGGGTAGCATAATCCGCTTGTAGGAGCAAGCAGATTCAGAAGCCATGAACCAACAGACCGGAGCGCGGTTTGGGCTCGAACCATGTGCTTTTAGGCGGCATGGTCAAGCCGCCATCGGCAATAGACATCAGTTGGCTGACCGTCACAGGGAACATGGAAAAGGCCACGGCAAACTCGCCGGAATCAACACTTTGCTCTAAGGCTTTGACACCGCGAGCGCCGCCGACAAATTCAATGTGGCTATCGGTGCGCGGATCGCGGACTCCCAGAATCGGCGACAACAGATGATCCTGCAAGTAGCTGACATCAAGGGCGGCTACCGGATCGCCGGCCGGCGCCGGAAAACGCCGCCGCAATCCAAACCATTTACCGGATAGATACATGCTCATCCGCCCGGTTGCCGACGGCGCCGACGGCGCATTTTCCTCAAGATCGAATGCGCCGTCCAAAGCTCTGATAAAATCCTGCACGGACAACCCATTCAGGTCGCGCACTAATCGGTTGTAAGGCAGCACCCGCAAGCGGCCAGCGGGAAACAGGATAGTCAGAAACCAATTGTATTCGGCATCAGGATCGGCGACACCGGCGGCGCGCCGCTGCTCAGCCACACGCACAGAGCTGGCCGCACGATGATGCCCATCGGCGATATAAGCTGCCGGGACTTCAGTGAAGCATTGCTGTATCGCCGACGCACTCGGCATGCGCCAGATGGTATGACGGACACCGTCCGGCGCAATAAAATCATACAATGGCGGCAACTCCGCGGCCATAGACATCAGTTGGTCAAGCTCCGGCACATCCCGGTAGGTCAAAAGCACTGGCCCGGTATGAGCGCTCAGCGTGTCAATATGGCGCGTGCGATCATCTTCCTTTTCCTGCCGGGTTTTTTCATGCTTTTTAATGGTATCGGAGCGGTAATCATCTACATGGCAGCAGGCCACTATGCCTTCCTGGCTATGCTCTCCCTGGCCGAGCCGATAGAGGTAGTACGTCGGAACGGCTTCCTGTATCAACACGCCATTAGTACGCCAAGTGTCAAAATTTGACTTGGCGCGTTCATATACCTCCTGAGCATACGGATTGACATCGGGAGACAGCTCAATCTCCGCGCGTGAAATGCGCAAAAAGCTGTGGGGATTACCCGCAGCCAACGCAGCGGCTTCGCAGCGGTCCACAACATCATAAGGCACGCCGGCCACCTGCGCCGCAAACTCCGGAGCCGGCCGCCAGGCACGGAATGGTTTTACTTGTAGCATTTTATTTTAAAGAGTATTGTGCCACTCTTCGCGTTCGGCCACCGCATTTGCTTCATTGCTGATAATTTCCGTAATCTTTACCTTAACGGCGGAGATGTCGGAAATCCCCAGACTTTCGCGCATGCTGTCGCGCACGCGCTGCTGCAACAACTGCGATAGTTCCTGAATTTTCGTGCCGGCTTTGACGGTCAGGTCCAACTGAATTTCCACTGCATCGCGCCCTACACCGGTAACATCCGAGCGCATATTGACAATCCCGGCGAATTCATGGCCGAGCTTGGATAAAAACGCATTAACTGCGCCAACACTGACACTGACGGCGCCACTCTCATTATCAAACGACAGATAGCGCTCCTTGCGCGAGCGCGCCGAGATAGCGGTAAGCCAGAAAAACGCCGGCCCCAATATAAAGCACACCCCCAACCCTAATCGGCCGACAGGGGCCGTAAAAAGGAACTCGCAGAAAGGACATTTCAGGCCGAAAAAATTGCCGACCAGAAACCCACCCAACACCAACAGCGCAACACAAAGCGCAAAACTTATCAAAGAATGTAAAAACTTCATACCTGCTTCTCCTGTTGTTCTTCTTTTGATTGATGAGCCGCTATCCGGACCTCCTGCACAATCACATCCACCGCCGCAACGGTTTTGCCTGTCATTTCCGTCACCGCGCGCCGCACATCGTTTTGAATTTGCCACGCCACATCCGGGATACGCACGCCGTATTCCAGCGCCACGTGCAATTCCAAGTGCAGGCTCTGGTCTTGCTCGTTCATCTCCACACGCACACCGCGATCGGTTTTGCCAATGATATTGGCCAGCCCATCGGCAAAAGACCCGCTCATTTCCACCACTCCCGGCGTCTGCAACGCGGCATGGCGCGCGATCAATGCGATGACACTCTGATGTATGCGGACGGCGCCTAAGTCGCCGGTAGTTTCCGCCGCCGGCGGCGTCACGTCGCTACTCGGTTTTTCTGTCTGGTTTTGAGGCTTGTTCATATCCATCTCCTCCGGTTATTTTTCCGCCGCTCCCGCAAATGTCGGCTCAGTTTTTAAAAAATTATCCAGAAACGCCGTATGGTAAACACCGCGCTGGAACAAGGAGTTATTCATGATTGCCTGCCCCAGCGGCACAGTGGTTTTGACGCCTTCAATCATAAATTCACCTAACGCCCGCGACATGCGTTTGACGGCCTCTTCGCGATTATCGCCACTAACGATAATTTTAGCCAGCATACTGTCGTAATACGGGCAAACGTTATAGCCGGAATATATATGTGAATCTACCCGCACTCCAGGGCCGCCAGGGAAGTTCACCCACTCCACCTTGCCCGGTGAAGGCGTAAAGTTGTTATATGGGTCTTCGGCATTGACGCGCCACTCAATTACATGTCCATTCGGGCGGATATCGCGCTGCTCCCAAGCCAGTTTTTTACCAGCGGCGATTTTTATCTGTTCCTTGATGATGTCAACCCCGCTGGCTATCTCCGTAATGGGATGCTCTACCTGCACGCGAGTATTCATCTCCATGAAATAAAATTTTCCCGCGCCGTCCAACATAAACTCAATTGTCCCGGCATTGCGATAGCCGATGGACTCAGCGGCGCGTACAGCGGCCTTGATCATCTTGCGGCGCTGTCCGGAATCCAGCGCCGGACAAGGAGTTTCCTCCAGTAGTTTCTGATGGCGGCGCTGAATGCTGCAGTCGCGTTCGCCCAAGGCTATGACGCGGCCGAAATTATCCGCCAGTATCTGTACTTCCACATGCCGGGCGTTGTCAATGTATTTTTCAATATAGACATCAGGTGTGCCGAAAGCCTGCTCAGCTTCGTTGCCGGCCATGATAAACCCCTGTTTCAGGCCAACATCGTTATGCGCTATGCGCATACCCTTGCCGCCACCGCCGGCCGTCGCCTTGATCAACACCGGGTACCCAGCCCGACTCGCGACTTCCAGCGCCTCCTCCTGCGTTTTCACCAAAGTCTTGCTACCGGGAATGGTCGGAATGCCGATTTTCTGCATCGTGGCGCGGGCCGCGGCCTTGTCGCCCATCCGTTTGATGTTCTCGGCGGACGGCCCGATGAAGGTGATGTTGCAGCTCTCGCAAATCCGGACAAAGTGCGCGTTTTCAGCCAGAAAACCATAACCGGGATGAATGGCATCCACGCCTGCCACTTCCGCGGCGCTGATTATATTAGCGATTTTCAGATAACTATCCTTAGCCGGCGCCGGCCCGATACAGATGGCTTCATCGGCCAGCTGCACGTGCAAGGAATCGGCGTCCACATCCGAATAAACCGCGACGGCTTTCACGCCCAATTCGCGGCAAGCGCGGATGATACGCACGGCGATTTCGCCGCGGTTGGCTATCAGCACTCGTTTAAACATGAGTTAAATCTTTTCAATTTTGAACAACGGCTGCCCGTACTGGACCGGGCAGGCATTTTCCGCCATGATCTCTCGAACGATGCCGCGTACTTCCGCCTTGATTTCATTCATAACCTTCATCGCTTCCACAATGCACAATACACTGTCCGGGTTAACCTCCTGTCCAATATTGACATAGGACGGCGCATCCGGCGAAGGCGCGGTATAAAAAGTTCCGACGAACGGCGCCTTGACAATTTCATAGTTTTTATCTTCCTCCTCCGCTGGCGCGACGGCTGGCGTGGCGGCGGCTGGCGCCGCTACAGGCGCTGCCGCGGCAGGCGCCGGGATAGCGCAGAGCGCGGACGGTGTGCCGCGTTTAATAACGATACGCCGGCCTTCCTCCTCTAATTCAAATTCCACCAAGTCACCGGCCAGCATCAATTCCACGACTTCCTTGATTTCATCAAGTTTCATGTGTATCCCCTTTTTTTCACCGCTTTACCGGCTAAACCGAAATGTTCCATCAACCCATCCAACGCCAACCGGTATCCCACTGCGCCAAATCCCATAATCTGCCCCAGACAAGCGCCTGCTGTCAAGCTGCGATGGCGAAAATCATCGCGCGCCGCGGTATTAGACAGATGCACTTCCACGCATGGCAATTCCACTGCTTGCAGGGCATCGCGCAACGCCACGCTGGTATGCGTCAAGCCCGCCGGATTCATGATTATCCCATCATAAACACCGCGGGCCGCCAGAATACGCTCCACCAATACACCTTCCAGATCGCTCTGCGCCGCTTCCACACACACGCCACACTCGCGGCCATACGCGTCCAGCTCCCGCATGATAGCCTCCAGCGTAGCCAATCCATAAACGCCCGGCTCGCGCACTCCAAGCAGACCCAGATTCGGCCCGTTTAATACTAATATCTTATATTTGTATTTTCGATTCGGTTTTTGCATGTACGCACGGAGTTTAACAGTTTACAAAGGCCGCTGCCAAGCATTAAAGCGCGGCGGCATTACCCTGGACTCTCCTTCTCCTTTTCAGTATAGCAGGCATGCTCAAAGCGCAGGCAACATTTCAAACGGCCGCACATCCCGTTTAAATTGACCGGATTTAAAGTTAGCCCCTGTTGCTTGGCCATACGCATCGTTACATTATCAAACTTCTTCAACCAAACGGAACAGCAAAGGCGCCGCCCGCAAGGCGCATAGCCCCCAATCATCGCCGCCATGCTGCGCGTGCCAATCTGTCGCATTTCAATCCGGGCGTGCAAATCGGCTGCCAAGTGCTGTACCAACTGTCGGAAATCCACGCGTTCTTCTGCCGCGTACAACACTTGGATTACCGTGCGGTCCAGCGAATACCGTACTTTCAACAAATGCATTTCCAAATTTAATTCCCGGATTTTTTCCTGACAGCGCTTCCAAGCCGCGCGCGCAAACAGTTCATTTTCACCGGCCTGAGACTGATCCTGCAAAGTTGCGCGCCGCAGCACCTGCGGAATATCGCCCGGCTCGGCGGCAGGAGACTCCGCCAACATCAGTACGCGCCCACATTCCAGCAAACCGTCATTTTTCAAAACGCAAATATCGCCGACGGCTATCGCCAGGTCCATTGGACAAAAAGCCTTCAACGCATGCGGCTCGCCTAGGTCCACATATAGTATTTTAAACATAGCATCGTCATCCTGCTATCCGGCCTGTGAACGGGGAACCCCCGCACACACGGGATATTCGCTTATCCAAACGCCGGTTTCTGGTGCGCCAGTTGGATAAAGCCATGTTCGAAAACCATGGACTCATGCACATTGCGGTTAAATTGCGTCTGCATAGCCTCCACCGCCCGCACCTGGGCCAGCGCCGTCCGACAGTCGAGCCCGCGTGCTTCCCGGCGCAAGGTATCGGCAGCCTCGCTAAAAGCCAATAGCGTATCGTCTGCGCCGGCAACACACAACAATAAATCGCGTTGCCAGAGCAGCAACCATTCCAGCACGGTTTCGCGGCGGCGGCGGTAACGTGCCTCCACTCTGGCATCCAGCACCGCTTTTAACTTATCGCGCGCGCTTTTATCCAAGTCGTCCAGATTAGTCTCCTTCATGGCTTCCTGCTCGGCTTGAGCGACCTCCGCCTTGATCGCCTTCAACCGCTCCAACAGAAAGCGCGCCCGCTCTATGGCCGCCGTCACCCCGACATCGCTTGTGGCTGTCATTGTCGCCAGCACAAGCTCGCGCCCTTCACGGCTTTCGGCTGGATCGTCGGCATTCAGCGTCAGCCGCTGACAACGCGAAATAATTGTTGGCAATAATTCGTCCGGGCTTTCGGTCAACAGTAAAAACAACGAGCGTGGCGGCGGCTCCTCAAGGGTTTTCAGTATTTTATTGGATGCCTGATCGTTCATCCGATCGGCATCCGCCAGCGCTACGGTTTTCCAACCTCCGTCAAATGTGGTTTGGGAAATGTGCCGGAGCGCCTGGTCAATTTGATCCACCACTACCCGCCGGGATTTGCTTTCCGGTTCAATCCACAGTAAATCCGGGTGGCGATGTTCTGCTGCCTGCCGGCAACCCAGGCAAATTCCGCAAGGACGTTCTGGCGGCGGCGCTTTGCAATACAACAGCGCCAGTATCGCGCCGGCGGCTTCCCGGAGCATGACGCTCGACCGCCCACATAACAGATAGGCATGTGCCAAGCGCTCGCGCAGCAAAGCCTGACGAAGCACACGGATCAATTTTTCAATTTCAGGATTGGATAACATGCTGCACTACTTTCCATATCACCTGTTGCAATTCCGCTGACGACCGCGTTGCGTCCAGCACCTTGAACCGGTCTGGTTCCTGCCGGGACAGGGCCAAGTAGCCCTGCCGTACACGTTCGTGAAACTCCAGCGCTTCGCGCTCGATGCGGTCGGTGCCCTGTCCATCGGCGCTTTGTCTGCTCTGTGCACGCAGCAACCCGGCCTTAACGTCAAGGTCCAATAAAAATGTCATATCCGGCGTCAAACCGCCTGTGGCCAACCGGTTTAAATCGCGCAGCTGCGTTTTGTCCATGTGGCGGCCACATCCTTGATAGACTGTGGTGGAATCGGCGAATCGGTCGCAGATCACATGCACACCGGCCGCCAGCGCCGGACGAATCACCGTTTCCACCAACTGCGAACGCGCCGCCAGGAACAACATCAATTCCGCTACTGGTGTCGGGGCCGGCGGCTGGTGATCTTTGAGTATATTGCGCACGCTCTCGCCCAGCCAAGTGCCGCCGGGCTCACGGGTCAATTTGACCGAATGCCCCAACGCCCGCAATTGTTGGGCCAATGCTGCGGCATGTGTGGATTTACCGCCGCCTTCCGGCCCTTCAAAAGTAAAAAACTTGCCTGGCATAATGTCAATTTCCAAGCGGGCACATATCTGCGACCTAAACCCGGGGCTTCAGTTTATAGCCGTCCGGAACATCCTGCACAACCCACCCGCGTTCGGCGATCAGATCGCGCAGCCGATCGGATTCCGGCCAATCGCGGCGGCGGCGCGCGGCCAACCGCTCTTCCGCCAGCCGTACTACTTCTTCGTCCGGTTTTTGTTCCGGCGCCGTCAGAAACCCGAATACCCGGTCCATTTCATCCAGCGCCGCCAAAGCCGCCGCAGCATCCGCCGACGTCAACTTACCGGCATCCGCCATACGATTGCCTGTATGCACCATATCGAACAAAGCGGCAATGGCTTCTGCCGTATTCAGGTCGTTATCCAACCCACCGCGGAAGGCAGCAAGCGCTTGCGTTATCCACTCCGGCTGCGCCACAGACTTATCCGGCGGCGCCGCAGCCAGCCGTTCCCGGAACTCATCCACACGGCGTAAGGCCGAGCGGGCGGCCTCCAGCGACTCAAAAGTGAAATTCAGGGTTTGCCGGTAATGTGCCGAAGCCAGCACATACCGGATTTCCCGGCCGGTAAATCCGCGCTGTGTCAGGTCGCGCAAAGTATAAAAATTGCCGAGTGATTTTGACATTTTGCGCCCATCCACCACCAAGTGCGCGCAATGCATCCAATACTTCACAAAAGGCACGCCGGTGGCGGCTTCGCTCTGGGCGATTTCATCCTCATGGTGCGGGAAAATATTGTCTATCCCGCCCGTATGCAAATCGAACCCGGGGCCCAGATATTTCATGCTCATGGCCGAGCATTCGATATGCCAGCCCGGGCGGCCACGCCCCCACGGCGAATCCCAAACCACATCGCCGTCTTCGGGAGTCCAAGCCTTCCACAACGCGAAATCTGCGGCGTTATCTTTGAGATATTCGTCCTGCACAATGCGGGCGCCGGGTTTCAGCCCGGCCAAATCCAAACGCGCCAGCCGCCCGTATGGCTTAAAACGGCTGATGTTGAAATAAACCGAACCGTCGTCCGAGTGATAGGCGTATCCCTTCTGAAAGAGCGTTTCTATCAGAGCGATCATTTCCGGGACATGATCGGTGGCGGCGGGATAGTGTTCCGCCCGCTCAATGTTCAACGCCTGCAAATCCGTAAAAAAGGCATCCTTATAGGTCTGCGTATATTCTTGAAGCGGCAGACCGGCGGCGCGCGCGCCTTTGATGGTTTTATCGTCCACATCCGTCAGGTTCATCACCTGACACGGCTTAAATCCGCTGTATTTCAGATGCCGCCGCAGCAAATCTTCAAAAACATAAGCGCGGAAATTGCCGATGTGGGCGTAATCATAAACCGTCGGCCCACAGGTGTACATCCGCACAACCGGCGGCTGCGCCGGAACAAATTCCTCTATCCGGCGGCTCAAGGTATTGTAAATTTTAAAAGCCATACAAAACACCACGTAAAAATATCGGCCCGCATAATGCTGTTTTACTGCTTTAGAGTAAATTGAGCATAGTTTATCCCTCCCAGCCGTTGAAATCAATGCTAAATGCAGCGCCTAAAACTTCGGCAGTTGGCAAGGTGCGAGGCCGCACTGGCGGTGCGTGCGAGGAGCACCACGGATAAACACACAAAAAAGCAGGAGAAGGGAATGAACCACGGATGAACACTGATGGACACGGATATACAGGAATTGAGACAGAGAATAAAACCGCAGATTGACGCCGATTAACGCAGATTTTATCGGAGATATAAGATGGCTCGAATGGCAGGCCACGCTGTCCGCTACGCGGACATGGATCGGCGGACACCCGGATAGGCGAATTAATTCGCATATCTGGGTCAACCGATCCGCCAGACCGGCATCTGCCGGTCAGCGCGGCATGCGTCCGCGGCAAATCCTCTTCTGACACCTTGGCGGTTCAATCCTATCCCTTTGTGCATTGTGTGCATTTTTGTGGCTAATTTCTTTCCGTCCTTGCCAGTGCGGCTCGCACCGCCAGTGCGGCTCGCACCGCCGCGTCTTCTATGAGACTCTCTGCTTCATCATCCGTGTCCATCCGTGTTCATCCGTGGTTCTTCTGTGTCCATCCGGTTCCTCTGGTTTTCAACATTTTATGTTGTTTCCTGAATTTAAAATGCCGTTTTTAGGCAGCGATAGGGGCTATCATGGCTAAAAATATTCGCTACAGACCGGCTATTTTGCTTGATCCTGTTATCCGGTTTTGTTAACAACCCCTCTGAATCGTTATGTAATTTACGGATCAATCCTTATGGGGGGATATATGTCCGACGCCACTTTAGTTTACCGCGGGAAATCGAAAGATGTTTACAATGTGACCGCCGGGCCGCATGCCGGAAAATACCGGCTGGTATTTACCGACCGGGCAACCGGTTACATGGAAAACGGCAAGCCGGTTTTTGATCCCGGCCGCGATCAGGTTGTCGGAGAAATCCCCGGGAAAGGCGCGATTGCCTGCCGTTTTGCCTCGTATTTCTTCAAATTACTGCAAGCCAAGGGCATTCCTTCGCACTACATTGACACCATCAGCGAGAATGAGATGCTGGTCGAACCCGCCCTCCCGCTGGCCATGCCGGCGGAAGCGCCGGAATTCCCCGGCGCCGCCCCGCTGGCCAACCTTGAATTCACCTGGCGCAATAACGCTACCGGCAGCTTCTGGCGGCGCTACCCATTTGTCCGGCCCTGCAAACAATTGCATGGTGTAGTCGAAGCCTGGACCAAAGGCGACGTTGACACCCTTATAACCTTGGAAGCCTTGGAAGCCTCCGGCGCCTTGACCAAAGACGAAATCACGCAAAGCGTTACACTCGTTCATGATATCGCCGCTCTTGTCTCACAGGAATTTGCCGGCAAAAATCTTCACGTTGTGGATGGCAAGTTCGAGTTAGGCCGTCTGAAACACGGCGACGGCAAAATCGTGATTATTGACGAGATTTCCCCTGACGTATTACGGGTCTGCCGCGGCTACAAGCCTGACAGCCAAGGTCACTGCACGGCCTTCAAGACCTGCACCACCACGGCCTGCAAAGACGGCAAACGGACTATCAAAAACAAAAACCAGATTGCCGCCGCAGATTTTATCGGTATCTTTCTTTAATCCTATGCCCGGCGTCCACGGCACACCGCCGTGGGCGCCACCGGGTTCGGAAGCCCTGCTTCAGCATTTACCCGCCAAATCCAGCAGGAAGGCGTAAAGCAAGGATAATTCCTTCAATCGTTCCACCCGGCCGGAACGTCCGGCATGCCCGGCCGCCAAATCGGTTTTCAGGATGATTTGAGTTGCGGCGGTATTGTGTGCGCGCAGTCGCGCCACCCATTTTGCCGGCTCCCAACACGGCACTTGTGAGTCATGCACCGCCGTGGTAATCAACATATGCGGCAATGCCTGGCGGGTAATGTTGTCATACGGCGAATACGACAGCATATAGTTGTATTCATCACGGCATTGAGGATAACCCAACTCGTCATATTCAAAAGCGGTCAAAGGCAATGCCGGGTTAAGCATTGCGCTTATAAGGTCCACAAACGGCTTGCATGCAAACACCCCGCGGAAAAGGTCCGGCCGCATATTCACAACGGCGCCAAGCAACAGACCGCCGGAACTGAGACTTTCGGCGTAAAGTTGTGTGCGATCCGCCAGACCGGTTTGCGCCAGGTATTCCGCACAGGCAATGAAATCCGTAAAAGTATTTTGCTTCTGCATCCGCCGCCCGGCAACATGCCAACGGGTACCCAGTTCCGTGCCGCCGCGAACGTGTGCCATGGCGTAAATAAATCCCCGGTTCAGCAATGCCAGACGCGACTGATCGAAATACACGGGTATGTTGGTTCCGTATTCGCCATAGCCAAACAGCAGCAACGGCGCCGGGCCTCGGGCAGGTGTATCACGGTGATACACCAGCGAAATCGGCACGCGTTCACCGTCTGGCGCAACGGCCCAGTGGCGCTCCGTTATGTATTCCTCCGGCAAATAACCCGGCGCATCTTCGCGCCGCAGCAGCTTCAACTCACGCGCCGGCATGTCATAATCGTAAAACGCGACAGGCGTCTTCAACGAAGTGAAACCTACCCGGACACACCGCTCGGACACTGAAGGATTTTCCTCGAACCAGACATGGCCGACCTGTTCCGGCAATGCCGCCTCATGCAACTCGCCACTGTGCCGATCCAGAATAAAGAGCTTCTGTAACCCATCGCGGAACCCGGTAAGCGCGATGTAATCCTGAAACACCGTCAAGCGCTCCAAAAACCGGCCTTCACCTTCCGGCAGAATTTCCCGCCAGTCATCCGGATTGGAGTCTGATTGCACAGGCGCCACGCATAGACGGAAATCCGGCGCGCGCCAATTAGTGCAGATGACAAACCCGGCGCCATCATCATCTACTTCATATTGATGCCCGGCGCGGCGTGGACAAAACACGCGGAATTCATCCTCCGGACGATCCGCATCAAGAAACCGAATTTCCTCGGCATTATTGGAGTAGGCGTTCAACAAAATAAACCTGCGGGTCCGGGTCGGCAGCAACAGACAGCGGAAACTTTCGTCATGTTCCTCATAAACCAATATATCGCGCGCCGGGTCTTCGCCCAAAACATGCCGGTAAACCCGACAGGGGCGATATGTGCCCGGCTCCAGACGCGTATAAAACAAAGTGCGGTTGTCGTTGGCCCAGACGCAATGGGAATCGGCGCCGGCGATGCTCTCCGGATAAAACTCGCCAGTTGTCAGATTTTTGAAGCGGAGCGTATAGGCGCAATCTCCGGTAGTATCAACGGCGAACACCAAACGGTCATGCCGGGGGGACACATGGACGCCATGACAGATAAACAACCGGCTGTTGCGCGCCAACTCATTTTCGTCCAGCAGGACTTCTTCCGGCCCGGGCGGCGTTACGCGGCTACGCACAAACACCGGATATTCGCTGCCGCGTTCAAACCGGGTGCGATATAGGTACCCGCCACTGACATACCCGGCTGAGCCTTCATCCGGAGGCAGCAAGGCCTTCAGTTCAGCAAAGAGCCGGTCGCGCATGGCACGCAGCGGCGTCATGACTTGCTCGGCGTGAACATTATTGGCGCGCAGGAATTGCTGCATGCGGGGCGATGATAACTCGTGCATCCAACGATACTCATCCTGACGTGGCCGGCCATGCTCAACCAATGTCACGGGTTGCCGCCATGCCTCCGGCGCCGGCAGGTTGCGCTGTTCGAGTTTACTGCCAGTCATGTTAGAAGCAAAACACTAGAGGCTGATAATTCCAATAATAATGCTGATAATAATACCGATGACAGCCAAGAGGAAGTTGATAATGAAGCGTCGTGTTTCGAGTCGTTCTTTCCTGTCGGCTTTCGCTTGGACGCTATTAATGGATCCCCACTTCACTCTTATCTGAGAATGGAAGTCAAGCAGATCGGTGATAGCGGATTCTATTTCGGTTTGATCGGGAACCTCGCGAAGCGAACCGACCGTGACGAGCAATTTCTGGGCCTTGGCCGCTTTGTTTAGCCAGTCCGAATAATCGGGGATGAATCGTGTTATATGGTCGATGTCGCAAGTTTTCGATTGTTCAAAGAAATCTTGAATTTTATCAAGGAGGTAAACGGCGGTCGCCTCACGAGCGTCAAAAGCCGCTCTGCGACAATGATTGAGAGCTTTACGGTAATGCTCCGCACGGGTCTTTTCGGTGATATCGTCAGCATCTGCGTCAATGATATGTCGTCCGGCATAACGGAGTTGGTTAATAGCTGTAATAAGCGTCACACCGCCCACACGTTCATAACGTTTGAGCGCTTTTTCGGCTATGTCGAACTCATAGCGGACTAACCGTTTTGCCTCCGCATCATCTGCGGAGAATTCAAAATGCATAATCGGTGACCTTTTTCCGCATGGAAGCGATCTGTGCTTTTGTAGCGACTGCTCCTTTTGAGAGGCAAACGCTCCCTTCGGCAGTAAGCATGACGGCTTTGCGCGCAGATTTAGATACGGGTTTGCTGCAACCGGTAGCGCGTTTCCGTGCTACGCCAGACCCGAATGCGTTACGAACACGCCGGACGATCATGTTTGCCATGTGGTTACCCCTTGTTTCACGCAGACTTCTAACAACATACCCAACACCCATTCACCAAAATCCCAACCCCTCGCCAATTACTCTAAAACCTTCTTCATGCTGTTGTCAAGACTGATTCCCAAAAACGCTGAAATTAACGAGCAAAATACTTGCGTTGGCGGATATCGCAGATAAAAATACTAATGGTGAATAGAAATTCATTAACTAGCGCCGACAGGCTCCGACGCTTTGTTCTGCGCTTCTTGTTGTCTGATTGCCTGTTGTCGGCGGTTGCTGTAGATAATGCCTAGGGGGAAGAGGATGCTGTAAGGGATCCACATGAACCAGCGGTATGGATTGGGTATTGCAAATAACAGCCCAAGGAAAAGCAGGATCGCGATCCACCACACGACTGCCGACTTGATCATGAAGGAACGCTCGCGTGCCCCGTTGGTGTTCTTGATGCTGAAATAAGTTCCAACGACTCCGACGGCGAGGCCTATGAAGCACCCAGAGATTCCGCCGATCCATCCCCACATTACTCCTGTGTTCATTTCGTCATCCTTTCCGTAGAACGGCGCAGGTCAGGCGCGCTATCAAGCGTCGCCTGAACCTGCTGGTTCGAAGCTATTTCTTCTGCGTATAGATTGTCATTTCGCCGATCTTCGCAAATGGCTCGCATTCGACGCCCTCTGGTTCAAAGAGAAAGACCTGAGAGTCTTGTTGTCCGAAGGTTGCCGCCCTCGATACCGCAAGGTTAGTCCTATTGATCTTGAATCGCTTATCCGCGCCATACTTCCATTTGCTGGTGAAGTAGTGGTATGAAGCATCGCTGCCTTGATACCAGTATCCCTGAAATGTCGGAGATGAATTCAGGATAAAGGTTTGCGACAGATCTGCCTCTTTGACCTCGTGATAGTCCTTTGTGCATCCGCTTAGCAGACAAGCCAGAACCGCCAGCAATACGATTGTTTTCATTCATTTCTCCTCACCGAACGTCGCAAATCAGCGGCGGCTTTAGCCGCACGCTGGATTTGTCTTGTTGGGCAACTATTTTGGAACCCACGATGTGGAATTGTCTTCCAGACGCATCTTAATGGTTTCGAGCATTGCCAGTACTCCGTTTGCTGCTTCGATGTACTTTCCTTGAACAAGATACAATTGTGCATTTGCCTGCCATTGTTGCCCGTTACGAATAGCTGACGTCACACCGTTGATATTCAGGCACATGTGATCAAAGTAGTTCTTGAGATGAATGCGGACTTCCTTTGCAGGAAATCCTTTCGTTTCCTTCCCGTGTGAAGTGCAAATAATCCGCTCAAGAACCTCGTCCGAGATTGTTGTCATTCCAGCCCAGCTTTTCCGGGGCATGTCGGTAATCAACGGTGTCTGTCCGCTCATCATGGCCGTGATGCTTTCAAGTACACCTATCCCGTTCTTTACCTCCTCAATCAGCGAATCAACGACCGCCGCACCAAGTAGCGAATGACGCCTTCGAGTTCTCCATGAGGCGACTGTATTATGATGTTTCTTGTAATCATTATTGTGGCTGTTGTCAAGAATCCAATCTTGATGTCAAGCCTGATTCCACGTGGACTTTCCCTTTCGGGATAATCAGGACATCCGACCGATCAGTCCAATCAGAAAGCCCCCTTGTGTCGGTTTGCCTCTTTGTGGCTAATCCCCTTCCCGTTTCCCAATCTGCGTTAATCTGCGTCATCTGCGGTTCCTCCCCGCTGTGCTACCTGTGTCACTGCGGATTTGACAAACAACGCTATTTTCCTTATATTCCACGCTTAATTTGTATCGTTAAAATACATGTTTTTTAACCGATTTTTTTTAACCGATTAATACACAAAGGAGATCCATGAACGCCATTAAACTGATCTGGGAACGCGCCCGACAGAAACCACAGCACATCGTCTTACCCGAAGGGCTTGATCCACGGACAGTCAAGGCGGCGGAAACGATCGTCCGGGAAAAACTGGGCAAAGTGACCGTCTTGGGCCCGCGTGACAAAATCGCCGCGCTCTGCCGGGAGCAAGGCGTAAAAATGGATGGATTCGCGGTTGAAGATCCTGCGCAATCTCCACTACTGGACGAGTTCATTGACCGGTATGTTGAAATGCGCAAGAGCAAAAAGCCTGTGACGCCGGACGAAGCGCGTTCGGTGCTGCTGGAAGACGTTGCGTTCGGCGCAATGATGGAACACACCGGGCGTGTGGACGGGCTCGTGGCGGGCGCCGTCCACCCCACCGCGAATGTCTGCCGCGCTGTGTTCCGCATCATCGGCACATCCAGCGACGTCAAAATCGCCTCCAGCTTCAACCTGATGCAACTGCCGACCAACGAGTTCGGCACCAATGGGGCGCTGATTTACGCCGATACCGGCGCGGCCATTGCGCCAACCACAGAAGAATTGGCGGATATTGCGGTCGCTTCCGCCCGCACCGCCTGGGCCTTGCTGAATGCGCGGCCTAAAATCGCCATGATTTCATTTTCCACCAAGGGCAGCGCCAAGCATCCGGTATTAGATAGAATTATCGAAGCGACAGAACTGGCCGCCAAACGCATGCGTGAAATCGGGCTGGAAGCCGATATTGACGGCGAACTCCAAGCGGACGCCGCTTTGATACCGGAAGTCTGCGCCAAGAAGGCGCCGGGCAGCCCGATAGCCGGACAAGCCAACGTGCTGGTCTTCCCCGACCTGAATGCCGGCAATACCTGCTACAAGCTCACAGAACGCCTGGCACATGCCGAGGCGTATGGTCCGGTGTTTCAAGGATTGAAAAAACCTGCCAGCGACCTCTCGCGCGGCTGCTCCGCAAACGACATTGTCGGCATCGCCGCCATTATCGCTTGCCAAGCCATGGCACAGGCAAAATAAAACCCAGGGAACACATATCATGAAAATCGGCATCACGTCGTACAGCCTATCAAAGATCATTAAATCCGGGGAAATGGATATTCTGGGCGCCATACGCTGGGTCGCGGAAAACGGCGGCGAACATATCGAACTCTCCCCTTCCGGTTATACCTTAACTGACAATCCAGAGCTGGTGCAAGCCGTTGTGCAGGAAGCCGCTAAAAACGGGATTGCCATCTCCAGCTATACCATCGGCGCCAATTTCATCAAACCGACGGAAGCCGAATACCGCGCTGAAATTAAACGTGTCAAGTCCGAGGTGGACATCGGCCACGCATTGGGAGTCAAACGCATGCGTCACGACGTCGGCGGTCGCCCACGCGAAGAGGCGACAGTGGCCAATTTTGAGCGCGACCTGCCCCGCCTGATTGAGGCCTGCCGGGAAATCGCCGACTACGCGGCGCAATACGGCATTACCACCAGCGTGGAAAATCACGGTTTCCATGTCCAAGCCAGCGAGCGTGTGCACCGACTGGTCTTAGGCGTGGACCGTCCCAACTTCCGCACTACTTTGGATGTCGGCAACTTCCTCTGCGTGGATGAGGACCCGCTGATCGCGGTTAAAAATAATGTTGCGCTCGCCTCGCATGTCCACATGAAGGATTTTTACGTCCGTAAATATAACCCGGGCGAAGGGTTTTTCCTCACACGCAATGGTCGCTACCTGCGCAGCGCCATCGTCGGACAAGGCGATGTTCCTATTCCGGAAATTATCCGCTTGATCCGTCAGTCGGGATATGACGGATTTATTTCCATTGAATTTGAAGGCCTGGAAGATTGCCGCTTGGCTTCGCGCATCGGGATGGAGAATGTCCGGCGGCTCTGGGACGCTGCGGTGTAGCGGAATAAAAAACATGACGGCGGGGAAAACACTGCCACGCGTGACGCTTCTCACCACCGGCGGCACGATTGCCGGCGCTCCGGCGTCACGCGCTCCGGGCGGCTATGATGCCGGGAAGATCGCTGGAGCCGATTTACTCGCCGCAGCGCCCGGCATTACCCAAATAGCGGAGCTGACTGTCGAGCAGATTGCCAACATCGGCTCGCAAGACATGCATGACGCGATTTGGTTCAAACTGGCACGACGTATTGACGCCATCTTCGCCAAAGATGCCACCGACGGCATTGTCATCACTCACGGCACCGACACCTTGGAAGAAACGGCCTTCTTTCTGGAATTGACGCTTGCCACACGGCGTCCGGTGGTTTTAACAGGCGCCATGCTTCCGCCACATGTTGCTTCGGCGGATGGCCCGGCCAACCTGCTGCATGCTGTGCAGGTTGCCGCCTACCCTAACGCTCAGGGACATGGCGTCATGGCCGTTATGAATGAAACCATCTTCGCCCCGCGCTACGTGGTTAAGACGCATACTTCCGCCATCAACGCCTTTGCGTCCATCAACGCCGGGCCGTTGGGATGTGTCAACGCATCCGGCGTGCAATTCCACCAGCAACCACTGCACGGCTCGCAGTCAGCCGGAGCGCGGTTCTGTCTGCCTGATAGTCCACCCTTGCCGGCAGTAGCAATTATTTACGCTCATGCCGGGATGGACTCCGGCTTGATTGAGGCCGCATTGAATGGAGGGGCGCAGGGCATTGTCCTGGCCGGTGTCGGCAATGGGAATGCCGCCAACGCCGCTCAGGATGCTTTAACTACAGCCGCCCGGCGTGGCATACTGGTAGTACGCGCAACACGGATGCCGGGAGGATGCGTCAATCGCAATGTGGAAACCGATGACGACAAGCGCGGCTTTGTGGTGGCGCTGGACCTGCCCCCGGCTAAAGCGCGCATCTTAGCCCAACTGCTGCTGGCTAATGATATCCGCGATCCCCGTCAGGTTCAGACAGAATTTGCGAGGTGTTAGCTGCAGCATGCGTTTGTGAGCTGAAAATCTGCTTTTTTGTGGCTAATCCCCTTCCCCGTTTCCATATCTGCGTCCATCTGCGTCATCTGCGGTTACTTTTCCCCCTCCGTGTTCTCCGCGTCTCCGTGTGAGACCTCTCCCCCTTTGTGGCTAAACCCCTTCCGCCACCTTGGCGATTGTGGCGCCTTGGCGGTTCCCTCCTTCCGCGGGCCCGCCAGCTAACCGGCGGCATCCGGCAGGATCATGACATCCTGCGGGGCGATTTGGATATAAACCGCGGCGGCGGTGTCCGGCATCGTCGCATCGGCAGGAACGGCGGCACGGAGCGACAAGCCCCCGTCCAAGGTCAGCCAGTATTCGATAATGGAGCCGTAATACAACGTCTCTTTGACAGTGGCGCGAAAAATATTATCGGCGTCACGTGGCGGATCCGGCATAACACGGATACGTTCGGGGCGGACGCAAATCGTGACGGCTTGCTCCGGCTGAAAAGTCATATCCGCGGCGGCGGCACGTCCGATCCATGGTGGTGCATTGTTTATGCCTTCGGCGGCAACGCGCAGCCGGCTGGCGTCGGCCATATCGGCGAAACGGCCGCGGATCAGATTTGTGCCACCGATGAAATCGGCTACAAAACGGCTGCGCGGATGTTCGTAGAGGTCGCTTGGTCGGCCAATCTGGACGATTTTACCATCCTGCAGGATAGCGCAGCGGTCGGCCATACTGAGCGCTTCCTGTTGGTCATGGGTGACATAGACGGCGGTAATGCCGGATTTTTTAATCAGGCGGCGGATTTCAACGCGCATTTCCTGACGCAGTTTGGCATCAAGATTGGACAAAGGTTCATCGAGCAGCAGGCAAGCCGGCTGCACTACCAAGGCGCGCGCCAATGCCACCCGCTGCTGCTGTCCGCCCGAGAGTTGAGACGGACGGCGGTCGGCCAGCGCCGTGAGTTGCATGGCCTCCATCATTGCTTCCACTTGCCGTTTGCGCTCGGCCTGCGGGATTTTACGGCCGGGCACGGTCAAACCGAAAGCAATATTTTCCGCCACGGTCATGTGGGGCCACAAGGCGTAATTCTGGAAGACCATGGCGGTTTGACGGCGGTGCGGGGGGAGATTGTTCACGCAAACACCGTCGAAATAAACAGCGCCGGCATCCGGCTGATAAAAACCGGCAATCATCCGCAGTAAGGTGGTTTTGCCGCAACCGGAAGGGCCGAGCAGAAAAAACATTTCACCATTGGCGATTTCGAGCGTCACCTGGTCTAAGGCGGTGACTTTGTCGAATGTTTTAGTGACGGCTTCCAGTAGTATTTTCACAATACACCGTTCGCTCCGGCTTTTCAGGCGGCCGTTCCTGCAGCTTTCAGCGCTGTACGCTTTTTATTGACCAGTTGCTGGGCAATCATGATGCACTGGTTGGTGGTCCAGTAAAGCACCAGCGCCGAGGGCATCATATAAAACATAACCAACATCATGACCGGCATGAAGACCATCATCATACGCTGCTGGCTGCTATCAGCCGTAGGCGTGAGTTTTTGCTGCCACGCCATCGTAACCGCCATGATAATCGGCAGGATATTCAAAGGGATGGGCAATATATCGGCCAGCAATCTTTCCGGTTCGCTCAAATCCTTAATCCAGAGGAATTCGGCAAATCGCAGCTCGATGGCACTGCGCAGCACGACAAACAGGGCAATAAAAACCGGTATCTGTATCAGCATGGGCAGACAACCACCCATAGGATTAACCTTGTGTTTTCGGTATAACTCCATTGTTTCCGTCTGCATTTTTTGAGGGTTGTCTTTATACTTTTCGCGGATTTCCATCATCAGCGGCTGCAAAGCCTGCATTTTTTTCATGCTTTCAGTGCTTTTATGCGTCAAGGGCCAGAAAAGAATACGTATCAGGATTGTGAGGATAATGATGGCCACACCGTAATTAGGTATTAATTTGTAGGTAGTATTAAGTACCTTCAACAGGAATTTGCATACAGGCGACCACATGCCGAATTCCATGACTTCTTCCTGCTTCATGCCGAGCAGACGCAGAATTGAGAACTTTTTAGGCCCGGCATAATAACGCAAACGGAACTCAAGCGAGTCGCCCGGGCGGATAGTCATGGAAGGAAACACCATAGCGCTGGATACGGCAGCAATTTCCGCCTTGCGCGGACTGAGAGCAGGGTTTTGCTGTTCGCCGGGTATGAGCTTTCGCTGTGCCAGCACACGGTAGGCCGAGCCGGTATTTTCTCGCGCCGGCACCAGAAGTTGGACAAAAAACTTGTTTTTTGCAGCCACCCAGTCTACCGGTTCCGGCTGATATTGGTTAATTGAGGCTGGCAGATAAGGCGAATCAGAAGATTTGGCGGCGGAAAAAATTTTGGGGATTTTTTTTGCCCAGTAAACCACGCCTTCACCGCCGACGCTTTGCAGGGCATCCACACCTAGATATAGATATTCGCCTGCGCGTGAAGCGCTGGCAATGCCGCTCATGTAACCAAGTTGAATTTCATGCTCCGGCAGCGCCAATGGGGCGGTTCCGGCGTTCGTAAACACGTCCACGACATCTACTTGATAGTTTTCCACAAGGGTGTAGGTACGGATGAATTTCCAGCCGGCAGCGGATGTCTTTTCAAACCGGATAACGTCCGGCGTGGCGGGATCGTATTGCATTTCAAAGTCGGTATTGCCGTCTATTTCCAGCACACCATTGTAAATCAAGGCGGGACTGTTAGAGAAATTCAGCAATACCGGCGGACTCTTTTCCGTGGTAGATTGGCGGTAATTCAGCAATTCAGCGGAGACAATGCCAGCGCCATAAGAAGAAAACGTCAACGCCATTTTATCATTGCGCAGAATTTCAATTTGTTCCGGTGCACGCGGTGCAGGTGGCGCTGCTGGTTTGGGCGGCGGCGACGTCAAAGCCGGGGCGTCTGCCATCATATCCACGGCTGCCGGTGGCGTAGCAGGCGCTGTTTGTATTGGAGCTGCGGCTTGCACTGGAGCGTTGGTCGGCCCGGTTACGGCCGGCGATTGCGGCGGCGGCGGGAATAAGCGGGTATAAATCATAGGCCAGGCCAGCAGCAAGACCAGTAGCAGCGCGACGATAATCACATCTTGTTTTTTCATTTTTAACCGCTTCCTTCTGAATGATCAAGGGACCGGATCATACCCACCTGGGTGCATGGGATGACATCGCAACAATCGCTTGGCAGTCAATTTGATACCGGAAATTACACCATGGCGTTCAATAGCCACACGGCTATAATCGGAACAAGACGGATAAAAGCGGCAATGCGGCCCCAGCAAAGGCGAAATACAAAGCTTATACAGCTTTAAAGTTGTCAGTATTAACAATTTAGGAAAATTCATGGCGGGGTTGTCTGTGTGTCGTTTTGTATGGCTGGGGTGGTGTTTCCGGTAAAAATTCCCGCGCGTTTGGCCAGAATCAGCAATTCTTTGCAAACTTCGGCAGTGCTGCTCTGATTGATCCCGGCGCGGGCTACTAAAATCACATCATATTGCCCTGACAACATGTGCCGGCACAGGCGAAATGCCTCGCGCAACCGGCGCTTGGCGCGATTACGCGCCACAGCGCCACCTAAACGCCAACCGGCGACTACTCCCAAACGCAAAGACGCCCCAGGACCGCTACGCAGGCATAAAACCATCCGATGTCCGGCATAACGCTGTCGCTGATGGCGGCATTCCTCAAACAAGCTGGAATGCAGAAGACGCCGGTGGCGAGGTAAACCGCACCGGCGAATGGCTTGGCGCGGATCCCCATCGGGCATGGCCGAACCCCTCCGTGCGTGTACGGCAATGAACGCCGCGTAATTATCGGGACGATCAAACCGTCAGTTTCGCCCGGCCTTCGCGGCGACGGTTGGACAGTATTTTTCGTCCATCGGCCGTAGCCATTCGGGCCCGGAAACCGTGTTTGCGTTTACGTTTTTTGACTGACGGCTGATATGTCCTTTTCATTCCTCACCTGATGAAAGTCAGTGCTACACTTATGTCTTGAAATTGGGAAGTATATAATATTTATGAGGGCTGTCAAAGCTTTTAGCGGTTTTTTGGACTTTCCCCAAAAATTCTGTCATTCCATAAAGATCAGTCCGAGCGGGTTAAATTCGGGGTCTGGCGTTGCCCTGGACTGCTTGCCCGCACTGGCGGTGCGAGGCCGCACTGGCGGTGCGAGGCCGCACTGGCGGTGCGGAGACGGAAAGAAATTAGCCACACACAATGCACACAAAAAGAAAAAGCTACAGAAAAAGAGAAAATTTGTTGGGCTTTCCGTGTGTTCTGTGTGGTCTGTGGTTTTTGTTGGAACCACGGAATACACGGAAGGGAGGGCGCGGCGGCGGGATTATCCGGTATCTGCGGTTTCATTCTTCGTCTGTTTTTTTGGCATTCTTGGGCAGTTTAAACCAAATCCGTGTCCATCCGTGTTCATCCGTGGTTCTCCCCTCCGTCGCGTCGCGCATCTGCGACAAACTTGCCAACTGCCGCAGTTTTAGGTCCGCCGGTATCTCTTGTAAAATCTGCGTTAATCTGTGTCAATCTGCGGTTTCTTCCTTGGCGACTTGGCGGTTAATCTTTATCTCTCCCTTTCTGTTCATGAATAATTTTTTTGACCTGATCGCTGTCTTGCGATATGCTGCGGTTAATTAATTATCGGTAAATCTAACGCATTATTTATAATCGGCACATTTCGGAACGAATCCACTATGCGAAAAAGCTCATCCAAAACTCGGCCCAAAAGTCGGTATAAACGCGTACTCCTGAAATTAAGCGGTGAAACGCTGCTGGGACGCGATAAGAATTTGAATATAGACCCCGATATTACGGCATCCGTTGCCAAGCGCATTAAAACCGCTTCACAGATGGGCGCCCAGATTGCAATCGTGATCGGTGGCGGAAACATTTTCCGCGGCGGGCAGGGGCAGAAGCTGGGCATTGACCGCAATACAGGCGATTACATGGGGATGCTGGCAACGATCATAAACTCGCTGGCTTTGCAAAACGCCTTGGAGCAAATCGGTGTGGAAGCGCGTGTACAGACATCCATCGCAATGCCGGCGATTGCCGAACCAATCACCCGCCGGCGCGCCATCCAACACCTGGAAAAAGGCCGCGTGGTGATTTTCGGCGGCGGAACCGGCAATCCCTATTTTACCACGGACAGCGCTGCGGCTTTACGGGCGAGCGAAATCGGCGCGGATGTGCTGCTGAAAGCCACCAAAGTGGATGGAGTATATACCGACGATCCTATGAAAAAC
The DNA here is from genome assembly GCA_050944835.1 of Kiritimatiellia bacterium. GTDB lineage: Bacteria > Verrucomicrobiota > Kiritimatiellia > JAAZAB01 > JAAZAB01 > JAXGPF01. Next base: position 33,622 of record JBMNRV010000017.1, read on the forward strand.
CCCAAGGCGCGCCGGTACTCATCGGTGTCATTCCGTCAGGTTTTGCAAGATAACTTGAAGGTGATGGATGCCGCCGCTTTTGCCCTGTGCATGGATAACGGTATTCCCATCGTAGTGTTTGACTTTTTTAAAACAGGTAATATCGCCCGCGTTTTGCGCGGCGAACCGGTAGGCACGCTGGTGCATAACTCTTAATAGGAAAGGAGCCGCCATGGCTACTACATTGGATGATGTATTATTGGAAACTGACGACAAGATGAATAAATCGGTGGATTTTTTGCGACAGCAATTCGCCGGCCTGCGTACCGGCAAGGCGTCCGCCGCCTTGGTGGAAAACCTGTCCGTGAGCTATTACGGCTCCAATGTGCGGCTGCGCGAGTTGAGCAATATTTCCACGCCCGAAGTGCGCCTGATAGTCATCAATGCCTATGATCCTACGGCTCTGCCCGCAATCGAAAAAGCCATCATTGCCGCCAATCTGGGCGTGACGCCCCTGAATGACGGACGGGTGATCAGGATTCCCATCCCCGAATTGAGCGAAGAGCGCCGGAAGGAATTAATCAAGGTGGCGCGGCAAATGACGGAAAAATCACGCGTAGCCGTGCGCAGTATCCGGCAGGAAGCCAACGAACAGGTTAAGACGCTCCAAAAGGAAAGCGCCATCACGGAAGACGAGAAAACGCAGGGCATGGAATCGGTCCAGAACTACACCAATGATTATATTGCCAAAATGGATCAGATGCTGGCTGACAAGGAAAAGGAAATGTTGACTTTCTGATCCTGCGTGCGGTATTTTTGTTTGACTGTATTTTTGTTTGACTTGCCCTTAGGGTTATTGAATACTTTATTGCGTGATGAAGCCGACATACCGTGTCTCGATATTATTTGGGACAAGGATGCGCGGCGCGGCTGTCGGGCAGCGCCGTTAGCCTGGAGGTATATGACATGACAGACGATACTACACAACAACCGCAGCCGAAAAAACCAATACTATCTGAAAAGGGCAAAACCTCGCGGATTTCGCTGGAAGACGTGATGCCTTCCAAAAGCCCGTTTGATCCGAAGCATGTGACAGCAGCAATACCGGTGACGGTGCCACAGACCATTCGCTTAAAAAAGCCTGAATCCGCGCCGGCATTGTCAAAGCCACCAACCTCAAATATTGGGCAGGGAGCCGTGAAATCCAGTGCGACCATTCTTCGGGAATTGCCGCGCGATCCTGATCTGGCCAAACGCGAAACTTCCAGAGTCATTCTGCGCGACGTTGCTGTATCCACTCCGGCGGCGGAAGCTAAGCGCAGCACAGCGCCTATTACCGGCATACCACTTTCTGCTACAGGCATCCCGCAGACCATTCGCTTGAAACGATCGCCAACGCCTACGGGGAAGTTCAAACCCCAGGCGGCGCCGGAAACTCCCGCGCCGCGCGTCCAAGCCGTTGGTGTGCAGGGCAAGTCACAGACTTCTCGGGTGGTTCTGGATGACGTTCTGAAAGCCAGTGCAGCCGGCGATTCACGTGCTACCAGTCCGGTAGCTGGTGTGCCAGTTGCCCAACCGCAAACCATTCGCCTGAAGCGCCCAGCCGATACTTTGGCCGTCGAAACTGAACCAGAAGAAGCTACGATCGAGGACGGCGAGAGCGAGAAGTCCAAAACCGCGAAAATTTCTCTGCCACCCTCGGTGGTGGGCGCCACCACACCGGCTTCGATCACTCAGCGCAAAACCATCAAGATCAAGCGTACGGAACGCGCCACTACGCCGAGCACTCTGGTGTTGAAGCGCTCTGCAGTTAAAGCGGCGCCGGAACCGGCCCCAGCCGAAAAAGCTCTGGAGGAAGCGACGGAGGAGGCGGTGGAGGCGGTGGCTGAACCGGGATGGACGTTTGTCGCCATTGCCGCCGTTGCTTTGATCTGTATTGTCGGGTTGGCCTATTTGACGGCGGCGCAAGCTTTCGGGCCGGAACTGCTTTTGCCGGTGCCGTCCTTCATTTTATAATAACACAAGAACAGGAGGCATAAGAACATGGCCGGGAAAAATACAATTAATTTATCGCAAGAAAACTGGCAGGATGAAGTGGTAAACGCCGAACTGCCGGTGCTGGTGGATTTCTGGGCTGAATGGTGCGGGCCTTGCCGGATGCTGACGCCGGTACTGGAAGAACTTGCCGGCGAGCTTAAGGGAAAGATTAAAATTGCTAAGGTCAACATTGATGAAAATCAAGCTCTGGCCACGCAATTCCATATTCGTTCAATTCCAACACTGCTGGTATTTAAAGGTGGCACAGTGCAGGAGCAGATGGTCGGCGCTATGCGCAAGGACGATCTGAAGGCTAAGTTGGCGCCATATATTTAACCTGCCCTGAGACAAAATACGATGCCGTCAAGTCAATGCGAGGGCAAAGAATATTTGACGGCATTTTACAAGTCGCAAACCTCGCCAAATAGAAAGCGCCGGAATTCGTGATGAGAGACTGGCTTGCCGTTTCCCCGTGTGCTTGGCTCAGGGTGAGCGGTGCGGGCTGGTTGTGTCGGCGCAAAAAAATATAGCGTATGGCTGATTTCAGGCTTGTCTTTTCACAAAGTCTGTTATAAACATCAGCCGCATAAAACGCAATGTAATCGAAGGAGCTAAAATGAGCGAGATCAAATATCCACAGGATTTAAGATATACAAAGTCACATGAATGGGTGCGTATGACCGACCAATTGGCAGAAGTCGGCATTACAGATTTTGCACAGCAGCAACTTTCGGATATCACTTATGTTGACTTGCCGGAAATTGGCACACGTTTTGAAGCCGGCGAAGAAGTCGCAGTAGTGGAGTCCATCAAGGCTGCTTCGGATATTTACGCTCCGATTTCAGGCGAAATTGTGGAAGTCAACACCGCGCTGGCCGATTCCCCGGAAGTTATCAACAACGATCCGTGCGGCGGCGGCTGGTTGTTTCGTATCAAGCCGGACAATCCCGATGACGTTGAATCGTTGCTTACGCCCACCGCTTACAAGGACTTGGTCTCCAAGGAGGCCTAACCAACGGTATGCGTTTTCAGGTTAAGCGTTTAGCTCCCGCTTGACCTCTGTCAGAGCTTGCAGCGCGAAATCCAAATCATCGCGCGTGTGCGCGGCTGAAATCTGAACGCGGATGCGCGCTTTACCCTTTGGAACTACTGGGTAGAAGAAGCCGATAGCATACACGCCTTTCTCCAGCAGACGCGTAGCCATCTGCTGCGCCAATGTGGCTTCGCCCAGCATGATCGGAACGATAGGATGTTCCCCCGGGGTGATCTGGAAGCCGCGTTCCGCCAACCCGACGCGGAAATAAGCGGCGCTGGCCATCAAGCGGTCGCGCAACTCGGAGGAGGCCTCCAACAATTCCAGAGCGCGGATTGAGGCGGCCGCGATCATTGGCGCCAATGTGTTGGAAAACAGGTATGGACGCGAGCGCTGCCGCAACAGGCCGATGATTTCACGTCGGCCGCTGGTATAACCGCCGCTGGCGCCGCCGAGCGCCTTGCCCAATGTTCCGGTTATGATATCCACCCGCTGCATCACCTTGCAATATTCATGTGTGCCGCGGCCCTTCGCCCCGAGGAACCCGACGGCATGTGAATCGTCAATCATAACCAACGCCTGGTAGCGATCGGCCAGATCGCAGATTTCATCAAGGCGCGCAATAGTGCCGTCCATCGAAAACACGCCGTCGGTGGCGATCAAGCGCACACGCGCATTGGCGGCTTCCTTAAGCCGGGCTTCCAATTCCTGCATATCGTTGTTGCGATAGCGCAAGCGCATGGCTTTGCAGAGGCGGATGCCGTCTATGATGCTGGCATGGTTCAATTCGTCACTGATGACCGCGTCTTCCGGCCCCAGCAACGTCTCAAATAACCCGCCATTGGCATCAAAACAGGAGGAATACAAAATTGTGTCTTCCGTGCCGAGGAAATCAGATAACTTTTCTTCAAGTTGCTTGTGAATCGCCTGAGTGCCGCAGATAAACCGCACCGACGCCAGCCCGTAGCCCCAGTGGTCCAAAGAGTCGCGTGCCGCCGCTATGACCTCCGGATGCGATGCCAGTCCAAGATAATTGTTCGCGCACATGTTCAAAACTTCCCGGCCGTCCTGCACGGTAATCCGGGCGCGTTGAGGCCCGGTGATAATGCGCTCCGTCTTAAACAGGCCTTCAGCCTGAATCTGATCCAACTGCGCTTGAAAATGCTGTTGTATGGACTTATGCATGGTAAAACCTCCTGAATGTTATTTATAAATTACTATCAGTGTCATCCCACAGGATGAATATTTAGCCTGAAAAAGGCATTATTTCCTAATAAATTTGCGTTAGTTTCCAAAATTCAGTTCCGATGGATTTTTAACCACAAAGAGGCAGATCCCTGATAATTAGCCACAAAGAGGCAGTAGAAGCACAAGATTGAGAAGAAGGCAGGCTGAAGTCGGAAATACCGGATAACCAGAAGGGAAATAGTAACATCTGTGTCCATCCGTGTTCATCCGTGGTTCATCCCCCCTTGTGAATTTTTTGCATCTTTATGGCTAATCTTTCTTATCTGCGTCCATCTGCGTCATCTGCGGTTCCATTCTCCCCTTCCACCTCCGTGCCTCCTCCATGCCTCTCCCTCTTTGTGCTTTTTGTGCATTTTTGTGGCTAAACCTGGCAGCTCACCTAAGCCAAAATATCGTCAATCGCGCTCAATTCCTCAGAACTGAATTCAAGATTTTGCAATGCCGCCACGTTGTCTTCAATTTGCTCCACCCGGCTGGCGCCGATCAGGGCGGAAGTAACGCCGGGATGACGCAGTACCCAAGCCAGAGACATTTGCGCCAAAGTCTGGTTCCGTTTTCGAGCCAGCGCATCCAATTTCCGGACGCGGTCAAGCTTGTCGGCGGTAATTCTATCGGGCTTAAACGATCCGTGTGGTTTGGCCGCCCGCGATCCCGGCGGAATGCCATTCAGATATTTATCAGTCAGCAGTCCCTGCGCCAGCGGACAAAAGGCGATACATCCGATGCCTTCTTCCTCTAGAACGGACAACAGACCTTCTTCAATCTTACGATTAAACATATTGTACGAAGGCTGATGGATCAGGCAGGGTGTGCCCAGTTTGTTTAGGATATGCGCTGCTTGCCGGGTTTGTTCCGGGTTATAGGATGAAATTCCCGCATATAACGCCTTGCCCTGCCGCACTATCAGATCAAGCGCGCTCAACGTTTCTTCCATGGGTGTGGCGGGATCCGAGCGATGGTGGTAAAAAATGTCCACATAATCCAGTCCCATACGTTGCAGACTCTGGTCCAGGCTGGCGACAAGGTACTTTTTAGAGCCCCAATTGCCGTATGGCCCGGGCCACATATCCCAACCGGCCTTGGAGGAAATCACTAATTCGTCACGGTATCCGGCCAGGTCTTTCTTCAAAATACGCCCGAAATTTTCCTCAGCCGAGCCTGGCGGTGGGCCGTAGTTGTTGGCTAGGTCGAAATGCGTGATCCCCAAGTCAAAGGCCCGGCGCACCATAGCCCGGCAATTTTCCAGATAATCAACACCGCCGAAATTATGCCAGAACCCCAGCGAGATAGGCGGCAACATCAAGCCACTGCGTCCGCAGCGGCGGTACGGCATATCGTTATAACGTGATTCGGATGGCTGATAAGACATAAAAACCCCCTCAGATATTTGCACTTGATACTGCTTAAGGTTATTCCGCGGTTTGGCAAAGTCAACCCCGAAAATTAACACTCATTTTTACTATCCTTTCCCTTTTTGTTTCTTCCGTACCTCCGCGTGAGACCTCTCCCCTCGCTTGCATTTTTATGGCTAATAAACTCGCCAGAAACTCATCATAAACTCGCCAGAAACTCGTCATAAACTCACCAAAACTCACCATAAACTCACCATAAACGCGTCAAAACTCGTCAGAAACTCACCAAAACGCGTCAGAAACTCACCATAAACTCACCATAACTCATCATAAACTCACCATAAACTCACCAAAACGCGTCAAGGCGCTTTTATTGACACTTTTCCTGCTTCCTGTATTTTGTGGCAACCCCCTTCCCCAGATTTCCTCCTCCGCGCGATTCTCTGTCCCCCCCCTTTGTGTCTTTGTGGCTAAATCTCCTCCTTCTCCGTCCCTTGGCGGTTAATCCTTCCCCTCCTGTGCCTCTTTGTGCCTCTTTGTGGCTAGTTCATTTTTTCCGTTTATTTTTTCCGCTTGCGTTTTTAGCTAAGGTTTTTTACATTGGCTCCGGACGCTTAGCTCAGTTGGTAGAGCAGCTGACTCTTAATCAGCGGGTCGCCGGTTCGAGCCCGGCAGCGTCTACTCCCCCTTTTCTTGCCTTCAGAACAATTTCGCCTGTTTTGACACGGGTTATTGATATTACGGCTTGTCACAGGCGCTGAGTTATGTTGAAATAGCGCCATGCAAGCACATCTGCGTAGCCAAAAGCGGAATCCGATTTATGGCAATAATGGCGCCTGCGCGTGGTGAAATTCGTAGTGGAGATATAAGATGAGAATAATTACAGTTTTTATTGTGTTATTTGCCTTCTCCGTATTTGCCAACCCACCTGTAGCAGACTTACGGGTGCGCCGGATCACGTCGAAGAATGACCGCATCACAAACTGGTCCACAAGCTACGGCTCATCAGATAAGGACAAAATCCAGCGTATTATGCTCGAAGTAAAAGTCCGCAATCTCAGCAGAACAAATCATGAATATCGAATAGTAACATCTTTCCTTGTCGTCCCAGCGTGGGGGAAGAAGAATGCCAAGGAATGTCAGATATTCAGCACAGCCAAAGAAGAATTCCACCTAGAACCAATGGAAGAGATATGCACAATCATTGATTCGCAACCAATGCGGAGCAATCGCGCTGTGTATGCAGCACTCGGAAGTGAAACACGCTCAGGTATTGAATCCGCAGGATGGGTTGTCTGGCTTTTTTCTGGGGAGGAGCTTTTAAAAGTTGCGGCATCAATGAAATCTCTGGAAATTGTTGCCACGCAAAATGGCACATCTGCATGGCCAAACGTAGAATCCACACAAAATGACTTTCCTTGACCTGATAATAGAAATAATCGGGACGATAGCCGGCTGGACCGCAATTATCTTCGGCCTTGCCTGGGCTTTCAGCTATTTTTCCCGCCGGGAAATCTACATTATTCATGTCGGCGGCGATAATGGCGGCGACGGTGGTGGCAGTGGCCACCACCCGGAGCCACGCTTCCCAGACGGCATGAAAAAGACCCAAAAGACACCGCCCCAGACCCTGAATGCTCAATCATGGCGTTTTCGCTCCCGCAGCGCCTTCAAGCGTAAGCTATACTAATCAAGATTGGAGGAGAGAGATGATCACAAGATTCATGTTTGCATTCCTGGCCTTAGCGCTACTATCTGGATGCGCAACACCCTATATGGCAAATAGAAAACGAGACGCTATGGATATAGTGACCGCAACCGTAGGAGGCGGCGCCGGAGGCAAAGTCCGTGCTGGCCCTCTGCAATTGGGCCTGATGCTCAATCTTGCCGAGGCTGGGCTGCGTGGAGGAGAAATTGTAAAGCCTGAAGCCATTGAGACATCTGACTCAGGCCTGTCGAAATCAATGGAGGGCCTGTATTTTGCCTATGGTCTTGAGACATTCAATGGAGGCCCCTTGGCCCCAGAAAGAGGAAAGTCATTTCACGCGATTACCGTTGCGATGCTCACAGCTCCCATCCCAGAAAGCATACTGTTCGGCCCCAAACCGCGTTGGCCCTCGGGCGTTCACGCAAAATACAACCCGATTGCCTACTGGACGCAGGTTGAGGCAGCCATCGGAATCGGCGGAACAGTCAGGCTAGGTTTCAACTTCGGGGAGCTGGTTGACTTCATACTTGGCTGGACAACTTTAGATATCTTCATGGATGACATTGAAGGGAAAACGAATCGCCCAACGGAGTCCACCTCATCGGATGAACCCGCGCCGAGCGCGCCTCCATCCGAAAGCTGACTTCACGGAGTTCAGATTGCAAAAAATTGCCGATTTTGGTCTGCCCGCGGACAATTGTGTTGGCACAGACACCCGTCGCTTTTGTAAGTCGTTAATTATCAAGGCTTCAACTTTTTAAACTGTAGAAGTTTGTCGTAGATGCGCCACCTTGTCTTTCCACTTGGCTTGCCACGCCTGGCGCGTTTTTCTTGACTTTGCGCGTTTCTGGCGCGTTTTTCACGACAAATTCCCGTTTTTCGCGGAAATGTCTTGATACTCTCCGCTATGCGGCGCGTAAATTGGCGGTACTGAGGTATGGCGGGGAAGAACGCTGTGCATTTGCGCTGGATGTCTATTGCGGCCTCTGGCCACATCCGGACGTGTCTCTGGCGCCAAGATGCGCCGGGGGTAAAGACTGCGTTGGATTACTTTTCGCAACGCCGCCGCAATTCGTCATACTGCCGCCGGGCGTCGTCATTGATCGCCTTAAAAGTCCTACCAAACAGGAACCGCGTCCCGGGCGGCGCCGCGTCCAGCATGTCCAACCCTTTCTGCACCGGACCACTCAGCATCAATACCGTCCTGTCGGCGAACGACTCCAGCATCCGCTGCGGCACAGAAAAGTTCTGCGCCTTGCTGAAAACCCGATTGAGTCCGCGCAGATTCGGCAACGTGCGCAACAGGGGATATTGATGGTCGGCGTTGGCGCAGGAATGCATGAAGAGTCCGTTGGCCGCCTGGCTCAATGCCCTTAAGCCCGGCATACCGAACCGCTCGAACATCTCCGGGTTAATGCTCCCGCATTCGTCTTCGGCGACGTAACAACCCAGATCGCCTGGGGCATACCAGCGGTCATAACACAAAGTATTGATAGCCCCAACATGGCGGATGTAGGCGGGAATGAATGTACAAAGCAGACGCGTGCATTTGTCCACTAGCTCCGCCACCGCCGCCGGTTCCTCGTGCATGGCGACAAAAAAATCCGTTTTGTCCCAGATCAGCGCGGCAATGTCCAGCGGACTCTGAATATCCGGCGGACTCAACGGCACGTCCGGCCCGAATTCCGCGCGCAAGGCGTCCGCCATTTCAAAAAGCCGCGCCAGGATGGGGGCGGAGCGGTAATCCGGCTCCGGCAAGCGCCCGGCCTCAGCGGCGGAATGCACAATCGGGCGGGCACAGGCGCTGCTGCCGGGGACTTTCTCCAACGGGCAGCCAAAGGCCGCGGCAAAGACCCCTGTATTGGTGAAAAGGTCAATGAATGGGACGGAATCGTCGTCAAACGCCTTTAACCATTCACATTGCGCGGCATATTGCGTGCGAAACCATGGAAGCCAGTCGCGCACCGGCCGGCTGGAAATAGCATAATCGCCTAATTCCTCAGGAATGGGCGGATGGACTACGGAGACCACCAGCCCGTGTCGCTCCGGTCGGCCAGTAAACAGCCGACGCATAAAATCCTGGTTACGTCTGATTTTGCCTTCCATGATTGCTCCTATATTTGTCCTAAACAAACATTGATTTCCAATCTAGAGTTATCGTATTATATTGAATATCTGAAAGTAAATGGCAGATATGTTCCAATACATGTCATATATGAACATACGGGGATGGCTTATTTTGACGATTTGAAGGTGATTACGGGTCGGCATGTACCCGGATGCCGGGTGCATGTCAAAAGCGCGTTTCCCGATTTTTACACTGTGGAATACATACATGCCGGCCGGCTCTATTGGCGTGTGAACGGCGGCATGCGCCATGTCCTGGAGCGGCCGGCGCTTTTCTGGCATATGCCCGGCAAAATTTACGAATATGGCCCCGCCGACGAAGCCACGGGCTGGGATCACCACTACCTTGTTTTGCGCGGCACGCGTGCCCGGCGGCTGGTTCAGGACGGTTTTGCCGGGTTGTCGGGGGAGGGATTCGTGTTTGTCGCACAGCCCGAGGCCGTGCGCGAAATATTTTTGCGGTTGCTGTCCATGCTCAATGAGCGCGCGCCGGGCATGCAGGCGGAGAGCGTGATCCTATTGGAGCGTCTTTTGCAAATGGTGGCCTTGTCGCCAGCGCCCTCGCCGGGCTGGCATACGCAAGCAATCCTGGAATTGGCCGAGCGTATGCGCGTCATCCCGTTTGCCGCTTACCAGGAGTCAGCGCTAGCCCGGGAATTTAATGTCTGCCCTGGGCATTTCCGGCGTCTCTTCCGCCGCCATTGCGGTCGAAGTTTTTATGATTACCTGCTGCACTGCCGAATGCGGCAGGCGGCAGTATGGCTGGAAGATGCCGATTTGTCGGTCAAGGAGGCGGCCGACCGCGCCGGCTATGCCGATCCGGCGCAATTCACCAAGCTGTTTAAAAAGCAAATCGGCCTGTCACCCCGGCAATACCGCGCCACACTTCAATTCGGCGGCCGGTAAATTTTGTCGCCGGCAGACAAAATATGCGTATACCTGATTTTGCCCTGCACAAGTTTAATGCACAGCAAGCGGCAAGGCAGTGATGGTGTGTTGCACACTCTGTGATTGTTTTAAAACACAGAGCGCACTGCCTTGCCTTTCCGCCCACCTTGCCACGTCTGGCGCGTTTTTTACGTCTTTGCTTGCATCTGGCGCGTTTTTCACGACTACAAGCGTTTCTGGCGCGTTTTTCTTGACTTTGCGCGTTTCTGGCGTATTATTCACACTCAGTTCCAGTTTTTCATGGAGATGTCATGCCTGAACACGATTTACAGACCACAGAAATACGACCGGCTGGATACGGCGCGCTGATCGCCAAATTCCATCTGGAGGTGATCCCAAACTGGCATCAATCCTTCGTCACCACAGGGAGCGCTCGCCAAATCAACACGGCTGCAGGCATGACGGTGGAAATCTTCCCGGCCAGATACTGGCCTGGGGATACGCTTGGCGACCATCTGGAATTCGCACTCAAATACGACGGGACAAATCTGGCCATCCTTGCCAGTGTATTCAAGGCGGCTCCGGTCGAAGAGGTGCAGCAATACGTCGCCTCCGTGCCGAGGGGCAAATACACCCGGCGCCTTTGGTTTCTTTACGAAATGCTCACCGGCTTATTACTCCCTATGGAGGACCTGAAGACCGGCGGGTATATTGACCTGGTCGAGCCCACCGAGTACTACACGGTGATTCAGCCGCGTCCAGTGCGCCGCCAGCGAATCAACGACAACCTATTAGGCAACGGGCAATTCTGTCCGACAATCCGACGAACCGCCGTGTTGCACAAATTTGAAAAGGCCGACCTGCCTGCGCGATGTAAGAAAATCGTGTCGAGCTATTCGCCTCAGTTGCTGAAACGGGCCATGAATTACCTCTACTCAAAGGAGACTAAATCGTCCTTCGAGATCGAACACATCAAACCCAACTCGACTCGAACTGAGCGGTTTACCGCGATGCTTCAACTGGCTGAAAAAGAGGACTTCTGCAACAAGAACCGTTTACTGGACTTGCAGAACCGCATCGTTGATCCGCGTTTCAGGGAAGCCGATTATCGAACCAAACAGAATTACGTGGGAGAAACTGTCGGGCCACAGAGAGAGAAGGTACATTTCGTCTGCCCCAAACCAGAAGACTTGGCCGGGATGATGGAAGGCCTGATTGCCGCCCACCAACGGATGGATACAGGCGATGTTCCCGCCGTTATCCATGCCGCCGCCGTGGCGTATGGCTTTGTCTTTATGCATCCCTTTGAGGATGGCAACGGCCGTATTCATCGGTTCCTGATCCACAACATTCTGGCCCGGCGCGGGTTCACCCCCGCAGGCCTGATCTTCCCGGTGTCTGCGACCATGCTGAAAAACCTTGCCGACTACGACAGATCGCTGGAGTCATTCTCCCGCCCGCTGATGGCGCTCGTGGAATACTCAATGGATGAGCAAGGCCGAATGACCGTGCATAACGATACGGCTCACTGGTACCGCTTCCCTGACATGACGCCGCAAGCGGAAGCTCTGTTCAGGTTTGTCGAACAGACCATTGATACCGAACTTGTGGAAGAACTGACGTTTCTGGCGAACTACGACGAGACCAAGAAGGCCATCCAGGAAATCGTTGACATGCCGGATCGCAAGATTGATCTCTTCATTCAAGCGTGCTTGCAGAATCACGGCAGACTCTCCGCGCGCCAGCGTACCAGCCACTTCGCATTCTTGTCAGACGAGGAAGTCAGGCGCATGGAGAAAGCAATCCAATCCGCATACGGCAATGGCGAAACGAAGTAAACGTCCCGACCGGATGTCTGTACAAACGGGACAGCAATTTTTACACCAACAGTACCGGCGTTTACACCGACAGCGACACCACATTAACAATGATGCTGCGCGAATTTTAGTTCCAGCATTGCCAGAAGTTTACACTGCAAGATTCTGTATTGCATTTGGCCGCCGTCTCAATTATCGTATAGCGCATATGAGCACGTTGACACAGGCACAGGCAGTTGCAGGAACACGGGAATTCGAGGTGGAACAGTCCCTTCTCACCATTCCTGATGATCTTCGCTACCGTGCTTGTGCATCTACGAATTCAACTCACAAAAAGCAATTCGGACAATTTCTCACGCCGCCGCATGTGGCCGATCTCATGGCGGGAATGTTTCGGTGCCGCGCCTGTACTATTCGCCTATTGGACGCTGGGGCGGGCATGGGAATGCTGTCAGCCGCCTTTGTCCAGCGCCAGCTCATGCGCCCCACCCCGCCTTCGCGCATAGAGGTTTTTGCATATGAGTTGGATAAAGAATTTGTCGCCGGGATCGAAAAGACCTTTGCGGCGTGCCGGGCCGCATGTGAAGCGAGAGGGATCGAGTTTTCCGCAATCGTGCGAAACACCGACTTTATCGAAGAAGGCACGGAAATGCTGCGAGATGATTTTTTCTCAACCAGACCACAAACTTTCGACGCTGCCATCGTTAATCCACCATACGGCAAACTTTCTACTGCATCCAAAGCCTATAGGCGCTTACGCAGCGTCAACGCCGCGACAACGAATCTTTACACGGCCTTCCTTAATCTGATCATCGGTTTACTCAAGCCGGGCGGAGAATTGGTTGCTATTACGCCGCGCAGTTTCTGTAACGGTCCATACTTTAAGCCGTTTCGTATGAACCTCCTACAACAGATGGCCATCCGCGGCATTCATGTCTTCGATTCGCGTAGCACAGCTTTTAAGTACGACAAGGTCTTGCAAGAAAACATCATCCTGCATGCCGTTAAAAACGCGAAAGCCACGCGTAATATCCGTGTTTCACATAGCAGCGGCGCGGACGGCGACACAGTTCGGGCGCGTATAATACCGGCCAATGAGGTCGCTTCACCCGACGATCCAGAAGCGTTTATCCATATTCCAACCTCGGAACGACACCTTGCTGCCCGCGATCAGATCTGCAGACTGAAAGCTACGCTTGCCACGCTTGGCCTGACAGTTTCAACGGGACGGGTCGTCGCCTTCCGCGCGCGGGAACATCTGCGGCCAGAACCGGACAAAAGCACGGCCCCGCTGATTTATCCTTGCCACTTTCAAGGTTTGTTCATCAAATGGCCGAAGACTCCGGCCAAGAAGCCAAATGCGATTGAAAACAACAGCCATACGGCAAACCTGTTTGTTCCTGCAGGCGTATATGTCCTGACCAAACGTTTCACGTCAAAAGAAGAACGGAAGCGAGTGGTGGCTTGCATCTATTCGCCGGATCGTGTTATGCCCGGTCCTGTCGGTTTCGAGAATCATGTGAATTACATCCACGCCAACAGGCAAGGGCTCGATATGATCATCGCGAAAGGTTTGTGGGCCTTCCTGAACTCCTCTGCGCTGGATCTGTATTTCCGCCAGTTCAATGGGCATACCCAAGTCAACGCAACTGATTTGCGCAACATCCGCTTTCCCACGGCTGCCCAGCTCGACAGGATGGGAAACCGAATCGGGGATGAAATTTTATGCCAAGAGCAGATTGACCAAATTGTTGCCGAGGAGTTGAAAGCATGAGTCCATCATCCGGTAGGGCCCGGCCCCACACGTCGCGGAAACTGAAAGACGCAATGGCAATTCTCCGCGCAATGGGTTTTGGCCCACGCCAGAGCAACGAAGTTGCCGGATACGTCCTGCTCGCCATGCTCGATCTTGGGCCCCGTACCAATTGGAAAGACGCTGCCGCTCCTCTTCGTGGCATCACCCCGATCATTGATTTCGTGGCCGAAAAATACAGTCTGCGCTACGCACCGAACACCCGCGAAAGGATCCGCGACGAGGCAGTGAAATACTTCGTCGAAGAAGGGCTCCTTCTGAAAAACCCGGATAATCCGGCCCGCCCAACCAACAGCGGCAAGACTGTCTATCAGATAGAACAAGCCGCGTTGCGAGTGTGCCGCGCATTCAAGACGCCTCAATGGGATATCGCGCTCAAGCGCTACTTAGCTGCACGGGAAGAGATCAAGCGTGAGCTACAACGCGCGCGGGAGCTTGCACGTATTCCCGTACACCTCCCGAATGGCGAACAGATCACGCTGTCGCCCGGCGGACAGAATCCACTGATTAAGGCGTTTATTGAGGACTTCTGTCCGCGTTACGTTCCGGGGGGAATAGTGCTTTATGTCGGAAACGCAGAAAACAAGTTTCAATACTACGAGACCGACTACTTCAAGCAACTTGGAATCGAGATAGATTCCGCAGCCAAAATGCCTGACGTTGTCGTGCATGACCCAAAACGTGAATGGCTGGTCATTGGGGAAGCGGTTACGAGCGCCGGTGTCGTGGACGGCAAGCGCCGCCGGGAACTCAAGGAATTGTTTGCCGGATTCCGGTCCGGGCTGGTATTTGTCACGGCATTTAAGACACGAGCGGATATGGGCCGCTTCCTGAGTCAAATATCTTGGGAAACAGAGGTCTGGATTGCCGAAGACCCCGACCATGTTGTCCATTTTAATGGGGAGCGCTTCCTTGGTCCTTACCCCGATACGATAATTGAATAGTAGATATGAATGGCAAAAGATACGAGGACTTACTACGTTACGCATTCGGCCTCCAGAAAGGCAAGCGTATTCCCAGACATGGTGATCCAGCGCGATTGGCCGCTGCCTGTGAATTCACAGAAGAAAACTTCGCTGCTGTAAAGGCAGCTGCCGCTTATGCAATGGAAATTGTCAACTGTGAAATATTCAATGATTTTACACTGGATATCTCAGATGAGGAGTTAAATCACACAAAAGAATTCACTAGGAACGTTTTAGCAACTCCCGATTTGGGCAGTTTATCCAACTTAATCGAAGATTTTTATAGTTCAGTTATAGACAAATATCAACCTAGGCGCCAACAAACAGGAACCTCGTAAATAAGACGACGGCAAAATAACAAGCTTGTAATGTAGTCCTAAAACTGCGGCAGGCGGCAAGTTTATCGTAGATGCGTGCCACCGCGCTTGGTGGAGCGAGCCAGATGGACGCAGATTTGGAAAAAGGGAAGGGACCAGCCAGCATCTCCGACTTAATCCTTCCATCAACCATCGGGATTTTACTATTGCTTTTACTGGACAAACGGGCAACAATGGCGAACATCCCTAGTGGATAATATTATGTTCGTTTCGGAGAGCACTGCGTGTACTTTTTGACATCGATTCTCGTCATAGCTGCCCTTCTCGCGGCATGGGTATACAAGAAGAGCTCGGGGCCGGTATCTCTTCGGGCAGTTACTTCCTTGGCGCCTGATGCGTGGGAACATTTCACCCTTGCGGACCATGATTTCTGCACGAATAGCGGCTGGATTGTGCGACAGATCGGTATTATGCGACAGAAGAAGATTCATCCCCCTTTCGAACCGTTTCTTTTCGAGCCTACCGATGCCGTCTATGCACTGCTTGCCTCAAGTCGGACCGTGGACCTTCAGGAGTTCGTCCACCAACTCTGTGAGCACATCAAACTCTCACCCGTGCCAACGGTTACGTATGACTGGGACTTGACAATAGAGGGCTCTACAGTAGGGCTAGCAAATCTTGACTCGATTTTTCCAAAGATCAGTGTGCGACTGTCATACACAAATCGGCCGCGTGAATTAGGCGCCTTACTTGCACATGAGGTCACCCATCATTATCTTCACAGGGCATCATTCCGCTCAACTGACCGGGACGAGAACGAGCGCCTGACCGACTTGGCAGCGGTCTTTTTAGGGTTTGGCAAGTTAATGCTCAATGGAGCAGATGTGAGATACGATGCCAAAAAGAAAGCTCCTATAAAAAAGCCCGTGAAGCTTGGCTACCTTACGATGGCAGACCTAGCCTGTGCTTACGACAAGGTCTGCTGCCTGAACGGCGTCTCAACGACAGAATGGACAACACACTTGTCGGCAGAGGCAGTATACTATGTACAGGATCGAGCCTCTGCGAGGGAGCCTGGCATGTATATTTTCCTTAACGCAAAAGAACAACACGATATTGACGTTGCTCAATTCAAAACACGCACACAAACCATTCTTAAAAAATGCCAAAGCGCCGTCGAGACTCTTGCCGCCCGGTACAGTGTGTTTTCCGAAGGTCTATTATGGGTCAATCAGAATTGTGGTTTGCTCCGCGTCAACAAACAAGACGGCTTCACAATGGTGCGCATGAACAACGATCTTGTACAACTACAGGATGCCGTCACCGCAGCACAACGGAGACTTAGTCAGACACAGTCCCTCTCGCTCCTTGCGGCATCAAACCCAAGCAACGCTACGCATGTCCACTCCTTTGTAAACTCGGCACGTGGACTTCTTGCGAGTGTGCGCACTGAATCGAATTTACTGCGTCAATACATTCGCACGATAAAGAGATACAAAGAAAAGAGTTAACCGGGACGTGAACCACTACGTTTCACCAGCCGTCTTCCCTTTCCACCCAGCTTGCTGTGCCGGGCGCGTTTTTCACGGAGATGTCATGCCTGAACACGATTTGCTGGCCATGGGCGGATCGAACCCAGCAGTTTTGATGTTGTTAGTGTCCGTCCGGATGTCCTTAAACCCTGCACACTGACAAACACAACGCTTTAATCCGGCATTTTCCAATATATTTCACGGAGAGAGTTTTCGCGCAGTATTTGCTTTTGCTTGTCTGTAATTATAGTCGTTTCGGAATGATTCGGCTTGAATGTGAACCAGATTATTTTAGGAAATTCAGGGTGGGAGTCGTTAACAAGGTTGACCTTATCGCCTTGAAACGCCATTAGATTATAGAGCCAAAAGTTGTGGTTTTTGCCGTCCTTGCATTTATTAACATAGTGAAAGGAGGTATGGATAAAATGCGGTTTCCCATCCAAGAAAATATAATTATCTTCCCCTGGCCATAAACTTAGCACGGTCGTGAGAGTGTATCGGTCTTTCTTGGAAAGAATAAAGGCAATATTGCAATAACCGGCGGCAAGCCCGCAACCACTTGAATAGGAATAAATGATGTAGTCTGGTGTGCCGTCATTATTGAGATCGCCCATCATGGCTTCAATGCTAGAGGAAAAATCAAAATCACTGAACGGAGAAGGCGGTAGAATTGTTTGCCCATTGATAATTAATTCCGCCATCCAAACGCTTTTTTGCCGTGTAACGACTATTTTTGATTTTTCAATATTTGGTATAGGATAAGTATATTGCGGCGGAACATCCTTATCATCCTTGACGGGCAAGCGCTCGAGCTCAGTCAGTTTAATGAGCTCAATCTTGGCATCAGGCGGAAATGGCCCATAGTTGTTGCTGTAGGCAGCTCCCGCACAGAAAATAGTGAAATATATGGCAAGAATACGTTTCATCATAATTTCCTCGTGCACTCTCAAATTTTACGAGGATCTCAGCGGAATTACAATAAATAATGTGTTGGATTTCAATCAAAATCTTGACTCATATCAGCCACTTATATATACAGGAGTATAACCAACTTTGCGTGCTATGATAGATGACCGATTTGACCGGAATACGCACTAATTACTAGCCATAACTTGATTATAGTGATTGTAAAATTATACGTAAATAATCCAAAGCCGCCGACCACCGGGCGTGATTGAGGTCTGTCTATGTTTGAAAAATTATTCGCTAAGCGTGGGCTATCCCTGGACCGATTGCGGGTACTACTGGAGGTCCGCGAGGCTGGGAGTGTTGTCAAGGCGGCAGGCGGGGATCCGGTCCGGCAGAGTCAGTATAGTCGGCAATTAAAAGAACTGGATGAATATTTCGGCGTGGAATTGACCTGTCGCAAGGGGCGGCACTTAGTATTAACCGCCGCGGGCGAAGAATTAGCAAAATTGGTGCAAGAGCATTTTGTGGCACTTGGCAATTTCAACAGGCGCGTGGCAAACGAACCGGTGCCGGTCTTCATCGGCGCGGGTGAAAGCCTGATCCACTGGCTGTTGTTGCCGCTTGCCGGCAAACTACAGCGCGAATTGCCCGGGATCACCCTGCGAATGATCAACCTGACTTCCACTATGATCAATCAAAAATTGGTTGATCGGGAGATAGACCTTGGCATTCTCCGCAAAGATGCCATTGCGCCCACCATTTTGCATCATGTGATTGGTAAAATCGTTTACTCGCTATATGCCCCGAAAGCATTGTTCTCGGGCTCTGTCGCTAAAAAGACTTTTCTATTGAATAAACTGCCGGTCGCAACAATGCCCGCCAGTTAGGAAATGTCTTTGTTGGCTCGTCCTCTGCGAGGGCTCGCCAGCCGATTTTAAGCGCAAATTGGAATTTTTTATCTTTCAAAATGAAGTTCGAGCCGATATTTTTTAGGAATGCTCGGATTTCTTGATTGTCGCTTTGCGACAAAAGAATTTTGGCTTGGCTACTGGCTAAAATCATTTCTTTCATCGGTTCGAGCCAATTATTTCCCTTTTGTTCAAAATCTCTTATCTTTCCTAAAATATCCTGCTTCTCGTTAAGCAGTTTTTGTTTTTTAGCTTGATATTCTTCGGGTTCAATACCTTTTCCACCGATAAACAGATCAAGTAGATTTTCGGCTTTTGCTTCGATTTCTGTTTTCTTGGTTTGCAGATTTTGAACAAAAACTTTCGTTTCCTCTTTTGCCTGTTCTCTCTCTTTGTCTATCTCGGCAAGCATATTGTTTGCCCAGTCATCAGGCAAAGAAACTTTTTGAATAATCCATTTCATCTGTTCAACAAGATTTTCTTCCCGCAGATATTTCTCATTACAAGGTTGCTTTTTCTTGGTGCAACGAT
This sequence comes from Kiritimatiellia bacterium, assembly GCA_050944835.1. Lineage (GTDB taxonomy): Bacteria > Verrucomicrobiota > Kiritimatiellia > JAAZAB01 > JAAZAB01 > JAXGPF01. The sequence continues at coordinate 52,786 of JBMNRV010000017.1, forward strand.
AATAGTGATGTCCTTTTTGCTTCTCGGCAGTTATGAGGCAGTCGCAATTTCCACATTTCATAAGTCCTGAAAAAGCAAATTTGTGTTTTCGCTTGCGCTTCTTTTTTCCTCGATTGCTCATGACTTGTTGAACAGAATCAAAAAGTTTCTTGGAAATAATTGGCTCGTGCGTTCCGTCATAAATTTCACCGTTGAAAGAAAATACACCGTAATAAATTGGATTTTGCAAAAGTCGCTGGACGCAGGAAACGGAAAGAACATTGCCTTTGTAGCTTCTTAGCCCCGCTTGATCCAAAACTTTGGCAAGGGCTTTTAGTGTGTATTCACCCGTTGAATAAAGTTCGAATGCCTTTCTGACAAGCGGTGCTTTTTCACTATCAACATCAATCGCCCTTGTTTTGGGATTATTGGAATAGCCAAGCGGGGCAAAGTTTGGCCAAATTCCTTTTCGCAGTTTTGCCCGATGACCTCGTTTGATATTTTCGCTTAAATTGTCGATGTAATATTTGCTTTGGCCAAAGGCAATGTTCATCATGAATTTTCCTTGTGGCGTGCTATCAAACCAAAATGTGGGAAACTTTAAATCTTTAATCTTTCCTGTGTCCAGCAAATAAATGATTTTGCCTCCGTCAATTGAATTTCTAGCCAGTCGATCTGGATGCCAAGCCAAAATTTGTCAACGCCGGTTTGAAATGACTCTTCTTCCGCCGGTTTGAAAGTTCCTTTTTTTTGTCTGGTTTTGTTGATCTGAACGGATCATCTTCTTGCTTCTTCCGGTTACGGTGTAAAATGCCGGTGGTCGAGGCTACGTATAATCGAACATCTGTGATCCAGGCAGTGGCTATTGTATTCTTCCGGTATTTTACGGGAGGAGACGATGGGCACGAGCGGGGTTCGAAAGTGTTTTGGTTGTGGGGTTTGGTTCAAACCGGATGCACGGAATAGCCACCACCAGCGATTTTGTTCGGCGCCGGGATGCCGGGCTGCGAGCAAGCGGACAAGTCAACGCAAATGGAGCCGGAAAAACCGGAATTATTTTCGCGGCGAGATGCATGTGGAGCGGGTACGTGCATGGCGCAGGCAACATCCGGGGTATTGGAAAGCAAAGGAGGGGGCGGCGTCGCGCGGCCCACCGGATGCGTTACAAGAGCTCTTGTCGTCGCAAGGGTTTGGTAACAAAGATGTTAAAGTCTTCAGGAATTGCCTTTCCGTGGAGATATCGCGACCGTTACAAGATGTCTTAACCGCGCAAAAGCATGCGCTGGTAGGACTTACGGCCATGATAACCGGGGAAGCGTTACAAGAGGACATTGCACGAGTTTTGACCACCTGTTACGAACGTGGGCAACGCATCGGCGGCATGGTGCCGTGGATGCAGCCACAGGAGGTCAAGCATGCGAGGACGCGAGCCGATTATTCCGCGGCGGCGGCGGCGGGTTCCCCCGCAGTTCAGTTGGGTCGATCACCGTCTGGTCCGTGACGGTCACGTACAGGGCCGCAGTGCGCTGGCGTTGGCGCTGTATCTGTTTTTGGTTGCCGTGGCCGACGCCGACGGGCTGAGTTGGTATTCCGAAGCAGCGCTCTGTCGTCAGTTGTCGTGCGGCGCCGCGGAGTTGGAAGGCGCCCGCACGGAACTTCAGCAGGCTGGGCTGATTGCTTACCGCAAGCCGCTCTATCAGGTTCTGGATCTCGCCCCGGCTCCTCTGCCGCCGGGCGCCGCGGCGGATGCGCTGCGTACAAGTCCACGCCGGGATGGAGACTCCGTGGCTATCGGCACGGTCCTTGAGCACATGCTCGGAGGTGTCCGATGATCAACTACGAGCAATGGTGTCGACTCAAGCAACTGGCCGAACGCGACCGGCTGAGCGCCGCGCAGATCGCCCGCGCCTTGGGGCTGGCAGCGCGCACGGTGCGCAAGTGGCTCAAGGAGCCATACCGGCCGCGCAAGCGCATCGAGCGCGCCAGCGTGCTCGATCCATTCAAAGGCCAGATCATGGGCATGCTCAAGGAGCACCCCTATACGGCAGTGCAGGTTCTGACGATACTGCGCGATCAGGGCTTCAACGGCGGGATCACGATCGTCAAGGACTACATCCAGCAGATTCGGCCGCGCGGTCAGGAACCCTATCTGACGTTGTCGTTCGCGCCGGGCGAGTGTGCCCAGGTCGACTGGGGCAGTTGGGAGATGATCGCCGTGGGCAATACGCGGCGTCGGTTGAGCTTCTTCGTGATGGTTCTGGGATACAGCCGCATGCTCTATGTCGAGTTCACGCTTGCCCAGAGCCAGGAGCACTTCCTCGCCTGTCATCGGCATGCCTTCGAGTGCTTCGGCGGCGTTCCCGCCAAGATCATGTGCGACAACTGCAAGACCGCGGTGCTCTCGCATCCGCACGGCCTGGCTCCGATGCTCAACCCGCGCTACGCGGACTTCGCCGCGCACTACGGCTTCGCCGTGAAGGCCTGCAACGTGCGCAAAGCGAACGAAAAGGGCATCGTGGAGAACGCCGTCGGCTACGTGAAGCACAACTTCCTGTCGGGTCGGCCGATCAATCAGTTCGACTCCCTGAACCCGGCGATCAATCTCTGGTTGGAGCAGATCGCCAACGTGCGCATCCATGGCCGGACCCGGCGGCGCCCGGTAGATTTGTTCGTGGCCGAGAAACCCATGCTGAAGACGTTGCCGCCGCACGGTTACGACTGCGCCACGATCGACAGCGTTGTGGTAGACCGCCAGTTCCGTGTCCGTATGGATGCCAACCGCTACTCCGTGCCGGCCGCGTATGCTGGGCGCAAGCTCTTGCTCAAGCGCTACCCCGACCGGCTCTGTCTCTACGACGGGGAAAAGCTCGTGACGGAGCATCTGCGCTCGTACGAGCGCAACCGCGACTTCGAGAACCCTGAGCACGCCCGGCCGGTGCTGGAACGTAAGCGGCGCGCCGCCGAACAGCAGCTGCTCAAGCGCTTCCTCGCACTCAGTCCCCAAGCCGAGAGTTATTACCGCCAGTTGGCCGAACGCAAGCTATCCTGGCGACTGCACCTGCGCAAGGTCGTTGCTCTGGCCGATGTCTATGGCGCGGAGAAGGTGGCGCGTGCCCTGGCCGATGCCCTGGTCTATCACGCGTTCTCCAGCGACTACATCGCCAACATCCTGGAGCAGCGAGAGCGCCGGCTGCCCGACCCCGGCCCGTTGCATCTGGCACGCAAGCAGGACCTGCTCGACCTCGAACTGCCCGATCCCGATCTGTCCGTTTATGGCGCCGACCTGTCTGCGTGCGAACACGCACAGGCAGGCGCACAACCCCACGCCGAAGGAGACCACGCCGATGAAAACGAAGCCTGAAGAACTGACCGACATCCTGCGCCGCTTGAGCCTGACCACCATCGCCCAGCACTACGAGGACCTGGGCCAGGAGGCCGCCCGCGAGGGACTCGGTCACGTGGAGTATCTGCGCCGCCTGGCCGAGGCCGAAGCCGCGGCTCGCTACGAGCGCAGCGTCCACCGCCGTACCAAGGCCGCACGGCTCCCCATGCTCAAAACCCTCGAACAGTTCGACTGGTCATGGCCCAAGAAGATCAACCGCGCTCAGATCCAGGAGCTGTTCCGCCTTCGATTCGTCGAGCAGAACTCCAACGTCGTTTTCATGGGCGGAGTCGGACTGGGCAAGACACACTTCGCTCTGGCTCTGGCGCACAGCGCGTGTCTCAACAATGTGCCTACGCTGTTCACCCAGGCCGTGGAGATCGTCAACACGCTCTCGGCCGCGCAAGCGACCAACGCCTTGTCCAAGGCTTTGAAGTCCTATGTCGCGCCGCGGCTCCTGGTGATCGACGAACTGGGCTACCTTCCCATGGACAAGCGAGGGGCGGACCTGCTCTTCCAGGTCATCAGCGCCCGCTACGAGCGCAGCGCGATCATCCTCACGACCAATATGGCCTACAAGCACTGGCCGCGCATCTTCAACAACGACACCATGCTCACCACCGCCATCCTCGACCGACTCGTCCATCACTGCGAGACCGTCACCATCGAGGGCAAAAGCTTCCGATCCCAAAAAGACGAATGAACCGGACGAGGAACACTCTCACCGGCGAAATCAGGAACTTTCACGCCGGCGGCGACAAAAATTCCTTGGGCTTCGCCCTTTTCAATCCGAGCAAGCATTTCGCCGAACACAGTTCGGCCAGGTTCTTTGGCAGTTTTTGCCTCGCAAAGCGAGGCGACGATTTCAAGTTTTTCTTTGGCGGCAAATTCTTTTAGCTCAGCAAGCTGAGCTTCAATACTTAAAACTTGTCTTTCTTCGCTGTCCGTTGATTTTCGAGTGTAGATAAAATATTTCATAGTTTCTCCTTAAAAATTAAAAATAAAAATTCGGGAAGCCCGCTTTTGGCCAGCCCCTTCGGGGCAAAGATAAAAAATTCCAATTTGCGCTTAAAATCGGCTGGCGAGCCCTCGCAGAGGACGAGCCAACAAAGACATTTCCTAACTGGCGGTGTGCTTTCGAAAAAATTCGAACTGATTTCGCCCAAAATTTGTAGGGCGGGCGGAATTCCCCCCAGACCCCCCTTCCGCCCGCCCGCAGAAGCGACCCTTTCGGATTG
>JBMNRV010000018.1:0-51852 GCA_050944835.1 Kiritimatiellia bacterium
TCTTCAATGCAGATAATGCAGTAACGGTTATTGTCGGCATCGTTCAGTTCAGTGCCGATTTCCTGATCAGTCATGCCATGTCCCGGGATCGTGACTAAACGCCCGTAAGAAGATCCATGGTTGCCGCCCAAGTTGCCATAGTTACCGAAAAAGGTGGCAGGGTATTCATCAATATTTTTATGCAGTCGAAGACCTTTTTCATATTCAAGGATGTCACTGCCGGCAGGAACCAGGTACGATGCTTCATTGGCAATACGGTTAATCTGGATAACGATATCCTTGTCGTCTGAAAACCGGCTTTTTACCAGAAAGTCATCCCCATCACGAAAGACTGTTATGGCGCCCTGCACGGTGACAACGGTCTGAAGAGAAGCGGCTAAAGCAACACAATGCAGTTTGTTTTTCATTTTTTGTCCTGGTTATTGTTTAGTGAAGCTCAGTAAAAGGGATTATTCCAGCGGTTTGCCGTTAGGAAAGGAGGGTTTGCATGCTTTCTATTGCGAAGCAAGTTTACTTATTCGTATTTTTCAGCAGAAACTGATAAGAAATCGCTTTTCAACCGATGCAGGCACACCTAAAACTGTGTCAGTATGACAAGTGTTTGTATGGTTGGCAGTGTGTGAAATACGGGTGGGAATGTCAAGCGCGGAATAAATGCGCGGAATAAAAGCAGGGAATGAAAAGCTTAACAAGCATTTCATGTCTGTTTTCTCCTTATATCAGTTGTTTTCGAGTGACTGTGTTATCATGCGTATGCGCGTATAATTAGACTGGAACGCGCCAATTAGTTTTTCAATCAAGGTAATTTCCTCCGTGACACTGCTGTGTATTAATGGTAGTAATTAATCGAATTTAATGCCGCGCAAGTTTAGGTTAGATGACTTGTGTTGCCGGTTTGGATTGTCGGGAGGAGTCATGTCAACGTTTTTACAGCAGATTTGCCGATTAGCCCGGGAAGCTCCGACGGCGGATTTGCCTGTCGCGGATTGCCGGGAATTGCTGCGTCGGCTTTTGGACCAGATGCGGTCGGATGGCGAGTCGTCCGATCTGGCGAAAATGAAGGGACTGCGCATTGTCGGGCAGGATGCTCTGATCGAGCGTGCGATTATGACGATCGTCATGAATGAGCATCTCCTGCTGGAAGGGTTGCCCGGTGTGGCGAAAACGCAGGCAGTGCGGTTTTTGGCAGATGACACCGGCATGGTGTATCTGCGAGTGCAGTTTCTGCCGGATATGTTGCCATCGGACTTGATCGGCAAGAGCGCTTTTGATGTTCGCGCGCTGCAAGCGGTGGCACAGGCCGCCGCTCCTGATTCGGTAGATGTGGAACATTGGCATAACGGGCCGTTGTTTTCCAACTTGTTGGTGGCCGATGAGATCAACCGTGCGCCATCCAAAGTCCAGGCGGCGCTTTTGGAAGCCATGGGTGAGCGGCAGATTACGCCGCTGGGTCACAGCACGCATGTCATTCGCTCGAACCGCGAGTGGGAGATGTGGTTGCGGCACATTCGCGCATTGGAAATCCAGAAGGTTATAGAGGGCAGCCTCTGGGGACGGTATGCGGATGACATTGGTGGCAGATCGCCCGATGAGTTGACTTCCGCTGTTTTGCGGCCGGCAGTCATGTCGCTTTGTAATCAGCGTTTTGACCGGTTCGGGCCTGATTTCCCGTTCGGCCAACATGGCTGGTGCGACCCAGCCCCATTGTTCGGCGCCAGCGGTGTAACTTTGGATTCCGGCGCGGATGCGCAGTTCACAGTTTTTGCCACGCAGAATCCGATTGAACAAGCCGGAACATACCCTATGAGCGAGGCGCAGGTGGATCGTTTCAATATGAAACACTCCGTGCCTTATCCCGATCATGACAGTATGTTGGCCATTACCAAGATGATTAACCGGCCGCGCCGACAGCAGGACCCTGACCAGGATTTTACACTGCCACCGGAATTGGAGCTGACTCCCACCCAACGCGCCCGGCGCGACTTGGCCATCCGGGCGTCAATCTACTTTTTCCGACGCTGCCGTGAATTGCTCTACGGCGCGCCCGGCTGCATTGACGGTAGTGCGTTGGATGAATTGTTTTCGGAATCAGCGACAGCGCCGCATGGGCCGACCGGCAAGATGCTGCGTCTGGTGTTTTATACTCACTTAAAGCTGACCCGTACCACACGCCGTTCGGAAGCTGTTGCGCTTTTGTATGACCGTGAGCAGCAGGACCGCATGCGTTGGCTTTACCGTGATCCGGCGCTGCGAGATGATTTGCGGGCGCTGACCCGCAGCGAGGTATTCGAATATATCAACAGCGGCGCCAGCCCACGCGGTATGCTCAGCTTGGCGCGCACCAGCTTGGCGCACGCGTTCTTAAAAGGCGCCGGCTCGCAAATAGCTGTGTCGGATGGAGACATACGCGCCGTGGCGGAAAATGTTCTTGGGCATCGTATCCGTCTGAATTCTCAAGCGCGTGTGCGGGATTTGAGCGCTCATAAGCTTTTGGAAACGCTTATGGAGCAGGTGCTGGAAGATTAATTGCATCGTCGTGTAATTACGGCGATCGCTTACGGATACAGTTTTTGATGCGAACGCCATCGCCAAGTCAGTTGTTGGAAGCCAACCGCGCGGCGCTGCGGACGGCCAATGATGAGATTGCGCTCTATGCCGGTGAATTGGCGCACCATTTTCTGGCGGGGTGTTTCCCGACCATGATGTATGTTGAGCGTTCTTCGGAAGTAGCTGAGCCCGGGCCGTTCGACTTAAGCATGGAGCCGGAACGTCTGGAAACCCGCCGTATGACCGCCCGGCATTGGCAGCGGTTTGAATTAGCGCTTGTCAGTGGCGATTTGTTGGCCCGGCGATATGTACAGGAACTGGAATATGAATTTGTGTTGGCGCTGGACATCAGCCGGTCATTGACCGGTAGTTGGTTGGAGAGCGTGGCTGCGGGTGAGTGGCGTGAGGATGTCTGTTTCCGCTTGAAATATCTGGCCTGTGCGCTTTTAAATTCGGCGGTGGCGCAGAATTTTGCCTGTCGGGTGATATTTGTGGATCAGGGGCGGACGAGCGAAGTTTGGGCGCGGGAAGATGAATCCATCGCGCATGCTGTATTGGAACAATTGGATGAGTTGATTGCTTTGCGTCAAAGCGTCCCGGAGCGGCTCTGGTTGCTGGAGGGGGTATTGCAGGAACTGGCCGCATCGTCTGCCAATCTGTTGGTGGCAGTGGTGTCGGATTTTCTCGACCCAGTACAGGACCATGGCGGGAATGAGGAGCTGATGCTCAGTGTTTTGTCGCGGCTGCGGCATAGCAAACGTCTGATGGTGCTTCAGGTTAATCGCGAACGCGATTTGTGCCAAAGCCGGTTGCGCTCGGAATCTCAGGCCGCCATGACCTACGGAGAGGAAAGCGGGCGCCGTAAGTTTTCGCCGGCGGAAACAGCGGAACGGCGCGCGCGTTATTGCCGGTGGTTGGGAGGCCCCGACGGTAGCGCCGGGCGGCTTGAAACATATCTGGCTACTGAAAATGTGCCTTTTCAGAAATTTTTCAAGTCGGATGACATGAATGCGCGTTTGGAAGAATTGGCCTGCGCGGTCCTGCAGGTTTAAACCTAAATTCAGCGAAGGAAAGATTAACCGCCAAGGTACCAAGAACGCCAAGTGGGAAGCAGAGGAACCAAGGAACCACGGATGCACACGGATAGACACTGATGAGGATCACACTGAGGCACGGGCGCTAGATGCACAAGATTTTCAGATTGCTCACACATGCCGCGCTGACCGGCATCTGCCGGTCTGGCGGATCGGCTGGCACCCTGATACGCGAATTTATTCGAGTATCCGGGTGTTCACCGATCCATGTCCGCATAGCGAACAGCGCGACCTGCCATGCCTCTCCAATAAACTTTCTCCTTTGCCATCTTAGCGTCCTTGGCGGTTCAACCCAATCCGTGTCTATCCGTGTTAATCCATGGTTCTTCTCCTCTCACCTTGCCAACTGCCGTTTTTAAGGTTAAATTGTTGCTGTCCGTATGCTGACCGAAAACTGGAGCGAGTATATGTTTAAAGCTTTGAATCCATACATGTTAGTTGCAATGGAAGAGATTCCTATCACTGATATTCAGCCCGGGCCGACGCCGGAAAAGACTTTTGTCTATCTTGATCCGCAGCGGGAGGAAAACCGGGGGCGCAAGGAATTGCGGGTGACTTGGACGGAACTCTGCGAGATCCATTTCAAGGCGCGTGTCAATAAGCGTGAGCGGATTATGACGGTGCCGGATATGCTGCTGGAATATCTGGCTTGGGTTGATAAGGAGTTAGGCGGCTGGAAAACCGTGCCGCCGCGGCCATGGGATCCGGATTCCGCAGTTGGGCGCTGGTTCTCGCCTTATCTGAGAGTGTCTGGCATGAGGGAATTGCGCGATTGTTTGCATGCTGATATGGTCTTGCTGCGCAGTATGCGCCGCTAATTTACCCGAATTGAGCTGGAGAATGGAACCGTAGATTGCGCAGATTAACGCAGATGGAGAGGAGGTAGAGGTTCACATAGAAAGCGCGGAGGAGAGGAAAGAATTAGCCACAAAGATGCACAAGATGCACAAAGGGATAGGGCTTAACCGCCAAGACGCCAAGGTGTCAGAAGAGGATTCGCCACGGACGCATGCCGCGCTGACCGGCATCTGCCGGTCTGGCGGATCGGTGGACACCCGGATACACGAATTAATTCGAGTATCTGGGCGCCCACCGATCCATTTCCGCATAGCGGACAGCGCGACCTGCCATGCCACGCCAATAAAACTTTATCTTGGTGTTCTTGATTTCTTGGCGATTCAATCCAATCCGGTGGCTCGCACCTCCGCGTCTCCGTGCCTCCGTGTGAGCCCTCTTGGTTCTTCCCCCTGCCGTTTTTAAGGTCTTACTATGGGTAACGACAGATCATCGGAGATTTACCATGCGCGGCGGCCGCCTCCGAAAATTGAGCTGGAGCGGGCTTTGCGTCCGGAGGAAGTTCCCGACAAGCCGCCGTCGGACCAGCCGACAGCGCGTCCGCCGCGCCGTCGCGCCGGTCTGGTGTTGAGTATCCTTCTGATACTGGCGTTGGCAGGTGGCGGGATATATGTTTGGCGCGCCCGGCGTTCAGCATCGTTGCCGGAGGTGTCGTCACCAGTTACCCGCAGCGCTCCATCGCCGACACCGAAACAGACGACTCCCACTGCGATTCCGGAGACGTTATCGGTTGCCGAGCATCAGGTTGCAGCGGCAGCGCGTCCCGGTGGACTTCGGTATGGCGCATTGCGACTTGTGGTATCAGCGCCGGAATACACGCAAGCTTACTTGGAGCGCACAGGAAAAAGCGTCTGGGCGCATTCCATGTTTGCTAAGGCAGACTCTCAGGAGGCGCAGGATGGATGGGTAAATATTGTAAAATTACCTTGCGTCTTGACGAATCTGCCGGCCGGATCCGCAGAGGTCGCCATTCGTATTTCAGGATTTGACGTGACGACACCGACGCGCCGTGTGTTGATCCCGGTGGGAGCAACTGCGGAAGTTGAATTTGCCGCCACTCCGTGCCCCGCAACACTTGAAATTGATTGCAATATCAAGAATGCCTTAGTCGAACTGCAGGTTGACGGTGAAGAAGATATTTTACCGATAACAGTCAAAGACTTGCATCGGTTTGAGGCCACAGCGCCATCCTTACGGCCGCTGATTTTAAATGTAAGCGCGCCGGGTTATTTGCCTCAGACCATGAAGCTTGCCGGGCTGGAGCCGGAATTTTTTTCAATCCAAAAAATTGTTCTGAAACCGACGCCACCGGTGAAAGCGCTTCAAAAGACGACTACGCGCTACCGTCCGTTACCGCCGTTGATTTTAGATTTAGACGACGACATTAAATTAGAATTGATTTGGATTCCCCCTGGTGAATTCATTATGGGCAGTCCGGGCGCTGAATATGGGCGTTATGCCGATGAAGGGCCGCAACATCTGGTGAAAATTACGCAAGGGTTCTGGATCGGACGGACGGAAGTGACCCAAGCGCAATGGCAGAAGGTTATGGGCGCCAACCCCAGCCGACAACAGGGCGACGATCATCCTGTGGAACAGGTGAGCTGGGAAGATTGTACGACTTTCCTTGAAAAACTGGGCACAGCGATTAAAGAGTGGCCGGGGCAGCCATTGGAGTTTGCGTTGCCGTCAGAAGCGGAATGGGAATATGCCTGTCGTGCGGGTACGGAAACCGCCCTTAACAATGGCGCAAACCTTACGTCACTTATGGGACAGTGCCCGCAGTTGGATCGGGTGGCATGGTATTCCAAAGCCGGTAGTGGTGGAAAGACCCACCCTGTAAGGGGGAAAAGGGCTAATGACTGGGGGTTATATGATATGTTGGGTAATGTCTGGGAGTGGTGCCGCGATGGCAAGCGTGTGTATGACCCACTTGCGCAAACCGATCCGGAATTCCAAAGCAAGGTGTATGCTGCACGCGGCGGCAGTGTTGGCGATTATGCCAGGTCTTGCCGTTCCGCAGCGCGTTATTCGTGGGCGCCGGAAGATAAAAGTTTTTGCCTCGGCTTGCGTGTGATTGCCCGCGCCCGCCAAAAGGACAAGGAGGACAAGGCACAGGAACAAGCGCCATCTCCATCGGCCGTCAATGCAGATAAGAAATGATATTGTCTGCGAATTCGGAGCACTTGACGGCGGTGGCTCCTTCCATCAGGCGCGCGAAATCATACGTCACGCGTTTGGAAGCGATGGCCTTGCCCAGACCGGTTTCAATCCGATCCGCCGCTTTGGTCCAACCAATATACCGCAACATCATGGCCCCGGAGAGGATGACCGAGCCGGGGTTAACCTTGTCCTGTCCGGCGTATTTCGGCGCAGTGCCGTGTGTGGCCTCGAATACGGCATGGCCGGTGACGTAGTTAATATTACCGCCCGGCGCAATGCCGATGCCGCCCACTTGGGCTGCTAAGGCGTCTGATATATAATCGCCGTTCAAATTCAGCGTGGCGATGACGTCGAATTCTTCCGGGCGGGTCAGGATTTGCTGGAGGAAAATGTCGGCAATGGTGTCTTTAATCAGAATTTGTCCGGGTGGAACCTTGCCTTGGCATTCTTCCCAAGAGATTACTTTGCCGGCGTATTCTTCACGCGCCAGTTCATAGCCCCAGCGCATGAAGGCGCCTTCGGTGAATTTCTGAATATTGCCCTTATGCACCAGAGTGACGGATTTACGGTTGTTTTTTAAGGCGTATTCAATGGCGGCCCGGATCAAGCGTTGGGAGCCGGTACGTGAGACTGGCTTCAACCCCAAGCCGGAATCCGGCCGGATATCCCAGTTAAACCGATCATACAGGAATTGCCGCAGTTCAGCGGCTTCAGGTGTTCCAGCCTGGAGTTCCTTGCCGGCATAGACATCTTCCGTGTTTTCACGGAAGATCACCATGTCAACTTTCTCCGGATGTTTAACAGAGGAGGGGGTGCCGGAGAAGTAACGCACAGGACGCAGGCAGACGTAGAGGTCCAGGGCTTGCCGAAGCGCGACGTTCAAGCTGCGGATGCCGCCGCCCACAGGAGTGGTCAACGGCCCTTTAATACCGACCAGAGCATCTTGGAAAGTTTGCAGTGTATCGTCTGGCAACCATTCGCCGGTTTTATCGAAGGCTTTTTGGCCAGCCAAGACTTCACACCAGATGATTTTTTTGGTCTCACCGTAAGTCGCGGCGACAGCCGCATCCAGAACGCGAACTGCCGCGCGCCAAATATCCGGGCCGGTTCCGTCGCCTTCTATAAAAGGAATCAGAGGATAATCCGGAATTTCCAAACCTTGTTCGCCCATCCGGATTTTTTCTGGTTTTATTGTCATAATCTTCCCTATGTAAGGTTTTTGATAAGATCAGTCAGCCGCTGCGCCAACCTGTAGGTTCAATCGGCCGCCGGCCAGAATAATCGCGCGTTCACGCGCATTAAGGTGGCATTGCATGGGAATGGCGATATTGCGGGTAATGTTTTGCAAGAGCAATTCGCCGCGCTCCAGTCCGGCGCGCAACCCGGCGATTGTCAAGGAGTCGCCTTGTTCCACCCGGTTATAATCAGCAGGGTCCTTGAATATCAGTGGAAGAATGCCACAGTTAATCAAATTGGCAGTGTGAATGCGCTCGAAACTTTTGGCGGCTACAGCCGCCACGCCTAGAAACATCGGGCAGAGCGCAGCATGTTCACGGCTGGAGCCTTGACCGTAAGACTCGCCGGCAATAATGAAAGACCTTTGCGAGCGTTCACGCGCGGCTTTGCAACGCGCGGGAAATTCCGGATCCACCGGATGAAAAACATACTCGGCGTATTTGGGCACATTGGAACGGAGCTTCAGAAAGGCGCCAGCAGGCATAATATGGTCAGTGGTCACCTTGTCGCCCACCTTGATTTGCGCAATTCCGGCGAGCGTATTGCCCGGTGGTGTATTGCGCGGCAATTTCCCGATGTTGGGGCCGCGGATGAGTTCGACTTTTTGGCGTTCCTCCGGCGGTGGCGGTTCGATGATCATTGCGTCGTCGGCAATAAAACGCGCCGGCTGCTTGATGACCGGATAGTTCTCATCGCCCCAGTCGCGTGGGTCGGTAAATTTCCCTGCTACAGCGGCCGCGGCGGCGGTTTCCACGGAAGATAGATAGACGGAGGCATTCCGCGTTCCACTGCGGCCGAGGAAGTTGCGATTAGATGTGCGGATAGAAACGGCCTCGGAACATGGGGCATGGGAATTGCCGATACAGAATCCGCAGGCGCTTTCTGCAATGCGCGCGCCGGCGGAAATCAGGTTGGCCAAGGCGCCGTTACGGGCAATCATCTCCAGCACTTGCCGTGAACCAGGCGCCACCACCAAGCTGACGCCTGGTGCGACCTTTTTGCCGGCTAACATGTGAGCCGCCAACATCAAGTCCTTGTAAGATGAGTTTGTGCAAGAGCCAATGCAAACTTGCTGTACCGCCATTCCGGCGAGTTCCTTTACCGTTTTGACGTTGTCCGGATTGTGCGGGGCGGCGACCAATGGCTCTATTTGCGATAAATCCAATTCAATTACCCGGCTGTAGCTGGCGCCGGGGTTGGCTTTGAGTGGAATGTAATCCTCCAACCGGCCTTGTGCTTTCAGAAAGCGGCGGGTGACATTGTCGGACGGGAAGACAGAAGCTGTCACACCGAGTTCCGCGCCCATGTTAGCAATGGTGGCGCGTTCCGGTACGCTCAAGTTGCGCACGCCCGGACCGCCATATTCCAAAGCCATCCCGACATTGCCCTTAGATGTAAGAATTTTCAGTAAACGCAGAATAACGTCTTTAGCCGATACCCAAGGTGACAGGCGGCCAATCAGGCGTATTAAACAGATGCGGGGACATTGCAAGGCAAAAGGCTGGCCGGCCATGGCCAGCGCCACATCCAATCCACCTGCGCCAATGGCCAGCATACCGATTCCGCCGCCGGTTGGGGTATGGGAGTCTGAACCGAGCAGCGTCCGTCCCGGTTTGCCAAACCGTTCCAAATGCACTTGATGGCATATGCCGTTGCCGGGCCGGGAAAATTTCACCCCGAACCGGGCAGCCGCGGACTGGAGATAGGCGTGGTCGTCGGCGTTTTCAAATCCTGATTGCACGGTATTGTGGTCAACATAACTGACGGAAAGCTCCGTTTTGACCGATTCGGCGCCCATGGCTTCGTATTGCAGGAATGCCATCGTGCCGGTGGCGTCCTGAGTCAAGGTTTGATCAATGCGGATTTCAATATCACTACCTGGTTGCCAGACGCCGGAAATCAAATGGCTGGTGATGATTTTTTCAATAATGCCCTGATGATGCATGGAGCGGAGTCCTCTTGCAATGCCGATATGGTTGTCGGTAATTGTGCCGTTTATTGTTGCCGGCGTCATCAAATGCGCGCGGATGCCCTCAAGGCGGCGCATGTCTGAATCGCAATCTAAGCGCGCCGGCCAGGCGGGCGATGGCCATTTTCTGCTTGAATCCAACGGGCAGCCCGCAATAAAATTCACGCAATGATTCTAAAAACCATAGGTGAAGTCAAGCAAGTTCCTGAATTTCAACTGCCGTTTTCAGGTGAATACATGATGAGGTTACAGTGCCGTCGCCGGTTGCGCATACTTTAATCGGGATAAGTATTGGTGTGGGGTGTTTGCCGCGCGGCGGTGGTTGGCGCCGCCTGTTCGCCAGGATGTGGCGCTGGCGCGGTTTTATGCTGGTGTGTGTGCTGCTGGCCAACGCGCCGGATATTGATTATTTTTTCGGGTTGGTGGCCGGTGATTTCAATAGTCGGCACCAACTGATCACTCACACGTTGGGATGGGTATCCGTTGTGACGCTGGCCTTATGGTGGGCGCAACGGTATTTCGCCCCCCGTACTGTGCGGATGTCCGGCATGTTGATTTTTTTGCTGCTGGCTTCCCATCTGGTGGCGGATTATTTAGGGCAGGATCTTGGCCCGCCTTTTGGCATTATGATTTTCTGGCCGTTATCAGATCGTTTTTGGCTGTCGCCTTGGCCTCTATTTCCAGCGGCGAACAAGCAGGATATATTTTCCTGGCATAACCTCAAGGTTATGGCCTGTGAGTTTGGGTTGCTGATGCCACTTCTGGCGGCGGTCATGCTGTTCAAACAGCGTCATTCAGTACGCGGGTCATAGCGGGGATTCCAACCGCACACCGCGCACCTGAACGTCACCCTTGAATTTGCCGCCGATGCGCAGTCGGACGGAATGTACATTCCGGGCCGGCAATTCGAAAGTCTGTTGCGCCAGCCACCAGTCATTGGCGCGCTTGACGTTAGGTTCCTTCACTATGAAGTGGCGTATGACTTCGTATTCCGTCCGTAGCGGGTCAGTCTGAGTGACATCAGTTGTCTTGGTCAACTCGACTATCAAGGCGATGGACCCGCGGAAGTCCTGGCTTTTCTTAAACAAGCCTTGCATCTTCAGCTTCGTGCCGCTTTTTAGATGGATGGAAGGTGATACCAGCCAACACTCGGCGCGTGCGTCCGCCGAATGGAAATGGAAGGCGGCAGCGTCTTCCGGCAAGTCTTCCGGCAAGGATTGCCAGACAATTGACTGCTGATAGCGGTTATGCAACTGCAAATCCCAGCCGTGCAGTGGCTGATTGGGTGTGGTGGGCGCGCTTGGGAACTCCAGAAAATTGTTGCCGGGCGCCATGTCGTCTCCGCGCACGACTTCCATCTTTACGCCTGAGATGGTCAGGCGGCGTTGGTGGAAGCGCCACCATTGCCATCCGGCGACGCCGATGCCGACGGCAATGATTATCGTCATAAGCAGGAAGAGTGTTCGCCACATTCGCGCCCGGCGTTTCATCTGCGCCAGATACTGCACCGGCACCGTAGTGTGCATATTGATGGTCAGTCGGGTAGGTGGACTGAAATCCACGCGTTCGCGCAGCGGCGGCTGGAGCGCCTGCGGGGCAGCGTCTAGAAACGGCGCTGCCTCCAGCGGCAGTCCGGCCTTTTCCATGTCGGCGCGGTGGGCGTCCAGATCGAAGGGAACTTTGTGCCAGAAGACCGAGCCGGTATCCTCGTCAAAAATACAGTAGGATGCGCGATAGTCTCCGTCGCGCGGTTGGCCGACGGAGCCGACATTAACCAAGAAACGTTTGCCTTCCTCCAGCATAAAATCTTCCGGTGGGATCAAACGAGGCGTCTGGCTGCGGCCGATGACGAAAATGCCGGGCTGATGAGTGTGCCCAATGAACAGGAGCGGTTCCTGTACTTTACGCCAGCCGGCAACAGCGTCCTGCGGCTCGAAAACATAATGAAATCCGGCTGGTTTATCGAAATTGGCATGGGCGCAGCGGAAGTTTTCGCCGGCCAGACATAGTGGCAGGCGTGACAGAAATTTTTTTGCTGACTCGCCCAATTGTGCGGCTGTCCAGCGGATGATTTCGCGGGCGGGCTCGTTGAAGCATTGCGGATCAATTTTGCCGCAGATGGCGGCATCGTGGTTGCCCAGCAAAAAGTGATCAACGCTGGTGTAGAGCGATTCCAGCACTTCGCGTGGGCGTGGGCCGTAGCCGAGCATGTCGCCCAGGCAGATGATACAGTCAACGCCGTTGCTCCGGATATCCAGCAGCACAGCATTCCATGCCGCCAGGTTGGCGTGGATATCGGAAACTATGGCATATTTCACGCAGTACCTCCGATAAGGTTATGTGCAGGCCAGTTTTGAGAAATCCTAGCAAACCATTCTTTGAATGTAAATGACCGCCGTTATGCTATCTCATTTCCTGAATTTCAAATGCTGTTTTTAGGTCATGGAAGCAGGCGCACCCGGTTGGCATATTCCGGCGCGGGAGTGAAGCGCGTGGCGAAGGCGGGGGTAGCATATAGTTCCAGTGGTTGGCGGGCCGGCACAAACAGAACGGCAAAGTCGGGGAAGTTCGTTGCTAAAAAACCGGCGCCTTGTTCATATCCCATGACAAATAGCGTGGTCGAAAGCGCGTCAGCGTCCATGGCGGCATCCGGTCCGGTTGTGATGATGGTGACCGATGCCATGCCTTCCACAGGCCGCCCGGTGCGTGGATCGAGGATATGCGCGTAGCGTCGGCCGCCGATAGTAACGAATCTCTCATAATTGCCGGAGGTGGCGACGGCTTCGCCGTCGCGCAGTGCCAGCTTGCCCAATACACGTTCCTCAGCAAAAGGGTTTTGGATGGCTACGTGCCAAGGGGCGCTTGGCGTGGCGTATCCCTGCGCGCGGATATTGCCGCCCAGATTTATCAGGATATTGGTGAGCCCGTTTTTTAACATAATGCGGGCGACTTCATCTACGGCAAAGCCTTTTGCAATCCCGCCGAGGTCCGCCTGCATTCCCGGTGATGCCAAGCGCGCCGTCTGGTCGCCGATTTCAACGCGCCTGAAATCTACATGCTGGAGCGCTTCCGTCAAGGCGGCTGGTGACGGTGTATGTTCCGGCGCCGGCCCGCCACGCAGCCCCCATACTTTCATTAAAGGCGGGATAGTGATGTCAAAAGCGCCGCCGCTTATTTCACCATAGCGGTGGGCAGCCCGCAGAATGGCAATGGTTTCTTCTGATACTGGTATCGGCGCACCGCCGGCGGCCCGGTTGAGCCGTCCAATGTCACTTTCGGAATTAAAGAGGCTCAATTGGTTTTCCAGTCCATACAATGCATTAGCGCTGAGTACACCGGCCGGCTCCAGATAGTCGGCATAATCGGCGGGTAGGGTTACAGTGAAAAACGTGCCCATCACCAGAAATGTTTTATGTGGGAGCGCCGCCTGGCGACATGCCGTCATGACAGACAGTAAGACAGCCAATAGCAATATTCGCAATACGGGGGGAAAGTTTGCGAGTTTCATAATCCTAATCATGGTTGTTTGTTGTGGATTCTGCGGCTATGCGCTGCCGTGCCGTGCGTTCCATTTCTTCCAGCGGCGGCAGACCGGTGCGCTGCCGGTGATCTTCACTGACGCGGCTCTGCATGAAGTCCTGCCATATTTTGCGGGCCATCCCGGCGCTTTCCGCGGCGCCGACGGTATCATTGCGCGCCGCTTGGCGTAAACTTTGCACCAGAAATCCATCCACCAATGCAACGACGTCTTCTCTGGGCGACTCTGCCAAATTACCGGTAATGCCGGCGGATACAAAGTCGGCAAATTCCGGATAGCCATCCGGATTGGGGTAGAGGTTGATAATTCTCGCGTAAAGTTCCCGTGCCGCCTGATGCTGCCCATAACAGTATAAAACCACCGATGCTTCCGCCATAAAGTTGATATAGGCCATGTGAAAGATGTCGTTATCGAAACGGCGCAAAGCTTCTTCATGGGCGCGGATGGCATGAGGCAGCAATTCCAGAGCCGGAGTGGCCAGGTAATGGTTTGACGTGGGGTCGAAATGCAGTCGCCCGTGCCGGAAAGACTCGTCCATACATTGGAAAAACATCTGATAACACCCATACACACCAGTGCCGGCAGTGTCGGCATGGCGGCCTTGGCTGGACCAGTAAAGCGCATGGGTAGCAGGTAAGCGCCAATCGAACGGCCCGTAATCACGGTCCAAAGCCTCCATTATGGCCGGATCCAGCTTATAAACTGAACGCGCTTTTTCGCCGACGGGGCTGTTGGCGAGTGTTTGATAATCAGGATACGCGCCGCCAAAGAGTTCGGTCATTTCCTCCGCCAGCCGGATTTTGAAATGGCGGTGGGCGGTGTCCATGATGTAGCCAATTTTGTGTTGATAAATCCAGCCGAGTTCGCGTAGCAGGACGGGATGGTTAGGGTTGAACACCAGCGCGCGGTCACGCAGGAGACGGATGCCGTGCTGGACCCAGCGCCAGCGGTCTTCTTGATCGGTGAACATGATGCTGATGTTGTATGCCATGTTCCAGGCATGGAACGCCCATACGGTGGTGAATTGCGGCTCCAGCGTGGTGATCCATTCGCTGAGCTGGACGAGTTCCAGGACGCGGGCTTCTTCCTGCAGTTGAATTGCGCGCACCCAAAGCAAGTCCACAATAATGCCGCGGAAACCGCCAAGGGCCACAGTGGTGAAAATCAGGCCCGGCGGCATGTCGCCAGGCGGCGGCTGAAATTGTGGCCGCACAGCGCGTGGTTGCACAACATGCGTACGCCAGAGCGCCGCAGCCACCAGCAGCAAAATTATGATTACCACCGATAACCGGTGTTTTTGAAAAAGTTTCATGTTTTCGACATCCATGATTGGTATCGTGTCTGTACCCAGGATCCGACAGTTGCCAACAAGGCGGCATAGAAGCACAGGACTGCCGTCGCGTATCCGACGGCGTCCCAGGGAATCATGCGCCCTCCAGCCAGTAGCGCCACATAGTCCAGGCGATCGAAAGTGGGCATCAGGAGCCTCACAATTTCACCAGCGGCGGTTACGGCCATATCCAATATACGGGAGTACCAAGTATCGGCATTGCTGTGAAAAGCTATGCGCAGCCAATGCTGAGCGGAGGAATAACGGAAACGGTTAAGCGCTTCAAGCAGCGGCATGGCGCCCGACAGCAATGTCGCGACGGGGAAGGAAAACGCCGCGCCGGCTGTCAGCCCTAATGCGCTCAGAAAAGCCAAGCGGGCAAACATGATTAAGCCAGCACGTAAAAAATTGCCGGCAATGCCACCGATTGGCGCCAGCAGAATTACCCCTTGACCGCTGGGGAAGAGGAGCGCCGTATCCGCTTCCGGATGTTGATTGGCGCAGGTGATTTCCAGCGTTTGGCCCGGTTGCAGCAAATCGGCAGGAAGCTCAAGCCGATAGGGTGTGCGGGGTGGTGCGGAGACGCTGAAATGTTGTTGGTGGGGTGTTCCCGGCAGCCCGATAGACCACTCCATGCTGACGGCCGCCGTTTGGTCCGGTCTGGCAGTAATGAATTTGAATTGCAGCCCACCGGGACGGCCGTCGCGAATACTTTCTGGGATGGTGATGTGCCAACGACCGGCGCCGCCAAGGGGCACGGTCACGCCGGCGGCGTCTTCCGCTTGATTATCCAAAGCGGTGACGGGCAGGCCGAGATGGGCGGTTAACAGGTTGTTATGAAGCGCCGTCAACTCAGCTGCCGGGCGGTTGGTATTGCAGGTAAAGCGCCATATACAGATGCCTAAGGTAATCCCGGCTACGCTCAGCAGGGCGGCGTTGAGCAGCACTAATCCCAGCCAGTTGCCAAGCCAGATTTGCAAAGAGCTAATCGGCTTAACGCGCACCAATTGCAAGCGGCCGGCAGCGTTTTCCAGTGAAATCGCTGAGGCGCCGATGAGTAATGTCGTAGCAGATATCAGGAAGGAGACCAGCGCGATGGAATAAGAGAGCCAGATGCGCACCATGCCAGTCAATGTGCCGTCACCTTGAATTGCCTGACGCAGGAGCAGAATTCCGGTCACCGTCAGAATTGCCGATACCGGGCCAATCCCGGTGCGCCACAGGCGGCGCAAGACTACCGCAGCGACGGCCCAGATCGGTAAAATTTTTGATTTCAGTCTGTTCACTTCGGCGCAAGGCGCCCTAACGCCTTCCCTTCTGCACTATGTTTGTCGGCAGCCGCTCCCGGCGGTATTGCAGGGCAGGGCGGCCATCGGTGGCAATCATTATCGGCCGGTGCGCAGATATTCTGCCGGATCCGCCGCCGGCGCAACCGCTGTGCCGTCCGGACGCCCGGCTGCTGTCTGCGCTGCTGGAATCTTGTCGGCTTCACCGAGCTTCTGTAAAAAGAATTGCTCTAAGGTCCGGCATGGGCGGTCCATTTCCGGCTCATTGCCAGTGATTTGACGCAAAGCGTCCATAATTTGCTGCTGAGTGGCGGCATCCGGCGCCGGCACGGCAAAGCGGCATAGCGCAGGGTCTTCAAGCAGCGACCGGACATCGCCTTGTACGATGACCCGGCCTTGGAACATAATCAGGATGCGCCGGCAGATATCTTCCACATCTGCGAGCAGGTGTGAAGACAAGATAACCGTTTTACCGCGTTGCCGGAGCATGCGCAATAAATCTTTAACTTGACGGCAGGTTGGCGGGTCCAGTCCGGAAGTCGGTTCATCCAGCACGATCAAAGTTGGATCATTTATCAGCGCTTGTGCCAGGCCTACCCGGCGCGTCATACCTTTTGAAAATTCGCCTACCCGGCGCTTGCGGGTATGTTGCAGGCCGGTCATCTCCAGCAGTTGGTGTATCCGTCGGCGTCGTTCAGCGCGGTCAATGTTAAAAAGGCGGCCGTAAAAATCCAGCGTTTCCTCAGGCGTCAATTGTGGGTAAACATGGTTTTCTTCCGGCAGGTATCCAAGTCGTGCGCAAACATCGCGATGACCGGGGGGCATCCCGAAAACTCGCAGCTCGCCGGCGTTGGGCCGCAGCAGGCCGAGCAGCATTTTCAACGTGGTGCTTTTGCCCGAGCCGTTTGGGCCCAGTAGCCCGAAAATTTCGCCTCGTTGGATGTCAAAAGAAACGTCATGCACCGCTTGCACTTTTAGACGCCCCCAGAAATCGCGGAAGCTTCTGGAGAGGCCGCGTGCGCTCACTACTACTTCGGCGTGTTCGGCGTCTGTCGCTGGTTGGTTGTCTTCTTGCATGGTGTATCGGTTTAAAAAGTCAGCGCAGTATAAGTAAAAAAAAGTTCCAGCGCAAACAAAACCTTGCCAAAACCAGCGGGGTTGTCATATCGTATGCGGGCAAGAGGAGGCGGAAATGACGCCGGAAACACGCGTTGTATTCATCGGATCAGCCGAGCTGGCATGCCCCAGTTTGGAAAAGCTGCATGTGACACCCAGCCTAAAGGTGGTGGGGGTGGTTACCCAGCCGGAGCGTCCCAGTGGCCGTGCGCTGCGTCCGGCGGCCTGCCCGATACATGTATGTGCGGTGCGTTTGGGCATTCCGACGTTGACGCCGGAAAAAATCAATACGCCGACCAGCTTGGAGGCGCTGCATGCGTTGCGTCCGGATGTGATTGCAGTAGTGGCTTATGGGCAGATTTTGCGTAGCGCCATACTCGACCTGCCGCCGCTGGGCTGCATCAATCTGCATGCTTCATTATTACCAAGTTATCGCGGCGCGGCTCCAATTCAGTGGGCCATCGCCCGTGGTGAAACGGTTACGGGTGTTACGACCATGTTCATGAATGAAGGGTTGGACACTGGCGATATTATTTTTCAAGAGGCTGAGCCTATTCATCCGGAGGATACCTCTGCTACGCTGCACGACCGTCTGGCATGTCGCGGCGCCGACTTGCTGGTTCGCACACTGTATGCCGTTCGCGCTGGGACGGCGCCACGCCGAAGTCAAGATTCTGTCGGCGTTGCCACCTTTGCGCCACGCCTGAAGAAGGCCGATGGGTGGATGGATTGGAGGCTGCCGGCGGTGGAGTTATGTAATCGTGTGCGCGGATTTTATCCCTGGCCGGGTTGCTTCTTGTCGCTGCCTTGGCCGAATGTCCGGTTTGTGAAAGTGCTGCAAGCTCGGGTCGAGCCGGCTGTGCCGTCGGGGGCCGCCCCGGGTACGGTGTTGCAGGCGGCTGGGGATGGGCCATTGATCAGCGCCGGACAGGCGGCGGTGCGGTTGTTGCAAGTGCAGCCGGAAGGCAAGCGCCCTATGAGCGGAGCAGCGTTTTTATGCGGTTATGGGTTGCGCGCGACTATGGTGTTGCCGTCATCCTGAAAACGGCATTTGAAATTCATGTTATATCCGATTTTATTTCTCGCGGTTTTTCTAGTACCCGGTTGGTTGATCACTGGCATTATGCGCCGTCGCGGTCCGCGTGTGCTGCTGGCGCTGGGATTCTCCTATAGCCTGGCGGCGCTGAACGTGCTGCTGATGGCGACGTTGAACGTTCCGCCGTCTTTTTTCATTCCCTTGCTGACAGTGGAAATTGCGGCGCTGTTGCTCATAGCTGTTTGGCGTTGGCGCAGAAAGCTCCGTCCTTTGCGATCTTGCCGTCTTCACTGGGAATTTATCTGGGCTGGTTTGTTGACGTTGACGGCGGCCGCCGTCTATCTGTTATGGGCTGGTCCATATCTGGAAATTCCCGCCGATGCCTGGGAACATCTCTACCGCCTCCAAGTGCAATCAGAGGCGCTGCGAAACAATGATTTCGGGCTGGAAAACAAATGGCGGATATGGGTCTCGCAAGGCCATGTCTGGTATTTTTTGCAGGCTGCGTTATGCCGGTGGAGCGGGTTGAAGGTAATGGATGCTGTGCCGCATATGGTTTTGATGAACAGCTTGGCTTGGATCGCCGGAATCTACCTGTTTGGCGTAAAATTGTTTGCGCCTATGCGGAGCAAGCGTTGGGTCAAGGCGTTGGCAGCGGCGTTGGCGGCTTTATTTTACACGATCTTTTTTGGAGTCAACGTGTTTGCCTATGTGCGTTATTACGCATTGACTCCCACAATGCCGTCTTTCACGATTTACCTGGCTGCCATGGTTTTCGTGATGGATTTGCTGCGTCGGGATACCTGGCAATGGTGTTTGATCTGGCCGCCGTCGTTGTTTTTCCTGGTATTGAATGTGATGCATACTCAGGAAGCACTGTTTGTTTTTTTTATGGCGTGGGGCATCAGCATTGTGGAAACCGTTCGTTGTCGGGCGATGGGTGTGCAGGCTTGGCGTCGCCCTGCGGGTATCTTGTGCTTGGCCGCGTTATCGGCATGGCTGGGATTGTTTATTCTGTCGCATTGTCGCCCGTTATCGCCGTTTTGGGCTCGCGGGGCGGTTCCGATTGAGAACGTGTTGCCGTTCTTGCGCGGTATGCTGGTGCAATCGCCGACGGTGCATTTCTATCCCGTCATCGCCATGTGGGGCTTATGGGTTTATCTTCTATTTGCCCGGCATTGGCGTGAGTTTACGTGTTTGCCGCTGATAATGGCGGGGATGGCGATGCCGCTTCTGACGGTTTTTAATCCAGTCAGTATAGATTTTATGCTGCGGTACATGCCAGACCCGGCAGCGCTCTATCGGTTCAATTACATGTTGCCGCTGCCTTATGTCGCCGCTTGGTTCGCCGTCCGGGGCGCGCCATGGGCGCGTGGAGCGCTTAGGCGTGAGTCGCGATTGTTCAGCTTTATCATATGGGTCGGCTTATTCTTCTGGTTGCTTCCCTGGCATGGTGAATATTTTAATTCCACTTACAGTCGTCTGCCGACGTTGCGGAGGGTAAATCCGGAGAACGACTGGCGTTACTGGCGTGATTTACTTGAAGAGATACAGACACATCCTGAAAGCGCTATTATCACCGATCATGTGACCGGTTACATGTTGCGTGGCGCCACGCAACATAAAATATGCAGTCAGCGGTTCGATGACACAGCGTTTTCCTGGTGGCTCTGTCCGGAGGAGGCAGAACCTGGACTGGATGAACTCTGGGATTATTTGGCGCAGAATGAGAGGCGCTGGTTGTTGGTGGTGAATCTGCGGGACGGCGCCATGAGCGAAGTCGGCAGGCTTTCCGGGCATTGGCCGGCCGATATTTTGCAAGTTAGCCAGTATTACGATCCGCACACACTGGATTGGGTGGCACAAAGACCGGATATGTTCCGGCTGTTGTGGGAACTAAATCGCATTCAAATTTATGAAGTGGTTTGCCCGGATAAACTGTTGGGTGAGGTTGAAGACCTTCCGACGTTCGGTTATGAAGATTTACTGTTTCGGAATTGATTGACGATTAGGCTGGCTGGGGCGCAGCCATGATGCGCTCATAAAGCGACTGCAGCCGCTCAATCGTGCGCCGCCCGTCGAAATCTTTGGCGCGTTGTGCTGCCTGTGTGCGCAGACGGTCGCGCAATACCGCATCGTCCAGCAGGCGCGTCAATTGCTCGCCCATGCGTGGAATATCGCCCGGAGGGAACATGAGCGCCGTTGTGCCGTCGGAGAGAATTTCACCCTGGCCGTCAGCGGTGGAGGCGGCGATGGCATGGCCGGCCGCTAAGGCTTCGTAGAGAGTGTTGGGTGTGCCTTCCATCCGGCTGGGGAATAGTTGGATGTCGAAAGCCTGTATGACTTTGCGGGCATCCGGCCGGAAGCCGAGGAAGACGGTCCGGTCGGCAATTCCCAGCGCTGTGGCTTGTACACGCAGGTCTTCCAAACTGCTGCCATCGCCGACAATCCACAATTGCCAGTCATTTCTTTGCAGCTTGGCAAGCGCCGACATGGCATCGGCGTGGCCCTTGTGCGGTTCCAAGCGTCCGACGATACCGATGACTTTAATGTCCGCTCCGGCGCCATGTTC
Organism: Kiritimatiellia bacterium; assembly: GCA_050944835.1. GTDB lineage: Bacteria > Verrucomicrobiota > Kiritimatiellia > JAAZAB01 > JAAZAB01 > JAXGPF01. The sequence goes on from JBMNRV010000018.1 coordinate 20,743, forward strand.
GGCGCGCAACGCAGCCAGCCATACAGGGTCGGCCTTTGGCATGTCCTCCATCATCATCCCATGGTAAAGCACTTCGATGGTGTTGGCAGGGAGGTATCGCTGTTGGATACAGAATTGCTTGGTGGACTCGGAAACCGCCAAGGCATATTTGGTGTGTGGGCCCAGGATGCGCTCCACCGGCCGTTGGTACCAGGGCACGACGCCGTAATTGCAGCGTTCGTGGACGATTACCGGCAAGTTCAGCCGGAGCCCGGCTAGACGTCCCCAAGTGCAGGCGCCATAACCATGTGCGTGGATGATGTCCACGCGCTCGCGGCGCAGCAGCCGTAGCAGGGCGGTCAGGTTGCGCGGGTCAAGCTTGCCGAAGCCCAGATGCAGCGGGTCAAGACCGGCGGCGCGCATTTGGGCGGAAGCCTTGTCCGGGCCTTTACGGCTGCATAGAAGCACTCGGAACCGTCGGGTATCGAAGGCGGGCAACCACCATTGAAAGGCGCGCGCTACACCATGCAGCGACGCTTCGCGCCCGCCGAAGTGTTCACAGAGTTGTAGTACGGTAATCATAGGTTCGTTGCTGTCGGGCTTTTGCAATTTGCCGGATTATGCCGCAAGGCAGTAACGGTCGCAAGCAAAAATAGGGTGTGCCTAAAAACGGCATTTGAAATTCATGAAACGACATAAAATTTTGAGAACAAGAAAAGATACAGCGCCCATTGGTGTAAGAAGTTTCCTGAATTTCAAATGCCGTTTTAGTACCTGTGTGCTTGACTTTGCAAAAATATGGTATATATTGTGTTGTCAAGTATCAAAAACAGGGGTGCAACCATGTATATCTACAGAGCTGCCACGTCTGAATTTCTGCAGATCATTGATAGTGGGAAAATTGCCATTTTAACCGGCGCCCGCCAGGTAGGTAAAACGACGCTTGTTTCCGAAGTGTTGAAGCGCCGTAAAGTGGCGCTGCTGAACTTTGATGTTCCCTATGATATTTCCCGCTTCAAAGCCGCGTCTGTTCTGCCTCCAGTGGACGGCATGAAGTCCTTGGGTTCTCCGGAAATCTTGGTCATTGATGAAGCGCAGCGTGTACCCGAAACCGCCCGGATTGTCAAGGGCTGGTATGACTCGAAATTGCCGGTGAAATTTGTCTTGCTGGGTTCATCCAGCCTGTCTTTGCTTTCCCAGTCATCCGAGAGTTTGACCGGGCGAAACCGTAAAATTCTATTGCCGCCGCTGATGATGCAGGAAGCTTTGCATGCGGAAGGCTGGTATCGGCCGGAATATACCTTGCCGGTTATTGAAGAGCATTTTGCAGCGCAATTCCGTGTTTTCCTGTTGAAGTCAATGGTCTTCGGCGGTTATCCGGAAGTAGTGGTTTCTGATGATAAAATAAAATTATTACGCGAGCTTTCCGGGGATTACCTTTGGAAAGACATCCTGCAGGGCGGGCTGGTGAAGACCCCGGACATGCTCCGTCGGCTGTTGACCTTGCTTGCGTATCAGGCCGGTTCTGAGGTTTCCGTTAATGAACTGGCGCAACAGTTAGGCATGGCAAGGCTCACGGTGGACCGTTACCTTGATCTACTGGAGGAAACCTTTGTCCTGTTCCGCCTGCCGGCCTACAGCACCAATCCCCGCAAGGAAATCATAAAAAACAAAAAAATCTTCTTCTGGGATACCGGCATTCGCAATGCGCTCCTGAATGCGTTCGACTTGAACGAAAACCGCCCGGACATTGGCAATCTCTTCGAAAATTATCTGGTTGCAGAGACAGCCAAACGAAACCTGCTCGATCCGCATCCCGCCGAACTTTATTTCTGGCGCAACAAGGATAAAGCAGAAGTTGATCTTGTGATCAAACGCGGCGAGCTGCTCGAACCATACGAAATCAAATGGCGGAGAAAACGAGCTGGGGGCGCCGCATTTCAAAATGCATACGGTGTCCCAGTGAAGACAGTCACCTCGACAAAACCATCGGACTGGTGGAACTCCTAACCAATTTCTTTGTGGATTTCGAGACGGACTGGCGGGGACTGAAACGGTTTAAGCGCCGGTTCGTATATATCCCCATTCCACTAGGCGGCGGTAAGCGTGTTGCGCCTGTTCCCCCTCGCGGGTGTGTTGGAGAAATTCCATATAACGCTGCGCGGCTTCCGGCCGGCGTTGGAGGTTCTCTAATGCGAATCCGCGGAAAAACACATTCAAGGGATTGCCGGGTAGGAGTGTGTTGTAGCGGTTGAAATTATCCAGAGCCTCAGCATAGTGTCGGCCGGCCAGGCATGCCAACCCGACAATGTGCCAAGCCTGAGCTTCGGTTGGGTAAACCTGTCGGGCGGACTCCGCTAAACGCCGCGCCTCACCGGCGCGGTTTTGCGCCAAGCGGCATTTAGCGAGCATTAACAGGCCCGCGTAATCGTCCGGAGCCAGGCGTAAGGCGGCCTCCAAACTAGATGCGGCCTTGTCAGGTTTGCCGGCTGCCAGAGCTTGATCGCCTTTTTGCATGAAATGAATGGCTTCCCGCATGGAACGGATCGGGGCGGTCATATCGAGATAACGTTCGCGATGGTCCGGCAGCGAGCGCATATGTTGGTATTTGGTTGCTACGGCGCGAGTCGCGGTTTGGTAGCGTTCCTCGCTCATGGGATGGGTGGCGAACATCAACTCGATCAATCCGGGATTGTTTTTGGACATTTTCCGCAGGATGTCCATCAGCGCAATACAGCCGGCCGGGGTATAGCCCGCGCGTGTCATATATTCCAGACTCAAAGCGTCGGCTTGGCGCTCGTCCTCGCGGCTGTAGCGTGACAGTAATGCGCCGCCGGCCACCATGCCGACCCCGGCGGCAATATTGGCGTATTCTGCGTGCTGGGATTGCACATAAGCGTTGACCCCCGCCATCAGCGCTCCAGTCAGCATTCTGCGGGTCATATTTCCGGCGGCGTGCCGGGAACAAACGTGGCCGATTTCATGGCCCAGGACGGCAGCCAACTCAGCCTCGCTTTCCATCGCCAACAACATTCCCCGGGTGACAGCCATAGCGCCGGCGGGGAAGGTATAGGCGTTGACGTAAGTCGCATTGACGCCACAGCAGGCATATGGGCAGTGCGGCCGATGGGAATGTTGGGCCAGGTCTTTGCAGATTTGCGTCAGGTATTCATTCAATCTGGGCTGTTGGATGGCGCCGTAATCAGCGGAAAACTGATGCGGCGCATTTTGGCGGTCAATTTCGATTTCGCTGCCTTCCGAAAGCAACATCACCTGCTTGCGTCCGGTGACGGGATTGGTGGCGCATCCGACGCACCAAGCCGCTGCGGCGCCGGCGGAAAGGGCGATAAAATCGCGACGTCCGATTTTTTGTGAGATGAACAACATCTTGCTTTCCAACGATGTTTTGATTAGTTTTAGGTTTAGCACAATTTTAAGCAGATGCAAACTACTTTTAACATTCTGGTTATTGAAGATGATCCCGATGGGCGGCGTTCGGTGACGGATGCGCTGGAGTCGGCCGGGCATCGGGTCGTGGCCGCCGCTGACGGCGCTGCGGGCTTGGCTGAGCTGAATGGCGGCGAATTTGACTTAGTGCTTTCGGATGTCCGCTTGCCGGATATCAGCGGTTTGGAGGTGCTGGAGCGCATCCACCGGCGCATGCCGGAGCTGCCGGTCTTGTTGATGACGGCATACGGCACCGTCGCCACCGCAGTTGATGCGTTACGTGCCGGCGCTTATGACTACATTCTGAAGCCGTTGGACTTGACGGATTTACAGTCAAAGGTTGCACGGGCGGGTGAAACCGTGCGTTTGCGCGCGGAAGTCGGGCGGTTGCAGTCGGCGCTGTCGGAACGCCGGGGGCGCCCGTTGGTGTTTGTTTCCGATGCTATGCGTGATGTTTTAGAGCGTGTGCGGGCGGTGGCTTCGACTAACGCCACGGTTTTGATTGTCGGTGAAAGCGGCGTTGGCAAGGAGCTGATTGCGCGCGAGCTGCACTTTGGCGGCGATCGCGCAAGTGCGCCGTTAGTAGCGGTTAACTGCGGGGCCTTCTCTGAATCGCTGTTGGAATCGGAGTTGTTTGGGCATGAAAAGGGCGCCTTTACCGGGGCGGCGGAACGGCATCCGGGCGCGTTTGAGCGCGCGCAGGGCGGAACACTATTCCTTGATGAAATCGGCATTGCGCCGCCACGGGTACAGGAGCGTCTGTTGCGAGTGTTGGAGGAAAAAGAGGTTACCCGTGTGGGCGGCAGGCAATCCGTGCGGTTGGATGTGCGGATTTTAGCGGCTACCAATCAGGATTTGCATGATTTGGTGATGCAACGCCGATTTCGGCAGGACCTGATGTATCGTTTACAAGTTGTAACCATTGTCGTGCCGCCGCTGCGTGAGCGTCCGGCAGACGTGCGGCCATTAGCCGATCACTTCATTGCCGCAGCATGTGCCGAATATAGGAGGAACATCGCGGAGGTGGCGGCGGATTACTATACACGCTTAGAGCAGTATGCCTGGCCGGGCAATGTCCGTGAATTAAAGCATGCTGTGGAAGCTTCGGTGCTGATGGCGGCGCGCCCGCGGCTGACAGCGGCCGATCTGCAATTGGTCGGCGGGCCGCCGGCGGCTGATGAACCGGCGACTATCCCCCCCGGCTTGACGATGGCCGAAATTGAGCGCACAGCGCTGCTGCAATCCTTGCGTCGCCATCAGGGCCGCCGCGCGGCGGTGGCCGCTGAATTGGGTTTGGCGGTGCGCACTATCCAACGCAAAATCAGAGATTACGACCTGCCGTTTTGAGAGTTCCGGTAGCTTGCACTGCAGTATAGCAGGCCGCCTTGTTACAAATACAAGTGCTGCCAGAGAATACGTGTGCCGATGACGATCAGAGTTAATCCGCCGAGGGTCTCGATTCTGCCTTTACAGTAATGGCCAGCCCGGCAGCCGACAAATACGCCCGCTAGTGATAACGTGAAAGTGGTAACGCCGATTACCAATGCCGGTTTAAGAATTGCCACGTTTAACAAAGACAGACTGAATCCGACCGATAAAGCGTCTAAGCTGGTTGCCAACGACAGGAGCAGAAGCATACGCATACTCATATGTGAATACGAACGGTCTGTATTTGATGAGGAGCGTGACTCATAAATCATCTTGCCGCCGATGATGGATAATACGCCAAAAACCACCCAATGATCAAATGGCGCTATAAAAGCTTGAATTTTGCATCCGCCCAGCCATCCAATAATGGGCATAAACAACTGGGATGCGCCAAATCCGGTGGCAATGCGCAAGGCATAATCCAGCAATGGGCGCTTAATGGCACAGCCAATCGCAATCGCAATCGCCAGCGCGTCCATGGAGAGCGCTATGGCTATAGCCAGCATTTCCGGTGTCGTCATAGACGTTGCTCAATGAATGCCCGCACCGCGTCCGCTTCCGCCGGGCAGACATTGCGGCGTGTCGGCAGACCGGCCAAGTTGTCCAACACCGGGTGATGCGCCAAGTCTTTGCCGACAGCTTTATGGACAGCATCTCCGAATTTTGCGGGGTGGGCGGTGGCCAGGCATATCATCGGTTCGTCGGGCTGTATAAATTGCTGTGCTACATATACCCCGGCGGCGGTATGTGGGTCCAGAAGGTTGTCATAGCGGTTATAGTACTCACGGATTGTCGCCAGTGTCGCCGCGGTATTCGCCGCTCCGGAGCAAAACAAAGGGTCTATTTTCCCTTCTGGCCCGGGCGGCAACTGGATGCGGCCGGTTTGCGCAAAAGTGTTCATCTGTTCCTTTAATTTTTCGGCGTTGCCGTCCGCCCGGCAATACAGGTAACGTTCAAAATTGCTTGCCACCTGGATATCCATTGATGGGCTGACGGTTGCACGAACTGGTCCGCGCGCATAGACACCGGTCTGGAAAAATCTGGCGAGAATATCATTTTCATTGGTGGCCAGCGCCAAGCGGCGTATTGGCAGCCCCATATGCCGGGCGATGTAGCCGGCGAAAATATCGCCGAAATTTCCTGTAGGCACGGAGAAGCGCACCCCAGTGCAGCCGGTTTCGTCCATCACACGGAAAGCGGCATAAAAGTAATAAACCACTTGTGCCAGGATACGGGCCCAATTGATGGAATTAACTGCGCCCAAGTGGCAGCGGTCACGGAATGGCAAATCGCCGAGCAACGTTTTAACAATCTGCTGGCAGTCGTCGAATGTGCCCTGCAATGCCAGTGTATGAACATTAGAATCCGGGACGGTGATCATTTGCAGCTCCTGAGCGGGACTGATCCGGCCATGTGGGTAGAGCACGAAGATTCGAAGGCGTTCACGTCCCCTGACGCCATGGATAGCGGCGCTGCCCGTGTCGCCGCTGGTGGCGGCCAGGATATTCAGTTGACCGCCGTTACGCTCCAGTAGGTATTCGAACAGACCGCCAAGAAATTGCAGCGCCAGGTCTTTGAAGGCGAGTGTTGGTCCATGAAAAAGTTCCAGCAGATGTATCTCGCCTAGCCGGCGCAGCGGTGTGATTTCCGGGTGCGTAAATGCAGCGTAGGCATTTTGGACCAGGCGGCGCAGGTCGTCCGGTGGCAGGTCGGTGTAAAGGCGTATGATTTCCCATGCCAATTCCTGGTATGGCAGGGAGCGCCATTCCGGCAGACGCCGACTGACGTTCGGAATGTCTTTCGGCATGAACAACCCGCCGTCGCGCGCCAATCCGGCTAACACGGCTGTCGAGAAATCGGCGGTATCGCCGCCGCGAGTGCTGATGTATTGCATAGTTTTACTCCGATTTGCGTGGTTCGCCAGGCGGCCGCCAAGGCATACCATTTACCGTGGTGAGGGCGGGCATTTGGCGTAAAATTTCCGTAAAAGCGCGATCGGTATCCAACTGATGCAGATAGGGGTGATAATCCAGCCAGATTTCCTCGATGCCGGCGTTTTGCAGCGGTGAAAGGTCTTTGATAGCAGAACGTTGGATATTTAGGAAGCGCAACGGCATGCCGCGGAGGACGTGGATGTTTTTGACTCCTGTACCGCTGATGTCAAGGTGTTTTAACGGCATGTTGCGTAGCGGTCCCAGATCGCTGATATTGACGCCGGCCAGCTCCAGCCGCTCCAACGGCATGCCGGCCAGTGGACTTAAGTCGCTGACGGCGACGCCGCGTATATCAAGCGTGCTCAAGGGGATATTGGATAAAGGGGTCAAGTCGCGAATGCGGGTATAGGCGGCCCGCAAGTCCGTCAGGTGTTTGCCGCGCAAGACAGCGAGGTCGGAGATGTCGGTGTGATTCAAGTTCAATTCGCGCAACGGCATATTCTGCAATGGCGTCAAGTCGTTGATTTTTGTGTGGCTGAGATCGAGCGCTGTGAGATGGAGGGCTGCCAGTTGGGTGAGATCGGCGACATCCGTCTGAGCCAGGCTCAGGCGGGTCAGCGATACCATATCCTTGATGGGAGCCAGGTTTTTTACGCGGGTGTAAGCCACAGAAAGTGTCCGGATAGGCAAGTAGCGCAGCGGTGTCAGGTCATCCAGTGGCGCCAGAATAATGGTATCCGAGCGATTGCCTGGACGTTGCCCACCGCAAATCAGTTCGCGCAAGCTCGGTAACTGTTCCAGCGGTTGTAAAGTTCTGAGATTCGGCGAAATAATTTCCAGCCGCTCTGGTCGGTCCTGCCAGTCCAACCAGCAGATGATTTCATCTTGCTGCAAGCCGGGATTATGGTTATTCAGATTCGCTAACAATGCGTCGTACGTGTCGGCCTCCGTCTCAATCGCGACCTTGATGGTATTTGCGGCATCGGGAGAGGCGGCTTTCCAAAGCGCTTCCGCCTGCCGCGCGCAGTCGGTGCCGGTATAGCGCGTTTGGAAAACGGCAACGGCTTGATGGAGCAAGCGCATTTCCATTTCCGAGAGTTTGCGTTGTTTGAGCATGGCGGCGAGCTGGCCGTCAGGCAGCGGCCCTTTTACATGGATTTGCGCTCGTGCCAGAATTTTGCTCAGCTCCGTCCAGGCTTCTTTTTCGCGTTGTCGGCTGCAATGATGCGCTACAGCGCCGGTCAGCACGGGTCCCAGAGGCTCCCCGACGTCTTCAAAAGCGCGTGCCGCGGCGTCGAAATTTTTGTCGCGCATGGCTAATATTCCGCGCAGGAGCGAAGTTTCCGGGGTGGTGGCAGCGCCCAGTCGTTCCTGCAGCTCCATCAATGTCAGATCGTCCAAAGTTACCGTCTGCGGCTGAATGACATAGCCGCTGCCGAGCGGGCTGATGTTTTCCGTCAGGATAGACGTGCCTGTCACCTCGCGGATGGTACGTTGTTCCGTCCCTTGTTTCATACGCAGCGTGATTGTCAACCCTTTCTGTGGCAGGAATGTCGCCAGCAGCCGCTGATTCAATCCCGCCGCCGCACGGCATAGGGATTCCATTTCGCGCAGCTCGAGGCGGTGTTCCGCGAGATTGCTGTCGGCGAAAGAAGTTTGTAACAGCTCGGCGATGGAGTCGAATTTTTCCGTGAGCACGGCATCGGATATTGCGGCGAGCACTTGGCTCCATTGGCTTTCCGTTGCCATTTGTCGGGTTTGTTTTTCCTGTTGATGCGCTATGGCGCGCGCCTGCCATTTTTCGGCTTGGGCCTGGCGTTGCTTATAGGTTTCTTTGGCAAATTCGCCTTTATATTCGGAAAACAGCACGGCGGCTTCCGCGTAATGATGGCGGGCGCCCAGTTGTTCGGCATGATCCTGTAATGATTGCAGCATCCGTTTAATTGCGCGCGCTTTGCCTTGACGCAGTTTTTTCGCTTGTTCCATCGCCATGGACGCGTATGGGGTGCCCTTTGTATCGGCGGCGAGTCGGTCGAACTTGCGGATAGCTTCATCAAACCGGGCCGGATGTTCCGTCAGCCATTGCAGGGCATCGTCGTAAAGCTCGCGCGCAAGCCGGTCGCGTTGCTCATCGGCGGCGGGCGGGGGGGCATCGTTTGCCGTCGCAGCCGCCTCCGGCAGCGCTGGCGCCGGATTAGGAGCGCTGCGGTTCCACATCACCCGGCGGTATATGATCATGCCCGACAAACCCAATACCAGCGTCAGCAGCATAATGGCTGCGGTTCTTTCAATGATCGCCCGTTTGTTGTCCGCCCGGAGCGTCGTGCGCGGGACGGGAAGGGGGCTCCGTCGGATAATAGGTAATGTTGGTTTGTTCGGGTTGGCGGCGAGTCGCGAGGTTTGTTTGTCCAGTTGGTGGTAGAGCTCCCGCAATTGCTTTTCCCGCAGATGGCAACGCTGGACCGTGCTGGGCAGTGGACGCCGGAAATTGCCCTCCGGCAATTCCCCAGATTGCACTCGGATGATGTCTTGAATGATTGCGTCCCAGTCCGATTGACGGTCGGCGGGGTCTTTACACATCATTTTTTCAATCAGGCAGGCGGCGGCGGTGGCGACAGCCGGGTAAATTTCCTGGGGATCCGGAATAGTACCCGTGATTTGCTGTTCCATTATTTCCTGTGGCGGCAGATTGGCAAACGGTATTTGTCCGGTCAGGCAATGATAAATAGTGGCGCCTAAAGCGTAAATGTCGGTGCGGCAATCCAGCACGGAGTCGCCGCGGGACTGTTCCGGCGCGATGTAATTCGGGGTGCCGAAGATCACGTCAGTTGCGCTTTTATCGGCTACGGAATGGATACTTCGGGCCAGGCCCAGATCGGCGACTTTAATCGAGCCGTCGTTGTCAACCATGATGTTATCGGGTTTGATGTCGCAGTGGATGATGCGGTCGCGTTCCCAGGCGTACTTCAGCGCTTCGGCCACACCTTGTGCGATTAGCAGGGTGTTGCTCAGCGAAATCCGTTGTTTACGCCGAATCCAGTGGGCTACGTTGTGCCCGGAAATGAACTCCATGACAAAATAATAGATGCCATCCTCAGTCCTTCCGAAGTCATATACCTGGACGATGTTGGGATGTTTGAGGGCGGCGGTGATCCGGGCTTCGCCAATGAATTTATCAATGTCTTTCGGTCGGCGCGCGAGGTCGGGAGGAAGCACTTTCAAGGCCACGATACGGTCAAGCGATATCTGGCGGGCCTTATAAACGGTGCTCATGCCTCCGCGCGGCAGAGTTTCGAGAATATCAAACCCTTTAAATGTAGGCGCGTCGTCCATGCTTTGGTGCGGCCGGGAGGGCGGAAGTGTTTGACAGATTGTGATGTTTTTGTTTCATTGTGTGCGTTACACCTTAAATGGCGGCATTATAAGCATCATGGATAACAGGGTCAATTTATTTAACTGTAGGTTTGAGCGTTGGTCGCGCCGATCTGGCAGACGCGGCCAGGCTATGGTGGAATATGCCATTGTGGCCGGCATGTTAGTGACCGTGTGGTTCATATTAGTTTTGTTTTTAAGAATTTTCGGTGAATATGGCGCCCGGATTCTAGACATGGTGGCGGCGGATTATCCGTAATGCCGTGCAGGTGTCCGGCAGGCGTTGACGGTTGAAGAGCAAGGAGCAAATATGAAGGCCAAGGGTTCGGCTTATAAGGCGGCGGGTGTGGATATTGAGAACAAGATGCGCGCGCTGCGCGCGGTGAAAAAACTTGTCGGCGCAACTCGCACTCCCGGCGTATTGAGTGAAATCGGCTCTTTTGGCGGCATGTTTGCCTCCCCGGGACGCGGTCAGGCGCTGGTGGCCAGCACTGATGGCGTGGGTACGAAACTTAAGGTGGCGGTGATGGCCGGGCGCCATGACACTATCGGCCAGGATTTGGTCAATCATTGTGTCAACGATATCCTTGTGCATGGCGCAGCGCCCTTGTTTTTCCTGGATTATTTTGGGGTATCCGGGTTTGATGGCCAGGTTTTCCAGTCCGTTGTGCGCGGGTTATGCAAAGCCTGCCGCGCAAATCGCTGCGCCCTGTTGGGCGGGGAGACGGCGGAAATGCCCGGCCTGTATCCGCAGGGGGAATATGATCTGGTCGGGACCATTGTCGGCGTGGTGGAGCGCAAAAAAATCATTACCGGCAACCGCATCCGTCCCGGCGATGTCTTGTTGGGGCTGCCTTCCTCCGGTCTGCACACCAACGGATATTCCCTGGCCCGGCGGGTGATTTTCGATATTGCCGGTCTGCGCCCGAATGACTTTCTGCCGGGAACCAGACAGCGTGTGGCTGATGTGTTATTGCGCGTGCATCGTAGCTATTTGACTCCGGTGCAGGCGCTTTTGCGCAAGGTATCGGCGCTGGGTATGGCGCATATTACCGGGGGCGGTTTTGAAGATAATGTTCCGCGCATGTTGCCGGCTGATACGGACGCAGTGATTGATTGTCGCGCTTGGCGCGTACCGGCGATTTTTAAGTTCATCCAGGAACGCGGCCGGGTTGACCGCGATGAAATGTATCGTGTGTTCAATATGGGCATTGGCATGGTCATCGCAGTTCGCGCCGCCGATCAGCCAGCTGCGCTCCGTATCCTGAAGGAGCAGGGGGTGGCGCCCCGCGTGATTGGGCGGATTGAAAAAGGCTCGCGCCAGGCACGGCTGAGCTTTTAGGATTAATCTTCCAGGCGGATAGTTTTTGCCGCGCCCTTTTCGGGCTGACAGACAATGCGGTCGGGACGGACGGCGAGGATATTTCGCGTTTCGCTATGTGTCAGTCCCTGCCCGGCGGCCATATGTAAACTATAGGCCAAGGATTCATCCGGCTCCAAGACGGCTACAGCGCCGGGATTTTCCCAATATCTGGCGTCCAATTCTTGGGATACGCCGACTTCCACCAGGTAGTCGCCGTCTCGGCGCAACACACAGAAGTAAGGTGAAGACCGGAAGCGATTGCCGATTTTGATTCTCGATGATTGAAAAACTACAAAATTTTCTGTATGGTCGTTGCCCACCACCAGCCAGTTGACGGGAATGAAGGCGTATGCGAAATCGCCGCGTTTTTCCTCCGGCGCTTTGGGCGCAAAAGTGTCCATACCCGGCACCGGCCAGGCGGTCCAACTGTGGGGCGGAACCCCCGCGTTCGCCAGCGCCGGCCATTGGAAGTCGCTGATCCAGCAGCGTTCGGCGGGCGCCCAGATGTAATCACCTTCCTTGTAAGCGCCTTCCGGCGCCAAGCGCACGTGTGCGACGAACATAAATCGTGCCGGCTGCGCGCCGATGTTTTTTATCGTGAAATCCGTCTGTAACCGGCTGCTGCGCGCTGTGCCGATCACGGTCACAGTGATCGCCAAACGCGTCGGCGTGCCGGAAACCGGGTCGTTGTAGTCAATTGTGGCGAGCGAGGTCAAGGTGGCCTGGTCTTTCTTGACGCTTGTCGTCGTCTCCCAGGTTGTGGTGTTCAGATAGCCCTTGGATGCCAAGCGGTCCGGGATGCCGCCCACACATGGCAGGCACAATTGAATTCCATCGCGGCTGCGGAAACTACTGGCCAGGTCGGCCTTGCGCACGAGGATGTCCTTGCCAGTCTGTTTGTTTTTGAAATAAAGCGGGAACATGGCCTGTGCCGGGACGAAGATGGCATCGTAATAACCGTTTTCCATCCGGTAGAGTTTTACCCCGTCTTCTTCCGATTCTGTGAGTTTGATACCGGCTGCGCCACTGGGCGCAGCGCCGACTGCAAAGGTGAGTCCCATAATTAATAATCCTTGCAATACTTTTTTAGACATAACCACTCTCCTGTATGCACCGCCTATCCGAGCAAAATATAAAATATTCAGTGTCAGACTGCTTAGTCGCCTGCCAGCCAATTCTTGAAAGCGCGGATTTGGTGGGGCAGCCCCAACGTCAGGACTTCATCGCCGGCTTGCAGCATCTCTCCGGCTGGCGGGTTGATGTGCTCCACGCCGTTGCGACGGATACCGGCGATCTGCACGCCCAGCTGTCCGGCAATTCCCAAATGCATGAGTGTCTGCCCTTGACGCGGGCTATCTTTGGGCACATTGATGGTTTCAAAATGAATGTCATCCATGTCGGCATCATCTGGTGTCGGCGATTGCCCGCCCATCAGCCATTCCTGCGCGGCGGCAATCCGGTCCGCTGCGCCCAGCAGCAACAACCTGTCCTGTGGATATACGGCCGTGGCGGAGACTGGATTCATCAGCAGGTATCCCTGTCGTTCAATGGCGATAATGGTACAACGGAACTGTGCGCGTATGTTGAGGTCGGCGATAGTTTTCCCGCCATGCGGGCTGTAATCTGGGATCATGCTTTCGCCGATAGAGACATTCCATTCTGCCGTTTTGTTGCGCCAGGCGCGAGCCTGAGCATGTTCTTCGCCCTGTAAGGCGCGGTAGATGTGGCCTTCCATAATGCTGTGCCAGTAAGTCATCTTGCGCCAAAAGAGGATGGCCATGATACCCAGAACACCCGCCAGTATCACGGGAATCCAGATGGAAGCGAAGTTAGCCGGCCAGAACAGCCAGAGCCAGCCTGCCAGCGCCACGGCGGCAATCAGCTTAATCAGGTTTTCCAGCAGGGCCGGACGATAACTGTTTTTAAATTCTTCCGGCGTGGCCGCTTGGGCGTAAATTATGGCCAATGCGTTGATATTGCGCCAGATGGCAACCAGCGGCCCCAGCAGGAATATGCCGAAAACCGACCAGAATATCAGATTGATGCGCAAACTGTCCGCAGGGTCATGTCCCAAACGGTTAAAGACCCACGCGAACAAGGGCTCGGCAAAAACAAGCAAGCCGGTTACAAACAGTATTTCCACGCCAACCTGCCAGACGCGTTTACGGGCGAAGCGCCAAGTGGCGCTGGCCTGACCACGCCGCCCCATGGTCGCCAAAATGTTTTGCCAGCCGCTGATTGCCCGCGCCAACAAACGGGGCTGGTGCGCTATCAGGAAGGGCGTGATGCGGTCGCTGCGCCGTACCGCAAAAGTAGCGAAAGCGGTTGTAACCAAACATACTCCCACCACCAGCGCATGCGCGGATTCCGGGAGTATGCCGCGGCTGACGCCCAGTTGGGCGAAAATGAAGGAAAATTCCCCAGTAACCGTCAAGGTCAGAGCGGCAGGGAAAGCGTCCCGCTCTTTATACCCAGCCAGCAACATGCCGGTGGTGGAAGCAATCAGGCGGACGGCGATTGCGCCGATTGCCAGCGCCACCAACCAGAAGAGCAGGCGGAGACTTAAAAAAATGTGCACGTCTATAAGCATGCCGATGGAGACGAAGAATACAGCGGAAAAGATGTCACGCAACCCGGCAAAAGTACGCTCAATGGCGGCGCGTTGCGGTGTGCCGGCAATGATCACCCCAAACAGGAATGCGCCTAAAGCCGGTGAATAACCCGCGTGACTTGCCAATACTGACAGCAGACACAGCGTGCCTGCCACCAGCAGTGTTCGCAATTCTTCCTGTAAACGCTGCTGAATGGAGGCTAGAAAACGGGGCACCCACAACAACGCCAGTATAATCACCAATACCAGAAATGCGAAGAATGCCCCAGTCTGGTGCACCAGCGGCGTATGAGCGGCCGCGGCATAGGACCCGACAACGCTGAAGAGTATCAATGCCGCCAAGTCTTCCAGCAGGGTAATCGTCATCGCCAATTGTCCGGAATGCCGGTGAATGTGACCGCTTTCATGCAGAATACGGCTGATGATCGCTGAGCTGGAGCTGGAAAGCATCCCGGCGATGAACAGAGCGGTCATGACGGAGGTTTGCAGCAGCGCCCCCCCGATCCGCATCAGGGTGATGATAACCAGTGTGCTGCAAAGTACTTCGGCGAACAAGGCCAGACCAAGCCGGCTGAGCTTGCGGAAACTCAAGCCCAGCCCGGTGGAAAACATCAGAAAAATCAACCCCAATTGCGAGAGTGTGTTAATGCTGTTGAGGTTGGATACCAGATTCACCGGTGGGGTGTAAGGCCCGACCACCATTCCGGCCACGAGGTACCCGATAGTGGCCGAAGCGCCCAGACGGCGGCAGATGGCGCCGGAGATGCCCGCCACCAGCAGGACGACAGTAAAATCTTGAATAAATTCAATTCCCATGCAAGACTAGCTTTATTAAATTCGGCTGTGTCAAATCAGAAGACAGAAAAACAGCGTTACATTATAAATCTCGACAGGTGGTTGTCAAGATTGCAGCGGGTGGAAGGGACAGAAGGGACGTAAGAGACAGAAGGGACGTAAGGGACGACAGGGTGCGGGCCGCACTGGCGGTGCGAGCCACACGAGTTGGGATGTCACGCTACACTTCCAGCTTCCATCCATCCATCAAATGCGGTTTTTAGGTGTGCCTGTTTTTACCGGCTGCGTTTCCAAAAGCGTTTGACAGCAACTATCAATAACAGTAAATTATGCGCATGACATAAGGTATAATGAGTCGGGCTTTGTCTTGAGATCAGAGGATGGAAATAAAATGACAGATAAGTGGAATTTCCCGGGAAGCAAATGGTGGAAGTTTGATTTTCACACGCATACTCCTGTCTCTGATGATTATGGCCGGGGAAATGAATCTTTTAAGAGCATAGAATCAGAGGAATGGCTTCAGAAAGCTATGGAAGCCGGTCTCGACTGTGTGGTGGTAACCGATCACAACTCGGGCGGATGGATTGATCAATTGAAGGCCAAAAACGAGGAGCTTCGAGACCGTGACTCAAAGCCTGCTTGGTACAAGGAGCTAACCATTTTCCCGGGAGTTGAGATCACAGTTGCCGATAGTAACAGCCGAGTTCATCTGCTTGCTGTTTTTGACCCGAGTTGCGACAGTCGAAAGGTAACCGGCGTTCTAGGGGCATGTGGGATCACCTCAGGTTACGGTGATCCAAATACATCCACGTCAACCGGCTTTGTGGATACCGTTAAACACATTATCGAAGCAGACGGAATAGCTCTACCAGCCCATATCAATGGCAAACATGGATTGCTTGAGGATATTGTCTTATTAACGCCTGAGCTTGAAAAAAGCTTGAAAGTTGTATCCGCCGCAGAATTTTGCAAGCTTCACGAATTTGACAATGCGGAACCAGCCTTAAAACAGGCGGTTGACCGTCTTGCAAAGGTAGCTGGTTCCGATGCCCACAAACCAGAAGACATCGGGAGGTATTTCAGTTGGCTCAAAATGAGCCGACCTTCTATCGAGGGTTTGCGGCTGGCGCTGCTGGACCACGAGTTTTGCGTAAAAAACCAGACCGAAGACCCTAACCACCTGCCTGATTTCTTCTTATCCCAGCTGACTATCAGGAACATGCGGCACTGCGGTAGAATTAGCAATCGGCCATTTGTGATCCCGTTGCACCCGCGTTTCAATGCAATTATTGGTGGACGAGGAACGGGGAAATCCACCATTCTCGAATCCATCCGTATCGTTTCGCGCCGTGATCAAGAGTTAGCGATTGAGGCCCCCAGAGTCAAGGAAGAGTTGGACAAGTTCATGAAGTTGTCGCAATACAAAGGCGTCATGCTGAATGAAACGGAAATTTTATTGGAGCTTCATCGCTCTCGCAAGAAGTACCGACTGCGCTGGAGGTTTGACGGTCAAGGCGCATTGTTGGAAGAGCAGGCCGACAGCGGTTGGCAAAAAACCGAAGCAGGCGACATCGGGGAGCGGTTCCCTATAAGCATTTTCAGCCAAAAACAGATCAACGAACTTGCATCAAATCCGCGAGGACTTTTGGAGGTCATTGACCGCTCACCAGATGTTGACCGGGCGGAATGGCAGTCGCGCTGGGAAAGCGTCAAGAGTCAGTTCCTTCAATTGAGGGAACGAAGAAGAGAGCTATTGCGGCAACTTGCCGGCGAACAGCACATTCGTGTTAAACTGGGGGATGTTGAGAACAATCTGAAGCAATATGAAGAAAAAGGTCATGGTGAGGCGCTGAAACAGTATCAAAAGCGCAGCCAGCAAAAGAACGGCCTTCCCGATGACCAGGTCTTTGATGACCTTTCGTTTGGCATAAGAGAGTTGGCAGCCAGCGCCGGGCTGTCCGACTTTCCTGCCCATTTATTCGATGAGCAGGATGAAACTACCGCCGAGATCAAGGCGATTCACGAACAAACTGCACAAGAGCTAAAAAAGATCAGTAAAACGCTTAATAAGATCGCCGATAGCGTTGATGCGCTGAAGACCCAAAGAGCAAGAGACATTTCCTCAAGCAAATGGCGCCAGGCGGTACAGGCAAGCATTGCCGCGTATGATGAGCTGGTTAAAGAGTATAAGGAAAAAAAGAGTCAACTAAGTATTTCCCTTTACGGCGAATGGGTGGGTCAGCGCAATCAATTGCAACAGCAATTGAAAAAATTGGATTCCGTCCGCAAGGAAACTAAAGCGACAGAAAAACAGATAGAAGGAGCCCTTGCCAAGCTTCAGGAATTACGCAATGAGTTACTCCAGAAAAGAAGATATTTTCTGGATAAAGTCATCGGGGCCAGCGCTTTTGTGCGCATGGAGTTGGTTCAGTATGGCGACGTAAGCACATTGGAAGACGAATACCGCTCGTTGCTCAATCTTGAAGATGGCAAGTTTGTAAGTTCGGTATGTGACCGAGAAAACAAACAGGGCCTTCTCTGGGCGCTCAACACATGGGAAGAGGCTAAAACATCTGAATCTGAGTTGCCGAAGCTTATCTTGCAGATTAAAACCACAACACTTGATATCGCCAGAGGGCAGGCGCTCGGCGCTCATGGTGCGTTTGATAATCGCTTAAAGTGGTTGCTTGAAACACAACCCGCTGTTTTCGACCAGCTCGATGCATGGTGGCCGGAAGATATGCTGCGGGTCAAGTATTCCAAAGACCCGTCTTCTGGTAAATTTGATGACCTCGAAAAAGGGTCTGCTGGGCAGAAAGCAGCAGCAATTCTTGCCTTCTTATTGAGCCATGGCAACGAGCCATTGATTATAGATCAGCCGGAAGATGACTTGGATAACGCGCTGATCTATGACCTCATTGTAAAACAGATCCATGAGAACAAAAATAGACGTCAGCTTATCATCGTGACCCATAACCCCAATATCGTCGTAAACGGTGATGCTGAGCTGATCCATGTGTTGAAATATGAAGGTGGTCAAGTACAAATTGACCGACAAGGCGGTACGGATGAATCAAACATCCGAGAGGCGATTTGCACAATCATGGAAGGCGGCCGTCAAGCGTTTGAGAAGCGATACAAGCGCATGACATTAGAGGTTTAGGCATGTTTGAAACTACAGACGACCTGTTAAAGCGCATCCGATTAGGCGAGGATTCGTCGCTTGAACTCAAGGATCTAAGGTACAAAGGGGATCAAGTCAATGACCCTCACCAGAACAGCATGGCCGATGAATTGGCTGCCATGGCGAATACGGCAAATGGCGTTTTTGTGTTAGGGGTGGATGATAAATCGAGAACGGTTGTCGGCATCCCTGAGGACAAGTTGGATGTTGTCGAAACTTGGGTGCGAGGCATATGCAATGATCTAATCAAACCACAGCTATTTTGTCGGATTAGAAAGATTCCTGTCATTGTCGCAGATGGTTCGGAACGGATTATTATCCGAATTGATGTGCCCAAGAGTCTTTATGTCCACCAGAGTCCTGGCGGCTACTATCATAGGATCGGCAGCTCTAAACGGCAGATGGCGCCTGATGTTTTGGCCAGGTTCTTTCAGCAACGGAGTCAGGCTAGAATAATTCGATATGACGAGCAGCCAGTGAACGCCGCTCATCGCGATAGCTTGGATAAGGCGCTATGGGAGAAATTTAAGACACCTTTGTCAGCTGAAGATGACGGTGAGTTTCTGTTGAAAATGAAACTCTTGACACAGGATGAAGATGGCAATTTGTGCCCTACCGTAAGCGGGATTTTAATAGCCACCCATCATCCGCATGAGATTATCTCGAATGCTTTTATTCAAGCTGTCGCTTATAGGGGTACGGAAAGAAATGCTGCCTACCAGCTTGACGCAAGAGATATTGTTGGCCCGCTGGATATCCAAATTGCTGATGCTTATGATTTTGTCAAAAAGAACATGCGGGTTTACGCAGCAAAAGCGCCCGCCAGGCGCGACATTCCACAATACTCTATGCAGGCGGTATTTGAAGCCTTAGTCAATGCTGTCGCTCACAGAGACTACTCAATTTATGGATCTAAAATTAGACTGCACTTGTTTGCGGATCGCTTAGAGCTCTATTCCCCGGGGACTATTCCGAATACAATGACGATTGACGCGCTGTCACAGCGCCAATCTTCACGGAATGAGCTTATTACGAGCTTGTTGGCGCGTTGTCCTGTTTCACTTCAAGATTATGATGGTAAACGCGAATATCTCATGGATAAGCGTGGCGAGGGTGTGCCGATAATCATCGCTGAAAGCGAGAAGCTGTCGGGGCGAAAACCGGAGTACAGGCTTCTTGATGATTCTGAACTGATGCTGACAATTTTTGCAGCACAACCACCCCATGACGAGGGTTGACTTTCGCTATCCCAACTATCACGGGCGATTTTCAGAGTTCCGGCAGCATCGTTTTCCTGCCGGCAATTTTGCATGCTGTTCAGGCAGAAATAAACCGCGCCACCACACTTGGAGGCTTGCACGGAAAACACAACGATGTCAGGCCATTTTGTGGGCCTGTAATTTTGGCAGACCGTATAGAATCATACCAAAGTATGTAACTGTGTTCTCGCCGTTGATGTATTTAAGCCCGACATTATTTGCCGTTTCGGACACAAACACACAATATGCTTCCAATGATGGCAGGGCGTCCTCTGGAAATCTGCATGGAATCGAATCCAGCTTTGCACAGCGTTCACAGATGCCACATGCGCCTGCGCCTAAATGTAATAATCTAACGCCCAACCCTTTTATATCAGAGTGTATCACGGCGCTGCAACGGATATGCATGCGTTTGGCATTCGTCATGCCTTCAAAATCAAAGGAGTCCTCGATTTTATGGATGGTCTGATAGAGTATGGCGTGCGGAAAAGCCCGCGCGCTATTCATTAGTGTATCGGCATCGCCTATGTCCGGGGGGCACATGTAGTTTCTCCCATACCGCCCGCAACCATTAGAAACACAAATGTCACGGAAAGAACGGTCATAAATTATATCCGCTTGTTCTAATGCGGCAGCGGCATCAACCCCGTTCTTTTTTACAATATCCAAGAGTAATTGCTTCATTTCAGTGTCGTCTGATAAAAATCATTCACCGCCTCAAAGAATGCGTCAATGTTCGCCCATGGCGAAAGAGGCGGAATGTCGCATCCCGATGATATCAGGAAATTCTTGTGCGGACTACAAGCGCTTAAAAGTTGAAACGTTGCATCCCGCATGCTTTCCGGTGTTCCATTGCGGAATATGGATACAGGATCAACATTTCCCAGCACAAGCGTATCGGAAGGCATCAGCTCTAGTATTTTCTTCATCTCGATAGCATTGCCAAAGTGGTACGCTGCCGCGCCGGTTTGTAAGATTTCCTTAGTCAACTTGGCAATCGCGGGACCGCAATTGTGGTAAATGACAATAAAATTCTCATCTTGAACCGCAGCCACAATCTGCTTGATATATGGGCTTGAAAACTCAATACAAAGAGCGGGAGAAAGCAAACCAGCCGCAGGTTCTGCCATTATCACGCCGTTTGCGCCAATACGTTTATACGCGCTGATATACGAGATCAGGAACGACGTCGTTTTTTCCAGAACGGTATGGACCATTTCAGGCGCATCATAGCAATTCACCATGATTCCTGTCATATCCATCAACCTGCCTGCCAATGAGAACGGGCCAATCACTCCGGCAAACAAAGGACGATCCGTGATTGTCGCCTTTGCTTTCGCAATAGCTTCTAAATATGCGCCCGTCCGTCCCGTTCCAACAGCAGGAACAACTAAGGCGTTTGCTTCCTCTGGCGTTGACACAACCGCGCCGATAACGGCAGGGACCTCATCATCGGAGAAGCATATCTGTGCGCCAAAACATTCTGCCTCAACGGAAAGGTCCATCATAGACACAGATGCGGCGGTCGGGCACCGCTCGGCAATCATCGCCATGCCGCCTGCCTGCAAATCGCTGTTGGAAACCAGTTCCCGAACGGTTATCCCTTGTAATTGTGTGCAAGGGAATGACAGGATGGGCATGGCCTTCCGCTTTTCAGCAGCGATAATGCCAGCCAGCCATTGTTTCGTATTCATTGCTGAAGTGTAACGCAACCAGCTATTTCTGAATGAGCGACTTGGCCAGATCAACGGCCGAGGCGGCATCCGGGGAGTAACCGTCTGCTCCAATCTCATCGGCAAAAGTCTGGGTCACCGGCGCGCCGCCGATCATGACCTTGACTTTTCCGGACAGCCCGGCGGACTTGACACTTTCCACCACGTTTTTCATGTTCACCATTGTCGTTGTCAGCAGCGCCGAAGCGCCGATGATGGCGGCGTTATTTTCCTTAGCCAATTCAATCATCTTAGACGGCTCGACGTTAATGCCGGCGTCCACGACGTTAAATCCAGCGCCTTCAAGCATCATGCATACCAGATTCTTGCCAATGTCGTGCAGGTCGCCTTTGACCGTGCCCATCACCACTGTCCCCAGCGGCTCGACGCCTTCCGACGTCAACATCGGTTTCAGGATTTCCATGCCGGCTTTCATAGCGCGCGCCGCAATCAAAACCTCCGGCACATAAACCTCGTTATTCTTAAAGCGTTCTCCGATCACGCTCATGCCGGCAAGCAAAGCATGGTTTAAGATGTCGGCGGGGGTGACTTTGTCGTCTAATGCTTTTTGTACCAGCGCCTTAACATCATTGGCCTTGCCCCTGATCAGACTTTCCTTGATTTGTTCCAAGATGCTGTTCATAGACTGTCCTTTCTTTTCACTACACCTATGTTTGAAGCCGCTGCCTTTAACTACCTGACTTGGCGCTGATTAAAGTATATTCGGTGTTTTTAGTATAGACAAAAACGGTTTTTTTTATAACAATCTTGCTGTTTTCGGAGGTAAATTGTGCAAAAAACAGTTTTTAAACCCGCGCGCCGCGTTTTGCTGACGGTGTGTCGGGATTATTATCGCTCTTTCCGTCTGCATGCCGTGCCGGTGGATGTTGCCGGCCACCCGTTATTGCCGGGGCGGACATTCGAGCAATTGCCGGGATTACCGCCATATAATGAGGCTTTGGCCTGTTGCCTGCAGGAAGCTCTGTGTTGGGGCGAGCCGTACATCTTTTTCCGGATGAGCGGCGTTGTCAGTTGGATTGTGGGGCTGGTTGACCGGCGGGAGCTGGTGGGTGGGATTGTAGGCGGTGAAGTGTTGGCGTATGACGGAGCGGACAAGGAAGCCTTGTCGGCCTTGCGCCATGATGGTGTGCCGCTGGATGCCGCCCGTCGTTATGTTGCCCGGCTGCGGCCATGGTCATCGGCGCGCATTCGCGATGCTGCCTCGGCGCTTTCAGCCGCTTTCTATCAGATCAGCGGTTGGCAGCCGGAGCTATTGGATGAAAACCGCCGCAAGGCCATGCAGCAGCGTCAGATTGCCGAGGCTATGGATGCGCAGCGCAAGCTGGGCGCGGAAGCCTCAGCGCATTACCCGGTGGACAAGGAGCGGCTGTTGCTGTCGTTGATTAAAGCCGGCGATCGCAACGGCGCACGGCGGGTGTTGAACGAGACATTGGGTGTGATGTTTCTTTCCTCGCCAAAACTGGTGATATTGCGCGCGCGGGCTATCGAAATGATGGGGTATCTGACGCGGGCGGCGGTGGAGGATAACGTGGAGATGGAGCCGTTGTTGGAGCAAAACCACCAATGGATGCGCAAGTTGATTGCTGCGCGCGATTTTGAAACTCTGGCGCATGTTCTGATGCAAGCTTTGGATGCGTTTATGGATGGCATCTATTCCCACAGTCGCGGGATTGGCCATCCGGGCTTATTGCGGGTGCTGGAGTATATCAATCAGAATTTCCAGCGCAATTTGACATTGCAAGAGGCCGCCCAAGCTGCCGGTTTAAGCGCTTTCCATGTCAGCCGCCTGTTGAAGCGGCATACCGGTCGGACTTTTTTGCAACACCTGACTCAGCGGCGGGTGCGTCAGGCCATGCAATTACTGGAGCGGACCGACCAGTCATGTCCGGAAATCGCTTATGCCACGGGATTTTGCGACCAAAGTTATTTTATTAAGCAGTTTAAACGTGTGGCTGGGGTGACTCCTGGGCGTTATCGCCGGGACAATTTGTGCCGCCGGCGTGACACGGTTGCGGCCTCCGCCCCATGAAAACAATGTTGCATTCCATGCGAGCTGCGCGCATAATAATTTGCTGATGAATCGGGGACTACAATATTGTTGTAGAATTTCGGCCGGTTGCCTGCTGATGGTGTTGGCTCTGAATGGAGCCGCGCAGTCCGTGCGCACGGAGGCGGATTTAACCCGGTTGGCGGAATATTCCGCTGGCACGGCCCGGCGGCCGGAACGCTCCGCCTGCCCGCCGGTTTTCAGCATGGCGCCCGAACGCGATGCGGCGTTGCAGGCCGTTTTAATACGGCTATTGGAAACCGGCGTGCCGCGCGCCGCCGGCCTTTATGCTGTGGATGAACCGGCGGTGCGAGATGCTTTGGGCGCCGGCCGTCCGCGGGCGCGGCGTTGGGCGCCCCGGATATACCATGATTTGGATGCCGGCCGTTTTCTGGCCGGCGCGGAAATGGAGTCGGCAACGGATGGCATCAGCGCCGCGGCTTGGTTTTTTTACAATAACTATTTCGCCGCATACGCGGGATTGCATGAAGGGTTCCGCCGCGTCAATTCACCGCTGGCGCGCGGCGCTGCCGCTTTGGCCGCTCTGAGCAACACCCGGCTGAGCAACCTGGTTCTATTGCCTGATTGGCTGCCGGAAGCGGCGCTGGCGGCCTTAGTGTTTAATGCCGACCCGGGATTGCCCGATGCTTTGGCTGCTGCCGATCCGGCCGATGACGCGTTGCATAGCCGTCTCGCCGCGGCCATGAAGCAAGCCGGCCTGGCGCATTCCCCGGGAAAAACTGCTCTGGCGCTGGGCGCGCCGCTGCTGGAAATTGTTACAGCGCCATTTGAATTGCGCCGACTGTTGCCCGACGCCCCTGCCGACCGCGAGCAGCTTTGGACTTTTGCGCTTAATAATATAGCACACCCTGGCCTGCTTGCCGAAATCGGCGCCACGCTGTGGACCCGGAGCAAGCCGACCGGCTCGGCGTTGGCGGCTTTGGATGAGATTGCCAATAACCGCATGTTAGCGGTGGTGGAGCAGGATTTGCTGGCGCGCGGGGTGGCGCCGACGAATGCGGCGCGGCAAGCGGTCTTTGATGTAGCCGCCCTGCCGGGCATCTTCGGCTTTATCTGGACTTACCGTCCGGAATTTGCCGCCTGGCGCCAAGCGGCATTGGATGCCGCCGCCCTGCCGGAGGAGCGCTCCCGAAATATGCGGCTGCGCGACCTTGAGCGGGAGCTGGCGGCGCTGCTGGAGCCGGGCGGCGACGCGGCTGTGCCGTCGGCGGCGCGATTATGCGGGTTGCTTGAAGCTACGCCATCCGGCGCTGTCGGTCAGCCAAGGATCGCGCTGACCTGTACCCTGCGGCCGGCGCCGCCGACAGAGGATGATGAACCGGCGCCGCCGAAAATGGCGGTGCGCCTGGAGCTGATATGGCAGGCAAGCCGCCCGCTGCCCTGGGGCGATGACCCAGAGGAAATCGTGTTTGCCGGCGCTGCCGGCGAGTTGTTGCCGAGCGATGAAGCCGGCGAATTGGAGAAAATCCGTGTGGCATTTGTCCGGCCGGGATTGGAAGCCGGCCACCGCCGCTTGGAAACGGAAACGATTGCGTTTTCTCAGGATGAATTAAACCTTTTTGCGGCAAGTCTGCGGCGTGTGCGGCGGGAATGGGACGCTGCGCGTTGGCGCGCCTCCCAAGTCCGGGATGCCGAACGGCTGCGCCGGTTAATAGTCCTGTATTACGGCGACGGGCAGGCAGCGGGCCGTCCGGAAGATTACGCCGCCGCCTGCCTGCCGGGCGCCGGGAGGCAAGCGCCCGCCTGGGCGGAGAAGGCGTTCCAGGGATGGCTGGCGGCTCGAACAGCTTGCTTGGAGCATGGCGACCCGGAAAGTTTGTACGAATGGGTCAGCCGTTATATGCTGCTGCTGGCGCTGGCGTATGAAACCGGCA
Source organism: Kiritimatiellia bacterium (assembly GCA_050944835.1). Lineage (GTDB taxonomy): Bacteria > Verrucomicrobiota > Kiritimatiellia > JAAZAB01 > JAAZAB01 > JAXGPF01. Next base: position 45,790 of record JBMNRV010000018.1, read on the forward strand.
ATGTCGCCTGCGGCGACGCTCTGCTCGGCGATTTTATGGGCACGGCTCTGACATTGGCAGTGGCGCGGCTGCCGGCGCAGCCGGAGCGCACAAGCTTTTTCAACGACCCGCGCTGGGGGATGGCGCTCGCCTGGCATTGGTCCCGCGATGTGGTTTCAATCGTCCGCAATGGCGGCAGCGGGCGCGTCGCATGGGCGCCCTGCGCCGCTTGGGAGAGTTTGCTTCAGCCACATTTACCGTCCCTGACCGCCGCCGACGGAGCGGATGCGCTGTACCGACCGCGCAGCGGGGAAATTGAATTGGGCGGTCTATGGACACAGTTGTACAAATTACGGCAAGGCGCGGAACGGCCGGATGCGGCGCTGATGGCGGAAACAGCCGCCGGCGCGCTGGATGCGATTGTCGCCGGCGCGGGTGAGTATCGCTTCAGCTATCTGTTGGCTGCGCCGACTCAGGACCCCGCCGATATTTTCAGTCTTGCGCCGTTCGGAGACACCGGCCCCAATGCGCGACAAGACAGTTTGCGCACTGTGCTGGGCATCCGTGTCGGCCTTCATGGGGATGAACCACGGATGAACACGGATGGACACTGATAGAATTGAACCGCCAAGGCGCCAAGAAAATGAGAGAATGAAACCGCAGATTACGCAGATTGACGCAGAGGGTGGAGGAGGAGATTTGGATACAGGAAAAGAAATCGGCAGACGCAGATTTTGTCGGGGATACCGGACTAGCGACCTAATAATCCGTGTCCATCTACTGTTCACCCGTGGATCCTCTTCTCCGTAGTTCTTCCCTGTCGTCATGAATTAAGGAAAAAAAACATTGCGTCTTGGTCTGGATTTTGCTAGTTTACCTCGAATTGTGAAGACGAAACTAACAGGGAAAAAAAGTTTATCCATCCCATAGAGAATAGAGAATAATGCTATGATATACAAAAAGCAAAATACAAGCCGTCCGGCCGGCCGGTATCACCGGGCGTGCGGATGGCGTTTCGGCCTTTTTAGTCTGTGCCTGGCTGCCGCCACGCTGATTTCACAGCCCGCCTGGGCCATTCGAGTTTACTTGCGCAGTACCGATGGCTCGAATCTTTCCGGGACGGAATGGCGGAATACCGACGGCGGCACCTGGCATGATTCCGGCGAAAGCGCTGATTTAGGCGATGACCGGGTAATTGAGTTTGTATATCGAGGCAAAGACGTCTATTGGACGGTCAACGCGTCCAACAACCAGTGGGGCATGCCGCATGAAACCCTTGTCGTCAATCCCCATCAGGATTATTCCACTAACTTTTACTTTTTTAAGTATTCCAATACGCTTTCGGTGGTGACGGAGGGGGTTTTAACGCATACGAATGCAATTTGGTCATTCCTGGGGCCGTCGGCGCTGCTGACGAACTCCAGCGCTTATCAAGCCCGATACACCAACACCCATTACGGCGATGGCTCGCCCGTAGAGACGATTTTACACCCCATGCCCACGGGCACAGTCAGGATAACGTTTGGTGACATTGTCGGCTACGCCAAGCCGCCGAATGTTGTGCTTGTGGTGTCAGGCGCCAACCCGCAGACAGTGACTGGGGTTTATGCCCGCCAGATAGGCGATATTCGCATCTTCCCGCAATTCGAGGGCAGCGCGCTGACTAACGCCACTTGGTCAATCACTGAATACCCGGACGATTATCCTGCGGGGACTCCCGGGTACCCCTTGAGCGGCGCGGGAGAAATGATCATCCCTAATGTGCCGGTTGGAAACTACACTGTGCAATTCAATAGTGACGCATTTTATGGCGATCCGACTCCGCCAGTCGTGTCTAAGGTCAATGTGCAAGATGCCACTACGGACTATATAGCCGTTTACAAATTTACCGGGAAGAAATTAACCGTGCACGTTGTGCTGCCCAGTGAAACCAATGGCAATTGGCTGGTGGGCGCTGGGGCGGTTCAGCTTGTTCCGCCCGGCTCATCAACGACAAATGCTCCGGAAGTGTTTTATTATCCGGCCGACACAGACGTGACGCTGACGGCCATCCCGTCCAATGTAGTGGTGGACGGTGTGGCTTATAAGAGCTATTTCTTCGAGTGGACTGGTCGGCGCTGGAATGGCGTAACTTGGGTTGATAATGAATTGGGCGGTCATGGTTCGCCGTGCCGGATCAATCCCATTTCCTTAAAGATGGACAATGACCGGATGGTCACAGTGTTGTTCAGCCGGGAGAAATACCCTTGGGATAACGTCGGAGATTTAGATGGCGATGGCCTGCCGGATGAGTGGGAAATTATGATGGGTTTGAGCCCCAAGGACAGCGCTGCGATACATGGCGCATATGGCAACCCCGATGGCGACTGGATTCCCTCCGTGGAGACCAATCCGCCGACTTTGGTGAGTATCATAGATGATTCGAACTCGCCGGATGGCGAGATGGCCGGTGGTGTTTATTGGGTTTCCTACGATGGCATAGCTGGGGCGGTACCCGGGTACCCGCTGCGGCGCACACGCATGCTCAAACCGCAAACACTGGGCGTGGGCAGCATGATGGGGTATGCCGGCGGCCCGGCTTTCCATAACCTGCTGGAATGCCGCGGTTTCGATGGGTTTTACAAAACCAATGGCGGCCATTGGACATCTGCTACTACCTTCGACGCTTATTGGACGCCAGATGATGACCCGGGCACCGACCCCTTGTTGGCTGATACCGATAACGACCAAATGACCGATGGCTGGGAGTATTACTTCTGGTACTGGCGCTCGGCGGATGCGGCTGCCCGCGGCTTGACCGCCAGCGCCAATTTGGATTGGGTTATGCTTCATCCCAACTTTGCCAATGCCGGCGACTGGGATACTGACGGTGACGGGTTGACTGACTTCCAGGAATACATGTTGGGCACCGACCCGACGCATGCCGATACAGACGGCGACAGCATGGATGACTGGTGGGAGTGTCAATATGATAATTTGAATCCATTGGATTACAGCGACTCAGTGGACAATTCCGACGCCGATTACATGGCAGTGCGCCGCAACTTGTGCGTTCTGGAGATGACCAACGGCATCACCAATGTGGTCTCAGGCACATTGTTCACTCAAAATGTGTTGGAAGGCCCCAGCGGAGAATACTGGGTGGATGTTGACGGCGACAACGCTTTTACCCTCTATACCGATATCATTCTGGTCGGCGGCGAAGCATTATCCCACGGCTTGATTGGTGTGGTTGTCAGCGATGTTTATTATGGCATGGCGCCCGGCTTGCCGCGTTATCTGCCGGGCTACCCGGTCTGGGTGGATACGGACGGGGATGGGATTTATACCACTGAAATTGATATCCCCTTGATCAACCCGCCCATTAAACATGAATTGGTGTATATGGCCCCACCCGAGGAATTCCCGGAGGGCGCGCCCGGGGAAACTTCGTTTTCGCCTCTGACGGCCTGGTTTGAAGGGCGGTTGGTTTCCGGGTACACCTTAGGCACTAACCAAGTTTCGGTCACTTGGAACGGCCCGTGGCAGACGGAACGCTACAATGCTTACCAGGAATATCTGGGCGGGGATTACCTGGGACGGCTTTCCTGGGATGCCGGCGGACGTGTGATTTCGGAAAATGACGACTTCCTGTTCCCGGACCGCACGGCTTTCACGAACCCCAACAATCAGGATACCGATAATGACGGCATCCCCGATGGCTGGGAGTTATACGTTGGACTGGACCCCAATTACGAGACTGATGCCAGTTGGAACCATGATGAACCGCTTGTTGACGGCGAAAAACCAGCCTTCTTAAATAACCGTGAGGAATGGGCCAATCTTTCGCATCCGCTCAGCCGCGAATTGGCTTGGGACACCAAAATCTGGCCGACGGACCCGGGCGCCATCATCGCCCCACCGCCGAATGACCCGCATCCGGCGGATACCGATTGGGATGGATTACATGACGGCAAGGAGCGGGAAGCTCTGACTTGTCCAACCATGGTGGATACCGATCGGGACGGCCTGCCGGACGGCTGGGAGGTATATGCCTGCGTGAATCCGCGGCTGAAAGACGCCAACGAAGATAACGATCATGACGGCTTGCTTAATTGGCAGGAATACTGGACCGGCACGGTGGCAGAATGGCAATACTGCGATCCTAGCTGGGACCTGATGTTTATGTCCCGCAAGATGTCATGGTGGGATTGGGATTTGAACGGTAGAACCAATGTGTTTTTGCCGCCGGATTTTCTCACTTGTCCTTCATTCCTCTACTACAACGGTATAATCACCGATTTAGAGCTGTTGCGGGAGGAATTCCCCGCGTCGAAGGCCTTGCCTATGGAGCATTACAAAACCACTTACGCCGGTTACAATCTTTCGGGGGATAATAATCCTATGGACAGCGATCGGGACGGCATGGATGATTTCTGGGAAGTGTTCCATTGCCTCAATCCACTGATGGGCTTTATCTCCAAGATGGACATTGGCGTGCCGGATGGAGATACCCATATGCCGCTGGTGGGCACAGTGGATGCCGACCCCAGCCAGCCGGGCTACCAAGTCGGGCTGCCAGGCAGACCGTTTACCAACGCTATGGATTTGATTAATTACTTCCGCGATAAAGTCCGCATTTATGAGGACGTCAAGGACCGTGAGCGATTTAAAGCGGTAGGCCGCATTGTCGGGCCGCATTGTTTCGGCTGCTTAAACAACGACCCGGATGATGACGGCCTGCCGAATTTCCAGGAATACACTCATTACCGCAATGCCCATATACATACCTGTCCCGTACCCTTGTGGCGGACAAACCCATATGAGACAAACAGTATTTATCGTTTCATCCGTAACAATTATGCGTCGGAAGTTTTGAAGTTAGGTGAAGAAGGTAGAGATGGTTTCGCTATCTTTGGTTTCGGCGGCATCACGTATAGCATGACCCGCGGTTCCTTGCCGTTCCGCTGGGCGGCAATGACGGAAGGATTTGACACCGACAATGACATGATCGGCGATTATCAGGAAGTCACCGGTTATCGCACCAACGGCATGGTCGCGGCTACCGATCCGCTGGACGATCAGAATCCGATGCGCAACCGGGTGCTGCATCTGGACGGCACGAATTCCTGGGGCCGCTCGTATGCCTGGTCGCATTACGGCGATTTCGCGACATTTTCTGTGGAAGCCTGGGCGCGGCCTGCACGGTTGATTTCGCCAAACGACCAGGTCATCGTCGAAAAATCTTCGGGATATACCGTGGAGACTACAAACGGCATACAAGCAAATTCACTGGCCAATTTCCAACTGGGCATCGGCGCCGACGGCGCGCCGTATATCCTGTTCCACGGGATCAGCGGCCATACGACGCAAAGGGCCTCAGCCGCCTCGTTGGCGGGCCAGTTGCGCCCGAATGAGTGGATCCATCTGGCCGGTGTGTTTGATGGCTCTAAACTGACCCTATATGTCAACGGTGACGCGGCGGCTACGCATCACACTACCGATGTGCCGGCGCGCGGTCTTGAAGGCAATTATGGCATCTGGCATCCGAATTGCAATCTGAGCGTCGGAGCCCGCGAGTTGAAATGCGGCTGGATGTTCCCGAAAGAAGGTGAAAAATTCTTCCAAGGTTGCATTGATGAAGTGCGTGTCTGGGATCGTGTGTTGACGCAGTCGGAAATCCGCCTGCGCAAGGATCGTGAGCTGACGCCCGAAGAGGTTGGCACCATCTTACCCAGCAACAGGCCATATAAGGAATCAGTCAATAATTTGTTTGCCTATTATACCTTTAACAGTCTGCCGGACCCCGCAATTGACGGCATTGTTCCCAGCGAATTCCCGCTGCACAAGCGTCCGCCACTGTCGCTCAATTATTCGCAGATATACACCAACCAGTACTTGGTGATAGCCGCTGATCGCGTCAAGCGTATTCCGCGTATGCCGTCATTGGATACGCGCGTCATCGGCACCAATCCTGTCGCCACGTCCGCCAGTCCGGATTCTCACGGCATCAACACTACCAATTACATGGATGATATCACTTTGCCGGCGGATTTCCGTAATTCCGCTAATCCGTATAATTTTACGCATTCAACCTACAATATT
>JBMNRV010000019.1:0-48754 GCA_050944835.1 Kiritimatiellia bacterium
CCCTATCCTTTTCAGTGGCTACAGACAACCTTTTTTCGGCGGAGTTATTAACAGGCTGCTGCGGGGAGTTTCTTGCGACTCTCCTCGCAGCCTGATTAATAACTCCGGATAACCTATAAGGGCTAATTTTGATTTTATGTTCCTTACCTAGGGCGTTGCCCTAGGCTGGGTATGTCACGCCCCGTTGGGGCTAATTCAGAAAACCTGTTTCCCTCTTCCATACCGGTAAAAGGCTAACCTAAAAGCGGCATTTGAAATTCAGGAAACGACATAAAATGTTGAAACCGGCGCACCAGATTGCCACAGGACGGATGTTACAGGAAGATGTGTCACGCGGAGACGCAGAGGAAAAAGTTTGGGAAACCAAGCACACTCCGCCCTCTACGTACACCACTACATTACTCCCCCTCCGTGCTCTCCGCGGCTCCGTGTGAGTCTCTCCGTATCCATCCCTGCCAGTGCGGCTCGCACCAAGCGCCTGACGATATTATTCCTCCGGCGCGGCTGGTGGTAGCGACACAGCCGGCTGTACAAGCTCACCAAGCGCCTGCTGTCGCCAGCGCCCGGTCAAAGCAGCGGCTTCCTCACGGGTACGCGCCACGCTCGGTGTGACAAAAATCAGCAGATTAGTACGCTCAACTTCCTTAACCGAATGTCGGAAAATCCAGCCCAGAAGCGGGATGGACCCTAAAAACGGCACACGTCGCTCTTTTTCCACGTTGTCCTCACGGATCAAACCACTAATCACAATCGTTTCGCCGCTGGGCACGGTCAGCGTGGTGGTTACCTCCCGGCGGGCAATTGTCGGAGTAAAAGCTTTGCCATCGGTGGTAGCCTCCAGGATGGCTTCGATGCTGGGGTTCAGGCGCATACACACTTCGCCATCCGGATTGACTTGCGGAGTCACTTTCAACTTAATCCCGACATCAATCCGGTCAATGTTTTCGATTACATCGCGCGCGGTACCGGACCCGCCTTCAATCGTGGATTTCAGTATAGGGATGTTTTTGCCGATTGTGACGGCGGCCTCCTGATTGTTCTGCGCCCATAAAGGCACATTTGAAAGTATTTTAAAATTTGACTCATATTTCAGCGCATTGACATTCATCAAGAAAGGGAAACGCGGCACGACATTGCCGTTAGCATCAGTATAGCTGCCTTTGGCCAGACCGAAAGTCAACCCCTGCGGCACCACACCCTGGACAACTTGTGCCAACAACCGGTCTTCGCCTTCGGCGGCACGGGAACCGCCGACGATAACGGTCGAATCCTGCTGCGGAGAAGCGGAAGAGAGGAACTCCGCGCCGTAATCATGGCCATCGCCCAGAGTCATTTCCGCGATCATGACCTCCACCAGCACCTGTGGCGGAGGCAAATCCAGTTTCTCAACTAGCTGCCGCACCATTTCAAAATCCTGCGGCGCGGCATCCACCATCAGCGCATTGTTAGCCAAGTTGGCCTCAATCGCAATGATTGAGCGCTCGGCGTTTTTCTCGGCATTGCGCGCCAGGAGCGCGGTCAGGCTTTTGGCGGCATCTTCCGCCGAAAGGTATTTTAGGAAGATAGCCTGCAGATGGCCGCTGACCGCCTGCGCTTCCACGTCCAGACGGGCAATCAAATCCTTGAGTTCCGCCACTTGCGCCGGTGTGCCTGCCAGGATCAGGCTGTTGGAATGTGGCGCGGCCACCACCACGGCATCGGCTGGACCACCGCCACCCTCGCTACGCGCCAAGCGTTGCCGAATGCGTTCGCCTTCGGTGTCAGCTCTGGTGCGCAGACCAGTGATGGCCTGGTTCAGCTCGTCCGCAATATTACGCGCAACCGCATGCTTTAAGGTATAGAGTTCGGTCACACGCGCGACGCCCGGCCGGTCAATCTGGGCAATCAAAGCCTCCAGCCGACGAATGTTGTCCGCCGTATCTGTCACTACGATGTGGTTGGTGGTTTCCAAGGCCGTCAGAGCGCCGTTTTTGCCGTCAGCCACCATTGGCTCAAGCATACGGCGCACTTCCGCCGCACTGACATGTGCCAGGGATATAACCTTGGTGAAGAGCGCGTCGCCGGAAGGTGTTGCATCATCTGACAGCACCGGCACTGTCGGGATGGGGCGTGGCGCACGCGCCAGCACACGGAAAACTCCATCCTGCTCCAAGACCGCATAACCGGCGGATTCCAGCACAGCCAGCAGCAGTTGGTACACCTCGGTCACGGGAATTTGACCCGGCGTCACAACCGTCACTTTGCCTTCCACTGCGGGGTCCACCACAAACTTGCGCCCGGTGATGTCGCCCACCAACTTGATCAGGACCCGCACATCCGCCTGATCGAAATTAAAATTGACGAACGTCGCTTGGCTGGCCGGCGGCGGCGTTTCCGCGTGCGTCGGCGACAGCAGGCAGAACGCCACTGCCAATCCGATATGCAGCATGTACAAGCAGCGATGCATCAGCGGGCGATTCCCCGTTCCGAGGCTTCAATAAAAGCCACTAAGTGTTGAACTTCTGATATCTGCGGCAAACTTTGCTTGATTTTCTCCAACGCCTGGCGCGTGTTAAGTTTTTCGCGGTATAAAATCCGGTAAGCCGTTTTCAGGTGATGCCGGGCTTCCACTGTCACTCCGCGCCTTTGGAGACCGACGATGTTGATGCCGTGCACTGACACAGGGTTGCCATCGGCCATCATGTACGGCGGGATGTCCTGGGTAGTCTTGGAACAGCCACCCATAATTGACATACGGCCGATACGCACGAACTGGTGCACGCCGCACAAGCCACCAATGACAGCACAATCCTCAACTATCACATGACCGGCCAAAGTGCCGGCATTGGCAATAATCACATCGTTGCCCACAATGCATTGATGGGCGATATGCGAATACGCCATAATATGGCACCTATCCCCTACCCGCGTCACATCACCTTCGTTCGTGCCGGAGTTGACGGTGACATACTCGCGCAATGTTGTACCGGCGCCGATTTCCACGAAGGTTTTGCCGCCCTTGAACTTCAAATCCTGCGTTTGCGAGCCGATGCTGGCAAAAGGGAAGATTACGCAATCCGGCCCGATAGTCGTATGCCCGTCTAAAAAGACATGGGGCATGATGCGTGTCCGCGCCCCCAAGCGTACATGTGGCCCGACAATCGAATAGGCGCCGACTTCCACTCCGTCATCTAATTCCGCGCCCGGCGCAATTACTGCTGTAGGATGTATTTGCGTCATTCTCCAGCCTTTTCCGTAGTAAACATAAACATTAATTCGGCTTCAGAAGCCAATTGTCCGTCCACCGAGGCTCGGCCCTGTACACGCACCACACGCGACCGGCGGTTCAGCAATGACACTTCGATACGCAACGCGTCGCCGGGCAAAACCGGCCTCCGGAAACGGGCGCCATCAATCGCCATGAAAAGCGGCACCTGGCCTTTAATACCGGTTTGCCGACTGAGGAGGATACCACCGGTCTGAGCCATGGCTTCAAGCTGCAGCACCCCCGGCATAATCGGACGTCCGGGGAAATGCCCATTGAAAAACGGCTCGTTGATGGTGATGTTCTTCAAGGCTACAATGCGTTCCTTATCATCACACTCCAAAACGCGATCAACCAACAGCATCGGGTAACGATGCGGCAAAATCTTCATAATTTCATCAATGTTAATCATTGTCATGCACCCCTTTCTCACAAATCGCAGCCTCAGCCGACGACAGTCGGCGCACTGCGCAGTTGATGGTGTTAAACTGGCGGAGGGAGAGGGATTTGAACCCCCGGTGCCCTTGCGGGCACACATGATTTCGAGTCATGCGCAATCAACCGGACTCTGCCATCCCTCCGCATGCGCACCGGCTAATACGCTGTTACAACTGGGGTTCAGGATACAAAAAGCGCGTATATCAGTCAACGCTAATCCCGCTTTTGGCGGAAAGGGACAGCAGGGGTGCGAGGCCGCACTGGCGGTGCTTGCCTGCACCGGCGGTGCGAGGCCGCACTGGCTGGGATGTCACTTTTTGGAACCAATGCCCGCAAACCACACGAACAACTGATTATATTTGCGTGGTTACTCTCCGTCCCCATCCCCGGATGCGGTATCATCGCGCAAATGGCCGTGGCGGCAGATACCGCGCTGGGAAGCGGTCACAAAGTCCGCTAGCTCACGGGCTGGACCGGACTGGAATTCTTCGCTGATTTGGGCGGCAGCCAGATTAAAATTCAACCCGGAAAGATAAAGAATCTTAAAAGCTCTTTTGAGCGTCAGACGGTCCGCCGGTGACATGCCGGCGCGGCGCAAACCGATGATATTCAGCCCGGTCACCTGATTGAGATGCAGACTGGGCATGATACAGAAAGGCGGCACATCTTTGTTAGTGGCGCATCCGCCACCGAGCATTGCCAGGCGGCCGACGCGGACAAATTGATGCACCAAGCAATTACCGCTGATAAACGCGCCGGCGCCGACTTCAACATAACCGCCCAACAACGTCCCATTGGCCAGAATGACCTTATCACCCAAACGCACATTATGCCCAAGATGGCTGTTGGCCATCAAGAAACATCTATTGCCGACTTCCGTCACAGTGCCGGGCTTGGTACCACGGTGGACAGTAACACCCTCGCGAATAATACAGGCATCGCCGATGCGCACATAACTCTCACTTCCACTGAATGCCAAATCCTGCGGCAAATCCCCCAGCACGGCATGGGAATGCACACGACAATCGGCGCCTAAAGTGGTATAGCGCATGATTACAGCATGCGAGCCGATATGACAATGGTCTCCGATCGTCACGTCATCTTCGATAATCGCCATGGGACCTACCGTAACCTCAGCGCCTAATTCCGCCTTTGGACTGACTATAGCAGTTGGATGAATACTCATATTATGTCCTTCCTGTTGGTCTATGGAGTGTGTCTTTCAGGTATCAGGGAAATCAACCAAGTTCTTCTCGCGCATACTGACAAAATCCTGCCCGGCGCCGGCGGCGCGCCCCAGCACCACGTGATCGAGCACGCGGACACCGATAATTTCGCCAGCGGCTACCAACCGGCGTGTTACACTTATATCGCCCTCGGAAGGCGCCGGATCGCCGGAAGGATGGTTGTGTACCAAAATCACGGCGGCACAGGAAGCCTGGATTGCGGCGTTAAAGACTTCGCGCGGATGCACAGGGCTGGAATTCAACAAGCCTTGGCTAACGATTACCGGCTGCCCGATAAGGCGGTTTTTGGTGTTCAATAACAAAACCCAAAAATTTTCCTTCTTCAACACCCGCACCTCTTCGCGAAGCAGCGCCGCCACATCGGCTGGTGTGCGGATGCTCGGCGTTTTATCCAGCTTTTCATTCGCCAGCCGCCGTCCTAACTCCAATGCCGCTTTCAACACTTGAGCTTTGACAGGACCGATGCCCGGTCGCTGCAGCTCACGTTCCGATGCCGTTGCCAACTCGGAAAGTGATCCGTAGCGCTGCAGCAGGCGTCGTGCAAGCTCCAGCACATTCAACCCGCGGGTGCCACTGCGCAGGATAATGGCCAGGAGGACTTCATCCTCTACGGAATCCACACCGAAGCGCTCCAGTAATTCACGTGGACGCTGGCAAGCCGGCAAATCGCGAAGCCGATACAAAACATCATCTTCAGCCGCGTCAAACTCATCAGCCTGAGTGGTTTTTTTCATCGTTATCCACTTTAACGTCAACCGGTCCGTGTTTTTCCCAATACGCCGACACCAAGTCGGCACGTTGCTCTACCGGCATTTTACGGTCTATCTCCTGCCAATCCACACGCAATTTGTGGCGGAACCATGTCATTTGCTTTTTTGCCAACTGACGCGTCCGCACGATCACGCGTTCCAAAGCTTCCTCAACTGTGCTCTCGCCGCGCAAACATGCTATGGCTTCGGCATAGCCGATCGCCTGGCCGGCAGTTGGCGCGTCAGCCAGGCCGGCATCCAGTAAACCCCGGGTTTCTTCCAGAAGGCCGGCATCAAACATGGCCCGCGCGCGTTCAGCGATAGCCGCCTGCATCTGATCCGGCGGCAGCCGCAGCCCCGGGATTGGCGGCGGCAATGGTAAAGTTTTCGCGGCAGGTGCGTCAGGCGCAGCGCGCGCAATTTCAATCGCCCGCATCAGGCGCCGCGGATTATTCCGATCCCGCAGGCGCGCCCAGTGCTCCGGCGCGATTTCCCGCAAGCGCGCCGATAGCGCCGGTGCGCCGCCGACACGCAAAATTTCTTCCGCCTCCTCCCGCCAGGCGGGATCGGGTGGCGGACGTCGGTCCAGCCCCTGCAACAGACATTGGAGATACAATCCGGTGCCGCCAACTATGATCAGGGGTTGACTGCGAGACACCGCGCGCCGAACCGCTGCGCAAGCTGCGCGGTAGTAAAGGTGGAGATTGCAGGATTCGCTCGGCGCCACTAAGTCCAATCCGGCATATGGCGCTTCAGCGCGTTCCTCCGGCGTGGGCTTGGCAGTGCCAATATCCATCCCGCGATAGAGCAGCATGGAATCGGCTGACAGAATGGCGGCGCCCATACGCCGCGCCAGCCAATGCGCAACAGCGGACTTGCCCGTTGCCGTACAACCGGTTAAATAATATGCTTGGCACACTTTGGTTCTCCGTTGCATGCCGACACATTACACCTTAAAACTTCAGTTGGCTTACCCTTTTGCCGGAGTCGCCACCCGTTCGCCATGCCAAACGGAAATCATATAGACAACAACACCCACACTGATGGCGGCGTCCGCCAGATTAAAGGTCGGCCAATGCCAGCCGCGCCAGTAAAAATCCAAAAAATCTACTACCCACCCCAAACGGATTCGGTCTATCAGATTACCGATCACGCCGCCCAACATCAATCCTAACGCCAACTTATGTGCTCGACGCAAATCCGCCCGATGATAAAAAATGGCGATCAGCGCCAGCGCAATCAGCGAGAAAAGCGCCAACCACGCATTCTGATGCTGCAATGTCCCCCAGACGGCGCCGGTATTGCGAACATGCGTTAAATTGAAAAAACCAGGGCAAAGCGTCACCGATTCCCCCAACAGAAGGCGAGTCCGCGCCAAATACTTGGTCAACTGATCCAAGCCAACTAAGATCAGCGCCGGAACCAGGGTAATCACTCGTCCTCCGCTGACGGTTCCATCTGGGATTTATCACCGAGGGTATACATCGCCGAGGTATCTGCTGCACGCATGCGCTTGCGGTCCACCTCGGAACGGGACTGGCAGGCGACGCACATGCGGGAATACGGCAAAGCCGCCATGCGTTGCTTCTCAATGGCGCAGCCGCAACTCTCACACAAGCCGTAAACGCCCATAGCCAGCCGATTCAGGGCCTGGTCTATTTCAAAAACAATATCCTGGCCGAAGCTGACGCGGGTCAGGGCAAAATCCCGGTCATAATTATCGGTGCCCTGCTCTTCCGAACGAAAATTGATTTCCGCGTCGTTCTGGGTGCGGTTGAGGTTATCCGTCGCCAAGAAATTAATCTGGCCGGTAATCCGTTCGCGTAAACGGAGCAGCGCCTCGCGCATACCGCTGTAATCCGGCGTCTTTTGGCGCGAACGCCCTTCCGACGCGGAACGTGAAGCGGGCGACTTGGTTTTCTTTGTAGCGGCAGGCTCCGGTTTTGCGTGCGTCTTTTTCACGGAGGTGCGCGCCCGCGCCGATTTAGCGCGTGTCTTTTTCGCGGAGGTGCGCGCCGGTTTCAACTTCGGTTTATTCCGCACATCTTTTTTCGCCATGTCGCATTCCTTAATTAATCAAGCTTAATTCAGGGTTATCTTAACAAATCCATCAATTCAAAGCAACCGGTCTCAACGGCGACAAACCGCTAAACGAAACTGGCGGCCGGCAATCTCTGTTTCCGTCTCAGCATCTGCTGCATCCGTTGGTATGTCCGCTAGTTCCGCCAACGCCAACTCCGCCAGATGTTCCCGCCAGCGCTGCGGCAATTCACCATCCAGCGCCAGACGGATGCGGTCACTGACAGCATACCCGGCACGTTTGCGTAAATCCTGAATCAAACGATTCAACTCATTTGCCAGCCCTTCTTCTTCCAACTCGGGAGTCAAGCGGCTATCCAAAGCAACCAAAACCCCGCGATCGGACATAACTTCCGCACCGTCACGGCCGACGTAATTAACCGCCACCTGCGCCCGCTCCAAAGGCCATTCTTCATTGCCGTCGAAAACGATAATTTTATCGCCGTCGGCGCGCGCTTGTCCGGCCTTGGCGGCACGAATAATGCGCTGGGTGGCACGGCCCCATATCGGGCCGATGCTCCGGGCGTCAGGCGTCACGCGCAACTCCGCCAATTCGGAATGATCACGCAAAATAACTATTTCCTTGACGTTCAACTCTTGGGCAATCACTTCCCGTTGCACTGCAGTTAGTTGCGCCGGCATACCCGGCGGCACCGCCAAGGAAAGGGTGGCCAGCGGCTGGCGCACTCGAATACCGAGTTGCTGACGCAATGCCAAGCCCAATGACACAACCAAACGCGCCAAGCGTGTTTCCTCAACCAGGGCCGCGTCGGCATACTCATCCGGCACGGTCGGCCAGTCGGCCAGATGCACGGATTCCTCACCGGTCAGATTGCGGTAAATCACGTCCGTTAAAAACGGCGCCGCCGGCGCCAGCAGTTTGAGAACAGTGACCAGCACGTAGTAGAGCGTGTCGTAGGCGGAACGCTTATCAGCCGTCAGGCCACCACCCCAAAAACGTTCACGTGAGCGGCGCACATACCAATTGGTCAGGTCGTCCAGGAAATCGTAAAGCGGCGCTAGAGCATGGTTGAGCGTAAAGCCATGATAGGCTTCCGTCACCCGGCACGCGGTATCCTTAAGTACCGCCAGAATCCAGCGATCCAGCGGATGCTCGGGATGCGGGACGGCGGCGGGATCGCCTTGATAGCCGTCAATATTAGCGTAAGTAACAAAAAATGAATAAACATTCCACAGCGGCAGCAATACACGCCGTGTCTGTTCCGGAACGCCGGCGTCTTTGAAATTCATGTCTTCCATAGCCACGGCAGGCGAGTTCAACAGGTACAGACGCAAAGCATCGGCGCCATGCCGATCAATCAGTTCCATTGGATCGGTAAAATTTTTACGCGACTTGGAAATCTTGGTTCCATCCGCCGCCAGCAGCGTGCCATGCACCAGACACTGCTTGAAGGCGGCGCGCCCCATCAAGGCCACCGCCAGAACATGCAGATAATAAAACCAACCGCGAATCTGTCCCGGATATTCGATAATGAAATCAGCGGGAAAATGTGTTTCAAACCATTCCCGGTTTTCGAACGGATAATGACATTGTCCGTATGGCATGGCGCCGGACTCGAACCAGCAGTCCAGCACTTCCGGCACCCGGCGCATTTTTCCACCGCAGGCCGGGCACACTGGAAAGACTTCGTCCAGATGTTCCTTGTGCAAATCGTTGATTTCCCGTCCAGCGGCTTTCGCGATTTCCGCACGCGACCCCAAGACCAAACGCTGGCCGCAAGCGTTGTTTTCGCAAACCCAGACGGGAATAGGTGTGCCCCAATAACGCGAACGCGAGATATTCCAGTCCCGTGCGCCTTCCAGCCATTTACCGAAGCGGCCATGCTTGACGTGTTCGGGCGTCCAGCGGATTGTCTCGTTCAAGCGCAATAGTTCAGGTTTGATTTTCTCGACGGCAAAATACCAAGCATCCATCGCTCGATAAATCAATGGGGTGCGGCAACGCCAGCAGTGCGGATAATTATGCTCCAGTGTGCGATGTGTCAAGAGTTGTTTCCGCTCCTTAAGCATCCGGATCACGTCCCGGTTGCATTCGTGCACGTTGCGCCCGGCAAAATCCGGAACGGCATCCGTGAAACAACCGCGGGCATCCACTGGGTTGCGCACACTCACGCCATGGCGCTTACACAACCAATAGTCATCTTCGCCGAACGCCGGAGCACAATGGACAATCCCAACCCCGTCAGTCAATGTCACAAAATCTGCCGGCAGAATACGGAAAGCGCCCCGTTGGCTATCGTCCTGAAAATAAGGGAATAACGGGTGATAGCGCCGCCCAACCAAGTCACGGCCGGTAAATCTGGCGGTAATCCGTGGCTGGTCGCCGAAAATTCCGGCCCATTGCGGCAGCAGGGCCTCAGCCATCACCAGCATCTGTCCGTCGTGTTCGAATGCCACGTATTGGTATTCCGCCCCAACCGCCAGCGCTAAGTTGGCAGGCAACGTCCAAGGTGTTGTCGTCCAAGCCAGATAATAAGTCGGGCGCCCTTCCAGATCATCCTCCGCCTTAAAGGCCACCAGAATTTCCGGGTCTTGGCGCGGGCGTGTGGAATCGGACTCGCGGGTATCGGAAATGGACAAGGCGGTTTCACAGTGGTAGCAGTATGGCGTGACACGATAATCACGATAAATCAGTCCGCGGTCATAAGCCTGTTTGAAGACCCAGAGAACGGATTCCATATAATCCGTGTCCAGCGTACGATAGGCATTCTCATAATCTACCCAGCGGCCTATCTTGCGGATATACTCCGCCCAAGCCGTATTACAATCAGCTACCAGACGCCGGCAGGCATCATTAAACGCCGCCACACCATAACGGGATTCGATTTCATTTTTATCGCGGATACCTAGCTGTTTTTCGACCGCATTTTCAATCGGCAAGCCGTGGCAATCCCAGCCCCAGCGCCGTGGCACCGACCAGCCAGCCATTGTGAAGAAGCGCGCCATGGTGTCTTTGAGAATGGAAACGAAGATAGTGCCGTAATGCGGCGCTCCGGTTGGGAAAGGCGGCCCATCGTAAAACACCATTTCCTTATCGGAGCGCGCCAGCGATTTTTCGAAAATACGGCGCTCCTCCCATTCATTGAGCAATTGGCGTTCCTGAGCGGGAAAATCAACATTAGAGGGGACTTCGTTATACATGATACATCGGCCTTTACGGCTAGCATGGCTGGATCGTTCGCTGGCCCTGCCAACCATTGGTAAAAATGGGTGGTGATTCTACCATATTGGGCCATAGGTTCAAGTTTTTTTACCCAACCTGCAATGAGGTCGCTTTCTTATACCTTATACCCACATATCTCTGCATATCAGAATCCGCCCTTAGAACCACTCCGGAAAAATTGCTTGTAGCTCTGACCAAACATATGTTATAAAATGCGCATACGGACGGGAACATCGCCGTTTGCGGTGTCGGCCCGCCCGGCTATCTCAGGGAGAATCATTATGCACCGGATAATCATGACTTTCGCACTGGCTACAGCGCTGACGGTAGCTTGTGAAGCAATCGCTTCCACCAACGCCTCGACTGTGGCGAAATTATCTCAGGAGTCATTCATGCAGGCGCTGCGACAGGCCGACATCCAAACGCTGCAGGAATACTGTCGTGCTGGCGGCGATGTCAACATATACGAACGGCATAGCGGCATGTCGGCGCTGCATTATGCCGTAGCCAATAACTTCCGCGTCGGCGCCGAAATATTATTAGAAGCTGGCGCCGATGTAAACCGATGCGATAAAACCGACGCCACACCACTACACTTGGCCGCCGCCCGCGGGCTGCAGGAAATGGCCATAATTCTGCTGCGTAAAGGCGCCAATATCAACGCACCTGACCGATATGGATTAACTCCGTTGCATATGGCAGTCCAATACAACCATCCCAATATGGTATCCCTGCTGGCCGGATGGGGCGCGGACTTGGAAGCCCGTTCTTACGACCGCGGCTTGACTCCGCTGCACTGGGCCGCATTCACAGGCAACCCCCATACAGTAAAAACCCTTATGCGCTGTGGAGCCGACTTAACCGCAACTGACAATAACGGCCATACGCCTTACGACTGGGCCGGGCGTTACCGCAACACGTCCTCAGCTCGTATGCTGGCGCGGCGCGGCGGACACTGGGGCGCTAATTAATGCCTATCGTCTTACCTGATTACCACACCCACACGCCGTTATGCAATCACGCTGTCGGTACACCGGCGGAATATAAGCTTGAGGCGGCGCGTCAAGGCATACCGGAAATATGTTTTACCGATCATGCCCCTGCCACGGAAGGTTACGATCCTCATCACCGTATGACACTGGACGAATTCCCGTCATACCAACGCATGATAACTGCTATTCAAGAACCGCAGCCGCCAACCGTCGGCTTCGGAATTGAAGCCGATTATTACCCCGCCGGGGTGGATTTCCTGAAGTCTTGGCTGCCGAGCCAACCCTTCGATCTGGTGCTGGGCTCCGTACATTGCATTGACAATTGGGGTTTTGACGATCCTGATGAACGCCATGTCTGGGAAACCAAGGGTGTAACAGCCGTTTGGGAACGCTATTTCGAGCTGATTTGTGCCATGGCCGAGACGCGCCTGTTCGATGTGGTTGCCCATTTGGACCTGCCAAAAAAATTCGGATACCGGCCTCCGGAAGATGCCGTGCGCGCTATGGCCGCCCCAGCGTTCGATTGTATCCGAAAGGCCGGCATGGTCATTGAACTCAACACCTCCGGACTGCGCAAACCAGCGCGGGAAATCTACCCAGCGCCTTACCTGCTGCAAATGGCCTGCGAACGCGGTATCCCTATTTGCTTCGGGTCCGATGCACACCAACCCTCGGAAGTGGGATACGCCTTTACAATGGCGCTGCAAACCGCACGCGCCGCTGGGTACCGCACAGCAGTGCGCTTTAAGGCGCGACGACAAATCGTTTACACCCTGCCGGAATGAATGCAATGTCCACATCCGCACCAACTCCGATTCAATGGATCATTGAAAAAAAACGCGACGGGCAGGAACTGCCGGAATCTGACATCCACCGGATTATCCGCGATTATGCCACCGGCGATCTGCCGGATTACCAAATGGCGGCATTCGCCATGGCCGTGTACTTTCAAGGGATGACGGACACGGAAACAGCGGCGCTCACTGTAGCCATGCAACGTACCGGCACAACCTTGGACTTCTCCGACGTTGCCGCGCCGAAAATTGATAAACATTCCACCGGCGGTGTCGGTGATAAAATTTCGCTGATCCTCGCCCCGCTGGCGGCGGCGACCGGGCTGGCCGTGCCGATGATTGCCGGGCGGGGACTAGGCGCCACCGGCGGCACAATTGATAAATTGGAGTCCATACCAGGGTATCGCACCGATCTGGATGACTCCGCATTTAAAAAGGTATTGCTCAAATGCGGATGCTCTATCGTCGGCCAGTCCGCAACCATTGCCCCGGCCGATAAGCGCCTGTATGCCTTGCGGGATGTAACCGGCACGGTACCTTCCATCCCGCTGATTGTCGCCAGCATCCTCAGCAAAAAGATGGCCGCAGGCTTGGATGGGCTGATTCTGGACGTCAAATGGGGGCACGGCGCATTCATGCAGGACTACACCTCCGCCAAACGCCTGGCATCAAGCTTGACAGGCACGGCCAACCACCTCGGGCTCCGATGTCAGGCGCTCTTGACCGACATGAATCAGCCGTTGGGACATGCCGCCGGCAATGCGCCTGAAGTGGCTGAAGCGGCCGATGTGTTACGCAATCAAGGCCCAGCGGATGTCCGGGAACTGACCATTGTATTATGCGCGCACATGTTATGTCTGGGCGCTATCTTTAACGATGTCAAGGCGGCACAGACACGCGCCACGGCCTTGTTGGAATCCGGCGCCGCCATGGAAAAATTTCTGCGCATGGTGGAGTTGCATGGTGGCAATCCACGGGTTTTCGAAAACGCTCCGAACGGCGCGGCTCTACCGCAGGCCGCCATGCGGCAAACTGTCGTAGCGCCGCGTTCCGGTTACGTCGTCGGCGTGAATGCCGGACTGATCGGCAAGGCCTGTGTGCTGCTGGGCGCCGGGCGGACACTCGTCACGGACACGGTTGATCCGGCCGCCGGCATCACGGAATTGAAAAAAATCGGCGATAAAGTTGCCGCCGGGGACACCCTCGCCATCCTCCATGCGGCCAGTCAATCCCGTCTGGACGCCGCAACAACGCCGGTTAAACAAGCTTTTGAACTGATGGATGCGCAACCCTCTCCACCGGTCTTGATCAATCACGGATGACGTGGAAGAGTCTCACACGGAGGCACTGGCGGTACGAGCCGCACTGGCAAGGACGGAAAAGAAATTAGCCACAAAAATGCAGACGATGCACAAAGGGATAGGGCTTAACCGCCAAGACGCCAAGGTGGCAGAAGAGGATTCGCCACGGATGCATGCCGCGCTGTCCGCTATGCGGACATGGATCGGTGGACACCCGGATACACGAATGAATTCGCGTATCAGGGTGTCAGCCGATCCGTCAGACCGGCAGATGCTCCTAAAACTGCGGCAGTTGGCAAGTTTGTCGCAGATGCGCGGCGCGAATGATGAAGCTGTATAAACATACTGCGAGTCATTCGGAACAAAGCAGATGCGGCAAAATCGCCAACCCCTTTACGGGTTTGAAATTCAGGAAACTTTCTTTAACAAAATGAGCGCTGTAACTCTAAGTCTTGACATTCTTATTCTTAACACTTTATCTTGTTTCCTGAATTTCAAATGCCGTTTTTTAGGATGCCGGTCAGCGCGGTATGCGTTCGTGTTATGAAAAATCTTGTGAATCTTGTGCATCTTTGTGGCCAATTATCCGTAATCTGCGTCAATATGTGGTGCCAGTGCGGCTCGCACCTGCGGTTTCTTTCTTGCGTTCTTGGCGCCTTGGCGGTTCAATCCAATCCGTGGTTCATCCGCGTCCATCTGTGTTCATCCGTGGTTCCTCTGCCGTTTTTAAGGTTGATAAGTTAAAATGAACGCCAGTTCTGACATTCTGCAACAGGCCCATCGGAAAATCACCGATACCTTCCCCGGCGCGCGGCCGCGCATGGCGCTAATTCTGGGTTCCGGCTGGAGCAAGGCATTGGATGTTTTTACCATGCGCAGCCAAATACCGTATAGCGATATCCCCGGACTCGGCGCGACCAGCGTCCGCGGTCATCTGGGGCAACTGATCTGGGGTGAATGCGCAAACATAGAAACACTGATCTTTCAAGGACGGCGGCACTGGTATGAGAATGAAGGCTGGGACCCGGTCCTGCTGCCAGTGCGCATATGCAAGCGCATGGGTGTTGAAATAATCGTGCTGACCAATGCCGCCGGCGGATTGCGCTCCGATCGCGCGCCCGGATCACTGATAGTATTGGAAGACCACATCAACGCCATGGGGGCCAACCCGTTAGTCGCGCGGCATAAGGAAGATGGCGGCGAGTTTTTCACCGATCAAACTGCCGTGTATGATAAACACCTGCGCGACATTGCTCTGGAAGCTGCGACAACCGCTAAAGTGAATGCATTTCCCGGCATTTATCTGGCCGTCAGCGGACCGAGCTATGAAACACCGGCGGAAGTACGGATGTACCGCGCTTGGGGCGCCGACGTCGTCGGCATGTCCACGGTGCCGGAGGCAATGCTGGCAAATGCGCTTGGCATGCAGGTGCTGGGCCTTTCTTTAATCAGCAATTTCGCCGCTGGTTTGCATACTACCACACTCTCCCACAGCGAAGTCACCGATACGACATCGCGCAATATGCATGCGCTGGGTCAAACTTTGAAATTGATTTGGCGCGTAATCGCCATGGACGCCCAATGAAACGTATATGCATTGATAATGATACTATCCAGCGACTGCGCCGTGCAGCAGTCGCCGCGCAACGCCGGGCTTATGCCCCCTACTCCAGATTCAAGGTCGGCGCCGCTGTGCTCGCCGGTAGCGGCCAGATATATGCCGGTGGCAATGTTGAAAATGCGTCATACGGACTGACAATCTGCGCCGAACGCTCTGCCGTCTGCGCCGCCGTTGCGGCAGGAGAAAAGTCACTGCGAGCGCTGCTGATTGTCGCAACAGGCGCTGTGCCTCCCTGCGGCGCGTGCCGCCAGGTGCTGGCGGAATTTGCCGGCCCGGATTGCCCGGTTTATCTCACCGCGCCTACTGCCCGGACGGCGATCCAGCAACTGAGACTGGGAGAGTTGCTCCCAATGGCATTTAAACTTTGACACTTCAGCCACCATGTCTGACCTTAAACCAGACCAATTACAAACCGATGCCCGCGAAGTAACCGCAAGGCTCCAGCAGGCCGGACACACCGCCTTCTGGGCAGGCGGTTGTGTGCGCGATATACTGATGGGGCGGCAGCCTAAAGATTACGATATTGCCACCAGCGCCCTGCCCGATCAGGTATTGCAACTCTTTCCACATGCGATAACCGTCGGCAAGTCATTTGGCGTCGTGCGCGTGCCCTGGCATGGGCATCACTTCGAAATCGCCACCTTCCGTAGGGATTTCTCATATCGCGACGGGCGGCGGCCGGATTTTGTGGTTTTTGCCGATGCCGTTGAAGACGCACAACGCCGCGATTTCACAATCAATGCCATCTTCTACGATCCTGTAGCGGCACAGTGGCATGATTTTGTTGACGGACGCCGTGACTTGAAGGCTGGAGTAATCCGTGCCGTTGGCGACCCGGCAGCGCGGTTCAAGGAAGACCACTTGCGCATGCTGCGCGCAATACGCTTTGCAGCAACTCTGAATTTTAAGCTGGATGAAGCAACCGCACGCGCCATTACCACCCATGCCGAATCAATTAAACGCATCAGCGCCGAACGCATTCAGATAGAAATAACCCGCTCAATGCTGGAATCGCCACGCGCAGGCGAAGCAATCCGGCAAATGGAAGAACTGGGCCTGATGCAGCATATCATGCCGGAAGTATCCGCCATGCGCGGACAGGAGCAACCGCCACAGTTCCATCCCGAAGGCGATGTGTTTACCCATACCGTCTTGATGTTGAACGCCATGAATCCTCAGCCGCCACTGCGTTTAGCCTGGGCGGCGCTGCTGCATGATGTCGGCAAACCACCCACCTGCCGCGTAACCGAAACCCGTCTGCGTTTCAATGGGCACGCCGCAGTGGGCGCGAAAATGGCCGCAGCCATTATGCACCGCCTGCGCATGTCCAAGGATGACACCAAAGCCGTATCATTTTGCATCGCCAACCACATGCGCTTCATGGAAGTGCAACGCATGAAACGCTCCACCTTGCTGCGGCTGATCGGTGCGGAAACCTTCCCGCTGGAATTGGAACTGCATCGGCTGGACTGTCTGGCCAGCCACGGCGATCTGGACAACTACAATTTTCTACAGGAATTCATTCGCGCCCGCGCAGCAGAACCGGTATTGCCGCCCCCGCTGATCTCCGGCCACGACATCATCTCTTTGGGCATTCATAATGGACCGGAAATCGGACACTGGAAAAAAGCTGCGTATGAAGCCCAGCTCAACAACCTGTTTGCGGATCAGGATGCCGCCATGGAATGGCTGCGCCAGCAGATAAGTTCCACGGCCAGCTTGGCACACCCGCAAGCGCCGAAGTAGGAAGACAGCTCGTCCTCCGACGGATTAATTCCCCTTCTGGTTAGCCGACATCTCCCCCTTGGCACACCTTTTGTGCATCTTTGGGCCAACCCTTTTCCACCACTTTGGCGTTCCTGCTGTCTTGGCGGTTATCCATTTCCGCTGCAAGCAAAACGCAAGATTTAATTGGAGCGCCGCGTTCGCGGCAATGCCCGCCAATATAATAAGACCACTATATTCAGAGCGATGGCCGCGCCACAAGTCCATAAAAGCGACAATTTTTTTGGATCAAACATATAAGCGGCCATATATCCCAGCCATCCGCTGAAAGCGCCAAATACTATGGCGAAAATAATTACGGGAAGTATTTTTGAAAAACGCCGGCTAAAAGCGGACACTACACCGGCGCCGGCGGCAATCATTCCAAAGGCGAAGGTGAAGACCATGGCGGATACGGCGACTGGATTTTTTTGCAACGGAGTTCTTTGCGACAAGGCCAAGATAATCCCAACCGCACAACCGATAATACAGCCGAGCATTCCCCAACGCCAAGCCGGCACAAGATAATAAGTCCATTTTCCACAGATAAGCAAACTGCCGATAATAATCATGAGCGAGGCAAACATGACGGGGACATAAACTGGAGAAGCCCATGTGCAGGGAATATAGAAAAGCGTATCCATGGTCATCAGACTTTCTGGCCAGTCCAGCCAAATCTTTAGTCCCAAGTAATACACAATATCCCATACTCCGAAAATCAAGAAAAACACACCCGTCCGTTCCCGCGCGTTACGTCCCGCAAAAAACGCAAACGCAACCAACATTACGAGAGTAGCGGCTTCTCTGGTTATTTCTATGGTGTGCCAATCCAAACGCCGGGTAAGTATTGCGCGCAGATACACGACGACAACGGCTTCCAGATACCCCATAGCCGCTGCAAACGCTGTAATCCCGAAGAAGGTCCAAAACAACCATTGTTTAGTTCGCTGATGCATTACATACCTTCCTTTCTTTGTGTTTGTAGAACCATGCCGCCAAAACAAAAGGGAAAAAACAAACGAACTCCGTCGTATAAACCCTGACAAGATGCTCAGTCGAAAAACGGGAACCATGTAAAATTGAAAACCAAGGAACAGGCAATGACAAACGCCAGTCGGAAAGCGGCCACAATATAGCTATGCCCTGCCCGTGCTCATAAAATGAATCCAGTAATAAATGGCTCAACCAGGCCAGTCCGCCGCAAATCAGCACTGGCCAGCCGCCGAGTCGCGCCCTCAATCCTGGCGCGTATGCCAGCGGCAAGAAAACGCATAGCATCAGCGCCAAGTTGACGAACAGGCTGTGACTGACATTATAATTGGAATGCCCCCAGCCATTAAATTGCCAGTCCGGCAAATTGGCCAGATTGAAAAAAACGAACAATTGCAGGAACATACGGCCAGGCGTGGCATCTTTAGGCAGGCACAACATACCGAGCGCCACCCCGGTCAAACTGTGTCCGACATGAGTCATAATGTTCTCCGCCGCCGTAGAAGCGCAGTCGGTGGCGAGACAGTGCGAAAGTGATATGGAATAAATCGCGTCATTTTGCTACGGCGCAATTAACGACGCAGACCGAACTATCAGCGTCGGCATCATCATGCTTCTTAATATAATGCATTGAAGATAACACAACCCAGGATTCTCTGCAATTGTTTTTAGGCGCCCGCCGCTTACCGCATGCGATCAACATCCATCGCCATTTTTGCCAGAATCTTCTTTTGTCTTTCCGTGCCCATCCGTGGTTCCTCTTCTCCGCGTATCCCTCTCCCAATCTGCGTAAATCTGCGGTTTCAACTCTTTATCTTGTTTCCTGAATTTCAAATGCCGTTTTTAGGTTCCGATTTCGGGATAAAGGCGTCAATGCAGAAAAAGGCGCCGACTAGCAAGAACATGTAGCCGAGGAAGAAGCCGATTACCTGCAATACTTTCTTGATCATAGATGTGTGATATTCTTGCCCTGATACGAGTTCTTGGCATCTAACAGGACTATAAAGGCGGCGGCAATGAGCGAGGCGTAGATAGCGACGAAAAGCAGCAACAAAGTCGCGCGTACTCCAAGTGTGCCCAACTCGTGACTCATCAATGAAGAGACTGCGTTGCTTGTGATTAGCCGAAAGAGTAACAGCGCAATGAATGCCGGATAAAGGACGAATTCAAAAAGCAACTGAAACCGTCTTCGAGGAACCCGGAGGATGAGGAGCAACATATCTAATGCAAGCAGCGCCATCAAAATACTAATGAGTATGCTTCCCAACTCCACCGGCTCTGCGACATCACTTGGAAACGGGATGATGCAGGAGATTGATGCAAGAAGCAAAATCCATCTGGCTATTCGTCTAATCACGGCCATACGGTTGTCCTTTCAACCCAGCGTTCTTCAGAATTATTTCACCCTGCTCACCAGTAACAGCCGCTTCATTTAGCTACTTGGACTTTCCCAAAAAAATCCGCTCATTAATCAAAAAACCAGCCCGAGCGGGTTAAATTCGGTGTCTGGCGGAGACCTTATATAACGTTCCGAACAAACGCTCCAAGGTAAGCACACGCGATACACACCAACATAATCACGCCAAAACAGATGATACTTAACGGCAGCAGATTCCCCCCAGGTCAGGGATCATGGCATAAAACATCTGAGGAACCACTAACGCTATCCCCCAGATCCAAGGCTTCAATGGCCACAAAAAACCGAAAACACCGGAGAGAAACATCATAGCCGGGAGACTATATATCCAATAGTACTTACTATCCCATGCCTCTTCGGCGCCCGTTACCCAAGCGATAGCGACCCATGCGGCAATACTCAGCATCCCGGCGCATACATAGGCAAGATATAGACCGATTTTGGATATTTTCATTTTTCGCACCAATCCAGCATCCGGCGCCATCTTTGGCATATCGTACCGGCTGACAGTCTCGACGTCAAATCTGTTTTGCACAGGTGGTTCCTGAACCTGTTCCTGCCGTTGCGCCGCAGCCTTCTGCATGTGGCTCCGTCTGTCTGACGTTGTCTGGTTAAGGGGCCTCAGAGTAGTTCTATTTCGTATTCAACACTTCCCATGAAACGGCTATGCTCGGCGCCGAGTTTGAAGCGGGAAGAATAAAACCTGATATTTCAGCGACATAGAGGTTTGGCGATGTCATATGCGGCGACAAATCCGGCACGTTGACTACAATGTCCTTGCCGGCAAACGAACATTTCACAGATCCCCAAGCTCTTTGATTTCCCGTATTGCTGATTTGAACAACCAAATAACGCCTCGTTGCCCTTGCCAATTCGGCGTAGGTCTCCGGATTCAACTTTGAGGAGGCGCCATCAGCCAATAAAGCAGAAAGTCTTTCCCGGCTTGTCAGGCAAGCTGTCGTTGTAAGGTTAGATTCATAGGTTGCTGTAAATACACCCGCCATTGCACCCTCTCCAATAACACAACCTAGCGCACAGAATCCAATCAACGCCAGCAACGTGAGGCGGCATCTCGTAACTTTGATATGAGCCATGTGAAAAACTCCTTCCGTTGGCACAGAAAAGCAAATTTCCCAAGCGAAAGCCTCGTGTAAGAAGATACGCTTAAACTGGCAAATAACAAGCTTGTAATGGGGAGTGTTTACAATTGACTAGACAAGCCAGTAAATATATCATGCCACCCATATTAACCATATTAATTTGATTGCAAGCTTATGCGCATCTATTTTTGCCCCGCATTATTGAGTTGGCTGAACGCTCTGGTGAGTTTTGCCGTCCTATACAATGCGGGGGAGCGAAATGTCAGCACATTCCTCTGCGCCTGGCTGGGTGGCGCATTTACGATGGGCTACATGCTAACCAGTTTGGCCGCCGGGTTTATAATCAACCACCGCAATGCCCGCATCCTGCTGCTCAGCAGCGCTGTGTGCGCCGCGCTACTCAGTGTGTATTGTATTTTTACAAAGGCTTATTTCCCGCTGTTGACGGGCTTTGTCGGCCTGAGTATTGTCATAGCGATATTTTTAAATTCCTTCCAAATGTTCATGCGGAATGAGACTATTCCCGGCGGCTTGGCATGGAGTGTCGGGGTTTATACCTTAGCATGTGGCGCCGGCTCTAGTTTCGGGATTTTATTGGCAGGTGTTGTTTACCGGTTCGGCCCATTAGCGCTTTCCGCCATCGCCATGCTGGTCGTCGGTATTATACTGACGGTACTCCTGACCTATGTTCCACAAAAACACCGCGATGGCGGGCGGGAAATAGAAGAAACCATGCAAGGCGGGCGGCAGCCGATCCCAATTTACATTCTCATCGGCTGGCTGCTGATTTTCACCGCCATGTTCGTACAGCGGCCGCTGCACGTTTTTTTCCCAAAAATCAGCGCGGAAAACGGCATCAGTGCATCATTGACCGGCCTGCCATTGTTTTTAAACTTGCTGATTCAAGGCATAGTCGGTTTATTAATGTCCAAGCTTCCGGGAGCGCTTTACCGCCGGATGCCGCTTTTAATTATTCAACTTGCCGGCGCGGTTTTTTGCGGGTTCATTTTGTTGCGCCCGACAAGTTTTGTGTTTACATTTATCGGAGTCAGCCTGCTGGGAATCTGTTCCGGCGCGTCTTGCTTTTTGAGTGTTTATTTTTGCAACAATTCCGGCAATCGTTCGATGAATATCGGCATGAACGAATTTCTGGGGGGGCTAGGATCGCTCGCCGGGCTATTTGCCGCCGAATGGCGTATGGACGCCATAGGCAGCCAGCATGCGCTATACCAGGTATTTGTCGTAGCAATGATAGTATCGGTTCTGATCCAAGTTACGCTGGCGACAATTGGACAACGCCATTACGCCGCTAAAACAGTGTAGGCGCCGACATAATTTCCGGCTTCAGGTAATGTGCCACCCCGCCAGAATGCAAAGCCACCATCGTGGATACCTACCCCAGCATTATGGCCTATGCACGTAGCACGCACCGGAACGGGGTACGTACAGTTATCACTGGGGATGGTGTCATCTTAGACTGGGGGATACAACCCCATTCCACACACACCATTCTATCCGTCACACTACCTCACCAACTGCCGTATAATTACAGTGGTACAATTTTGGAGTTGAACGGCATGTGGCAGGGGGATATTCTGCTGACCCATGTAGCCATTTCAAACATTTCATTTTAAGAAGCGGTGGAGTTGACCATGAAATTAGTTGTTGTCGGTGGTGTGGCGGCGGGAATGTCGGCGGCGGCACGCGCGCGCCGTCTTGATGAACATGCCGACATAATCGTCTTCGAGCGTAGTGAGTTTGTCTCTTTTGCCAATTGCGGTCTGCCTTACCACATCGGCGGCACAATCGCCGACCGCAAACAGCTTTTGTTGCAGACACCGGAAAGTTTGGCCGGGTCTTTGAATCTCGATGTGCGAACCGGCACGGAAGTTGTGGCGATTGATCGCACAGCTAAGCAGGTGCGTGTGCGTGAGGCGGCCAGTGGGAAAACATACACCGAAACTTACGACAAGCTTATTTTAGCGCCCGGCGCAGCGCCGCTACGGCCACCGTTACCGGGAATTGACCACCCGCGTATCTGTGTGCTGCGTAATATCGCCGACATGGATCACATCCAAAACTTGATCACACAGGGCGCCAAGGCGGCGACGATCATCGGCGCCGGCTACATCGGGGTGGAAATGGCGGAAAACCTGCGGGAACGCGGATTGAAAGTGGATTTGGTGGAAATGGCAGACCAGGTGATGCCTCCACTGGATCACGAAATGACCCACCCTTTGGAAAACACATTGCGCGAACACGGCGTAACTTTGCATTTGGGCACAGCGGCCGCCGCATTCACGGAGACTGCCGGGCGTCTATGCACGGAATTGGCAAACGGGACAATGCTTCGGGCAGACTTGGTGATTTTATCGGTTGGCGTCAAACCTGATGTTAAGCTGGCACGGGACGCCGGCTTGACCATCGGCCCGCGTGGCGGCATTCAGGTGGATTCCCACATGCAGACCAATGACCCGTGCATTTATGCCGCCGGTGACGCAGTCGAAGTCACGGATCTGGCGCTTTGCTGTCCGGCCCTGATTCCGCTGGCCGGCCCAGCTAACCGGCAGGGGCGGATTGCAGGAGAAAACGTCTGCGGCCGTACCACAGTTTACACTACCACCCAAGGCACAGCCATCGTCAAGGTTTTTGAGATGACCGGCGGCTGCACAGGCGCGAATGAGAAATCGCTTAAGCGCGCCGGCATCCCCTATCGTAAAATCTATCTGCACCCACCCAACCATGCCCGTTACTACCCGGGGAGCGCACCAATGCATATAAAGGTTATGTTCACCCCGGATGAAGGGAAACTGCTGGGCGCGCAAGTGGTCGGATATAACGGCGTTGATAAAACCATTGATGTTCTGGCAACAGCCATGCGGTCAGGCCTGACGGTCCATGATCTGGAATCACTGGAACTGGCTTATGCCCCGCCTTACGGCTCGGCCAAAGACCCCGCCAATATGGTCGGCTTCATCGGGAACAATCTTTTACAAGGCGATTTGGAACCTTGGTATTCTGAAGAATATCCCGATCAGACTAACAACGCAATGATTCTGGACGTGCGGACACCGACGGAATACGACACGTGGCACATTCCAGGGGCGGTTAATATACCGTTGGACAAGCTGCGTAGCAGTCTCGATAGCCTGCCGCGCGATAAGACCATCCTGGCATATTGCAGAGTCGGTTTCCGCAGCTATTTTGCTTACCGCATGTTGAAACAACACAAGTATAACGTCAAAACATTGATGGGCGGCATTTTTACGTTCCGCAAATATCATCGCGTAGATATTTCTCCAGTTGCATCTTAACCGCCATCATCAAGTCACACCAAGAAACAGCCGGCACAAATCGTCCGCCGCAGCGACCGACGGCGACAAATGTTGAACTCATAGTCCCGCCGCCACCCTATGCCTCCGGCAGTTTCCGCAATACCCGCGCGCGCGCCGGACGCTGAAAGCGGCGGGCTTCCCGCCGAATGGCCGATTGCAGCGCCAGGCATTTGGCCGCCGTATATGGTTTCCCCTCACTATCCACCGGATTCAACAAGGAGACATTCCCAACCGGCAGAGCGGCCATAGCGCTGACATCGCCCCAACGCAGGATACCCGGCACATGAATCGCCATGGAGTTGCCGCCGCTGGCGCCCTGATAGAGATAAGACCCCGTCAGGTTTACGCATGTGACAGCTTGTATCCGGCGGTTGAAAGCAGCAGCGCACAATGCAGCCAATCCAGTTTCAGCATAAGCCCTTATGGCTATCCGGGCGTGCGGGAACATTCCTTGTGCCGCCGACACAAGCGCCTGTATATCACACACCCAATCACCAAGCATGGTGCGCCCCAACCAGAAACACGCTCGCGCATGATCATGGTAAATTTGACCGACCAGCTCTCGTGAATCATAAAAAGTTTCACCAATCCCGCGCAAATCGGCAAACAGCAGCGCCGTGTCCCGGCGGCCAGCGATCGTTCCGACTTCCTCCGCAGCCACAGATTTACCTTTCGGATGCAACACAATCTCCACTGTTTTCACCGTCCCACCGGATGCCCGCGTTACAAGCGCCGCCGGCAACAGAATGTTCCGTTCCGACTCCACCGCAAATTTACGAATACTGGCGCCGGCATCTTCCACAATGCCGAATTCAATCGGGGCGGCAGCCACCGGCGACGGCGCGCGCAGCAACGTCTGCAATTGGCGCAGTGTGGCCGCGCGGCTGACAGCGCGCGCTTTCAGGCCGGCGCCGGAGGACAATCGGCGGCCGACGGCATGGCAATACTCCGGGATAGAAATCACAGAGGCCGGACGGCGGCCGGACGGAAAACACAGGCACTGTTCCTCTGGCAGTATCTGGAACGCAGGCAAATCACAAGGGCGTCCTTCACCCTCGTCCTTCAGCCAGCGTTTGAACCAGCCTAGCATGGAACGCTGCATCTCCGGCCAATAACCATGAGGCAGGTCAAAGGCCTGATAGGCCAACTTATCTTCCACATCGAACAGGCGATAGACCCGTGCGGCATCATTGAAAGAACGCAACATTTCAGGCACGCTAAATGTCTTATTATTATCCCGCAATGCGTTCAAAATCAGCAGGGCATTGGGGGCAACCAGACCAAGCGCCGCCCATTCTTCCATGAACGTCAAACCATTCGGCAAAACCTCACACACACAGTTGCGGCGGGTGACATATGACTCAAACGTCCCTACCGACACTACCGGCGCGGCAGCCTTGACCCGCGAATCACACGCCGCCAACCACATGGTCTGATTACCGCCGCCGGAAGCGCCGGTGGCGCCAATCCGGTCAGGATTCACATTCGGCAGGGACTGTAAAAGGTCAATGCCGCGCATATTATCATAAAGCTGCATACCCAACAGTGTTTCGCCGATGTCAAAGAGTCTGGCTCCGATACCGGCGCCATGGTATTCATATTTTCCCGGAACAGAGCCGCGTTCGCCGGCGCCGAAAGCATCAATCATCAGCACAACAAATCCATTTAACGCAAGTACATGCCCGCATGCTTGTACACGTTTGGCAATTTTGCCTTCGAAGTTATGACCGTGCACTCCGATGACACCAGGGAAAGCGCCCTGCCCATCAGGCACATATAAATTAGCGGTCACACGCATACCCGGACGGCTTTGATACGTGATTTTGCGGATTTCGTATCCCGGCAACCGGATGACGCCATGCACCTGCGGATCCAGTGATGGCGGCGGCGGAAACGAGCCTGCATTGGCACGTATGGCGGATAGCAAGGCACGGCGCTGTGCGCGCCATTGCGCCATAGTTAAAGGCGGCTGGTGCCGCCAATGCCATTGCTGGGCTTCACTGATTTGATGATTCTTTACAAGTTCCAATGGTTTTTCCCGCCAGACGTCCAGATTCATGTTATTAGCTCCCAATGTTTACAGTTGAATGTTACTCCTCATAGATAGAACAAGATTGTGAAAAATATTCAAGCTGAAATTTTTGCGCCCGGTCAAATGCTAAATATTCGCTGGGTGGTATATTCAGTCACAGAGTTAGTTGCACTGGCCTTTTCACTGCTGCAAGAACACGGCCGCGCCGACAGCCCCATGCGGTTATATGCGCAGAAGTGTTTTCTACTGTAATCAAGGATGTTTTCAGCATCTCAGGCTGGGCGACGAATTAATATACTGAATCCGATGACCTCTGAAATGACAAATGGAATCCAGACAATCAAGTGGGGATAAATCTGCGGATATGTCACCAGTGAATCGGCCAGGATGATAAAGAAGTAAAAAACAAACACCAACACCAACGACAGCGCTATTCCGATGGAGGACTCGCGGCGGTGAATCCTTATACCCAGCGCGGCCCCCAGCAACACGAACGCAAAACATGAGAATGACAATGCCAGCCGAGTGCTGGCTTCCACCATCAACGAAGTGCGGTAAGTCTGAAGGTCTTCGTCGTCCAAACTGGAAACATAATGCCGCTCCAGCACGCCGGGCAGGATTTGTTCCAGCAACATACGATTTAAACGCATCAAGTCCGCACCGCGTGGCCGGCGCGCCATCAAATCCCTGGCATGGCGATCAAGTTTGACGCCCTTGAATAAGGCATCGCTGTAAATGGACTTGCCGACCAATAAGCGGTTGAATGCATCCGTCAACACCGGCCGAAGAGCCTCATACTCATAAGGAGTATCAGCCAGTTCCAAGCGTTGCAGTATATTTGGCGCCAACACATACGCAGCAGCCTCCTTGAGCGGAGATTGTCCCAAGCGGCGGGCCAATCCAGGCAAATCAATGAATTCTTCCGGGCGGAATCGCACATCGCCATCCAACGCATCGAAAACTTCGCGCATCGAAAGATCAGCGCGTTTTTTATAGACTACGCCTTTGCTGATCAATTCGGCGATATCGAACTCCACCGGGTATTCCTCAGCGCTTAACCGTCGGACCAAGCTGAGGTTTTCCGGCTGATTCTCGTCGGGCTGCTCGATCCGCACTTGGCGCAGCTTGATTACCACGCGCCCGGGCCGGTCAGGCGGGAGAATGATTTCGCCAGCAGCGGCGCGCACCGTCTGACGCGGGCCCTGCTTACCGAATTCATATACTACAACATCGTATATTTTATAGCCATCTTTGCGCCCGATATAGATGGTATAGCCGGGAAAGTCGCGGATGAATCGGCCTTCATCGAGAAAATTCAGTGGTGTTTCCACTCCCAGCTCATTCTTGATCACACGGCGGGCATAATGGCTGGCCGACGCCAATTCGCAATTGATATACACGCATATTACACACAGGATGGCGGAAATAACTATCGGCGGCTGGATGATTTGCCAGACGCTGATCCCGCAAGCCTGCATGGCCAGAATCTCACGGTCAACGGCCATACGGCTGAAATTAAGGAATGCGGCCGCCAACACACTCATGGGGATGGCGAAAATCAGCGAAAACGGCATGCCGTAGGAAAACATCTGCAGGATCAGACGCCCTGAGACGCCCCGTGAAAACAGGTCAATCACCCGGAAAATATTTCCTACAGCCATCACGAACAAAAAGACTAACAGGGTGACAGCGAAAGTGACCAGGAAATCTCGGGTAATATAGCGATAAAGAATGCGCATCAATACCGGTAATGCTCGGGCTTATAAGGACCGGCGACAGGCACTCCCAGATAATCCGCCTGAGGCCGCGAGAGCCGGTCCAACCGCACCCCCAACTTATCCAGATGTAAGGCGGCGACTTTCTCGTCAAGGCGCTTCGGCAACACGTGCACCCCTACCGGGTAGTCTGCATGGCGCATGTAAAGTTCAATTTGCGCCAGAGTTTGATTGGTAAAGCTGTTGGACATAACAAAGCTTGGATGTCCAGTGGCGCAGCCCAGATTGACTAGCCGGCCCTCTGCCAGCAAAATGATACTCTTACCGCCGGGGAAGTGAATACGGTCCACCTGCGGCTTAATTTTCTCCCAACGGTAACGGCGCAACTTCTCCACTTCGATTTCCGCATCGAAATGGCCGATGTTACAGACTATCGCCATATTTTTCATACGGCGCATGTGTTTCTCGGTAATGACGTTACAGCAACCAGTAGCGGTAACAAAAATATCACCGATAACACATGCCTCCTGCATCCGCATGACTTTATAACCTTCCATAGCGGCCTGCAAAGCACAAATCGGGTCAATTTCTGTAACGATCACACGCGCGCCTTGTCCACGCAGTGACTGACAACAGCCTTTACCGACATCGCCATACCCGGCCACCACCGCCACTTTACCGGACAACATGACATCAGTTGCACGCATAATGCCATCCACCAGCGAATGGCGGCAGCCATATAGGTTGTCAAACTTGGATTTTGTGACGGAATCGTTGACGTTGAAGGCTGGGAACAGCAGCTCCCCTTTTTTATGCATGCGGTATAGCCGGTTGACACCTGTCGTGGTTTCCTCTGAAACACCCAGCAAAGCTGGACGCATGCGGTGGAAACGCTGCGGATCGCGCTTAAGCGACAGGCGCAATTGCGCCAGCATCGCCGCTTCATCAGCGCTGCCAGGATGGCGGCGCAACACCGAGTGGTTTTCCTCCGCCTGGTACCCTAAGTGGAAAAACAGCGTAACATCGCCACCGTCATCCAGCAGCATCGTCGGCCCACGCCCCTTGCCCCAGTCCAGTGTACGGTCAATAAAATCCCAGTATTCCTTCAGGCTCTCGCCCTTATAAGCAAAGACCGGTGTCCCGGCACGGGCAACGGCAGCGGCGGCATGATCCTGAGTGGAAAACACATTGCAACTTGCCCAGCGCACCTGAGCGCCGAGAGCTTGCAGCGTCTCAATCAGCACCGCAGTCTGAATCGTCATGTGCAACGAACCGGTAATGCGCGCACCCTTCAACGGCTTGGTTTGTCCGAACTCGCGGCGTAAAGCCATCAGACCGGGCATTTCTTCTTCAGCGCAAGCGATTTCTCTGCGCCCCCACTCCGCCAAACTTATATCCGCTATTTTGTATTGCGCCTTATTATGTTTCATAGCTTAAATTGCAGCCTTCAAGGCGTCCACCTTATCTGTTTTTTCCCAAGTAAATATATCCAGATCGCGTTTGCGTCCGAAGTGACCGTAAGCGGCGGTGTGTTTGTAAATCGGGCGCAGCAGTTTCAAACTTTCAATAATTCCCGCCGGCTTCAGCGGGAACACCTTGCGCACGGCTTTCTCCAATTTAGACTCAGCCACCTTAGCCGTGCCAAAGGTTTCCACCATTAATGAAACCGGTTCGGGATAGCCGATCGCATAAGCCAATTGCACTTCGCAACGCCGCGCCAATCCAGCCGCCACGATATTCTTGGCAATATAGCGCGCCATATAGGCGGCGCTGCGGTCAACCTTGGATGGATCCTTGCCGGAAAACGCCCCGCCGCCATGCCGTCCCAGACCGCCATAGGTGTCGGCAATGATTTTACGGCCAGTCAGCCCGGTGTCACCATGTGGGCCGCCGACCACAAACCTGCCAGTCGGATTAATCAAGAATTGAGTCTTCGGTGTCAGAAGACGGGTCGGCAATTCCTTGCGGATAATGCCGTCAATCATGGCTTCCTTGATTTGGCGATGGTTGACGGATTCGTCGTGCTGTGTTGAAACCACAACGGCATCTATACGCACCGGCCGGTCATTCTCATAGACCACAGACACCTGAGACTTACCATCCGGGCGTAAAAACGGCAAGCTTTTGTTGCGCCGGGCGCGCGCCAGGGCGCGTGTCAGGCGATGGGCGGCCATAATCGGCAAGGGCATTAATTCCGGGGTTTCATTGCAAGCGTAACCGAACATCATACCCTGATCGCCCGCGCCCTGCTCTTTGTACAACCCGGCGCCGGCAGTCACCCCTTGCGAAATATCCGGCGACTGACGGTCCAAAGCCACCAGCACTGCGCAGGAATCGGCATCAAAACCCATTGCCGCATCGGTATAGCCGATATTGCGCACGGTTTCGCGCACCACATCCGCCATATTGAAGACAGCCTTAGTGGTGATTTCACCGGCAATAACCGCCATGCCCGTGGCCACCAAGGTCTCACACGCCACGCGACTCAATTTATCCTGCTCCAGGCAGGCATCCAACACGGCATCAGAAACAGCATCCGCAACTTTGTCCGGGTGGCCTTCGGTGATTGATTCCGAAGTAAAAACATATGCATCGCGGCTCATATCAACTCCTTGCCGTTATTTCATCCTACATTGTTAAGCCTAGCTCCACCCGACGATTTATTCGCATAATGCGGAGCTGACAACACTAACCCACGGCGCCGTTGCATGCGCATTAGCAAGATTACTCAACGCATGCTTGCGCCGATAAAAAATATGTTCATAGCACAAAAACACCACAAAATGCAAGATATGTTTTACCGTGCAGCAGCATAAACAATCATTGCGCCAGCTCCAGAATTTCCGGCGCCACCTTGCGTGTCAATGCCAGCGAAAGCTCATGCACATCCTCAGGCGAATGCGCAACTAATGCCTCCTCGGCGATTAACCGGGCTTCGGTTAAGCTGACGCTGCAGAGGGCATCCTTCACCCGCAAGTAAGCTGAAGTACTGACACTAAGATCATCCACACCCAAGCCCAACAACAACGGCGTCAACAGCGGGTCGCTGGCCATACCGCCGCAAACACCGGTTCGGATACCGAACCGGCGACCGACATCAATCGTATGCTTGATCAGACGCAGGATTGCGGGATGGGTGGGCTCATAGAGATATGCCACACGTTCGTTACCGCGATCTATCGCCAAGGTATATTGAATCAAGTCGTTGGTGCCGAGACTGAAAAAGTCAACATACGGCGCCAGCATATCAGCCACAATCGCAGCCGACGGCACCTCAATCATAGCGCCCACTTGGATATGCGGATTAAAGGGATGGCCACGCTCTAATAATTCCTTCTTGGCCTGCTCCAGAATGACATTCGCCCGTACAATCTCATCTGCGGTGCTGATCATGGGATACATCAGGCTTACATTACCGCTGACACTGGCCCGTAAAATCGCGCGCAGCTGCGCACGGAACATATCCGGCTGGGCTAGACAGAAGCGAATAGCGCGCCAGCCCATGACCGGATTGGCTTCATTCCATGACACATCATGGTTCTTTATGACCTTGTCCCCGCCCACATCGAGGGTGCGAATAGTGACAGGGGCAGGCGCCATACGCTGAGCCACGCTGCGGTAGGCCTCAAACTGCTCTTCTTCCGACGGAAACTCATCACGCGATATATAAAAATATTCCGTGCGGAAAAGGCCAATGCCTTCCGCGCCGCAATGTATGACAGTCTCAACATCCTGTGGAACTTCTATGTTGGCGGACAATCCGATACGATAACCGTCGCGGGTTTGCGCAGGGCGGCCCTTGAGTTTCTCAAGGCCCGACTCTATACCACGCCGCGTTTCGTCGTCGCGCCTGGCCTGCTCACAACGTTCGGCTGAGGGGCGCAACACCACCAATCCTTTAGTGCCATCCACTAAAATCGTGTCGCCGGCACGGACTTCCCGGCTGAGAGTATGCAACCCCAGCACTGCGGGAATTCCCAGTTTGCCGGCCAGAATGGCGGCATGTGCCGTAGCGCTGCCCAAGTCAAGCGCCAAGCCGATAACACGATCCTTGTCCAGCGAAACGATTTCCGAAGGCGCCATATCGCTCGCTACCAATACGACATCCTTGGCCGTAGATTCAGTCAGCGACGGACGGTGCCCGACAAGGTTATTCATAATACGGCGGGTGACATCCTGCACATCCGCCACTCGTTCGCGCACGTATGCGTCCTTGACTCGCGACAATGACTGCATGAATCCGCGTGCGACATCCTGCAGGACAACCTCGACGTTGCACCGCCGACTTTCAACACCGGTGATAACGTTTTCAATGAACGGCCGGTCGTCGAGAATCAGCAAGTGGGCGTCGAAGATACTGGCCACCGCCGGGTCACATTCCTGCTGGAATTCGCGCAACTGGCGGCGCGTCGCAATCAAGGCCTCCTCAAACCGAGCAATTTCGCGCGGGACATCCGCCTGCGAAATGGCTCGCTCTGACACCCTTTCATCGTGGGACTGTTTAACGAAAACGCGGCCCAAAGCCAGCCCCGGCGACACACCAATGCCCCGGAACAGGCGTTCTGCTGCCAACGAATTCGGCACAGATATGTTTTCGGATGGGTTGTCCATGCCAATCATTCTTCATAAAATTTTTGTTCGAAAAGCGCCTGCAAAGCATCCAGCGCTTCTTCAGCATCGCGCCCTTCGGCGATGACTTTAAGTTTGGCGCCAAATCCGGCTTCCAGAGTCATCAGGCCCATAATGCTTTTGCCTGAGACCTTGTTATTGCCCTTAACGAACGTAATATCGCACTGAAAACGGGAAGCGGTTTTGACCAGCATGGCCGCCGGACGAGCATGGATGCCATATTGATTACTGATGACAAATTCGCGCACTAGCACATCGGGACAGGATGCGGCCGGGTTTTTAGCATTGTTATTTACCATGTACCGCTCCAGTTGCCATCACCGCCGCTAATTCCCCAGCCAGATCTTTGGTCAGGGCATGTCCAAAACACTTCAATTTATTGTTCAGAACGGCGCCCTCGATCATGTTGGCTAATTCCCACACTACCGCAAACGGCATGATCATCAAATATGCGATGGACACACCCGGAATTTCGCGAAAGCACGCAGGCATACTTTCGGCTCCCTCTTCAAAATCCTCAAATTTACGCAAAGTTGCCACCATATATCAAGTTATTTTTGATATTAAATTGCCGCAACATCGAACAAGCTGGGCAAATAGGTAATGCATACAACACGTATTCCCACGTGGCAACATTTCATAGCAGTGGCAGGCAACAGCGAACATACAGTGAACTTGGTCAACCGACATCCGACGCAAGGCTGTATTTCATCCGAATGCAGCAGGTGTCTGTTTGCCGTCAATCATATCCCCCGGATACACCAAAATGGCAATAAAAGCCGAGCAACGCCAAGCCCGGCCGGTGATGCGTATCTGCTCCGCTGGCGCCCGGTTATTACGCCTGCGTGTTCTTCTTCTCGCGATCTACCAAGCGTTCGCGATTCGCGGGAATCTTATAATCCACCGCCTTGTCGCGTGCACGCCGGAGCTGGCGGGCTATTTTTTCCGCCACAGCGTCAACGGACTTATACATGTCGTCCGTTTCCGCCTTGGCCTCCCCCGACATGTACTGCTTGCCCTGCACAACAACTTGCGCTAAATGGCGAAACTTTTCCACGCTCAGAATGACATGCGCATGTTCCACTCCCGGGTATTCTTCCAGCACTGGCATCAGTCGCCCATGCACATATTCACGGATAGCGTTCGTAACTTCCACATTGCGGCTGGTGATTTGAATGATCATCGTTATGCCTCCTTCATTTTATTGCGCAACATTCCTTACCGGCGCCTGTCTCGCTTCACATGCTGAAACGCGGCCCCAGATACAATTCACGGCTGAGTTTATCATCTATGAGAAAAGCGCTGGAGCCTTCCCGCAGCACCTTGCCCTCGCAAATCAGATAAGCGCGATCAACTATCGTCAAGGTTTCACGCACATTGTGGTCAGTAATCAGGATGGCCAGCCCTTTCCGTTTCAAATCTCTAATGATCTCCTGCACATCGTACACAGCCAACGGGTCCACCCCGCTGAAAGGCTCGTCCAGCAGAATGGCGGAGGGATTCGTAACCAACGCACGGGTGATTTCCAAACGCCGTCGCTCGCCCCCGCTGAGGGTATAGGCATACTGGTTGGCCAGGTGGCTGATCTTCAGTTCATTCAGCAGCTCCTGGAGGCGATGCCGACGCTCCGCACGCGACAGCGGCAACATTTCCAGAATAGCCATAACATTGTCCGCCACCGTCAGCTTACGAAAGATCGAGGGTTCTTGCGACAGGTAGCCCATCCCCAGACGCGCCCGCTGGTACATCGGCAAGCGGGTGACATCCTGCTGATCGAAGAGCACACGCCCAGCAAATGGCGAAATGAGGCCGACAATCATATAGAAAGAGGTGGTTTTACCGGCGCCATTAGGACCCAGCAGGCCGACCACTTCGCCACGCCGGACATTAATGCATACACCGTCAACAACACGGCGGCCACTGTAAACCTTAACTAAATTTTCCGTTAAAATCAGCGGTTGTTCAACAGACATAAGTCAAATCCATGTCACTTGCGACCCGTAATGCCGGTCAACGCCTCACGCTCGGAATGCAACACTAAACGGGCATTCGGCTCGCACAGGATGCGGTTAGAATCGCGCCAGAAAGTTATGGTTTCACCTGTCAACATATCACGCCCACGGCGTATGAGTGGATTGATGGACAAAACCACCTTCCCTGCAGCCACATCATAAACCGCACGGCCGCCACTGGCAGCCAGTTGTTCCTGCTCAATTTGCACCCGGCCCTCGGCAATTAATTTCTGCACCTGGTTATCCTCAGTGAAGATAACCGTCAGCCTATCGGATTTAATCCGCAGTTGCGGGTCCACAACCAGCACATTGCCGTCAAACACCGCCTCACGCTTTTTATGTTCAAAATTCAAGCTGCGGGAAGTGATAACGGTACCGCCCTCATCCTCACCCGTGGTAACGGGAGCTTTAGCGGCAATCGCCACAGCGCCGACCAGACACAGACAAAACGTTAAAATACAATGCTGGAATTTCATCATTGCGTCATTTTCCTCAAGACGACCCGGGTATTGTTGCTGATGGCAAACGAGCCGTCAACGGCCCGCCATGTAAATCCTTCCCCAGACAGCACGGCCTCCGCTCGCACGATGGTCACCGAGGAAGTCGAGGATGCCACGCGCCGGACTCGGTCAAACAGACATTCCGGAGCGCTGATCTCTGTAATAGCCCGTCCCTCCTCATAGAACACAATATGCAAATTTTTTACGCGGATCAAGTCCTGCGACTGAGCCTGCGCCTCCTCACCAGCCACTTCCATCTTCAAACGGCCTTGATCGTCGTATTCCGGGTAGCGGAAACCCTTGATCAATGACAAATTAGTGTCTGCCGCAGCCAATACGCCGGCAATCGCCACGCACCAGAGCGCCGTCCAAAAACGTTTTCCGCTTTGCCTGCCCCGCTCCATGCCAATCCCTTTAAGCGGCGCCGCGGCCGCAGTTGAAACGCTTTGGTTTACCTGCGGGCTATTGTATCAATCTGTTGCAAAATTTTCCAGCACGATTTAACGGCGGATAAAGGCATTACGGTTGCAGCATCCGACAATGCCTTCGCCGGCGCAGGATGTGTTTCAATAAAAACGGCATCGCAACCCACCGCCACCGCCCCACGCGCCAGCGGCGCCGCCCAACGCGCATCGCCGCCGCTGTGCGAGCCGGCCTTGCCAGGCAGTTGCACGCTATGCGTAGCATCAAACACCACCGGGTAGCCAAGTTCACGCATAATCAATAAGCTGCGCATATCGGCCACCAGGTTGTTATAGCCGAAGGAAACACCGCGCTCGGTAAGCATAATCTTGCGATTACCAGTACTTTCCAACTTGGCAATCACCGCCGCCATATCCCAAGGCGCCAAAAATTGCCCCTTCTTGATGTTGACCACACAGCCGGACTCGCCTAAGGCCAGAATCAGATCGGTCTGACGGCATAAAAAAGCAGGACATTGCAACACATCGGCGACACGCGCCGCCAATGGCACCTCGGTTTCGCTGTGGACATCTGTAAGAATGGGCAATCCGTAACGTTCCTTCACTTCCCGCAGTATTTCCAAGCCAAGCACCATGCCCGGCCCGCGAAAGGAAGTGTGCGAAGAACGGTTGGCTTTGTCGTATGACGCCTTAAATATCAAAGGAATCTTCTCAGCCGCCGCCAGCCGTGCCAAGCGACCGGCCACTTGCAGACAGTGGCTCCGACTTTCAATGACACATGGGCCGGCAATCAATGCCAACGGGCGCCCAGCCCCGATTTTGATATTGCCGATTTTAACGGTGCGCATACATACCTCCCTTTATCGCTTGCCGGTTACCGTGCTAACCCTGCCCGGCGCAGGGCTGACTCCACTACGGGCACGTCCGCCGGAATGTCAACACCCATACCGACATAATCAGTCTGAACAATACCAATGCGACCACCGATATGCAGGGCCCGCAACTGCTCCAGACATTCCGCCTGCTCCAACAGGCTGGGCGGCTCACGCACCAGCCGTTCCAGGAATGC
The DNA here is from genome assembly GCA_050944835.1 of Kiritimatiellia bacterium. GTDB lineage: Bacteria > Verrucomicrobiota > Kiritimatiellia > JAAZAB01 > JAAZAB01 > JAXGPF01. The sequence goes on from JBMNRV010000019.1 coordinate 36,635, forward strand.
GCGTTGGTAAAGATATATGCCTATATGCCGCCAATGCACAGGCCCATCATGCCGGAATTGCGCATCGCGCAGAAATGGGATCGGATGGCGGGAGAAATATAACGCCCGCCCGGAGGCATCAAACACTACTTTACATACCGTCGGCCCGGCCGACGACGCATCATCCGGCGGCGTCGCAAGCGGCGCCGCCGCTGTAATCATATCCCAATCGGCCGTGTCGGCCATATCCACAAGGCAATCAATCAATTCCGGATCCATCAAAGGTTCGTCACCCTGGATGTTGACCACTAAGTTCGCATCCATTCCCCGCACTGCTTCCGCCACCCGGTCGGTTCCGGAAGGATGTGTGGCGGAGGTCATGATTGTCCGGGCGCCGAAGTTCTCGGCCGCCTGACGGATGCGCTCATCATCCGTCGCCACCACCAGTTCATCCAACCGGCGCGCCAAGCGGCTGCGCTCCCAAACCCACTGCACCAGAGGCTTGCCGCACAACAATGCCAGCCCCTTCCCCGGAAAACGCGTAGAGCCCCAGCGCGCCGGTATAACACCGATTGTCTTCATTGCGCACACCCTCTTTTGCGCCGCTTCATCGCCATAAAATTCAATATCTCCTGCGCCGAACAACCGGCGGTGCCAAGCTTGCCAACAACTACTCCCGCGGCACAGTTGGCTAATTCTGCGGCGGGCACATATCCAGTGCCGGCCGCCAAGGCCAGCAACAGCGTGGCAATAACCGTATCTCCGGCGCCGCTGACATCAAAAACCTCACGCGCCATCGTGGGAATATGCCGCGCTCCACCTTGACGGTCCAGCAACAGCATTCCTTGCGCCCCTAGCGTGATGACCAGAAAAAGCGGTTGCCACTGCTCCATCAATATCTTACCAACCTCCAGTAATTGCCGATCCCGTAATGGATCGGCGGCAGGCGGGCGTTCCGGAACACGAGCCAGCAAAAACGCTTCCTTACGATTCGGCGTGGCAACAGTCAGCCCCTCCAAGCGCAAATCGGCATTGTCCTTAGGGTCTATTGCCACGGGAATTTTACGACGACGCGCAACCGCTGACAACGCACTCATCAATTCCTGGCGGACAGCTCCTTTTGCATAGTCTGCCAATATAATCCCATCAACAGTTTCGGCCAAATCGGCGGCCACCCGACAGAAACGCCGCAAAAGGGGCGTCGTCATCCGTCTGTCGCTGTCCCAATCAATACGCACTACCTGTTGACGCTCGGCCAGTACACGCGTTTTAACAGTCGTGCGCCGGGATGCCACAGACACTACACCGGCGGCGGACACTTTTTCTCGACGTAACACTTTCAGCAGGGCGCGTCCGGCTGGATCGGCCCCTATGACCCCGCACAGCACCGATTTCCCCCCCAGAGTTTGCACATTTCGCGCGACATTGGCCGCTCCGCCAGGGACATCACGTTCATCGCCGACCCGTACAACCGGAACCGGCGCTTCAGGTGAAATACGGCTGACCGATCCGTAAATGTAGCGATCCAACATCAAGTCACCCACCACCAGAATACGGCAGCGCGGAAAGCGCTTGACCACCTTACTGGCCCAATGTTCGCGATTATTCATCACTTTCCCCCTCCTCGGATTTAGCTGCCGTCTGTGTCAGCCAGCGATCCTGGCCCGGGCCTTCCACCCGACGCAGCATCACCCTCACCGTTCCTACCGGGACTTTAGCCGTAGCCATAGTGCAGAGACAACGTTTATCATCGGAAATCCAGACCCGCAACCGCCCGGCATTGATGAAGGCGCCTTTAAACTTAGCTTCCGGCTCAATCAACAAACTGCGCACAGAGCCGTATTTTGGCAATTTTATTTCTTCATATTGACGTATTTGCGCAACCAGATCGTACAATTTTTCGTTTGCCATCACCCTCCCGAACAGCTCGCTGTCCGGCTGCCAGTCATAGCCGCGCATGTGATACATGAAACTGATCATATCGCGAGTGTCAGCCTCGATCGGAAATACTTCCTCAGAATTTTCGCGCAACAGATGCTTCCAATGTGCGCTTAAGGCGGTGTGGTCAAAAGTCGTCACCTCATGCAAACGGTAGCGGCCCTCGCTTAAGCGCCGGGTAAACCGCAGGGGCAGTAATGTCTGCGGTTCAACAATGCTTTCAATAAAATCATCCACTGGAAATAGTTTTTCCAGAATAGATTCGGTCGTGACCCTGACACGAATAGCAAGCAGTGTCCGCCCTTCTTCCTCGACCAGCTCATTCCAGATGCGCACCTCGCCAACGTACAGAAACCCCCAGTGAACTGAGTAAACCAAGATTTCTCCCACAGGGAAAGAAAACTCAGGCAACGCCGCTTTCGCCACGGTAACGGCTGACGTCGGCGTTTCACTCTGCGCCAGGACATCAGGCGATGGCGTCAGACCGGCCTCAACCTGACTTTCTTCCGAAACAGCACAGGACAAACCAGCAACCACCACTATCGCGCATACACACCGAATAAATTCATAGCGCATATCTTAATCCTCGCTACACGGATAGCCATTGCTGACACTTTTATTTCTCCAGCTCAGCAGCACGGCGGCAGGCGGCGTCCAGTGCCGCGTCAACCACTGCCGCGAAATCGCGTTCATTCAGCACGTGCAAAGCCGCCGCCGTCGTGCCACCGCGCGAAGTAACTCGTGCACGCAATTCCGCCGGCGACACTCCGGTTTCCCGCAACATCCTTCCGGCCCCCTCCATAGTGGCCACAGTCAGATCAAGCGCAGCTTGCGGCGGCAAACCCAACTTTACCCCAGCTTGGGCCATAACTTCCGCCAGATAAAACGCATAAGCCGGGCCGCTGCCGCTCAGCGCGGTCACGGCATTCAAATGACGCTCCTCCATTTCCAGCGCCAAACCAACTGCGGCAAAAATGCGGCGCGCCAGTTCGCCATCGGCTGGTGTCACGCCAGCGCCTTTGCAAAACGCCGTAGCGCCGGATCCCACCAACGCCGGCATATTCGGCATAGCCCGCACCAACCGTGGACGCGTCCCCAACCCTTCTGTCAAGCGACGCAGCGACACACCGGCGGCAATGCTGATCACTAAATGGCGCGGTTCCATAACATCATGAATTTCGGCGAACACCTCCGGCAACACCTGCGGCTTAACCGCCAAAACGACCACATCCGCATCGCGCACTGCCGTCAAATTATCCGACGCCGTCCCTACGCCATAGGTCGCTTGAAAATGCGCCAAGCGCCCGGCATCCACATCCGTCACCGCCACCCGTTCCGGACAAGCAACACCTGCGCGCAACACTCCACGCACTAAGGCTTCCGCCATATTGCCGGCTCCGATAAAAACCAAGCGCTCCCGAATTTGATCATTTGACATAATCACCGCCTCCCAGACACCACACTATACACCCAAGTCATCCGGAGGGCGCTTCCAAACCGCCTCACGTCGCCCGAACAGCGCCGTACCCAATCGAATCAGTGTAGCGCCTTCCTCTACCGCCACTTCAAAATCATGCGACATCCCCATGGATAATTCCGGCAAATCGTACCCACTGGCATCACGCGCCGCATCCCGTAATTCACGCAGATGTCTAAAATGCGGACGAACGCTTTCCGGATCAGGCGCCGGTGGCGGAATGCACATCAACCCCACAATCTCCACACGCTGCATCCCCTCAGCCTCACGCAGCAGCGGGATCACCATCTCCGGCGTCATGCCAAACTTGGTGGCCTCACCAGCCACGTTGACTTCCAGACAAACCGGCAAAACACGCCCTGCCAAGCCGGCGGCTTCATCCAGCGCCCTCAGCAACTTCATCGAATCAACCGAATGAATCATTGCAAACAAACGCGCCGCCACACGGGCCTTATTGGTCTGTAAATGGCCGACCAAATGCCACACCGCTCGCGAAGGACAAAGCGGTATCTTGGCCTGTGCTTCCTGCACGCGATTCTCGCCGAACAACGTCAACCCGCAATCACAGGCGGCACGCACCATTTCCGGCCCATGCGTTTTCGAAACCGCAACCACCTGTACCGATGCCGGATCACGCTTGGCGCGCTGACAGGCGCTTTCAATCCGCATGGAAACATCCGCCCAACGTTCTTCAATGGAAATCATAATCGCCCGTATTCCATGACGGCCAAACGGCCAAAGCTTGCAAAAAAAATCAGGTTTGAATAATATCACAAACCTGGAAATAAACCATGAAAAAACACACTTGGCGCATTAATTCCACAGCCAACCTGTCGTTGCAGGATTTCCTGGCCGAACGCCTCCAGCTTTCCCGTACCCGTGCCAAGGAATTGATTGATTCACGCACAGTGTTTGTCAACGGCCGCCGAATCTGGATGGCACGCCACCAATTGCGCGCCGGCGACATTGTAAAAATCACAACCACTACTCATCCAACAGCGGCCGAGCCGTCAATCCTCTATAACGCCCAAAACTTGCTGGTGGTGGATAAACCGCCCGGCATCCTCAGTAATGGCCCTGATAGCCTGGAGGATTTACTGCAAAAAAAACTCGCCCGTCCCGGCCTTAAAGCTTTACACCGCCTGGATCGCGACACCAGCGGCTGTCTGATGTTCACCGACAATGCCGCCCTCCGGGACGCCGTCATCCAGCTTTTTGCCGCACAACAAGTCACCAAAGTGTACAACGCCATCGTGGGCGTGCGTCCGAACTTCCAGACCAAGTCATGCACACTGCCCGTGGACGGGTTATCGGCTTGCACAAATTTGCGTGTCTTGGATGCAGGCCCGCAATGCGCCCACATGCAGATTTCTATCACTACCGGACGTACACACCAAATCCGGCGCCATTTGGAAGCCTTGCGTCTGCCACTGCTCGGAGAACGTGTTTACAACCCCGGCCGACGCCTGACAGAACGTGAAATGTGCGTGCCACGCCAGATGCTCCATGCGCGGCGAGTAACCCTGCCGCTACCCGGCGCCGACGCGCCTCTGCAAATTGAAGCGCCGCTGCCGAAGGATTTCCGCAACACCCTGCATACCTTCCATTTACGCTAAGCAATGCCACCCTTCCATCTGCCGGAGTAACAACGCCTCTGTTGCAAGCTAAACTCCTGAATAACTCTTTGATTTACAACCAACTGGAAACAGTTAAACATTTTGTGCTTGAGGAACAGATCGGCGTGGGTATATTAAACCTTGTAAGTAGCATTTAAATTCAAGAAATGAGACAAAAACAAGGCTAAAACAAGAGCAATCAAACATTTGGAGATCACTATGCAAAATAAAGTATTATACTCTTTGGGTTGCGGCGACCGCTTCGCACAACAAGGCGAAGCCCAGTTGGCGGCTTACATCCAAGCCAGAGAACACGGTATCTTTGTCCAACCCGTATGGAACAAATCAAATCGAGAACATCAAACCGTGCACACGAAGCCAGAATCTGTGCGACGGGAAGCTGACGCCGCCGTTGCCGCCCTCAACTGGCAAGGTGGGTACAGTGTGGATGCCGACCATGTTTCACTAGCCAATGTAGATGGATTTATTGACGCTTGCGATTTCTTCACTCTTGATGTCGCGGAAAACATCGGCACGGCGGCTGCGCCGGCGGACTTGGACGCATTCATGGACGCCATACAAGCTGTGCTCGGCGAAATTGCCCTGCCCGGTCTGAAAACAAAATTGCATCTGGAAGCAAACGCCGTACGGAAAATTGCCGAGCGCTATCTGGCGGCCGTACAGGAAGCCGGAAGGATTTACCGCCATATCCGCGACCGTAAATCCGGCTATTTTGCAGTGGAAGTATCCATGGACGAGACGCAATCGCCGCAAACTCCGCCGGAATTGCTTTGCATCCTGGCAATGATCGCACGGGAAAAAATCCCGGCGGATACTCTGGCGCCGAAATTCAGCGGACGCTTCAATAAAGGCGTGGAATACGTCGGCGATCCAGAGCAATTCGAAAAGGAATTTGCCGAGGACATCGCCGTGCTGAAATACGCCGTGCAACATTTCGGACTCAAGCCGGAACTGCGCTTGAGCGTCCACTCCGGCAGTGACAAGTTTGCAATATACCCAGCGATGAACCGTGTAATCAAACAAGCAGGCGTCGGATTGCACGTCAAAACGGCTGGAACAACCTGGCTTGAGGAAGTAATCGGACTGGCCGAAGCCGGCGGCAGCGGCCTCAAGGTCGCAAAACAAATTTACGCCGGCGCGCACGGACGTTATGACGAATTGGCCGCGCCATACGCAACCGTCATTGATATTCACCCCGAACAACTGCCGCCTGTAGCCACAGTTAATGCCTGGACCAGCGACCAATTCGTGCGTGCGCTGCGCCACGAGCAATCCTGCCCGGACTACAATCCCGGCTTCCGGCAGTTGATCCACGTCGCCTACAAAATTGCCTACGAGCTCGGAGACGCTTTCACCAACGCCCTGAAGGAACACCGCGCAACAGTTGCGCGCAATGTTACATTTAACTTGTGGGAGCGCCATATCCGGCCGATTTTCGGATAAGCCCCGTTACGGAAAAATGGCTCACTTAACGGCCGGCGGCATCGCGGAAGGGCACAGCGCTGCGGCACGGCAGAGACCGCATTCCGCCCGGCGCGCCCGGCAGACATAGCGGCCGTGAAACACCAGCACATGGTTTACCAACGGCCAATCACGCTTAGGAAACAACTTTAAAAGGTCTTGCTCTATTTTGTCCGGATCGGTTTCCGTCGTCCATCCCAGACGGCGGGACACCCGGCGCACATGTGTATCCACAGCGATGCCGGCAGCCAGACCGAAGGCATTGCTCAATATGACATTAGCCGTTTTGCGGCCTACGCCAGGCAAGCGCAACAAGTCCTCCATCCGACGCGGTACGCGCCCGGCATGGCGCTCAATCAGTACTGCCATGGATTCCCGGATAAATCGCGCTTTTTGTCGAAAAAAGCCCAAAGGCCGCAAATAGCGCTCTAACTCTCCCGGTGGGGCCGAAACATAATCTTCCGGGCGAGGAAACCGCCGGAACAATTCAGGTGTGACCTCATTTACCCGGCGATCAGTGCATTGCGCTGATAAAATAACCGCAACGAGCAGTTCCACCGGATTACGGAATTGCAACTCAATCGTGGCATTGGGATGTTGCCGCCGCAAATGACGCCAAACAGCACGCGCTGCGGCAGGTGTTGCGGACGACCCGCGCAGTGTTGATTTATGAGAAACCATAGCGCAGGAATTGGTAGAACTTATCGGTGATATGCGGCGCGGCTAACGCTGACGGAAAGTAATCCGGCCTTTAGTGAGATCATACGGCGAAATTTCAACGGTAACTTTGTCGCCGGTGGAGATTTTGATAAAATTCTTGCGCATTTTACCGGAAATATGCGCCAGTATCTCGGCGCCATTACCGAGGCGCACACGATACATCGTAGCCGGCAACACCTTCGCCACCACGCCTTCAACTCTGATAACATCCTCTTTCTCAGACGACATATAACCTCGTAACCGTCACAACTGCTCCGTACAAAACTGCCACAACACAGAAACTTTTTTAGTTATACACCCAGACTAAGGCACTGGCAATGTTTTTTCTTGAAAAAGCACATTTTTTTTAATCAGGCTAAAAAAAACCGAATCGTAATTTTACGATTCGGTTAAAAAAATCCCGGCGACGTGCTACTCTCCCATGGCCTACACCACAGTACCATCGCCGCTGGGGCCCTTCACATTCGTGTTCGGAATGGGAACGCGTGTTTCCTCCCCGCCATGGTCACCGGAAAAATTTTCGCGAAACCCGCGCACCCGAAAGCGCGCGGTCCGCACATATATAAAATAAGACAATTGCATAAGGCAACAGGTTCAGCCTGTGCCAGGAGTCGTTCCCGGAACGGCCAAGCCGCACGGCGGATTAGTACTGGTTAGCTAAATCCGTCACCGAACTTACACACCCAGCCTATCAAAGTCGTAGTCTACGACACGCCTTTAGTCCCGCTTGCGCGGGAGGGAAATCTAATCTTGGAGGAGGCTTGGCGCTTAGATGCTTTCAGCGCTTATCCTTTCCATACGTAGCTACCCGGCTATGCCCCTGGCGGGACAACCGGCACACCATAGGTATGTCATTCCCGGTCCTCTCGTACTAAGGAATGTTCTCCTCAAATTTCCTGCGCCCACAGTGGATAAGGACCAAACTGTCTCACGACGTTTTGAACCCAGCTCGCGTACCGCTTTAATTGGCGAACAGCCAAACCCTTGGGACCTTCTCCAGCCCCAGGATGCGATGAGCCGACATCGAGGTGCCAAACCGCAGCGTCGATATGAACTCTTGGCTGCGATAAGCCTGTTATCCCCGGCGTACCTTTTGTCCGATGAGCGATGGCGCTACCACTAGCAACCACCGGGTCACTATGTCCTGCTTTCGCATCTGCTCGACTTGTTGGTCTCGCAGTTAAGCTCCCTTATACCATTACGCTCTACTCATGATTGCCGACCATGATGAGGGAACCATCGAACTCCTCCGTTACCATTTGGGAGGAAACCGCCCCAGTCAAACTGACCCTCTAACACTGTCCTTTTCCCGGCTTCACGGGAAAGAGTTAGAATCCCGATAACTCAAAACTGGTATTTCACTGTTGACTCCGCCCTAACTAGCGTTAGGGCCTCGTTGTCTCCCAGCTATGCTACATATGAACTACCAAGAACCAATATCAGAATACAGTAAAGGTGCACGGGGTCTTTCCGTCCTACTGCGGGTATCCGGCATTTTCACCGGAAGTACAATTTCACCGAGATCCTCGTTGAGACAGCGCCCAGATCGTTACACGATTCGTGCAGGACGGAACTTACCCGCCAAGGAATTTCGCTACCTTAGGACCGTTATAGTTACGGCCGACATTCACCGGGGCTTCAGTTCGGAGCTTCGCCTTGCGGCTGACCCCTTGCCTTAACCTTTCGGCATTGGTCACGTGTCACACCCTATACATCCTCTTGCGAGTTAGCAGAGTGCTGTGTTTTTGTTAAACAGTCGCCTGGGCCAATTCACTGCGCCTTTTCAGAGCTTTCTTGAGGATCACTCTAAAAAGGACCCCTTCTTCCGAAGTTACGGGGCTAATTTGCCGAGTTCCTTAACGAGGTTTCTCTCGCGCGCCTTGGTATACTCTACCAGCCTACCTGTGTCGGTTTTAATACGGACACCTGCCGGACTCGCTAGAAGCTATTTCTTGTCAGTGTGGCATTTGTCATGCCGCCTCCCCTCTCGGGTCAGCGTCCTGTCACTTTTCGGGGTTAAGCCTCGGCGGATTTTCCTGCCAAGACCCCCTACGAGCTTCGACCATCATTTCCAATCGATGACTGACATAGCCTACTGCGTCACTCCATCACTCAAACGTCCGACTGGTGGTACAGGAATATTGAACCTGTTTGCCATCACCTACGCCCTTCGGCCTCGGCTAAGGTTCCGACTAACCCTGGGCGGACGAACCTTCCCCAGGAAATCTTAGGCTTACGGCGACCAGAATTCTCATCTGGTTTTTCGTTACTCATGTCCGCATTCTCACTTCCATGCGGTCCACGCTCGGTTTCCCTTACGCTTCACCCCCCATGGAACGCTCTCCTACCATCCCCGCTTGCGCAGGGATCCGCGGCTTCGGCAGTTGATTTAGTCCCGATCATTTTCGGCGCAAAATCACTCGACTAGTCAGCTGTTACGCACTGTTTAAATGATGGCTGCCTCTAAGCCAACATCCTAGCTGTCATAGCAATTCCACATCCTTAGTCACTTAATCAACTTTCGGGGCCTTAGCCGGCGATCTGGACTGTTTTCCTCTCGACTGTGAAGCTTATCCCCCACAGTCTGACTCCACACGTGACTGAAACGGCATTCGGAGTTTGATTGGCGTCGGTATCCCGGTAAGGACCCTAGACCATTCAGTGCTCTACCTCCGTTTCGAGCATTCGTGCAGGCTAGCCCTAAAGCTATTTCGAAGAGAACCAGCTATCACCGAGTTTGGTAAGTCTTTCGCTCCCACCCACAGCTCATCCAAGACCTTTTCAACGGTCACTAGTTCGGCCCTCCCCTTCCTGTTACAGAAGATTCGGCCTGGCCATGGGTAGCTCACTCGGTTTCGGGTCCACGGCATGCGACTCAACGCGCTATTAACACTCGCTTTCGCTACGGCTTCTCCATATTAAAGGATTAACCTCGCCACACACCGTGACTCGCGGACTCATTATGCAAAAGGCAAACGGCCATCCCAGAGCTCTTGCGAGCCCAGGACTACCATAGTTTGTAAGCACACAATTTCAGGTACTATTTCACTCCCCTAGCCGGGGTACTTTTCACCTTTCCCTCGCGGTACTAGTTCACTATCGGTCACCAGCTAGTATTTAGCCTTGGGGGGTGGGCCCCCCGGATTCAAGCAAGGTTTCACGTGTCCCGCTCTACTTGGGATACCTTTAGGCCCTTCAGAAATTTCGCGTACGGGTCTTTCACCCTCTTTGGAAGACCATTCCAAGTCCTTCCGCTATTTCTTCCAGTGCCACGTCAAGGTCCCGCAACCCCCAGGCGCAAGCGCCCGGGTTTGGGCTATTCCGATTTCGCTCGCCACTACTCACGGAATCACGGTTGTTTTCTTTTCCTCAGGGTACTGAGATGTTTCACTTCCCCTGGTGTTGCCCTGAAGCCCTATATATTCAGACTCCAGTGTCCCGGCATTACCCGGAACGGGTTTCCCCATTCGGAAATCTCCGGATCAAAGCGTGCTTGCCGCTCCCCGAAGCTTATCGCAGCTTACCACGTCCTTCGTCGCCTGCTGATGCCAAGGCATCCATTGTGCGCCCTTTGTAACTTGACCGAATAAATCCGGTCACGCCTACCTGTTACACAGGCTGTTATTGTACCTACTACCCTATGCAATTGTCAAAGATCAAGTCTTCCTTCATAGAGAAAGACATAAAAATCTCAGCGCCCGGCGTCCCTCACGGCACACTGGTGGGCGTGCCTGGAGTTGAACCAGGGACCTCGTCCTTATCAGGGACGCGCTCTAACCAACTGAGCTACACGCCCTACTGCCCGCCACGGCTTTGCCGCGCGTTCTGCAGGACCGGCTCGTGTGGCAGAAACGGCGCCAACTCAACATCTCCGTATGCCCGCCCAACCACAAATGGTGGAGGCAACCGGGATCGAACCGGCGACCCCGAGCTTGCAAAGCTCGTGCTCTACCAATTGAGCTATGCCCCCAGTACCTTCGTCGCCCAGCCAGGACACCGATCAATCACGGCACCACAGCACATTCGCCGACGCCGACCGTCAAATCAAACGAAATCATGCGTTTCGAACCGGAAATGGTATGACTTGCGCTACTAACTACAAAAACGACCTTTTTTGCGCCGCCGTAACGGCGTTTGCCTCGATAAACGAGACAATTGACCTCTCCTAACCGGTATTTCATATTGAAAACCGGCGCGGATACTCCTTAGAAAGGAGGTGATCCAGCCGCAGGTTCCCCTACGGCTACCTTGTTACGACTTCATCCCAATCACTCCCCACACCTTCGGCGCCTTCCTCCCTTGCGGGTCAGATCAGCGACTTCGGGTGCAGACAGCTTTCATGATGTGACGGGCGGTGTGTACAAGGCCCGGGAACGTATTCACGGCGCCGTAGCTGATGCGCCATTACTAGCGAATCCAACTTCATGGAGTCGAATTGCAGACTCCAATCTGAACTGGGGCCGGTTTTGGGGATTAGCTCCACCTCGCGGTCTTGCGACCCTCTGTACCGGCCATTGTAGCACGTGTGCAGCCCAGGGCATAAAGGCCATACTGACTTGACGTCATCCCCACCTTCCTCCCACTTGATATAGGCAGTCTGTCTAGAGTGCTTGCCGATTCATCACCGGCAGTGGCAACTAAACACAAGGGTTGCGTTCGTTGCGGGACTTAACCCAACACCTCACGGCACGAACTGACGACAGCCATGCAGCACCTGTGTAACACCCTCGAAGGCATCCCGCTTTCACGGGACTTGCAGTTACATGTCAAGCCCTGGTAAGGTTCTTCGCGTTGCATCGAATTAAGCCACATGCTCCTCCGCTTGTGCGGGCCCCCGTCAATTTCTTTGAGTTTTAACCTTGCGGCCGTACTCCCCAGGCGGTACACTTAACGCGTTAGCTCCGGCAC
>JBMNRV010000020.1:0-48751 GCA_050944835.1 Kiritimatiellia bacterium
CGGAATGAGATAATTCGACCAGGCCCGGCCTTCCGGCAACTCGTCAGCCGCATGAGCGCCAGCCGCCAGCATCGTCAATATAATCATTGATCCAGCTCTTTTACGCATATACTTTTCCATTCTGATTAGCCTGTATCCCCTTTGTGGCAAAACATCCTCAATCCGGCTTAACTATCAACGCATTGCATTTTCCTGTTTCCATCTCAAGGGAAGTTCGTTCTTTCAAGGTTCAAACTCTGTCGGTGTGGCTCCTTTCTCAAACTGCACGGCGTCAATCCAGACGGTGCCGTAACCGCGCACCTGCAATTCCAGACCGCACTTCCGATACACGTGCGGCGGCACCACTCCAGTCAAAGTATATCGTTTCCATTCCCGTGTAACCTCCACATTTTTCCAGGCCGCTCCCTTGTTTTCGTCTTCGCCGGACTGCATCCAGTGGCTGCCGAACAGAACCGGCACATTGCCGGTGTCGGATTTCATGTATAAAGACCAGGTGTAAGTTTCCGCCTGGTCGTGTTGCGGCGCACAAAACATCTGAAATCCTACGTATTGATACAGGGTGGCTTCTTCGCGGTTATCAAACCTTAAACATACTTTCCCATGGACGGGATGCTCATCCACCAATTTCATGTGGGCATCGTCAAACCCGATTAAGGTTTTGCCTACCGGACGGTAATAATCCGGTATGTCCGGCACGGTAGCCTCCTCAAAACTGGGATTGGGGGCAATATTCTTTTTGCCCGTCCGCCCGTAGCAATCAATGGTCGGCGAACGCGCGGGCGGGACAGATGCAGTTTCGTCAGGCGCCGATTCCACCATTAGATGCAATGTTTCGGGTCTGGGCTCAGCGGCGGGTATCAGGTAAGCCCGGGTGCCTAATGGCTCAAGGCTGTCGCTGAAAACGCCATCGTCCGCCGCAATGGTTTCTGCGGCAAATAATCGCTGCACCTTCGCTCCGGCAGGAATGCCTGCCAGCGTATAATGCGTCAGGATTTGCCGCTCGGTGGTATTGGCGGCCAACAAAAGCAGCCCTCGCTCAGGATATTGAAACAAGGCCGCCTGTACGGCTGGAAACTGATTTTTGTCGGGCTTAAAGTCCACCGGCCGGTATTGAATTCCATAACTGACGGGTGGCGCCAACAGGGCGGGCAGCATGGTCCGCGCCTGACTAGTGAAAGTTTTGATGGCGTCGCGCAGCAATTTATGCTGCGATATGCCATAATAAACGATCCCCTTGGCGCCATGAATCAGCGCCAGATAGCTCTGGCATAACTGCTCAGACGGCAGGAATGTGCGCCGGTGAGTGGCCGACCAGTAATCGCCGGCGGGCACAATCAGTGTCATTTTCCGCACGGCATCCGCGCGCGCTTTGGTCATGGCCGTTATCTGCGCGACAAAATTGACGCTGTTACGGCCCGGCATAACGCCATCCGGCACCCAGTAGGGATCCGTAGCCAGGATATCGCACGCATCCGTAGCCTCGGGGCCCGGGGGTATATGCGAGGAATACAGCACCATCATCGGATGATACCCGTCCAAGTCGTTTGCCAGCCGGTAGATATCGCGCAATTGATAGAAGAGATCCAGCACGCCGAACATGGGCTCGTCTATCGTGTCATAGCCCATCAAATTCTCATGATTCATAATCTTCCGAACGCCGGCGATGTAGCCCGGACGGTTGGCGCGGTAAAAGCCGTCGAAGATTTCATTGCGCTGTTGGCGGGTCAATTTCCTGAAAAGCGGCTGGTGATGCATAACGCTCTGCAACATCGTCTCGCTCGCGTATTGAATATCCGCTTCCAACAAGTCCTGGCCGGTAAAATATCTGGCCATATCCGGCGCCTTGCGCCGTTGGCTGTAACTTTCCAGACGATCAATCACATACAGTCCGCGTTGCTGCGCTTGCGCATAAATATCGTCCGGAAAACTGTCATCCCACTTAATAAACATATTGAAGCCCAGTTCCGTGATTAAATCCAGGATATTGGTCGTGGTATAACGGAAAAAAGCGCCCAACGGGAAAAAAGGTTCGCCATTGTTCAGTAGCACGCCGTTCAGATGGTCTATTTTCCACTCATGCCCCGGCTTGGGAACCCGCTTGATGAATGTCAGCGGCTGCTGGAACATTGCATTGCCGGAGCTGTCCGACAAAACCGCGGTCAGTCGGCTCGCGCCCGCCGGCAAACGCGACAAATCCAGAGCAAACAAGTTCTCCGCCGCCAAGCCGCTGGCCTGGAACAGAACATTCGTATGGACGTCATAAACCGCCAGCGCCGCATCCCCCAAGGCGGCAGGCGGCAGCGCTATCCGGCAGACCAGTTCCGCCGCCGGTTCTGCGGTGTAATAATTCCTCCTAAAATAAGCCTGCAACGGCGTCAGTTTGTCCAGATTGAGCATCTGCCGCTCAATGACGCCTCCGGTAGCATGGTCTTTTAATATGACGGCCGCCGACCGTGCCCCAAGGTCTGCCACAGGGACGGATAGGAGCAGTGATTGCTGGGCGCCGGCAGCCAGGCAGATTTTTTCTGACACCGCCGTGGCCGGGCCGTTTTCCGGCAGATCCTGCACAGCAACCTCCGCCCACACATGGGTTGCGCTGCCACAATGCAACTTAACCACCACATCGTAATATGCCCGGCCATCCCGGGAGGCATAGCTTTCCGGGCTGGCTTCAACCAATTTCAGCTTGGACGCTTCCTGCACTGCCACCGCTTCCAGTCCGGACAGCTCAATGAAGGATTCCGGCTCATGAAACGAATGCTTGACCGGGAATAATGAACTTAATTCGCGGCGTTCGCCAATCCGCACCGCATTATCGTCATACTCCGGGATCAATTTATTCCGGCAGATGTTGAAACTTAACGGGCCAACCTTCCCGTTTTGCGCTAGCAATTCCAGAGGGATGGCGATTTCCGCCCGCCAGCCATTCGTGCTTCTGGCCGTGGTGGACAACCAGACGGGGTTCCATGTCAAATCGCGCCGTCCGGCATCGCCTTTACCAGTGACTTTTTGTTCCTTCTTAGTATTGTTGCAGTTAAGCATGAAGTGGTAATACACCGCCCGGGCGGGGTCGGCAGTAATGAACAATTCCAACGAATCGTCCTTTAACACGTTGCCGTCATGTTCGGTTTCCGCATTACGTTCGAATTCCCGTTCCCGGTTGATACAATCCACAGCAAAATACAGCCATTGGCGGTCATAGGCGATCTTGACCGTTGTGTCGGCATCGGCAACGGGATCCTTGGCGCCGAGCAGATAAAACTTATCCAAGGCGGCGGCTTCGCGCCAGGTCCAATCATCCAATTGGCCGTCTATTTGCAAAGCCATCCGGTCCGGCTCGCGCTTGAAAAACTTGGCTTCCACAGCCTGCGCCACCGGTGCCGACACTGCGCCGACATCCAGCGCAGCGCAGCAAATCACTGCCAAGCCAGAATTAAATATTAAACTTTTAAACATAACTTTCCTCTGATTTGCATTTTTGTGGCAATTCTTTTCCGCCACCTTAGCGTTCTTGACGATTCACCTTTGCAGCGCCACGCTGTTACCAAAACGAAATCATCATGCCTGTTGGCACATATTCATAACATCCCATATCCACCTTCCTGGTAAACCGATCCCGGCGCGGCCGGCCATCCAGATCCACGCCGGCCGCCTCATTCATCCAGGGTTGGACCACGCCGGTATCAATGCAAAGCGACCCCTTGCCCAGCCGGTATCCGGCCAGACCGGGATCCACAGAAAGATTATTCGCGGAATACTGGTTAACCAACGCGGCGGCGACTAAGGCATCACCGGCTGTGCAGCAATTGGAAAACGATACCGCGGTCGAATTTGCCTCAATTGACACATTCGAGCTGGCTATCAGGCTGCGATTATTCCAGATAATGCAATTCTGAAAATAGGGATTGGCGCCATTGAGCAGCGAGACCCCACCAGCGCCATAACTGGTGTTGGTGTTGCCGACTACGGTGCAGTTCTGCAGCATCTTATCTCCGGTATGAGCGCCGGTCATGTGCACGCCGCCACCCCGGCTCGCAGTATTGCCAAAAACCAGGCAATTACGCAAAGCGCCTTTGGTCATGATAACGCCACCGCCATATAGTCCAGCGTTGCCTCGTATGGTGCAGTTGGCAACCAGGCCGTTAGCCAATATATCACCGGGCGCAAGGCTGATTCCACCGCCATGGGAGGAACTGATATTGGAAGCAATCAGGCAGTGTGTAATCAATCCATATCCAGCGCTGACGGGAGCAAATCCGATTCCGCCGCCGGCGCCGGATTGGGTATTATAGATGTTGGTGATGGCGGCATTGCCTATCACTTGGCAATTACTGATCAGGAAAGACCCACTGGGGATATAGGTAGATATTCCCCCCCGTTATTAGAGGCTATATTATCACTGATCACAGAATCCACCAGCGCGCCGTAAGAGGTAATTTCCGCCGATACCCCGCCGCCGCCATGGACACCGACCGTATTAGTGGCGAACGCGCGGTTGCCGGAAATAACACAGTTCGAGATCATGCCGCCCCTCATATGCACCCCACCGCCGCCATTCGCGTACGCGCAGCCGTTGGTGATAGTGAAAGCAGAAATCACCGCGCCGGTATGGTTGAGGTAAAAGCAGCGGTTGGTAGTTAAAGGGTAATTGCCGTTGACAATCGTATCGGCGGGATTGCCGCTGAATCCGCAAATATTCAAGGCCTTACTGACATAGATATATGATGCGACTGTATATGTGCCATTGGACACCAGGATGGTGTCATAATCCGCCGCCTTGCTCACGGCGTTGCGGATGGTCGGCAGAGCGTCATCCCAGCCATTGGTGCCGGCATTAGAATAAGAACCATTCGTCGCCACGTAAAAGGTCGCAGCCATAGCGCTGAACGCCACCAACTGCATCACTGCAACTAACCCCGCCAGACGATTTTTCATACTGCCCTCCTATATTGAATACATTCCGTGTTCGATATTCAGGATTACGGCTCAAACTCCGTCGGCGCCGACCCTTTCTCCAACTGCATAGCGTCCACCCAGACGGTGCCGTACCCCCGCAATTGAAATTCCAGGCCGCATTTTCGGTAGACGTTGGCCGGGATCGGTCCGGTCACCGAATACCGTTGCCACTCCTTGGTCACCTTCACCGTCTTCCACGTAGCCACCCATTTATTCCCGTCCCATTCCTTCATCCAATGGCTGCCGAATAAGACCTCCAAACCGTCGGTGTCACCTTTTATGTAGATAGACCAGGTGTAAGTCTCCGGCTGCGGATGCTGCGGCGCGCTGGCCACCAGAAATCCCGTGTAAATGCGGGGCCCATCATCCTTGCGGTTGATAAGCTGTAAGCACACACGGCCATGATAGGGATCGTTTTCCACCAAGGTCATGTTTGAGTTTTCATAACCGATAACCGAATTCCCACCCGGGATGAGATAATCCGGCAAGCCCGGCAAGGTTGCCTCTTCAAAACTGGGATTAGGCGCGACATTCTTCATGCCTTTACGCCCAAAATAATCCACAGTCGGCGACCGGGCCGGCGGCGGCACAGTTTCGTCCGGCGCGCTCCGGACCAGGATTTTCACTGGGCCGTCCTGTTGCAAGTCCACACCAAGATCGTAGGCCCGAACGCCGAATGGCTCCAGACGGTCGCTGAACGTCCCACCGGACACCGCGCAAATGCCATTCGCAAACATGCGTTGGACCGTGCCGGACTCCGGCAGTCCGGATATATTAAAATCAACCGTCACTTGCCGCTCAATGGTATTCGCCGCCAGCAGCGCTGTCCTGCCGGACGGGTAACGGAACAATGCCGCCTGCACTGCCGGAAAAATATCTTTCTCCGGCATGAACGCCACGGGACTATATTCAATTTTCTGGGGCACGGGTGGCGCCAGCAGCGCCGGCGTCAGCACATTCAATTGTTCGATGAATATCTGGATGGCGTCCACCAGCAGCTTGTGCTGCGGATAACCGTAATATCCCAAGCCGCGTGCGCCGTGGATAATGGCCAGATAACTCTGACACATCTGCTCCGCCGGCGTCGGCAGCCGCCGGTGGGTGGCCGACCAGTTGCTGCCCATGAGCGTGATCCAAGTCATCTTCCGCGCGGCATCCGCGCGTTGCCGGGTGTGGTGGACGATTTTCGACACAAAATTGACCGTACTGCGGTCTTTCAACGTGCCGTCCGGAATCCAGTATGGGTCAGTGCATAAAATGTCACACCAATCCGTCGCCTCTGCTCCCGGTGGAATGTGCGAGGAATACAGCGCCATAGTCGGATGATACCCGTCGGTTTCGTTGGTTTTCTTATACAAATCCCGCCCTTGGACAAACATATCGAACCCTGCGAACCCAGGCTCATCAAATGTCTCGTAAACCATCAGGTTAGGATGATCCTGCACCGCCCGGATGCCCGCCAAGTACTCCGGCAAACTAGCCTGGTAAAAACTTTCAAATATGGCGTTGCGCTGCGCGCGGGTCAGTTTTTTAAAGGCCGGGACACTGAAATAATTCAGGATGCTCTGCAATGCGTTGGCCGTGTAAAGCGCGTCCGCCTGTTTGAGGTCATCCCCCGTCAGATATTCGGATAACCCCGCAATTTTCTTCGAGGTTCCGGCAGTTTCAATAATATGCATCAAATACATATCCAGTTCCGCCGTCTGCGACAAAACCTCTGGCAGGTTGTTTACGGCATCCCAGCCAGCATACACATTGACGCCGGCAGCCTTGGCGGCGCGCATAAGGGCGGGAGTGGATGCGCCGCTATAAAGACCCACAGGGAAAAAAGGCTGTCCATCTTTTAATAGCACACCACAACGCTGATCTATCTTCCATTCATGGCCGGGCTTAGGCGCGCGCTTGACCAGCCGGAGCGCCTTTTGAAACAGCTCCTTCCCAGCGCTATCTTCCAATACCAACACAACCACTGTTTCCCCCGGCGGCAGCCGCCCGATTTCCACTTGGAAATAATTTTCACCGGCAACGCTCTCCGCCCGGAACAGTTCGTTGGAGGCAGTGTCCTTCAGCGCCGCCTGAGCTCCCGCCAGCATTGCCGCGGGCAGCGTCACTTGGCAGACCAGGCCGGCATATTGTTCGGATGTGTAATAATTGCGGTCAAAATAAGCATCCAGCGGCGTCAGTTGTTCCAGCCCGGTCAAGGCCGTCTGTTCCACTGTCCCCTTGGTGAAATAATCCCGCAGAATCACAATTGCATCCCGCCGGCCCATGGCCGCCACCGGCATTGACAGCCTGATATTCGACTGCCGTCCCGGCACAATTCCCTGCCGGGTCTCGGCGATTTCCACCGGCGCGCCTTCCGCCGGCAAGTCCCGCACTGCTACATCGGCATACTCGCCGTTAGCGTCGCCGCATGAGATTTTGGCGAAGACATCATAAAAAGTCCCTTTGTCGGTAGCATAAAAACTCTCAACCTTGACGTCATCCAACTTCAGCCGGCTACCTGGCTGGACGGACATTCCTTCCAACCCGCGCAGCTCGCCGAACGCCTCCGGCTCGTGAAAAGAATGCCGCACTGGAAACAGGGCGCTAAATTCCCGCTTTTCGCCCAACCGCACACCCTGTGAGTCGAATTCCGGAATTATCTTCGTCCGGGTGATGTTGAAACTGATAGACCCGACCTTCCCCTGCTCTGCCAACAGCTCCAGCGGTATGGCGATTTCCGCTGTCCACCCCCGTTCATGCTTCGCCGCCGATGACAGCCAGACCGGATTCCAACTCCGCTCCCTTTGCGACGCCGACCCGCTGCCAACCGCCTTCTGCTCGGCTTTGATATTGTCGCAGTTCAACATGAAATGGCAGTAATTATGCCGGGCGGCATCGGACGAAATAAAAATTTCAACCGAATCGTCGCTATATACCGCCCCATCGCGCGTTTGCACCGTATTCAGGTCAAATCCCGATTCCAGGTTGACACATTCCACCCCGAAATACAACCACTTGTCGTCGAATGTGATCTTAACCTGGGTATCATCGCTGACGCGCCTCTGTTCACCCCAAACCGTAAACGCGCCCAACGGCTCGATTCTATCCCAGAATGGGTCCCCTAGTTTGCCATCCATGTGCAAAGCGCTCCAATTCGGCTGAGGCTGGAAGCGCCGCGCTTCCACCGACGGCCCCGCTACCGCTGCGCTCATTAACCCAACCGTCAACAGTATGCTTGTAAGATATTTCAACATATATTTTCCCTGCTCCATCCGGCTCCATGGTTAATAAAACCCCAACTTTTTTGTGGCTAAGGTCTTTTTAAGAAAATCTTGCAATTCATCTCCAGGTTGTCGTGCCGTAGAACCAATCGCTGTAACTCTTGACCCATTGAATCTGTTCGCGGTGGTCTTCCCTATCAAACCAGCCGTTTTGCAGGATGATGCACCCCTGGATGGCGGTCATCCTTAAAAGCTCCAATCCTTTTTTCCATTGCGCCTGCGTGAGCGACATGGATATCGGCTCTTCCGTAGTATGCCAGGTTTCGCCGTAGTTGTGCGCAAACAACCCCAGCAGAACAGGCTTTTTGGAAGTCAGCTTCTTCAGTTTCACGATTTCGTAATAGCATTGCGCCCGCCAGAAATCCTCGGTGGAAATCCAGGCCCAGAGATTGATCCCGTCAAAATAGTCCAAGTAGGGTACTAACGCCTGTTGATCTTGAAAAGTGTATTGCACCAGATACAGTTTCAATTCCGGATTATAACGTTGCAGCGCCTCCCGGGTCTTTCGAATTTCCGCCGGGCGGCTGGCATCGTCGCAATTGGCGCTGAGAAAATCATCTATGATCGCGCCCTTGATGTTCGGATGGCGGCGCGCAAACTCGGCAATCCGCGCGGCGGAGTCGGCATACTCGGCATGTTTGCAGGCGCATAACACATTTTCATATTTGGCGACATGCTGGAACAAACCATCGTCCAGCGTCGCCAAGTCATGCAGAGAGTTCATATAAACCACGCTGCCGGCGCCCAGGTAATCGACAGCGGTTTCCAGACTGCAATAAGTCCGGCCGGGAACGAACGGCGCCTCACCGGGAATCTTATCAAGCACATACCCCCAAACCCATAATCCTTTTTTCATATTAATCATTTTCTTTTAATGTTCGTGTGACAAATCCGTGTCTATCTGCGGTTTTCCATCCTCCGTGTCTGCGCCCCTGTCATTGCCCGAGCGCGACATCCAAGCCGATCAGGCGCGCGGCGGTGCCGCCCAGGATTTTATCCCGCTCCGCCGCGGCAAGCGGCAGTTTCCGGATGATTTCCAGGGCAAACCGCGCCTGCAGCGGCCCCTGCAGCGGCATGTCCGTACCAAAGACAATCCGGTCCACCCCGGCCAACTCCACCATCCGCTCCATCACGCCCGGATAGACGTACATCAGGAAATGCGCCGTATCCACATATACATTAGGAAGCTGCATTTCCATGACTCGCTCCAAGCCTTCCAGATTCGGAAAATACGGGTATAACCCATTCTGGTAGATTCCGGCCATATGCGCCAAGACGAAATTCGTCCGCGGATGCCGGGCGGCAAACTCGGCCACTTTCACCGCGGCGGCAAACCCCGTACCGGGCATGCACGACACATGCGACAGGATCAGCGGCGTCTGCCCGGCGACCTCATCCAGAAATTCGCGGGCGCGGGCCGAGGCAATATCATACCCGTGGTAATCGGGATGGATTTTCACTCCAATGAGTTTTTTGTCATCGTTACTCCGGCGCAATAAATCCAAGTCCCGGATGGAATCCGGGAAAACCGGATTGACGGTGACATAGCCCAGCAGCTTTTTAGTCGCCCGCAGCGCCGACACCAGGTCGGCATTGCCCTCACGGACATCATACATGATAGATTTGGATGAAGTGACACAGAGGATATCAACGCCGGCCTGGCCCAGATAATTCTCCAAGGTCGCCGCGTCGGCAGCCCAGAATGGCGCCTGGTTGATATTGCCCAAATGGCCGTGTATATCAATGATCATATCGCCCCCTACGATCAGCCCTTCAGATTACCTCTGCCCCTACCCGGTCAATCCATTTACGCGTCTGCTCCACTGTTTCCAAGCCAATATCCGCGATGCAATTAGAGCACAGCACAATGCCTTCCAGCACACCGCGTTTGATCCACTTTTCGTAGCAGTCAAGCTGGCGCTGCATCTGCTCCGGAGTCAGCGGACATTTTTCACCGTAATTCCACATATAACAGCCAGCCAGATGCCGTTTCCCGGGTGTCTTTTCCACGCACTTCTGGATATTCTCATCCAATTGCGCCAAGTCGCTCCCTTCCCATGTCCAGAGCGTGATCACGTCGCACAGTTCCAGATATTCACCGACCTTGAAATCCAACTGGTAGGAGTACCATACCATCCACAAATCCAGCCGACGCCCGGGAAAACCATGCAGCTTGTCCCGGATAGAGCGAATGCTGTCCACTGTGTGCCGGGCGATCGTGCCGCTGTTTTTGAAACCTTCCACCGATTTGAAAAAGTCATCCAGCACCGCGCCGGTGACGTTCGGATATTTTTCCGCCTGACGCAGGACTTCTTCAATGTCGCTCTGGTTGTTACTGTTGCGGTCAACACCGCCGGCGCCGACGGCGGACCAGACCACCTGCCGGCATTCCTTTAGTTTTTCCGATTCGCTATCGAACGGCGGCACTGGGCCGGCCACCATTGCCACCCGGCAGCAATTGGGAATGCCAAAAAATTTGCAGCCTTCGGCAGAGTCCATCCGGTTGACGCCAGGCAATTGATAGACGTTTTTATCACCCTGCCCGACGCCATGATGGCAACCGACATTTTGTCCCCACAGCCAGAAATTATCACGCCTTCTTTTCATGTTTTTCTTGGTGTTCATTTTGCCGCAATTCCGGGGATCAGCCGGATCATCGGACGGAACAGACCGATCCGGCGGATCTGAAGAATCGCCATACTCCTCTCCCCCCAGCACCCTTAACGGTTTACAATAAAGCTAATTGATTATGTTAATCTGCCGCTTGTAATTCGAAAGCTCCTCCGCCGGGCCATTCTTGATTATCACGCCGTCTTCCCAACGGAAGCCCTGATGTTTTTCCGCCAGGAACATATCCACCATGAACACCATGTTTTCCGTAAGCGTGTAAGTCGAGGAAGTTTCCAAGAACGGGAATTCACATTCCATCTGACCGCTCGCGTGCGCCGGACCGTAAAGAATTGTATGGCCGTACCCCTGATCCCTGATCCAGCCATGCACCTTCGTCGCCACGGTTGAGGCCAGTGTGCCGGCACGCATCAGGTCAATCGTCATATTCATGGCATCCAGCCCGACCTGCATGAATTTCTTCGTCTCAGGCGGGCACTGTCCCAGAACCACCGGACGGCCTACGCTGCCGCTGTAGCCGGCGACTTTGGCGCCGACACTGAAATGGATGATTTCGCTCGCCTGCACCTTGCGATGGCTCGGGCGGCTGATGGCCTGGATCGAGTTCGGCCCGCTGCAACACCAGATGGGGTATCCGGTGGCTTCCGCGCCATTGGCCAGCATGGCAGCGGTGGCAATACCCGCCAACTGGACTTCCGTCATTCCAACCTTGATATTTTCCAGAATGGCCTTGAAACCCAGCTCGGAAATTTTGGCGGCGCGACGCATACAGTTGAGTTCATTTTCCGTCTTTGCCAGAGTAACTGAGCGCACAACCTCATCGGCGTTGACGATCTCCGCCGCTCCGGCTGCCACCCGCAGATTTTCCATCATGGTATGCGGGAACATGTGCCAGCCGGCAATGCCGATCCGGCGCGGCTGGTACTCACCGATGATGTCGCGCCAATCCGGCAGCTTGGAGCCAGGATAATCCGGCTGCGACGACTCGCGAAAATCCTTGAGTTGAAATATCTGCGGTATTTTCGAGCGTGCGGTGGCGTAGGTCCGCGTCTCCGGCCCAATCAGCAGGGCCGTTGGTTTTTCCAGTGGGATCAAAACCGCGGTAGTCTCGAAACTCGGCCAGTAATCGGCATAATACCGGACGTGGGCCGGTTCGGATTCCGTGGAAAAAGCCAGCAGTAAATCCAGCCCGGCGGATTGCATCGCCTGCCGTGTACGGTCGGCGCGTTGCTGGAATTCAGCATCGGGAATATGAGGCATGGTGGTCATGGTTACGGCTCCTTTAATCTCTAAGGTTCATAACCGAATATGGGTTTAACAACTATTGCCAATATAAAATCATTCCGGATTTGACACAAACGGACAAAACAACTATTTTGTGTAAAAAATGACACCCATGCGCATAACTTCTTTTAGCAGATTTCACGTCCACCCGATGGTCGCCAGCTATATCCGGCTCTCCAGCATCACCAACCGCTGGAACTTCCCAAAGGCGGCCGCGCCCTACTGGCGGATTTACTGGAATAACCGGCCGGGCGCTTACATCCGCCAAGGCGCCCGGAGCATTGCCCTTCACCCCGGTATCCTGGCAATCATTCCGCCTGATGCGGTTTTTTCCACCCGATGCGACATTCCCAGCGCCATCCAGCATTTTTATCTGCATTTCCACGTCCACCCACTGCCGTCCGACACCCTTGCCGGCATTACCGTGCTCAAACTGGAAGCGCCGGAACGCGCTATGGTGAAAAAAATCATACGTCTGCTGAATGACGACCCGGCACGGGCCGGAGCCAACCGGGCGCAATTTTCACTGGCGGTAAGCTGTCTGATTGAATGGTCACTGGCGAGCGCTGCTAAGGCCTGGCGCACGGCGCCCGCTATTGACGCGCGCATTCTGAAAATCATGCGCTACATTGCCGACCGGCTGGGCGAGCCCCTGCCGCATACAGAACTGGCGCGCCAGGCGGATATGAGCGTCACCGCCTTCCGGACGTTATTCCGGGAGCAAGCTGGGCAGACGCCGCATGCCTATATCCGCGCCAAACGTATAGAAAAGGCCGCGCAACTACTGCACACACGCAACTATTCCATCAAGCAAATCGCCGACTTAACTGGGTTTTACAACACCCACCATTTCAGCCGGGTATTTCGCCGCCTGCGAGGGATTACTCCGGCGGAATTCCGGCGCCTCGACGAAAACCCTTTCCTCTCCAACAGGTGATGCGGCGTTTAGGTTGTCGTTATTTGATTGACTTTACCCGTCAGGTTTAGCAAATTTCTGTGTTTTCAACACGGAAGGCGGCGGGAGTCGGTAAGACTATGCATGTAACAGTATGTAAATTCGGCGGCACATCGCTGGCAACACGCGATCAGATTGAAAAATGCCTGGCTATCATGTTGTCTGATCCAGCCCGGAAATACATGGTCGTCTCCGCGCCGGGCAGCCGCTACAAGGGCGACATCAAAATCACAGACTTGCTGATCCGTGCGGCAGATGAGTTTCAGCGCAACCGGCATTCCAATGCCGCCGAAACCGTGATTTCCCGGTTTACAGAAATCCTCCCGGAAAATCCCGCATTGGTGCGCGACCTCGCTGAAAACCTGCAACGCCGACTGGAAAACACCGGCGCGGAAAATTATCTCGAATCAATCAAGGCGTTCGGCGAATATGCCTGCGCGCGCGTCGTGCAGAATATCCTGGAACGCCAAGGCGTTAACTCCGTTTTCATGGATCCGATGGACTTAGGCTTGCGCATCGCCCATAACGGCGTAAGCGTGCAGCCCGATCCCCGCTGTTACAAGCAAATGGGGCGCCGTCTGCGCGCCGCTGGCGCCGAAGCGCTCGTGATCATCCCAGGTTTTTACGGTAGCGACAAAGACGGAAATCTGCTCACCCTGCCCCGCGGCGGCAGCGATACCAGCGCCGCCGCCGTTGCCCGAGCGGTTGGCGCCGATGTTTACGAGAATTGGACTGATGAAGACGGTCTGCGGCGCGCCGACCCGCGCATTGTCGCCAATGCCGCAACGATTCCCATCATGACCTACGACGAAGCGCGGGAGCTGGCCTACATGGGATTCAAGCTGCAAGATGACTGCTTCGGACCGATTAAAGGAGAAGGGATTGTCCTCAGTGTGCGCAACACCAATAACCCCAGCCACCCAGGCACACGCATCGTGGATATCCGGGAAGTTGAGCCGGGAGAACGCATTGTCGGTGTCGCCTGCGAGAATGGTTTTGTCTCTATAGGTATGCGCAAACTGTACGTTGACAAGGAAATCGGCTTTGGCCGAAAAATGCTGGGCGTGCTGGAAAAACTCAAGTTGCCCTACGAACATACGCCCGATGGCGTGGACAGCACCGCGCTGGTGCTGGCAAAAAAATACATGCAGACGCCTGAAGCCCTGAACACCATAGTGGGGAAACTAAAACAGGCCTGCCGCCCCGACACCATGATGATCCGCGATATATCAATTGTTTCAATTGCCGGACAAGGCATGAAGAATCACTATGACGTCCATGCCCGCACTTTCACCGCGCTGGCGCGAGAGAAAATTGGGATACGGATGATTGATGACGGAGCCGACGATTTGAGCTGCTTCATCGGCGTGGACCAGGCTCGCTCGGCCGATGCCGTCCGCGCCATTTACAATGAGTTCTACCCCATCCGGCAAGGATGCAACGCCAAGGAACCTAATCAATCTTAATGCCGTAAACGCTTTCCTTGTCTGGGATGAGCGACTGCGGCAGGCCGGTGACATTCCGCAGCCGATCGAAAAGGTTCGCTATTTTTTCGCCGCTGTCGGCCGCCAAGGCCAGAATATCTTTCTGAGAGGACGCCAAGGGCCCGATACGTTCCTGCAAGGTCATATCAACAGCGCAGTTCATAGCCGACAACGGCTGTGCCAATTCCTGGACAATTTCGGCGACGAGCTCTAAAGTACGAGCTTGTTGCTCCGCCGACAATCGGCGCCAACTGGCGGCCGGCGCATCCAAACCGCCAGCCGTTTTGGCCACTGTGCTTTCCAAGTCGTGAATTTTCCCGGCTGCCTGATCGGCGGCGCGCTGTACTCCCTGCCGGACCTCCTCAATAGCCTGCCTTGCGGCCGGAGTATCGCCTTTTTCTGAAGACATCAGGTGGTCGAGTTTATCCAGCAAGGCGCCCAAAGCCGCCAGCCCGTTATAGGCATCCGACGCGTCAGGGCCTCCCCCACCTTCCGTCCCGCCACGGATCATCAATTCTTTCCAGCCAGCTGGAGTCATGCCGGCCGCCATTAAGTCGGCCCGCATGCTGGCGAGCTTGTCAGGCGGCAGGGAACGCATGTAAGCTGCCAGACGGATGCCATCCGCCTCCAAGGCATTGCGGCGTTGAACATAATTCTGAGCAATCGTTTCCGCCGTCAAATCTTCAATCATTGAACTCACCGCATTGGTCACGGCACGCGGAGTCTCATAGTCGCCGGCGGCTTTTTGCCGGAGCCGGTCCAGGACTTCCTTCTCCAGCAGCAGCATTGTATGCTTGATTGAAGCCGGCTTGCGCATGCCGGGCGGCTGCTTATTCAGTCCATCGAAGACGCGGCGCAGGCAACCGACAAGAATATCCGCCAACGATTCACCCTGAGCCGCCGAAGATTCACTCCGGCGGATTATCGCGGCGTCCATGATCATCTGCCCCAGACGGTTAATATCCGTCGCGGCATTCTGAATCGCCCGCGCTGTCTCATCGGAAAGCGACCCGGCATCTCCCTTCAAAAAAGCTATAATCTGCCGGACACCGGCAGGCGGAGACGGCGGTTCGATGTGATCATCAATGGTCAATTCAAAAGCTCCATCCGCACCCCGCTTGATGCCACTGACAGTGGATAAGGTTTTTTTATCAACCACCACTTCGCTTTCCTGCACTCGGGCATACCGGCTGCTTTCCGGCTGGATATGTGCGCACTTGTCGCTGAAAATAGTCGTGTCGGGTCCTTGGCCGAAAGCCAGGTTACGCGCCAAAATGAACAATTCATCCTCAGTGATGCCGGGAATCAGGCTTAACCCGGCGACTTCCAGCCGCAGCAGTTTGCGCCGGACAATGGTTACAAACGAAGTCTCGTCGTCCACGACCTGATTATCCACGAACAACCGGTCGTCCTGCAAGGTCAACCGGACAGGTTTCCGGTCCTTTAAGGATGCGCTCAGAGCGGCATAAGCCTGCGCCAGGTATTGCCGCGTGATTTTATGCTGCCCACCGTACAGGCCGATCGCATTTATCAACCGGCCCAGATCATTAAGAAATTTAAGCGTCTGTTCGCCCACGGAGGCGGCTCCGTCGGAATATTTTGTTGTGTCATCCGCCATAACATCACCCTGCTTCAGAAACACAATTACCATACAATGCGGACATTATGACAACTGGCGCTGGTATTGGCAAGCCGATAATTATTGGTCTTCACCCTTGGAGTTTATTGCAGCGTCGGCTGCAGCGCTCCGCCGCCAAAGCGGTTACGTAAATCTTCTACCAGCGCTTCATCGCCAAAGCCGGCGCCGTTGCTGTCGCGCCGATGCGGGTTGGTACGCCACAGAAAAATTTCTTCGTAATCGGAAAGTCCGTCGCCATCGGTGTCCGGCGCCGGCATCAGGGTTACTTTAAGCCGCCCGCGGGCGCCTGGGAACAGTGCGGCATTGCCGCGAAGAAAAACATGTCCAGACCGTTCCACCCGGATATTGGCTTGCCTGCCGACGGCATACACGCGGTTGGTCTGCCCGCTGATACGCAGCAGCAAGCTGTTGGCCGGCGCTTTGACGCCAAAATTGTCCTGCGGTCGCGTTGGGTCGCCACCTGGATCATATTCGCCGAAATTATCGCTCCACCGGCCTTCCGCCAGACAGTGCAACACGTCGCCTTGGCGCACAGAAACACCGCTGTTTTGCCATGGCCGATCGGCGGCGACAAAAACGACATACTTCACCGGCTGGGTATCACGGACACCACGCGGCGCAACACACCCACACAGCAACGCCACGCCGCATAACAGCGCCACGCCGGGCGCAACTACATATTGAAGCATGTTTTTTTTATCAGTCATCCGTGCTTGTGCGCGAATTCGCGCATGAACTCCGCCAAAGATTGTACACCTTTCAATGGCATAGCATTGTAGATCGAAGCGCGGATACCGCCCACCGACCGGTGCCCCCTCAGGCCAGACATGCCTTGCCCCGCGGCTTCCTTGGCAAACCGCTCTTCCAACTCTTCCGTCGGCAGCCGGAAGGTGATGTTCATATCCGACCGGTATTCCGGCGCGGCGGTGCCGCGGTAGAATTCTGTGGCATCAATGACGTTATAAATGATGTCCGCCTTCTCGCGATTGCGCCGGTAAACCGTTTCCAACCCCTGTTTTAACAGCCAGCGCGAAACTAGCATCATCAGATAAATACTGAATGTCGGCGGCGTATTATAAAGCGAATTTTCTTTTATATGGGTTTGATAACGCAGCATAACTGGCAAATTGTCCGGCACGTGCTCGGTCAAATCCTTGCGAATCACCAACAAGGCGATGCCGGAAGGGCCCAGATTCTTCTGGGCGCCGGCGTAAACCGCACCGAATTGCCGGATATCCAGTGGGCGCGATAAAATGTCGGATGACATATCCGCCACCAGAGGCGCGGCAGTCCGCGGGAAGGTTTTCCACTGCGTGCCGGCGATGGTTTCATTGGAAGTAATATGAACGTAAGCCGCATCAGGCGTAAATTTCAATTCCGCGGGAGACGGCAGCCGGGCCGGGTGGGCAGCGGCGGTGTCGGCAACTATATTGACCTGACCAACCCGCTGGGCCTCCTTAATCGCTTTGGTGGCCCACGCACCGGAATTGATGTAATCAGCAGTCCGCCCCGCGGCCAGCAAGTTCAAGGGCAGCATGGCAAATTGCATACTGGCGCCGCCGGGCAAGAACAAAACGGCGTAATCGTCTGAACAATTCAGCAGCTTCCGGTAATTGGCCACGGCCTCATCATGGACAGCGGCATAGGGCTTTGCGCGGTGACTGCCTTCCATCACCGACATGCCAGTTCCCTTGAAATCCAGCAGCTCGCGCTGGGCTTCCGCCAAGACTTCTTCCGGGAGAGCGCCGGGGCCGGCATTAAAATTAAAAATACGCGCCATAGATAGTTATTCCCTGAAATTGATATTATTTCGCGAGGTATTGACCGCAAATGCTATTAATTTGAGGGCAAAAATACAAGTTGAAACTCCGTGCTGAAAAATTCTGGACAATTTGCGGCGGCAATGCCATGATTTGCCGAAACACCATAGTGTGTCCGCTTGCGAAAGGTAGGCGCCCGTTTATGGCTTTCAAAGTTACCGTAAACAAAACTTATTGCAAGGGCTGCGGACTTTGTATCGAAGTCTGCCCCCGTAAACTGTTGAGTCTGACCAACGACTATAACCAGCAAGGCCAGCCGTTGGCACAGCTCGATCGGGACGGCATCTGTATCGGTTGTCGGCAATGCGCCCTGATCTGTCCAGATGCCGCCATTGAGATAGAGCAAATTGAAAACAACACATCCCAGAAAAAAAAGCGCTGCAGCGGGGAAAAATCTGCAGCTGATGTCCGGCAACGAAGCCGTGGGTGAAGGCGCAATCCGCGCCGGGTGCCAGTGTTATTTCGGCTATCCCATCACTCCGCAGAATGAATTAACGGCTTATATGGCGGCGCACATGCCGACCCATGGCCGCGTTTTTATACAGTCTGAGAGCGAAGTGGCAGCCATCAGCATGGTCTTCGGCGCGGCGGCGGCGGGAGTGCGCACGATGACCACTTCTTCCTCGCCGGGCATTAGTCTGATGCAGGAAGGGTTGTCGTACATGGCAGGGGCACGGCTGCCGGCGGTGGTGGTGAACGTCGAGCGCGGCGGCCCGGGCTTGGGCAGCATTGACCCGTCACAGGGCGACTATTTTCAGGCGGTCAAGGGCGGCGGGCACGGCGATTACCGCCTGATCGTGCTGGCGCCCGGCTCGGTGCAGGAAATGCACGACTTGACGATTGAGGCGTTTCAGCTGGCTGACCGTTATCGCATGCCGGTAATGGTGCTGGCCGATGGGCGCATCGGCCAGATGATGGAGCCAATTCGATTGCATGCCGGCCCGCCGCCGAAGACGCCTGATAAGCATTGGGCGCTGACCGGCGCCAAGAACCGGCAGCCGAACTGTATCCGCTCGCTGTTAGTTAAGGAAGGTGAGCTGGAAAATCACAATTACCTGCTGCAGGCCGCCTATGAAAGAGTCCGCCAGCGCGAATGCCGGGCGGAGGAAACTGATACCGCCGATTGCCGAACCTTGCTGGTCGCCTGGGGCACTTGTGCGCGTTTGGCGCGTGGCGCCGCGGCCCGCGCGCACGCCGCCGGCGGGAAAATCGGCGTCTTTCGGCCAATCACGCTCTGGCCCTTCCCGGAAAAACAATTGCTGGCGCTGGCCGAGCGGGTAAAAAACATCCTGGTGATTGAAATGAATTGCGGCCAGATGCTGGAAGACGTGCAGCGAATAGTCGGCCAGCGTGTGCCAGTACATTTCAAAGGTTATCCCGGCGGCAAAGTGCCGACGGAAACAGAAATTTTCGATGCGGCTATGGCCGTTCATACCGGCAAATGAAAACCACAAAAAAAACTAACTCTCCGCGCAAGATGATCTGCCAACGGCCAAACGCCATGACCGCCAAGCCGATGCACTACTGCCCCGGCTGCGGCCACAGTTTCGCGCATAAGGCGCTGGCACAGGTACTGGACAATCTGGGCATCCGCGAACGCACCATCGGCGTCGCACCGGTGGGCTGCGCCGTCTTTGCTTACTTTTACTTCAAATGCGATATCTCCGAAGCGGCACACGGCCGGGCCGCCGCCGTCGCCACAGGCATCAAGCGAGCGCTGCCGGACCGCATTGTATTTTCCTATCAGGGTGACGGCGATCTGGCCGCCATTGGGCTGACTGAAACCGTGCATGCCGCCAACCGTGGCGAAAATATCACCGTTATCTTCATCAACAACACTGTTTATGGCATGACCGGCGGTCAGATGGCGCCAACAACTATGACAGGCCAAACCACTGCGACCAGTCCTTGTGGCCGCAAGCCTGAAACGATGGGCTATCCGCTCCGCATGTGTGAATTGCTAAACACGCTGGAAGCGCCGTATTATATTGAGCGCGTGGCGGTGGACGGCGTGCGTGGTGTACAGCGTATGCAACAGGCGCTCACCACCGCGTTCACAGCGCAAATCGAGGGTAAGGGCTATAGCTTTGTCGAAATTCTCTCCCCCTGCCCCACTTATTTCCGCCGCTCCGCCGCAGATTCCCTGCGTTTCGTCGGCGAACAGATGAGCACGGTCTTTCCCGTGCGCGTCTTCCGCAAGGAAGGGGTTGTGCAAAATGCTTGAACGTATCATTATTGCCGGCGCCGGCGGCCAGGGCATAATCCTGTTGGGCAAGCTGATTGCCCGCATCGCCGCGCTAAAAACACCATATGTAACATTTTTCCCAGCCTACGGCGTTGAAGTCCGCGGCGGCAGCGCGCATTGCGAAGTCATCTTTTCGTCCCGCGAAATCGCTTCGCCCTGTGCCGAACAGACGGATACCCTGATTTTAATGAATCAGCACGGCGCCCAGGA
This sequence comes from Kiritimatiellia bacterium, assembly GCA_050944835.1. Taxonomy (GTDB): domain Bacteria; phylum Verrucomicrobiota; class Kiritimatiellia; order JAAZAB01; family JAAZAB01; genus JAXGPF01. The sequence goes on from JBMNRV010000020.1 coordinate 20,488, forward strand.
AATGGTTAACCGCCTGACACCTGACGGCCTGGCGCTGGTCAACAGTTCTCTGTGCCACGTTACCGTTCGACCGGGCCAAACCATGATCAGTCTGCCTGCTACTGCTATGGCCGATCAGGTCGGCAGCCCACGCTCAGCCAATCTGGTGATGCTAGGGGCGTTATTGCGCCACAAGCCGTGGTTCACCGCGGCCGAAGCCGAACAAATTATCGGCGACTGGTTTTCCGGGCCGGCAATGGACGTTAATCTGCGGGCGCTGCAAGCCGGCCAGGCACACGCATAACCGGATAACACAATCAGCCCATGCGCTGGATATATTTTCTACTGGGCATTATTCTGTTGCCGGCAGCGGCGATTTGCTCGCGCACCTGCTGGTTTCTGCTGTGCACTTGGTGGGCCTCGCCCGGCGGAATACACTCCATACTGGCGCTGACAGCCGGCGCACTATGCTGGCTGGCGGCGATGGCGTTGCTGCCGGCGACGACCAGAGCCTATATCCTGGCCCATGAAATCACCCACGCCTTGTGGGGGACGATCATGGGCGCCCGTTTTTGTGGCATGCAAATCTCCCGCTCCGGCGGATATGTTAAACTATCGGAGCGTAATTTTCTGACGGCTCTGGCGCCTTATTTCTTCCCGTTTTACACGGCGCTGATCCTGCTGGCCTGGTGGATTTGCTCCTGGTTTGTCGGTCCAGCCGCCGGTCGCCTGCTCTGGCTGGCGGCGCTGGGCGCCAGTCTGGGATTTCATTATACTTTCACTTTGCAGGCGTTGATCCGCCATCAAGAAGATTTGCAGCCTTACGGGCGACTGTTTCCTTATATCATGATTTATTGCGGCAATGTCTGCATCCTGGCCATCCTGGCCGCCCTGCTGGCCGGTACGCCCTTGCCCGTCTGGACCGCACAGCTGTCCCATGACGCCCAATTCGTGTGGACGGCCATGCTCTGCGCCGCTGAATGGTTACGGCAATCCCTGCCAACCTTTTTAGAAGGCCGCACTGTCGGCTCTGCGCAATAAAACCGCCGACCCGCTCAATCTAGACTTCCACTTGCGGTATGGTAGCCCATAACTCCTCCAAATTGTAATATTCGCGGGTTTCCTGAAGGAAGATGTGCAGCATGACGTCCGGATAATCCGCGATAATCCACCCGCTATCCGGCGCGCCGGACTTGCGGCGGCAAGTTATTCCCTGTGCCTTCATAGCAATCCGCACAGCATTTTGCAGCGCCTTGATATGCGGTGTGGAAAGGGCGGAAACCAGCAGATAATAGTCCGCTATACCTGATATGCCGCGCACATCGAAGGCCAGGATATCTCGGCCATGCTTCACGCGGAGGACTTCAATTATCCAACCGAGCAATTCGCGGGATGTCGGCGCAGCTTTTTCAGTTTTCATTGTAATACAAGCGATGCTCCATAATATATGTTTCCACAGCCGGCGGCGTCAGATACGTTATGCTCAATCCTTCCGCCACACGGTAACGGATATCGGAAGATGAAATATCCACCTGATGCCCGACAGCCAGATTGGCCAACAGTTTTTCCGGCCATGGCGTCGGCAGCTGTATCCGGCCAGCCAAATCCGGCGACGCCACAAACCCCGGCCTTGTCAATGTAATAAAAGAACACAATTTCAGTAAGTCGCCGATGGACTTCCACGTGTGCAATTCCAACAAAGAATCAGCGCCGATGATAAAATAGAAATCGGCATTGGGATACAGACGCGTCAGATCACGCATGGTATCAATGGAATAGTTCGTGCCACCACGGCGGACTTCGAGGTCGCAGACTTCAAACAGCAGACTGCCTTCCAGCGCCGCCTCCAACATGGCCATTCGGTGTGCGGCAGAAGCCAGCCGATGCTCTGACTTGTGCGGCGGGTGATCGCACGGCACAAACAGCACGCGCGACAAATCAAACATTTCGGCAGCATCCTGAGCGGCAATCAGATGCCCCAAATGCACCGGATTGAATGTGCCACCGAAGACACCCAGACGCAGCTTATTATTCATGATCTAACCGCTCCTTAAAGTATGTGTGCAAATGTTCCGTCAACGGGTGTTTGGCCCTGCCCCATTGCCCGCCGGGGTCAAACCGGTAATCTTCCATTTCGGCCAGCGCGCGGGCCACCGCCCAATGCTGGGCCAACACCCGGTAAACCGCCACAACAGCGCCGGTACGGTGCGTGCCGCGCGCGCAGGTGATCAGCGCCGGCAGATTGCGCTGATCGCATAACAATGCCAATGCCTGATCATACTGCGCAAATTCCCCCCGCCCATCGCCCGGCATGATCAACGCCGCCACCCGGACGTAATGCCGCCGGCAGACTTCCCGCTCCCGTCCCATGTCCGCAAGGGATAGATCCGGAATATTGGTTTTGATGATGGTCTTGATTTTATAGCGCTTGATGAGTTTTTCAAGCTGTCCCGGTAGCAGCTGTCCGCAGCGGTAAACCTGTCCGGGCTCCACCGTCCCAAAATTATCCCATGCCCAATAGTTGCGCGCCACCGCCCAAACTGCGAGGGCCGCCACCGGAAGCGCCAACCAGTATATCCACCGACAAGCGGCCGCCGGCCGACGCAATTCAGCGCGGCTGTCAGTCAGCGACGGCTGAGTCGCCGGCGGCGCCGGAGCGTTTTTTTGTACCGACATACCACTCCATCTGACGGGCAATACCCATCAATATCCGCACATCATCATCCGAAAGGCGCCCGCGGGTGAAAATCCGCCGCACCCCCTGCATCATATGAGCCGCCTTGTCCGGCTCCATAAACCCGATTTGCAACAGCATCCGCTCCCACATCGCAAACATGCGCTCTTTTTTGGCTGTCACGGCCTCCGGCGACTTTTCCGGCGGCAATTCAAACTCACCAGCCGCCATGAACAATTCGTATGCGCAGACCATCACAGCGTGCGAAAGATTTAAGGAAGGGTATACCGACGACGACGGAATTCGCATTAATCGTGTGCAAATCGCGATCTCCTCGTTGCTCAAACCATTGTCTTCCGGCCCAAACACCAGGGCGACTTTCCCGGCACGGGACGCCGCCAGAATTTCCGGCGCCCAGTCCCGCGGCGTCCGACTATGCCCCCGGTACAATCCTTGCCGGGCGGTAGCGCCTACCACCACCGTACAGTCAGCTACAGCGGCGGACAAGTCCGGCGCCTGCCGGCAGGCGGCCAAAATATCCTGCGCGCCGCAGGCCATCTGCCGCGCCTGCTCCAAGTCGCCGATCCCGGCGCCCGCAAGCACGAGTTCAGACAGCCCCATATTAGCCATTACCCGGCAGACCGCGCCGATATTGCCGCTGTAAATCGGCCGAACCAGAACTATGCGCACCGCTTTCAACATTGCCGGATAACCTTGACTATTGCTCGTTACCCGGAATACTATATTAAGCATGCCCGCTACAAAGCAAGAAGAAAGAGCGCGCCCACAATGGTTTGTCGTCAAGGCTGTAGCACTGGCCATTGTGCTGGGCACACTGGCTCTGATGCTGCCTTGGTCAACCCGTACCGCCGGACTGCCAGACCCGTTGACCGCCGTCTTCACGGCCGCCAGCGCCGTTTGTGTGACCGGCCACTCCGCCGTCTGCGTCCCGGAATATTACACCGTTTTTGGGCAGACGGTACTGCTGCTCCTGATCCAAATCGGCGGCATGGGTTTCATGCTTTTGGGCACCTTATTGCTCAGTATGGCCGGACGTCACATGAGCATGCAGAGTGAAATGGCGGTAATGGATGTATTGCGCCTGCAAGAAGCCCATAATCTGCGAGAGCTGCTGCAGCGATCCATTCAGTTTACATTCTTTCTGGAAGGCTGTGGAGCGGTATTGCTGGCCTGGCGGTTTCACACTGCTTATGCCCAACCACTGCCGCATGCGATTTTCAACGGCGTCTTTCACTCCGTCAGCGCCTACTGCAACGCCGGATTCTCGCTCTTCCCCGATAGTTTGACGGCTTTCCGCCACGACCCCGCCATCCTCACAATCATCGGTGTGTTAGTCACCGCTGGAGGGTTGGGCTTTATTGTATTATATGATATCAGCCGGTACCGGTTCTGGCAGCGCAATCTGCTGCGGCGTGGCCGGCTTATGCTCCACACCAAAGTCGTCCTGCTGGCCACTGCCGCGCTATTATCGCTCGGCGCCCTGGCCTTCGGGGCGCTGGAGTGGCGCAACACGCTGGCGCAGCTGACTTGGCCGGTTAAAATCATGGATTCACTGTTCCATGCAGTGACGGCACGCACCGCCGGCTTTAACACACTCGAAATGGCGGAACTCCGGCCCGCCACCCGTTTCATAAACATGATTTTAATGTATATCGGCGGTGGGCCCGGCTCAACCGCCGGCGGAATTAAAGTCACCACTGTCGCCGTGCTGTTGGCCGCCACCATCGCCATGATCCGCGGTCGGCGCGAAACCACAATCTTGAACCGCACCCTTTCCCAACGCAATACGACAACCGCCTTGGCAGTTTTCATCCTCAGCACGTTGCTGCTGACCCTGCTTTACGGTCTCCTGCTCATAAGCGAACACAACCTCCTGCAGGCAGGCGTGTTTTCAACGGACTTCCTGATGTTTGACACCATCTCAGCCTTCAGCACCACAGGACTATCCACCGGTATTATTCCCAAACTCTCCAAAACGGGGTTGGCATTGATGACGCTGTGCATGTTCATCGGTCGAGTCGGCCCATTGACAATTGCCATGCTGGTAGGCACAAAAAGCCCGCGGCGCCTGGTGCGCCCGCCGGACGAAGATGTGCTGGTAGGATAGCCATTTTTATCTTGATTATACCAAGCATTATTAACAAAATATGCCGAACATATAAAAACAAGCATTCGGCGGCAGGCTTCATTTTCATTTTTCCGCCGCCGACCAGCAGGGGGCAATTTGAAAAGGATCGGCATTATCGGCGGTGGGCGATTCGGCGCCGGCCTGGCGGAAGCGCTGGCGGAGCGAGGCGTAGAAGTGATGCTGCTCGACCGCAATCGAGAGGTAGTGGACAACCTGGCCGGCTCTGTCGCCAAGTCTATGGAAGGCGATGCCACCGAAGAGGGAACTCTGGAGGCCGCGGGATTTCAGGATTGTGATATCGCAGTTGTCGCCATCGGTTCCGATCTGGAAAGCAGTATCCTTGCCACCCTCAGCCTCAAGGAAATGAAAATCCCTTGCGTCGTGGCCAAAGCCTCGGGCGAGCTGCATGGCAAAGTGCTGCAACGTGTCGGCGCCGACCGCATTATTTTCCCGGATCGCGACATGGCCACGCGTCTGGCCCGCACACTGGTTTCACCGTCGGTGCTGGATTATATGGAAGTGTCAGCCGGAGCCAGTGTGCTGGAAATCAACGCGCCGTTAACCTACATCGGCAAAACAATTGCCGAGTCCAATATCCGCCGGGATTTCGGCGTCACCATCCTGGTTTTGCGGCGAGCCAAACAGCCGGACGGCGATCAGGAGACGATCATCATCCCCGCCCCCACCGATCTGATTGAGCTGGGCGACACGCTGGTGGTTTTCGGCGCTGATGAAAAGCTGAGTAAACTTGAAAAGGAACTGACTTAGGCCGCTTATGGCCGGCTTGCACCCTGAATTTCAAACTGCCGTTATCAGGTTAACATAGAGGAAATGAAGGAACACAGTATGAAGCTCAACCAGATTATGAAATTCCGTTTGTGCGTAGTGCGTGCCGCCACCATTGCAGTCGTCGTGGGGCTGTCGGCCATGCTCACCGGCTGCGAGGATGATTCATTTTCGCATAAGCCGCCCGATGGACAAGGCTGTCTGATTGTGGATAACTGCACCGGCGACCGTCTGAAAGTCTTCATTGACGGCTTTGAATCCACCACTCGTGTGGACGCTTACGACGACGAAGCATACGACTTGGACCCCGGCGTCTATCGGGTGGTCTTGCAGGAACGCAACGGCAAACGCAGTTGCCGCGAAGATGTGGATATCCTGGAAGGGCGCCAGACAATTATGCGCGTGCACCATTCCGGCCACTACCAATACAACGCGCATGTTTACTTCGATTGACCGGGCGGAAAACTACTTAATTGTGTAGCGGGTGGTCTTCACCAAAGCGCTCCACAACTCCTCGCTATTTTGCGCGGCAAGCAGTTTTTCACGAGCGTCTTTCCTGTAAAAGGTCTGGGTCAACCCAGACAGCAGACGCAGGTAAAATACGCTGGCGGCGGTAGGAATGACGATAAAGAAGATAATATGCGTCAACCCGCGTCCGGCCGTATCAAAGCGTACACCCTTGCGGTTAATCCCTAATGCCAAAGTCAGGCCGCCGCCTTCCACTCCGCGCACATGCGGGAAAGCCAATCCATGCTCCACAGCCGTATTGATGATGGCTTCACGTTCAAGGGCGGCCGTAATCAGTTTGGCGCCGTCGTCCACGAAGCCTTCCGATTCCATGCGCATGGCCATTTCTTCAATTACCTTATCGCGCTCAGTAGAATTTAACTCCGGCAACATCAGCGACTGCGAAGAAAAGCGGGCGATGCCAGTGCGTCGCGGCATGGAGCGGCCGCCGACTTTCGTGCTGATGCGCCGCGAGCGGGCTTCGGGATAGTAAAGGATGCGCGCGCAATTGGGACATTGAAACAGCTTTTCGCCTGCGCGCACAGCGTAAATCAAGCTGACCGGCAGCGAAAGGCCGCACCCCGAGCAGACATTATTGGAAATCGGCACAATCGCCAACACGTCGCGCTTTTCAATTTTCTGAAAGAGCTGCTGGGTTTCTTCCGGCAGCGAGCCGCGCAGGGCATTAATGGAATTGTCCAACTGGGAAGTGTACTTGTCTGTCATGGATGCTTCCTGCTCGGAACGCACGAGTATGAGTTCCTGCAATTGCACCAATTGATTGATTAATGGATGATTATTAGCTGTGCGCGTGGATTTCTCTGGATTGGTCACAAGACTACCTCTAACTTGTTGAATATGGTGGCGACGCGGGGATTCGAACCCCGGACCTAAGGCTTATGAGTCCTCCGCTCTACCAACTGAGCTACATCGCCATGAACACCGGCAACGACTGCCGACATATACGGCGAAAAATCCCACCGACGTCATACAAGTTGGAACTGACCAGACTTGTTTTTGGACGGCGGATTCGGCGCGCAAAGTATCAATGCGGCAATCGGTGGCGGGAGAGACGGGACTCGAACCCGCAACAACCAGATCGACAGTCTGGGACTCTAACCAATTGAGCTACTCCCCCCCGGATTAATGCAAAGTAGTCTAGTCCAAGCGGTGTAGAATTGCAAGTAAAAAAACCGAAAAAAACCGAAAATTAAAGGATTTCAGGTCAAGCCAGCCGATACAGCAAACAGAAATCGGATTACCCACACGAACAATGCAGCTTCAACATTCCGGGTGAGTGGTCATTTCCAGCAGGCGCAGGCGCAGCATATTCAAGGCCGCCTTGGCCGCGCGATCGCGCACAGCCGCACGGTCGCCCGCCAACAACCGGCGTTCGGCGCCGGCAATCACCTTGCCACCAACACGCTCACCCAACGCAATCCAAACCGTGCCGACAGGCTTGTCATGAGTGCCACCGCCGGGCCCAGCAATGCCAGTAACGGCCAATGCAAAATCCGCCCCGGCATGCCGAGCGGCGCCTTCCGCCATACGGCAGGCCACGACTTCGCTGACCGCGCCGGCGGTCCGTAAAATATCCGCCGGCACATCCAGCAGCCCGGACTTGAGGGAATTATCATACACCACCCAACCGCCCAGGTAAAAATCACTTGCGCCGGGGACATCGGTCAGCATTTTCCCCAGCAACCCGCCGGTGCAACTTTCCGCAGTAGCCAAGCGGCGGCGGCGCTGACGCAGAAGCGCACCCACTTGCTCCGCCAGCGAATCCGACCCGAAGCCGAACACCGCCGCACCCAGACGCTGACGCACCGCCTGTACGGTCCGCTCCAGCTCCTCACGGCAGGCCGCAGCGTCCGGGAAGTCGGCGCGCACGCGCACCCCGACAATGCCGTTTTCCACCGTCGTGCCCACCAAAGGATTGCGGTCGCGGCGCATCAGGCCGCCGAGCAACTCCGCCACCCGCGATTCGCCCACGCCAAAGGTATTCAGTTGCGCAGTCAAAATCACCCGCCCGGTTTGCGCGCCCAGGCGCGGCGCAAGGTGCAACTGAAACATCGCCCGCATTTCGGATGGCACACCGGGAACCAGATAAATATCGGCCTGGCCCAAGCGCGCATGGATGCCGGGCGCCGTGCCGACGGGATTCTCCAATGAATCCGCGCCACGCGGGAGCATGGCTTGCGCGAGATTGCCCGCCGGCATATCCCAGCCACGTGCGCGGAAGTACTGTTCCAGCTTTTCCCGCGCCGGCGGATACATATCTAAGGGCGCGCCCAACACATCCGCCAGCGCCTCCCGGGTCAGGTCGTCGGGCGTCGGCCCCAACCCGCCGGTGACGATAATCAGTTCCGCCGCATTGGCCGCATCCCGCAGAGCGGCGGCAATAGCGGCGCGGTCATCCGGCACGGTATGGCGCCAAGCGGTCATAACGCCATGTTCCGCGAGATGCGCGCTCAACCACTCGGCATTGGTATCGGCCACCTGGCCCAAAATCAATTCATCACCGATAGAAAGAATTATCGCGCGCATTTGGGATAAGAAAGTTTCCTGAATTTCAAAATGCCGTTTCCAGGCTAAGGCGTCCAAAGGCTCATAATACGCATTTGCGGCTGCCGTAAGACTTTTAGTAAATTGATACCAGGCATCTGATATGACAAGCGCGCCAGGAATTGCGCCAACCCGCGCGGCTGATCATAACGCACCACCCGGAGCGCCTCAACGCCCAACAACTCCCGCGTCTTCGCCAGAGTATCATCAAAATATCCAATCTGATTTATCATGCCGTCGCTAATAGCCTGATTGGCGGAAAAAACGCGTCCATCCGCCAACGACTTCAGCGCCGCCGGGTCAAGCTGCAAGCGATCTTGCACCAAGTTAACGAAACGGTTGTGCATTTCGTCCAGAATATCCTGAAAAACTGCGAGGTGCTCCGGCTGTACCGGACGGAACGGATTCAATAAATCCTTATTGTCACCTGCGGTGATGGTAACGTCATGGATACCTATTTTGTCGCTTAATTCCTTCCAGTTCAAAGTTTGCATAATGACCCCGATTGAACCGACGACAGCGGTCGGCTCAGCGACAATCCAATCCGAAGCCATAGCTATGTAATAACCGCCGGAAGCGGCCATATCGCGCACATGCACCACCACTCGCCGGCCTTCATCCGAAGCACGAAACTCCTGTAATGCCTGGTAAATCTCATCTGTGGGCGTCAGCGCGCCGCCGGGCGAGTCCACTTCCAGGATGATGGCCCGCACCGCGTCATCCTGCTTGGCGGCGCGGATTTGCCGCAGCCATTCCTCGACGGGATCGAATTCCACATCCCAGAAACCGCCATCGGCATCCCGGGTGATGACACCTGTCAATTCCAAGCGCACCGCTTTCACATCGCCGTCGCCATAAGACCAAATTTCCTCGTATGACGGGAATTCATCCTCCGCCATATTGCCCGATGCGCTGGATCGGGCACGGGTCAACAGCGCTATGCCGACGACCAGATTTAAAAACAATAAAACCAACAACACTAAGGCGATTTTCCGGCACCCGGTCCGCGGTGGACGCTGCGGGCGCTCGGGCAACGTCGGCGCCGGCATGGCGCCGGAAGCAGGGGTTGGGTTTTCTATATTCATAATGATTTATACCTAAGTCCGCGATGAGTTTATACTAACAGCTTAAATTTCAAATGCCTGACATGGGGTTTATACTCCATCAGCAATGCCCCGCCAAGAATAAAAATTTGAATTTCCGTCGGCATACACTATAATGTGCGCGTTCGATTATTCCCACCCGGGCGACTATTTTTATGTTGATTTCGCGCGCCGATGGGCCTTATATGTATTCAGAGTAATACCGCCTTACAAAAAGAGATTTAAAAGAGCGGCGCATATGCAAAAACATTCTATTGCAGAACAATTTCACCCGGCCAGCGCGCCGGATTTCCTGCCGCTGCCGCAATTGCGCAATCTTCAATTGCGCCGGTTGCAAGCAATTGTGGCAAGCACATACGCCAATGTGCCGCTGTTCCGGCAGCGCATGCAGGAACGCCAACTGACGCCCGACTCCCTGCATTCACTGGCGGATATCACGCTTTTGCCGTTCATGGTCAAAGCCGATTTGCGGGACAACTACCCTTTTGGACTGTTTGCCGTCCCGATGCAGGAAATCGTCCGATTGCATGCCTCCAGCGGCACCACGGGCAAGCCGATAGTCGTGGCATACACGCACGCCGACCTGGAAGTTTGGAGTAGCGTCATGCTGCGTTCCTTCTTGGCCTGCGGCCTGCATGCCGGCGATGTGATTCAAAACGCTTACGGCTACGGCCTGTTCACCGGCGGGCTGGGCGCGCATTACGGCGCCGAGGCTCTGGGAGCCGCCGTAATCCCTATTTCCGGTGGCAATACTGATCGCCAGCTTATGACACTGAAAGACTTCGGCGTCACGGCCATATGCTGCACACCGAGCTATTTCCTGCATCTGGCGGAACGCGCGGAGGAACAAGGTTCCAACCTGCGCAACTTGCCGCTCCGGGCAGGCATCTTCGGCGCCGAGCCCTGGACCGAGTCACTGCGCACCCGCATTGAGACTATGACCGGCATTCGCGCCTACGACATCTACGGCCTTTCGGAAATTATCGGTCCCGGCGTAGGAATCGAATGCTCAGAACACAATGGCCTGCACATTTTTGAAGACCATTTTTACCCTGAAGTCGTGGACCCTGAGACTGGCGCGGTTCTGCCCGATGGGGAAGAAGGCGAGCTGGCGCTGACCACTCTCAGCAAGCAGGCGATGCCGATGATCCGCTACCGCACACGCGATATTACCTCCATCATCAACGAGCCGTGCGCCTGCGGCCGCACGATTCGACGCATCCGCCGCATCGCGCGCCGCAGCGACGACATGTTCATTATTCGCGGAGTCAACGTGTTCCCGTCGCAAGTGGAAACGGCGCTGCTGACTGCTGAAGGCACCTTGCCGCATTATCAAATCGTGCTGACGCGGGAAAAGGGACTCGACCGAATGGAGGTACAGGTGGAGGTTACACCGGAAATCTTCAGCGACCGCATCGGCGCACTGGAGGATTTGCGCCGCAATCTGATCAAATCACTGGAACAGGTGTTGAATATTCGGGTGGAAGTGCGGCTGTCGGAACCGCACACCATTCCGCGCAGCGAGGGCAAGGCCCGGCGCGTGCTGGATCAGCGCGAATAAAATCGGGCGGCAAATCCGCCGGCACAGCGGGGAGATTAAACCAATGAGGGAAGGCAATATGAAAATCAAACAACTATCGGTCTTTCTGGAAAACAAACCCGGCCAACTTTACATCCCATGCCGGGTACTGGCTGATGCGGGAGTCAACATCATCACCATGTCGCTGGCCGATACCCAGCAATTCGGCATCCTGCGTCTGATGGTCAGCGAGTGGGAACGCGCGCGCGACCTGCTGGAAAAGTCCGGATGCGTGGTGAAAGTGACTGAAGTTCTGGCATTGGAAGTGCCGGATCGCCCGGGTGGCTTGGCACAGGTGGTGGCGGTGCTGGACCGCGCTCGCATCAACATCGAATACATGTATGCCTTTGCTTTCGGCCGCGGCAACAAGGCGGTGATCGTTTTCCGCTTTGAAGACGTGGATGCCGCCTTGGCGGCCGTGCGCGAAACAAACGTGGGCATTCTAGGGCCCGCTGAACTAGCCAAGTTATCCGAACATTAAAGAGAATCACATAATGACTGCTGTTAAAAATCTGTCGTTTGAAAATCGTCTGTGGTCCGAAGATGAAGCCATGCCCCGCGCCCAAGTGCGGGAACTGCAATTACATCGCCTGCGCGAATGCGTCGTGCGTACCGCGCAAGTGCCGTTTTACCGCGACGCCCTGACCGCCGCCGGAGTCGGCGTGGATGACATCCGCTCGCTGGATGATGTGCGCCGCCTGCCATTCACCACTAAGGAAGACCTGCGCCAGTCCTATCCGTTAGGCCTGCTGGCCGTGCCGCGCGAAAAACTGGCACGCCTGCACGGCTCATCCGGAACCACCGGCAGGCTCACAATCGTCGCATATACCGCCGGAGACCTCGATAACTGGGCTAATCTCTGCGCCCGCTTCCTGGTCGCCGGTGGGTTGCGCCCGGAACATCTGGTGCATATTGCCTTCGGCTACGGCTTGTTTACCGGTGGATTCGGACTGCACTACGGCGTAGAGAAAGTTGGCGCGGCGGTGCTGCCGGTATCGGCGGGAAACACACAACGCCAAGTGATGCTGCTGGCGGATTTGCAGGCGGAAGTCCTGATCTGCACTCCCAGTTACGCCTTGAACATCGCCGAAGTTGCCGCTCAGGAAGGGATAGACCCCCGATCGCTGCACTTGAAATTCGCCCATTTCGGCGGGGAACCCTGGACGGAAGACATGCGCGTCCGAATAGAACGCGAGCTCGACATACAAGCTTTCAACAATTACGGCTTGAGCGAAGTTACCGGTCCGGGTGTCAGCGGCGAGTGTTACCGGCGCGACGGCATGCACATTCAGGAAGATCACTTCCTGGTGGAATGCCTTGACCCCGACACACTGGAACCCGTGCCATTAGGCACGCCGGGTGAATTGGTCATTACGCCTCTGACCAAACAGGCCATGCCCTTGCTGCGCTACCGCACACGCGACATCGCTGTGCTGAACGACGAGCCTTGCGTCTGCGGACGCACTGGCATGCGTATGGGCCGTATCATCGGCCGTTCGGACGACATGTTGATCATCCGAGGCGTCAATGTTTTCCCGTCGCAGATTGAAGAAGCCTTGCTGCGGGTGGACGGCGCCGCGCCGCACTACCTGATTGAAGTTACCCGGCCGGGCAACCTGGATGAGTTAACCGTGAAGGTGGAAATGCGGCCGGAGAAATTCACCGACAGTTTTGCGGCGCTGGATAATATGCGCCGGAATATTGCCCACAAAATTTACTCCATCACCGGCATTCACGCCAAAGTGGAACTTGTAAAACCGCAAACACTGGAACGTTCGCTCGGCAAGGCGCGTCGGGTACATGACCTGCGCCGTGAGACCGGCCATGGCGGATAAATCCGCCGCGACTGCCATGTCCCGATGCAACGCCTATAGCCCCCTCATGTAAAAAAACGATATGTCTAATACACCAACAGAAAACACCGCATACGATTTACAGCGTAAATCATCGGCAATCACTCTCTCGGACATGGAAGTGTTCGTCTTCCCGGAATTGATTTACAGCCTGCTGCTGGCCAATCTTATGTCGCCCCGAATCTGGCCTTGGCGCGATGATCCGTGGTTTAAAAACCTGGCGCGCTTGAAGCCCGGACGCCGCCTGCAGCGTCTGAAGCAATTCATCATGGACCACTATGTTTTCAACTTGGATCTGAACACCTGGGGGCTGACCACTAAGGCCCGTGAAATGGCACGGTTCGGCGATTTCATAGACACCGACGCTTTACGCCAGTCCAACGCGCTCTTCGGATACGAAGGCGATAAGTATTATTTCGACATTGACATCCGCACCCACTTCGGACTGGACAAGTATGACGGCGACGTCATCCCATACTGGAAGACTGAAACAGTGGAAGCAATGGACGCCTTCCGGTACCGGCCGGGCTATCAAACCGGCGCCGGTGAATGCGTTTCACTGGCCGTGCTGTATGCCGCCGCCATCTTTATCGTTTGCCGTGTGCCGCTGGAGAATATTTTCCTGATGGCCACACCGCTGCACTCCCAGAACTTTGTGGATTTGGATGACGGCATCCTGACCAACAACCGCCGCCTGGTGACCAAGACCATGTGGTGCAACGGCACCGCCCTTTCAGCTCAGGCCCGCCGCGCTCTGGAAAACGAACGGGTGACGGTTGTGGCACATTCCACCGGATATATCCACACGCTATTTCCCACCGCCACAATCGCTCCGGAGGCATATACGCGTTTCTCCGAACGCCTGCGCAGTTTCCTGAGCACAGATTTAAATGTGGAAACTCTCGGCAACTTCCTGCGGCACAGCCGGAAATTCCAGCCCTGTTTCCAACTGCGCACGCAGATGAACGGCCGGGACCATTACATCCCGTTAGACCGCGCCTTTGAATACGAGCAGGACTCACCCGCGCGATTGACCGACCACACCCGCAGCCGCTTGCTGGCGGAGATGGACTTGGAGGAATTTCACCACCTGCCGCTGCCAAACCGCATTGTGCTCAACGACCTTGAGGACTTTGTGCGCGACAGACATTTCGACTTCTCCAACCCGTCCGACCTGGAAGATTTGCGGCAGCGATTCTCGTCCGATTGTCTGAAAGCCGCCGTTGCCATTGAAAACCTGATTAAATTCTGTCACGTCTCGCCGCGTCTGCCCGATCTGGCCGCCAAGCAACGCCCCGCTCCCCTGCCGCCTCTGGAACTGCACCCTGATATGCAACGCGAAGAACTGTTGGAGCGCCTGCAGGCGCTCCGCGCCGTCCATCCTACCGTAGAACTGGCCTTCCATGCCTACCGCGATTTGAACGCGGTGGATGACCGCCCGTTTCTTCTGGCGGCAATGGAACGCAACCCTGTGGCGCTGGCCGCCACCACCGATATGACCGACGCCGCATTGGCCGAGCGGATTTACGCCATGCCGGATGAATCAATTTACGATGAACGCGGACGCCTGGCACAGCCGGATGAAGTCTGGAATTTCGCGCGGGGCGACGGTGTGGAAAAGGCCATCTTGTTGGCCAATTGTCTGCGCGCCCGCCATCCCGGCACACCGCTGACACTGCAAACTGACAGCGATGACGCCGAGCTGCGCTGCGGCGGACAAACCTGGCGCTTTCCAACATCCAAAGGGCTTACGCCCAGGCAATGGGATTTAACGGATGGGAAACGGGAAGGGGAGAAATGAACCGCACATGAAAATCAGCGCCATCATCACAGTTTATAACCGGCCACAAATGCTGGCCGCGTGCCTGAAAGCCCTGGCCATCAGCCGGGTCATGCCAGACGAGGCTGTGGTGTCCGATGACGGCTCCACCCCGGAAAACGTCGCCACCATGCAGGCCGGCTTCGCCGCTTTGCCTTTCCCGGTACGCTACGTCCGGCAAGCTGATCAGGGATATCGCCTGGCGGCGGCACGTAACAATGCCATACGCCTCGCCGCCTATGATTACCTGTTGATGCTCGATTGCGATATTCTGCTGTTGCCGAATGCCATCGAACAGCACTTGCAGATGGCGCGACCCGGACGCTTTCTAGCCGGCAACCGCGCCTTGGCAAGCGAGGCCGATACGCATAAATTCCTGAACAGCGTCTGGGATGATACCGTACTGACCGATTTGTGGAAATACGCCGACCAGAGCCATCTGGCACGCTGTCACCGTCAATTCCTCCGAAATGCCCTGCTGCGCCGCATCGGCCTGGCCCGGCGCAACAAACCCAAAATACTGGGCTGCCACTTCTCGCTTTTCCGCGCTGATGCCGAACGCATTAACGGATTTGATGAAAATTATGAAGGCTGGGGTTTGGAAGACGACGATTTCGCCGTCAGACTGCACATGGCCGGAGTGCGCGGCCGATCGTTGATCATGAAAGCGCGCGCGGTGCACCTGTGGCATCAGGCGGTCGCCTCCTGCCCGCCAACCTTGGCCGAAAGCCCAAATTATACCTACTACCATCGCAAAAAGGTGGAAATGTTCTGCCACCGCGGCCTGAAACAACAATCTGGTTAACCGGGAGATTTGGAAGATCGGACCGATCGGCCCAATCCAAAAAAACCAGGTCCTCCACTGGCGGGCTCAATCCCCCGCGCAAGGTTAAGCAGGCCGATACCGCATCCAGGCCCGGTACAGCCAGACCACCACAGCCGCCAGGAACAATCGCGGCCAAACAATCCAAGCGGCAGGAATACCCAAAGCCACAAAAAGCAGGGTGTCTTCCAACAATGAATGCGAAATGGCCACGTGACAGTTAAACAGGCGTAAATCCGCGCGGGATATATCGCCGGCACGCGCATGCTCAATCATGACGGCCGCGCCATAGGCCAACCCCATGCAATTCGCCACCAGCCACAAAAAAGCTGTCGAGCGTGGCAAGCCCAGCGGCGCCAACACCGGACCCAACCGGCGCGCCAATCGGTGCAGCCAACCGACCTCCGCAAGCCAGCGCTGCAACACCATCAATCCGGCCAAAATCAAAATAATCTTTAAAGCCACCCAAGCCATGCCTTTCGCCCAAACGATTAACGTCTTACTCAGACCGACGGAGACCGTCGGCGCGGCGGCAACGGTCGCCATCATCTTTCCGTCCACCGGCATGAAAGCATTCAACATCATCCCGCCCACCAGCGCGGCTAAGAGACGCAACAAAGCCATCCTTACCCCGGATGCGCCGGCCTGATGCTGAACCGCCGATTCCACCGGCAGGTTATGCGCAATCAGACAGATCAACGCCAGGATAGCGCCTTCACGCACGGTCAGGGTCATGGTCTGCATGACGGCAATGGCGGAATAAATATTCAGCCCAGCGGCAGTCAACACCACCAGCGCCGCCTCGCCCGGCAAACCCACTACCCGCATCACCGGATGCAGCCGGCTGGCGATACTCGGCAGCACACCGGTATAATCCAGCAAAGTCACCGCCAGCGACAGCGGAATCATAAAGGCCAGCAACCGACCCGCCGTCCGCATTGCCAATGGCATTGCCGCACGCACAATAGCGGTTAAACGCCGCCGGATAATAACTTCAGGAACAATAGGCATAAACGCCCTTAAGGCACAGATAAACCGCGAGCAACGCCGACAGCGCAGCGTGATACCAAGTCGGCTTCAGCCGGACTTGAGCGCCGGCAGACTGGCAGCGGCAATCGCTTGACCCACCCGCCGATCGGATTCACTGGGCACGGACAAGCTGATCTTTTCGGCCAGATCAGGGAATTCTGTCCGCAGCACACGCAAAGCCTGTTCCCGCACGATTTCGCCGCCGACGCCGGAAGTGACACGGCCCAGCATTAACACATGCGCTAAATCATAAAACACAACGTAGTGCGCCAGAGTATAACCAAGCCAAACGCCGATGGTTTCGTAAACCCGGCGCGCGCGCGGATCATCGGCTTGCATCAAAGCCTGTACATCCTTCAAGCGTTCCGGCAGCGTCCGCTGCTGGTCCAACTTAATGCCCGCCGCGGCGGCAAGGCGATTTACGGCTACCTGTGAAAAATACTGCGCGCCCACACCGCGGTCGCCCGACCACTCATCAACCGGCGCGCCGGGATTGTAATCCACCGGCGCAAACGCCAATTCGTCCAGCCATCCGGGCAGGTTGCCGGCGTGGTCAACATAGCCGGCCGCCAAACTGGACCCCATAGCAATGCCCAGCACACGATTGACGCCCATAGACATTGACCCGGCCAACGCCGTCACTTCGCCATCATTGATGACCTCGAAAGGAATGTCACCCCAAGCCTTCTTAAGTTCACGGAATATTCCGCGCACCCGGCTTTCAAACAAATCCTTGGGAACACCCCGGAACAACGAGGCAATCCGCACACTGTTATTGACGTAAATCCCGGCGGCGGACCCGCCGATGGCATCCACCCGCGGCAAATACTCTGCCGCCTTGCGCAGAGCGGCCATGATCTCATCATAATGATATTGCGGGTCGGTCTGAGTCCTGGGATTCCAGATCACTTCCTCGCTATAGACTGCCTTGCCATCTATAACCGCGGCGACTTTACGGTCGCTGGCGCCTAAATCGAATCCTATGCGGCACCCATCCAAGTGTCTGCCCAACGGCCGACTTTGCAACTTATCCTCCGGCAACTCCGAATATTTACAGGTTTCCACGACAAAAGGACGCTCGTAAACCTCCGCCATCAAATCAGCATCAAACCGGCGCGCCCCGTCCGGCGCATATATGCGCTGCATAGCGGCGCCGATAGCGGACGGCCCGGCAATCGTCACCCGCCAACCACCGCGCTGCCATAGCAGGAATTTTAAAATCCGCTCGACCAGCGGTAGATTTTCGGACGCGTGGGGATGGTTATCCGGCAAGACTCTGGTGTGGTAACCAGACACCACACCATCGGCGGATTCCACGGCAATGGCCAACGGCACACCGCCCCCAGCCTCATCCACCGTCTGCCGCATATGCCGATGCGCCAGACATGGCGGCTTGAAATCAACGTCCAACGGCGGCAATACCGCCGGTTTGACCAAAAGCCATTGCATGGATTGCTCTTTCATCGCACATCTCTCCATTGTTTTAAGGTAAGATTTATCTGTACGGCTTACCGTTGCGCATTATTTTATCGCCACCCGGCTCAATCGGCAAAGCGGCACACCTCCGGGTCATGCTCCCCAAAAAACGGCCAAAAGTCAATCCCGAATATCGCCTTGCAAGCCGCCATTCAAACCCTTACAATCGGAAGTTATCGCACATTGAACAATTTAACTTTTGAAGGGAGATTCGCCCATGCAAACAGATTGCGTTTTCTGTAAGATCGTCCAGGGCACGTTGCCCTCCACGCACATTTTTGAAGACCGGTTAAGCTTGGTTTTCCTCGACATCGCCCCGGTTGTCAAGGGGCACGCGCTGGTAATCCCTAAGGAACATTACGACCCCATCACCGCGACACCGGACGCCGTGCTGCAACATCTGATTACCGTAGCCCGCCGCATCGCCGCAGCCCAAATGGTCGGACTATCGGCGGACGGAGTAAACATAATGCAGGCCAATGGCGCAGCAGCCGGACAAGTGGTGCCGCACTTGCATTTCCACATCATTCCGCGTTTCAGCAATGATGGACATAGCTGGAATTGGCAAACGAAAAAATATGCCAATCCGGATGAGATGCAAGGTCTGGCCGACAAGATTCGCAAAGGCTTGGCCTGAAGCATCCCATAAAAACCGCCAAGCAAGGGGGAAGGGGTGTCTGGCAGATCGGACGGATCGGACTGATCGGACTGATCACAAAAAGCCAGCCCCACCCGCGATTCAGGCTTGATTTAAATGATTTTATAGGTAAGATGGCGCGTCATGAAAAAGAACAATGCGATTGAAGCGCTCAACCAGATTTTGCAGGAAGACTCCCGTTACTCGGCGGAGGCCTACCATTTCCTGCGCGAGTCACTGGATTTTACGACCAAATCGTTGAACAAACCAAAATCCGGCACGGCACGCCATGTAACCGGCAAGGAACTGCTGGAAGGCATCCGCCGTTATGCCTTGCAAGAATACGGCGCCATGTCCAAAACCGTGCTGAATACCTGGGGCATATTCCGTTGCGAGGACTTCTGGTATATCACCTCAAATTTGATCCAGAAGGGCATTCTGGGGTGCACTAAGGACGACACCATTCACGATTTCGAGAATGGATATGATTTTCAAGCGGCATTCCGCGCGCCATTTATCCCAAGCAAATCCACACGTCGGCCGTGCAAAAGTTAACCACGTTTATGGCCAAAAACAAGGCCTTGTTTCCTATGCCGATTATTGCAACGTTAACCCGCCGGTCGCCTGCGGCGGCCTTCTCCGGAGCCGCCAACGGCATCCGTCGTTTCCTTAGATGGAGCTTGATTATGTTGTACTCATCCTTTGCATTTACTGCCGGGGCGGAAGCATACGGCGCCGACGCTTCCACACATAACCAAAATTCCGGCCTGTCCCGGTTTGTGCTGGATAACGGCATGAAGGTCATTCTGCTAGCGGAACGCACGGCGCCCGTCGTTTCCATCCAATTTTGGGTCGGCACCGGATCGTCACACGAAGATGAACTATTGGGCGCAGGCTTGTCGCATTTGATTGAGCACATGATCTTTAAGGGCACTCCTACACGCGGCCCGGCGGAAATTTCCCGCGCCATCAGCGATGTCGGCGGACTGATCAACGCCTATACTTCAATTGACCGGACAGTGTTTTTCACGGATTTGCCGGCCGCCAATTGGCAAACGGGGTTTGAAATACTGGCCGATGCCCTGCGTCACGCCGCCTTCCCCGAAGATGAATGGCAGCGAGAAAAGGAAGTTATCATCCGGGAAATGGCCATGTACCGCGACAATCCGGCCAGTGAAGTCTCGCGCATGATGCTTGAAACCGCCTACCGCGTACACCCTTACCGCGTCCCGGTAATCGGCTACGAAGACATTTTCCGGCAGCTGACGCGGGAAGACTTGCTGAACTTCTTCCAGCGCCATTACACACCCGACAACATGATCCTGGCAATTGCCGGTGATATTGATATAAAAGCCGCCACGGAGATAATCAAAACCACTTTCAAAGACTTTGCCCGACGCCCCCGCGCACCGCTGGTCTTACCGCCGGAGCCGGCGCAAATCTCCCCACGCGAGGATAGGCGCACCGGCCCGCACCAAGTCGGCCGCCTGGAACAAACCTGGCATACCGTTTCACTGGAACATCCCGATGCCCCGGCATTGGACATGCTGGCCGTCATCACCGGCGGCGGACGCAGCGCCCGGCTGGTAAACCGGGCGGTTGAGCGCGACAAGCTGGCGCACAGTATCAGTACCTGGTCGTTTACACCGGCGGAGCCCGGACTATTCGGCATCAGCGCCGTTTTTGATCCCGTACAAGAAGACGCCTTATGCGCCGCTATTGACGACGAAGTCCGCTCCTGGCGGCAAGGCCTTTTTACAACTGAAGAGACCGAAAAAGCCCGGCGCATAGTTTTGAACCGGGTACTGCAGGAACGGCAGACGGCGCATGGCCAGGCGCAAAACCTGGCATCAGGCGAATTTTATGCCGGCGACCCGCTTTTCACGGAACATTATCTGCAACGGCTGAATCAAGTAACCCCAGAAGATTTGCAGCGTGTGGCACAAACTTATTTAACCCCGCATGGGCGTTCCCGTGTCTTCCTTTTACCACAGTCGGCGGAAGCCAAGCCTGCGGAAATCCCGCCGGCCACGATTATGCCAACCGTATTAAAAACCGTCCTGAGCAGCGGCATCCCCTTGTTGACACTTGAAAACCGGCGCCTGCCGCTGGTCAACATCTGCGTGGCGCTGCATGGCGGGTTGCTGCATGAGACGCCGGAGAATAACGGCATCACCAGCATGATGGCTGAATTGCTGACGCGCGGATCACCGGGACGCTCCGCCGACAAGATTGCCGATATAACGGACAGCCGCGGCGGCACATTCTCCGCTTTCTCCGGGCAAAACAGCTTTGGCTTACAGGCGCAATGCCTGACCGATGATGTGGAAATCTTTATGGAACTGCTGGCGGAAGGTTTGCTGCGCCCGGTGTTTGAGGAAGCTGAAATCGAAAAACGCCGCCAGATACAGCTGGCAATGATCGCCCAACAGGCAGAGTCTCCGGTCTTTCTCGCTCAACAATCCCTGCGGCAGATGCTCTTCCCGCTCGGCCACCCCTACCGTTTCATGCCGGAAGGGCAACTGGAAACCGTCGCGCACATTACCGCCGGCGACCTGCGCGCATATCATACCCGGATGACGGTGTCCGGCAATGTTGTACTGGCGATTTTCGGCGACATTGCGCCGGACCGCGCAGCGGCATTGGCGGAAAAATATTTCCGCGCCTTCCCCGGCGGCCCCAGACCGGCGCTGGAGATGGCGGCCACAGCGGCGGAAATCAAGCTGCCGAACGAGCAGATACAAACCGTCCCAAAAGAACAAACCATCCTGATACAAGGATTTCCCGGCGTGGCGCTGAGCGACCAGCGGGCGGATGCGTTAACCATGCTGCAATCCATTTTGAGCGGCCTTTCCTCCGACTTGATGATCAATATCCGCGATAAGGAAGGGCTGGCATATTTCGCCGGCGCCATCCACCAGCCGGGCGTCGAACCGGGATTGTTCGCAGTGTATGCCGGCATCCAGCAGAACGCATTGGAGCGTGTAAAACAATTAATAGCAGAGGAATTGACGCGCTTGACAGACGGCGGCATCCGACCCGAAGAAATTGATCGAGCGCGGGCGCAAATACTGTCGCGCCACATGCACAAACTGCAACTCGATGGCGAATTAGCCAGAGAATGCGCCCTGAACGAGCTGTACGGCTTGGGTTACGATTTCAGCTTCCATCTTGAACAACGCTTGCGGCAAATCACAGCCGAAGATTTGGCGGCCGCCGCCAGACTTTTCAACCCGGAACGCATGGCCACCGCCGTGATCACTCCGGACGACAACCAAGCTGAAATGCCAACGACAGCGGAATAAACAGGAGGATTTAACATGACCGATAAAGACCAAGTGAATCAAAACAAAGCTCTGTTCGTCAACATGATTTCCATGCTGACTATGTCGGCCATGCAACAGTTGGGTAAAATCATCAACCCGGAAACAGGAAAAGCGGAGATCAATCTGGAAGCGGCGCAAGCTGTCATTGACATGCTGGATATGCTGAACGCCAAAACCCAAGGCAATCTTGACGAAGAAGAGCGCAAGATACTGGCGGACACCCTGACCATGCTGAAATTAAATTACGTGGAAACCAGCAAGCAGGCCAAAGCGGAAGACAAAAAGGCGCAGCAGCCGGACGCAGAAAAACAGTCCGCCGAAGCCAAATCACCGCCCGAAGACGCTACCGACAAGCCGCAACCGGAAGCTCCGGCCCCGGAAGCCGAGCCGCAATCGGAAGCTAAATTCCATAAAAGTTACGGGTAAAATTAGCCAGCCACAGAGGGTGAGCTGGCTTTGCTTTTTTGATCGGACGGATCGGACCGATCAGACTGATCTGTCCAATCCGTCTGATGTCTGATTAGCCCGCCGCTTAATCCGCCGCGACGGCGTTAATATCGGCTGTATAGCCGCCGGCCTCGATGAAGGTGGCATCCATGCGACGGCTAACCATCTTATTATCCGTTGCGCTGAAATCCCCTTGAAGAGCGCCGGTGATTGTGACTGCATAACCGGCTGAATGGCCGGAAGCGGAAAACTGGGCGAACACACGGCCGCCTTCCGGGATTACCGAGCTGGGATCGGATGCGTCATAATGGCCGCCGGTAGTATTCATATCGCCGATATTGCCCTCATACACCACGCCGTTGTTGTCAACCAGGCGCAGCAAGTTCCCCGTGTGATGGACAACGAAAGAATAAATCGCCTTGCCGTGATTGCCTTGCCCATCATCGTGGACCAGATACATGTAAGTGGCCTTGATCGGAGTGCCTGCGGCAATCGGCGCGGGAAACTTCAGCGACCAGAGCCGGCTGGGATAGTTGATCGTGCCAATGCTGCCGTCCGGCGGATCCACCTTGAGCGTATAAGTTCCCATGTTGTTATTCGCGGCGGAATCTGTAAAACGATATGAGCCCACAATAATTGTAAGAGTGCCTGGAATCGGTGATCCACGCAAGAAACCGGAGAACTCGGTTTTTATACCATCGCCGGTCCCAATGGACTCGTTATGCGAGCTGTTGGTTGTGGAAATGTTCCCATACAGGTTGGTATGGCCAAATTGACGCACCAGCACCCTGCCGTCCGGCGCTCGGTAATTTCCGCTGAAATTCGCCCAGTTATAACCAACATTCACCCAATCATCAACGCCGCCACCGGTGGTCCATTCACAGCCGGTTAAGCCCAAAACGATCGCGACCAATCCCGCCAACCCCACAAATACGCACTTTCTTTTCATTGGTTTCCTCTTTATGTTACCGACTCCACCGGACTATGTCGTTTGAGATAGTCCAAGCATAACGGTCAGTCCCGCGACTGACCGTCATGCCATAATTTTCATATTATCGGAACGGTTAAAAAACTTGACCGCTCTTTTACCTGACAATCACCTTCCCAGCACCGGCACCGCGTTGGGCGGGCCGAATTCGCCGCTTACTTCCTGGCCATTGATCAAGACACACCAGAAAGCTGTTGGCGGATAGTAATATGCAGGGTCTGTGCGGCCATCGCCGTTATAATCACCCGGTATGGGGATAACGCCTTGCCAACCGAATTTGCCTTCCACCGCGGGGCCCCCGTTCATGGGGGAAACGCGCCACATGCCGGTGACGGTATTAAAGACCGCCAGGTCTGTCATCCCATCGCCGTCGTAATCGCCCGGCACAGGGGTTTCATTGCGGCCGCCCCATTGCTGGTTATAGTTCCGACCGAACCAGGTACGGATAGACCAGACACCAGTGGCCGGATCGTAAACCGCCAAGTCGGTGCGGCCGTCGCCGTCATAATCGCCCGGCACGGGAATCTGGCCCGGCCCGCCGTGTCTGACGTTCAACAGGCTATGATTGTTGCCATACGGATAAATATACCAGACGCCGGTGGCGCGGTCATACAAGGCCAATTCCGTAAACATGTCACCGTCGTAATCGCCCGGCACAGGGATCATATTTGGCATGCCGGCCAGGCTCAGATAATTTCCGTTCAGGTCAATCTTAATCAATCCGGAAGCCATCTGGTAAATCGCCAAGTCGCTGAGCCCATCGCCGTCGAAGTCGCCTGTCAACGGCGTCATTGATGCATCCCCGAACTGCGTGCGGCTAACCTGCCCGGCCATAGTATAGATATACCAAATTCCAGTGGCCGGATCGAACGCAGCAACGTCGGTACGGCCATCGCCATCAATATCCGCCGGGCTGGGCATCGGGCCATAACAGTCCGGACGGTAAGTTGGGAAGCTGTCGGGGTCCAGCGGATCGGTATGATAGCGCCGGAGCTCTGCGCCATCCGAATAGCCGTCGCCATCGCTGTCCCAAGCGGAGGGATTCAGGCGCAACTTACTGGTGCGCGGCAGCGAAGACCTATAATGTATTTCAAACCCATCCGTCAGCCCATCGCCGTCACTGTCAACCCGGCGCGGATTCAAAAGGCCGCCGGAATAACGGTATTCCTCATAATTGGTCTCGCCGTCGCCATCAAAGTCCGTGTCGCCGGTTTGACTCAGGTCGCCGAAGTATTCCATTTCCCAAGCATCGGGCAACTTGTCGTTATCCATGTCGCGGTCACGCATAATCAACTTGCACTTGGTCAGTTGCCTGGTGGTCACGAGCGCCAACATCGCCGGTTTATATATACTGTTATTGTCATGTACAAACCCCTGAGTTTTCCAGGCAGCCCACTTGCCTGACGCCTGAGCGTTAAACGGCGCGGTATCAACATAGGCCCGCACGTAATACGCTCCCGCCGGCAATCCCTTGATAGTGAAGGGAATGACCTTGTTGGGCTTGGTCGAGTATGGAACGGACAGGCGCACACGCGCCACCGGCACACCGCTGAAGCCGATATTGTCAAAGGCTTCTACGACAACACGGGTGACGGAGAGTTTGCCGTAATAATATATATTGCCGCTGATAGTGCGGGTATAACTGCTGTTCAGGTTGATAGTAAAGGTTTGGACAGACCCCAAATCGTCGCCGGACCATGGGCCATGCCCGCCCGGGTTCCAGCCGGCCACGCGCCAGTAATAGGTGCCGTTGCCCCACTCAGAGGCGTAAGCATCCGGGTAATCCCGGCGGATTCCATCGCGGTCACGTCCCGGCGCCGGGTAGAACTTGTCTTCCACCATCGTCAATCGGCCGTCCTTCTCCCTGCGCGCCACCTGCAAGTGATACATCGTTGCGTTGTCGCACATAGCCCACTCGAACTGATTGCGGGCGGCATACAATGTTGCGCCGCGGGGCGCAACGGCATAAGCGCGCTCCGGCAGGCTCCAATTGACGAAGAACGTGCCGCTTTGCGCGCCGGCCCACCAACGGTAAGACCCGGACGGCATACCGTAGAATCCATAGCGCATGCAATCCCATTCATGGAAGAAATCACGCGGCGAGCGGATATGCAGATCGAATTTATTGGGCGAGCCTTGAACACTGGTGTAATTGATGATCACATGCGTCAAGGCGTTGGTGTCGGAGTAATCGGGCAGATTCCATTTGAAGCGGCGATACCCCGGCAAATCTTCGTGCAGATAAATCCGCAGGTTCCGCAAATCGGAAACGCCCAGATGATAAGGCTGGCCATGCGCTATACCGAACGGCTCGCCCGGGTCCCAGCGGTTATTGTCGTTGACATCCAGGATACTCGCCAGATAGACAGGCCCTTCCTTAAAGCCGGAGAAGCCGAACATGGGATTCTCAAAGTCAAAATAGGGATAGGACACACTGATTTCACTGCCTTCCCAAGGCACTTCGTCATTGGCCCAAGTCAGCTCAAACTCACCGGTATTGTAGTCCAGCCGTCCAGCGGCGCCTTCACCCTTGCCTTTGCCATGATACACAAAGGCTTCCGGGCCAGTGAAGGTAAAGGTGATATAGGAGTAAGTAACCTCCACCCCATCCCACCAAAGCAGTATAGCTGAGATTTTGACCGGTGTGCCGGCCCGCACTGGAGCATAAGGCAACTGCCCGTTATAACTCCGGGTGCCGTTGGCGTAACCAATAACCTCAGAGACGGTGGTATCCAAACCGATTTGCGAGGCCTGCACCGGCCCGTCCATAGACTCATTCTGATAGCCCCAGACACGGTATGTGCCGGTTTTCTGGCCATTATAGATAATCCGGCCGGACACGCGTGGATTGGGGCGGCTGCCGGAACGCGAAGGATCGGTGCCGGCGATGAACTCGGCGTAATTACTCCAGCCGTCGTTGTCATTATCCAAATGCGCGTCATACTGCTTGGGATCGAGTCCGTATTCGGCTTCCCAAGTGTCAGGCATGCCGTCGCCGTCGTCATAAATTTCGCCCCAAGTCAAAGCATAAGGGTCTTTATCGCTGCGGCTATTGTAATCGCTCAGACCGTCACCGTCAGTATCCCATTTCATCGGATTGGTGCCGGCCATGTATTCAGCCCAATTGGACAAGCCATCGCCATCCGGATCACCATCGCGCCCGTTGACACCGGTAGCGTCGTGCGGGTCCAAGCCATAGAGCAGCTCCCACCAGTCCGGCAAACCATCGCCATCGGCATCGGTGGAATCCGGGTCATTCGGATCAAGCGTTTGCATCCAGGTGACTTCCGGTTTTTTGCCCTGCGCGCGGCCGCACATCCACATCCCGCGCCCCATGTCAATATTGTAGGTTGAATGCGTAAAATTATACGGATTAGCGGAATTACGGAAATCCGCCGGCAAAGTGATATCATCCATGTAATTGGTAGTGTTGATGCCGTGCGAATCCGGGCTGGAGGCTGTGGCCAGGGGATTAGTGCCGATGACGCGCGTATCCAACGGCGGCATACGCGGGATACGCCTGATGCGATCGGCGGCTATCACCAAGTACTTGTTGGTGTATATCTGCGAAAAATTATAATTGGTCGCCAGTGACGGACGCTTGTGCAGCGGGAATTCGCTGGGGACAATGCCGTCAATTGCGGGGTCTGGCAGACTGTTGAAGGTATAATAGGAAAACAAGTTTTTGCCCGATTCCATATAGGGCCTGTTGCTGGGCAAGATGGTGCCAACCTCTTCGGGCGTCAGCTCACGGTCCTTGCGCAGGCGGATTTCCGACTGCGTCAACACGCGATCCCAGACGCGCACTTCATCAATGCAACCTTGGAAGAATTTTTCACCCTTACCCGGGAAATGCCAGCCGCAATCCAACTCACGGGCGCCGACGCTCAGATTGCAATTCGGATGGTGGATGGGGTAATGACCTTGAAGACCGCGCGCCGGCACATCGGTGGTGTGATGCGTAACCGCCGCGTCGCCATTGACATATAGGGTCAGGTTAGAGCCGTCAAACACACCGGCCAGATGTATCCACTCATTCGTGCGCAACTGGCCCGCCAACGAGGCGGCCGAAGCCCTTTGCGTCGTATGGCCGCTGATCCCGTGGAACAGGATATACGGCGCGCCGTCGGCGCCGATGCCCAGCTGGAAATTGGCCAGCGAAATCTCTCGCCAGCCGTTTGTAGTTTCCACAGTATATCTCGAAGCTTTTTCTACAATGACTTGATCTTTCGGCGAAGTCAACCGCGCAGGCCGCGCCCAGGCTTCCACGGAAAATGTCGCGAAATCGCCATAGTGCGACCAGCAATACGAGCGGCACCAGGAATTCGTGCCGTCCAGATGCAGCACCCGGTTGCGCACCGGATTCTGGTCGTCCAACGGATCGGTAGCCGCAACCGTGCCGTTGGTGCGATAACCGGTGACTTCCTGATAATCGCCGATCATGTCATTGTCGGTGTCAAATCCTTCCGTCATTGCCGCCCAGCGGAACGGCAAGGAACCGCGGGTCATGCTATACGTGATGCC
>JBMNRV010000021.1:0-48514 GCA_050944835.1 Kiritimatiellia bacterium
CGCCCCGGCGAAACGGTTTATGAGTGTCGCCACCTGCGCCGGAAGCCTGCGATGAACGGTCGGCCGGTGGGCGCGGTTTGGGATGCATTGCCCGCCATGACTTGCGATTTAGTCATGAGTCCACATGACTTCTGGGTCGCGCCCTTGGCGGCCACTGAACACGCGGAACGCCGTACTATATGGAAAGCGGGACATGATGGGGCCAATTTATACATCGGCATTATTTGTATCGAGCCCCAGAGGCGTAAATTACGAACTTCAAGCGACGAATCCAATCACATACCATATCCATGGTGGGATAACGATTGCGCGGGCGTGATGATCGAACCGCGCAGACTATGGCCTTGTCAGACCATGTTGGCCAATGCCGATGGCGCCAAATGGCAGCGATGGGGCTCGCCCGACGGCGAGCCTTGGCGGGTATCCACCTGGCGCGGGCAAGGACAATGGTCGCTGATCATGTGTATTCCGATGGGGTTCCTGCGCACAGCGCCGCATTTGACCCGTCCTTTGCGCATGGATGTGATCCGCGCCGTGCCGTCATCGGATTTAAATGGTGAACGCATATTGCGTTGGCGCAAATGTCAACCTTGGCCGTCACGGCTGGCGTTGCGCACCGATAACCCCGGCGATCTGGGCTGGCTGGTATTTTTACCGCCGAAGTGATGATTGTTGCCGCGGGTCAAACGGAACAGGCTCCTTGTCGCCGCAGTTTTAGGAGGGGCGTTGTCCATTTCACAGTGAACCAAGACAAGATGCTATTGCAAATTGTCTGAAAATGGTTGACTTGCCTCCAGAACGCCGATTTCCAGCTGCGTAATCGTCCAGTTTCTACCTGGACGTGCCTTGCTGATTTCCAGACGTAGCGCGTCAGTTTGGATAGGGAGTCTGGTGATGGTGTGGCGAGATACATTTGTTTCTTCGTAGATCGGTTGACCATCCTTAATAGTGAATTTGTCAAGAGTTGCAGGCACATTAGTGGCAATGGGCTGCCATCCGGCGGCTGTCTGCGCTAATATGTTGAATGCTTTTGGCCGATCATGATGGAACCGGCCGTAATGCAGCGTCAGGCTGTTGATGTTGTAAACGCCTGGCAACTCCACCTGGACCCACATGCCGGTCTGTTGAGAGGCGCGGGAGGTCCAGCGCGATTGGTAATTGCCATCAGTGAGTTTGTGGACATCAGGTTTGCCGTGGCTGGCATCTGTTTTCAAGGTTTGGTACGGCAGCTTTTGTGCAATATCAAAGAATTCCGGAGCGGAAAAATCGTAATACACTTTGAAATCACCCAGCTCAGCTCGTTGACTGGTGACGCCCATAATTTTCATGTGCCTTTCAAACCTGTCTGGAGTTAAGAAACGGGTACGATCAGTCAATACATAGGCGATATTGGTTGCTTGAACCACTTGGGCTTTGTAGGGGATGGGCCAGGCGGAAAAGCGTTCGTTATATGGCTGGCTGCAAATGATTGCTTCATCAGTAATAAAATTAATACGATAAGCTGTCCAGTGTTGCGCGAAGCAATGCGTGATGCCGCGCTCTTTGAGAAAGTCAATCGCGGGGCGCAGGTCAGGCGTGGAAATGTGGCGCACAGCGAATTCCGGCTCCATCCAGGCGCGCATCAGGCGAACGCTGGCGTAAATGTTGTAGGCAACAAGCGCCGTCAGAACCAATACCAAGGCGCTTCGCATAATGCGCATTGTCCGCCCCCGATAATTAGCCAAAGCCATATCCAAGCCTGCACAGATCATAGGGAAGCACCAGATTGCCGGTAAAATATAGCGTGTACTGCGCGAGTCAAACCGGGCGCTGGATACTGCCGTGGCTGTCGCCAGCAGCGCAATGCCGATGAAGAGGTCCGTTGGCGTTAGTTCCAGACGTCGCCGCCGTATCAGTCCCATCAGCAAAGCGCCGACACGCACCAACAGGAGTCCGATAAAGATGATCAGGAACAGATAAAATGCCGCAGGGTCGAGATAGGAAATGAATGTTAACGGAGCTTCATCCGGGAAAACATTTGGCTCGATGCCAAAGGCTGATAAGACAACCTGTCGGAAGGAGCCTTCGGTCAGACGTCTGAAAATTTTATTCCAGCCGACATAGCCGGCAACGGCTTTGTGCGCTCCCGGGATCAGCCATTTGGCTATCAGGAAAGGAAGCAAGCCCAGACCTAATCCTGCCAGCCATGCCGACAAGCGTCCTATCAACCGTCGGCCGTTGCCGGCCAGCGTGGTATAGATGCCGGTAACTACGGTTACCGGCATGGCCAGCATAGTTGAGCTAACGGCTAGTCCACCGGCCAACCCGCAGGCGAACGACCAGCGCAGTCGCTGACCATGTAAAGCCGCCAAGATTGCCAGTAGGCCGCATGTGGTCATGGCGGTGTACCCGGTGATGCGGTAGGCGCTTTGCTGCATAAG
The DNA here is from genome assembly GCA_050944835.1 of Kiritimatiellia bacterium. Taxonomy (GTDB): domain Bacteria; phylum Verrucomicrobiota; class Kiritimatiellia; order JAAZAB01; family JAAZAB01; genus JAXGPF01. Next base: position 2,421 of record JBMNRV010000021.1, read on the forward strand.
CAAGTATGCGGAAGGGAAGAGAATCAAAAGAGCAGCGCAGTAACGTCCCCAGTGCACATGGCGTCTGTCGTCATCTGCTGATTGCAGCATCTTTCGTAGAATGAGCAGCAGCAAGACGACGTCAAGCAGTCCGAAGAGACATGGGATCAGCCGCGCGCCAAATTCCGTTCGTGGCAGCAGTGCAACAAAGGGAGCTATTACATATGATTCCAGCGGGAACCGGTAAGGTTGTGACATGACCAGCAGGTGCGGTTGGCCTGCGGCGATGTGTTTAGCCATGAGGAATTCAATGGCTTCGTCTGTGGTTACAGGAGCATGCCGGATGCTGGTTGTAAAGAATGCCAGGCGCAACGCGAGCGCCGCCAGCGCAAGTAGTATGAAAATGCTGATGATCGTTTTATGTCTAGTAGAATTTTTCATGTAATCCATTGATAACGGCAGTATCCTGAAACCTGGTGTTCTTAGCGGCTTGGCGCTTTTACTGGAGAACAAAACGGTTTTCTATGGGATACTACTATTTAAAGTTTGTTCCCCTAGATATTCCGCCAGAGCATGTTGCCAGGGGCGGATAGGGTAGCCCAGCGCCGTCTGGATGTGGCTCAAATCAAACCGCGAATTGAGCGGTCGTGCCGCCCGCGCTGGGAATTCAGCGGTGCGGCAAGGCGTCAAAGGGTTGGATAATTTATAATAATCCAGCACGAATCGCGCTACATCAAAGCGCGAAGCGTAGCCGGAATTGGCGAAATGCCATAGCCCGACTGTGCGCTGTTCCAACATGCGGACGATGGCCCGGCTCATATCGCGCGTCCATGTAGGAGCGCCGAATTGGTCGGCGACAATTTTCAAAGGCGCGCCTGTTTTGCCCCTTTCCAGAATCTTGGAAATGAAATTAGTTCCATTCCGTCCGTAACTCCATTGGACGCGAATGATCAAGTGCTGGCAGCCGCTGTGTTGCAGCGCCTGCTCGCCGGCGAGTTTGGTGCGGCCGTAAACGCTGATTGGATTAGGAGAATCGTCTTCGCGCCAGGGGCGTGTGCCTTGACCATCGAAAACGAAATCAGTAGAAATATGCACTACAAAAATGTTTCGCCGCTTAGCCGCGTCCGCCAAGCTGCCTACGGCGCGGGCGTTAACCGCTTCGGCGCGTTCCGGCTGATCTTCAGCGCCGTCCACATTGGTAAAAGCGGCGCAATTAACGACGATATCAGCGCCGTCAAGGGCTTGTTCAATGTCAGCCGGTTGGGTGATGTCGCATTCCGGTAAATCAAAGGCGCGGGTCATGTATCCGGCAGCATTCAATGCAGATGTCAAATCTGAGCCCAACATGCCGCGTCCGCCAAAAACAGCAATGGATTTAATCGCTTTGTTGGTATTGGTGGATGTTGCGGTTTTTATTGTGGCCATGACTTTGAGGTTTATTTCTGCTTCGGTGGCTGCCGGGTCGCCAGCTTGTTAACATGTGCCAGCGAGGCAAAAGTGCCGGCATCGCTCCACCATCCCGGCAGCATATCCAGTTGCATCAAGCCCTGCTGGATATAAGCATTGTTGACGTCAGTGATTTCCAACTCACCGCGCCGGCTGGGCCGGCAAGTGCGGATGATGTCGAAAACCGTCGCATCATAAAAATATATGCCGGTGACGGCGATATTGGATTTGGGATGCGCCGGTTTTTCTTCGATGCTAGCCACAATGCCGTCAACCACCTCCGCTACGCCGAATCGCTCCGGGTCGGTGACGGCTTTGCCCAGGATGCGCGCCCCGCGCCTCTGCTTCTGGAATGCTGCTACAAACGGTCCCAGCGCGTCTTCAAAAATGTTGTCGCCCAGAATAACGGCCATCGGGTTGCCATGGCAGAAATTTTCGGCCAGGCTTAATGCTTGGGCGATGCCGCCGGCCTCATCCTGTACCTTATAGGTGAAGCGGCAGCCGAACTCGCGTCCGGAGCCAAGCAGGCTGACCATATCGCCCATATGTTCTGTGCCTGTAACCACCAGAATATCCTCGATTCCTGCGCCGGTGAGTTTTTCGATGGGGTAATAGATCATTGGTTTGTTGGCGACCGGCAACAGATGTTTATTGGTGACCTTAGTCAGGGGCATCAGGCGAGAGCCGGTGCCGCCGGCCAGAACTATTCCTTTGAGTGTCATAGCGTAGCCTCAGTGTAAGTGAAGTCCTTCGGCAAATCGCGGAAAGGCGGATTCTCCCGGTCTTTCGACGAAAGCAACGGCATTTTGGTAGGCCATGTGATGTTCAAGTCCGGGTCATCCCAGATCAGGCCGCGTTCCCCTTGAGGGTAGTAGTAGTCGCCGCAGGCGTAAGTGACGTCTGCCTGCGGGCTGGTGACGCAGAAACCGTGTGCAAAGCCGACGGGGACGAATAATTGTTTGCGGTTTTCTTCAGAAAGCTCCACGCCGACCCAGTGGCCGAACGTAGGCGAACCGTAGCGTATATCTACAGCGACATCGAAAATCGTGCCATGTAGCACACGCACCAGCTTGGCTTGAGGCTGTTCGATCTGGTAATGCAGTCCTCGCAAAGTGTCTTTAATGGATCGGGAATGATTGTGCTGAACGAATTCGATGTCAATCCCATGTTTGGCGAATACCTTTCGGCTGTATGTTTCCATAAAAAAGCCGCGATTATCGCTGAACACGGTCGGTTCGATCAGGATTACTTCCGGCAGGATAGTTGGTATAAAGCGCATAATTTCTCCAATCAGAAAAAGGCATTATCCGGTTTCAGGGATTAAAATACAATCTTTTTCTGAATTGGACCGATGGAGAAAGTTCAGGAACAGGTCTTGCTGCTGGGCTGCAAATACGCTAAACTCCTGCGAAAAGGGCGGTCTGTGTTGTGAATGGGTGAATCACCGGTCGCTGATATGAGGAGCTTATGTCCGTAAATATACTAGTTTGCAATGATGATGGAATTTACGCCCCCGGTATCCGGGTTCTGTATGAGGTGGTCCGCGATTTGGGTAAAGTGACTGTAGTGGCTCCGGCAGCGGAACAAAGCGCTGTCGGTCATGCCATTACTATTGCCGACCCGATCAAGCTTCGGTCCATTACCCGCAATGGCGGGTTTCAGGGGTATGCTGTTGGCGGAACTCCGGCTGACTGCGTCAAACTGGCGGTGAGTGAGTTGATGCCGACGCGTCCGGACTTGGTCGTCAGTGGTATCAACCTGGGCCCGAATGTTGGCATCAGTGTCATTTATTCCGGAACGGTGTCGGGGGCGACAGAAGGCGCTATCCTTGGTATTCCCAGTATTGCGATTTCGCTGGCCACGTTTCAAAACCCATTTTGGGAGACTGCCGGACGGATTGCCCGGCAGATGGTACGGTATGTGCTCGAACACGGTTTGCCGACTGATACGTTGTTGAATGTCAACGTCCCCAACCTTCCGTTAGAACAAATTCACGGTTTCCGCGTCACTCGCATGGGGCGGTCGCGTTTTGCGGAGGTGTTCCATCGTCGCGCCAATCCGCGGGGCGATGCTTACTATTGGCTGGACGGCGATTTAGAAATGCTGGGCGATTACAATGGCACTGATGTCCAGGCCATCGCGGAGGATTATGTGTCTTTAACGCCGATCTGGTTCGATCTGACACGTATGGAAGCTCTGGACGACCTGCGCCGGTGGGAGCTGCCCTGGCCCCCGCCCGCCTCCTGATGCTTTAACGAATCAGCGGCCTGTATGCCGTTACAGCGAAATGCTCAAACCGGAAATCAAGGTGAGGTCATTGCGCTCCTTGCCGGTTGCCGGCGTGTTGTTATATTTGTCTTGTAATACCACGCGTAGTTTCATGCGCGAGTTTATGGCTGCTTCCATGCCGATTTCGGCGTTGAAAAGGTATTTGTCGAAGTCGTCAGTCTTGGGCAAGTATTCCGCTGCCTGCCATAATTTGGCGGTGGGGCTGATGGTGAAGTCCAGTCGCTCACTCAGGCGCAAGGCCGAGTAATCTTCGCTGATGCCGTCAAGTTTTTCGGCAATGTAAACCGGGCCGGTTTCCACAGACAATGTCAGACGGTCGTTCTTAACCAGATAGGCGCCGAGATCTGGGCCGATGATCAAGCGATAATCTACTTCTGCGATTTTGTCATAAAGCGCCGATGCGTCAATCGAGACAAATGTCCGGGCGCTCAGTGTTTTTTTGACGTTACCGTATCCGTACAGGTTTTCGATGGTGGTTTCTTTTTCGCCTTCCACCTTGCTCTCGCCGTAATTGCCTTCCACGCCTGCCCGGTATGATCCCAGTCCGCCTTTTTCGCCGAAACTGACGATACTGCCGTTCAACAGTATGGTGTCGCTGTTGCCGTCAGTCATCGTAAAGCCGATGTTCAAGGTGTTGGTGATAAGTGATGGCGCCGCTTCCTGTGCCAAGGCGGCGCTCGCGATGCCGCAAATCAAAACCATTGCCGGTAAGAACTGTTTCATGAAGTTTTTCTCCTTTTTCGTTAATTTTTAATGCTAGGAATTCTTTTCCGCGGCTTCCTGTTGACGCCGCATGGAGTTCAGGGCCTTGACGAGCAGAAATACCGCCCAGGCAATGATCAAGAAATCCACAATTGTCTGCACGCATTTTCCGTAATTCAGGGTTACAGCCGCGGCATCGTCAGTCACGGCTTTCAATGTGATGGCCAATTCGGAAAAGTTAACGCCGCCCAATAGCAGACCGATGGGTGGCATGAGCACATCATTCACCACGGAAGTGACGATTTTGCCAAAAGCGCCGCCGATAATAATGCCGACGGCCATATCCACCACATTGCCTTTTACCGCAAATTCGCGGAATTCACTCAGCATACTCATTTTGCTCTCCTTTTGTCTAGCCCCAAATGGTCATGGTTACTCTGTTTTTTCCGTGTGCAAATCATGGAGGAGTTTCAGCGTTTCCTCCACGAGTTCCTGGCCGCCTTGTGGCGACGCTGGATTACAGAACATACTGGCGCTATAGCCCTTGTTCTTGGCGCCGCGTTCGGTGCAGAGGTAATAGCCGCCATCGTTGCCCGGCTGGCCGGCCAACTGGATAATGAAGGTCTGTTCGAAAGGACTGCGCGCCTGGATGCGGTGTTGAAAGTCCATATAAAGTTCAAAGCGGTTGGAGGCGAACGCAATCTCGCCCAGCCGGATAACGTGCAGTTCCATTGGTAGTTTGGGGCGCTGCTGTTGTTCGTGATACTGGTTGATGACTTTAGTCAAACGTTCGCGGTTGAATCCCAGAAAGATATCATGGCGCAGGCGTTCCTCAGGTGAACCGTCTGTTTTGACCGGCTGTTGCATCAACTTCTCCAATTCGCCGCGGGCGTATTGGTATTCGTCATCAGTGATTATGCGACGGCTTAAGTTCACGGTCTCCACCGCATGCGCGAGCGGGAGGTTGGTTCGGATATCCTTCCGTGCCCATGATAGCACTTCGTCGAAGGCGCTGGCTATGCGTTCGGCGATATCCTTACGAGCGGCCATCTCGGTTTTCAATTCGCCGTATTTGAGTTTAAAACGGCGGGTTTGGGCTTGTTTGTAGTGCAGGATGCGTGGGGAAAGGTCCCCGCTGGCGGCGCACTGTGGCAGGATGAAAATATTGCCGTGCTGTTGCCGGATGGCCATGCGCACATCATGCCAGTAATCGGCTGAAAGTTTGGATTCGCCCTCGGAATTCTGTGAAGGGCAGGGGACGTTTATGATTGCCCCTGTGAGCTTGCCTTGTTCATCAAAGGTATAGAGCAGGTTGACGAAATGGTCGGCGCCCGCTTCGTAATGGCTGAAGTCAGGGTCGTTGGTTTTGCCATACATCACCGCGTGACCATTGACGCTGTTGCAGGAATTGGAGACGTTGCCGGGCCGCAGGGAGGTGTCGTCGAAATACACCACACGCCGACTGTGACCGACTACTGCGTAGCCGTAACCGTAGGCAATGCCGGACGGTGCGCGCCGGTCATAGGCTTCACAAATGGCGCTGGCCGCCTGATCGGCCAGAAAATGCCGGTAATCGTCGCTGGAAGCAATCTCAAACCCCAGCTCCTTGGCGATAGTGGCGGAAGAGATGTTGTTTTGCTCGTCAACGAAGTCAACATAATAGCCGGGGCTGGTGTGGGTATGAGTAGCGTTCATCAATATCTTTAAGGTCGGGATGACGGGGTTGAGTTCCGCCACGCGGGCGCGCACTTCATCCAGCAGTCCGTTAATGATCATAACCAGGTCGGCGGAAAGAAAGACGGCCAAGTCGTCGCCGCTGTCAATTACCATGGCGGTGACCGTCACCGGGTCGAGAATGCCCTTGGAAATGCGTATGTAAAATTGTCCGGGAATATTGATCGGTTTGTCAGTTGAAATGTCACGCGAGGCCCAGCCAATTTTCAGCGTATTCATAAATGAAATCCTTTCGGTGAAAAACATCCGGCTATTTACCATGAAATCCAGGTGGTGTCACCTAAAAACAGCATTTGACAGGCTCGCACTCCCTGCTGTCTCTTTCGTCCCGATTGTCCCTTCAGATGGGGAGAACCACGGATAAACACGGATGTGTTCAATTATTGAGGGCGGGGTGGTCGGCTGCCGGCGCGCAGGTCGGCTTGGGGCTGACGCAGGAGGACATCGGTGGGCGGGTAGCCGTAATATCGCTGAAAGACTTTGGAGAAATAATGCGGGTCGTCATATCCCACGGCGTCGGCCACCTCGGCCACAGTCTGGCGCTTGTCGGCCAGCAGGCTTTTCGCTTTTTTCATCCGCACTTCCGTCAGGTATGAAGACAGGGTGAATTTTGCTTCCTGGCGGAATATACGGGATATGTAATACGGACTGACTTTCAATGCTGCCGCAATGTCGTCAAGCGAAATACGCTCGGCGTAGTGCCGGCTGATATAATCCTTGGTTTTTTTCATCAGCAGATGTTGGCGGGAAGCTTGGTTGTCGGTATTGGCGCGATCCGCGCGCGTGAGATGGGTTTGTCGGAGATAAATCTGCATCAGCAGGAGCATGATCCGGGCGCTGGCAATGGCGCGGTCAACCTGCAGGTTGTCTGATGTGTCACTGCGTAAATCTTCCAGCAGATGGTGGAAGTTGTGTTCCCGCGATGGAATGAGGATGGGACGTGGCGGAGACGGAAATGATTTGAAAAAATCGCGTTCATGTTCCCAATCAATGCTGCAGAAGAAAACTTCGATATCGTCGCAGGGGTTGATATCATCGCGGTGATGGACTTTGGAAGGAATCAGCGCCAGGTCGCCATTCTGCGCGGTCAGTTTCGTGTTCTCAGTATATATGGTGATGCGTCCGTGCAGGACATGCAGAATTTCGAGCCCGTTGGGATGGTGGAAATAGCTGCTCCAGACCGGGTCGAACATCATCCGCCCGATGATTTTCACCCGCGGAAGGCATGACCAATCCCTGGATGTTTCCGAAGTTTGCATATTGCGATATAGTGCAATAAATTACACTAAAACGCAATATTTTTCTATTGGCAAGCGCGGCGGAAGTAATTTAAACTATGGTCATAAAGCATGGAAATGTATGTGGAAACCTTAAATTACACAAAGGGCTGATTATGCGTAAAATTACATGCTTGTTCTTATCGTGGGGGTGTGCGTCGTTCCTTTTAGCTGATACGCATTATGTGGTTCTCAACAATCCGGGTGCGGCGGCGGATTACACCACTTGGGCGACGGCGGCGGCAAATATACAGGACGCGGTGGACGCGGCAGCGGCCAACGATGTGGTTTTGGTGTCGAACGGTGTTTACAACACCGGTGGGCGTGCGGAAGGCGACTATACACTGACCAACCGGGTGCTGATTACCAAGGTCTTGGAGTTGCGCGCCGTCAGTACCAATCCCGCCGATACGGTCATAGAAGGCGCGGCGGATCCTGATGGCATTAACGGCAACGGCGCAGCGGCTGTCCGCGCCGTGCGCATGGCGGGCTATAACGCAAAAATCATTAATTTTACCATCCGCAATGGGCACACTCAAACCAACGGCAATATAAGTTTAGAGCAATCCGGTGGCGGCATCCACGCGCACTGGGGCATAGTCTCCAATTGCGTAATCACCAACTGCGGCGCTCGCGCCGACGGTGGTGGATTCACGTATGGACATATATATAACTCCATTGTGGCCGATAATCAGGCGGATGGGGTTGGATCGGGGACTTTTGGCGGTGGTGGCGCTTATAACGCAAGTTTGTATAATTCCGTGTTTGTCAATAACCGTTCATTGAAAAGCGGCGGCGCAATAGCGATAGCTAATATAATTTCCAATTGTGCGCTTGCCGGGAATACCGCCACTCAATCCGGTGGTGGATTTTTTACGTATAGTTTTGGCGGTTTTGTGGTGGATTCAGTTTTGAGCAATAACACCTGCGGTGCATACGGTGGCGGCGCTTACAACACCAGATTGTTGCGCTGTCGGTTCGTCGGCAACAAGGGCGGCGGCATCGGAGGCGGGGCGTACGGCTCCCGTGCCACCAACTGTGTGTTTTATGGCAATGCCGCTAATTATGGCGCCGGCATAGGTGGTAATTCTTCTGGCATTTATCCGGTATATAACTGCTTGTTTTACAGCAATACTTCCACGAATGGCGGCGCCGTGTATTGTGCTTATCCGCTGAATTGCACAATAGTTGGCAATGTCGCCTCCAACGGCGCCTCCGGCCTGATGGGGAACGGCTCTGTCGCCACTAATTGCATCATTTACGATAATACCACTAAGGGGACGGTCAGCAACTACTCCGGCGAGGTGCAGCTTAGTCACTGCAATATATGGCCGCTGCCGACCGGTAGTGTTGATCTTGGCGGCAACATTTCCAATGCGCCCTCTTTCATGGATGTGTCGGCTGGGGATTACCGGCTGACGGCGAATAATTTGTGCATCAACGCCGGTTTGACGGAAGGTTGGATGGCGGACTCAGTTGATCTGAGTGAGGATAAGCGTGTGCGTTACGGGGTAGTGGATATGGGCTGTTACGAGCATCTTTACCGCGGGACAATCTATACCATCCATTAACATCCCGAAACCATGCAAAAAATCATTCTGACGTATTGGCGGTGTTTGGTTATTCTGGCATGTTTGGTGTCCATTCCGTTGTATGCCGGCATGTTGCAGTTCGATTCCACCCCGTTGTGCCGGACCGAGAAGATTCCCGGCCTGGCCTCCTTGGCCTTCGGCGATTTAAATGGTGATGGCTTGCCGGATGTTCTGGCCAATGCCCTGGGAACCAATCAGGCCACCAGAGCCACCAGAGCAGCGGCTGAAATACTCGTGTTTTACAACCGGGCGGGCAAGCTGCCGGAGTCGCCGGATATGAAAATTCCGTTCCCGGGGTGTTTTTCTGTGGCGGTGTATGATTGTGATCAGGATGGCAAGAACGATATTTTAGTGGCAGAAGACGTTTTTCTTCATATTTTGTGTCACCAGGATGGATTCGACCTGAAAAAAAAGCACACGTTATGCAATCGCAATCAGCGCGCCGGTTTTAGTCTCCAGATATGCAAAATAAATAGTAATGGCTTGTTCGATGTGTTGTTGGGGCCGGTCTGGCGCAAAATAGATAAAAATAATAGCGGTTTCAGAGTCGAAAATGGGTACCTGCAAGGGCCTAAGATTAGTAATAACAAGCATAGTTATGCCGTGGATGTCAATGTAGATGGTCTCATGGACATCATCTGTCGCGCGGGAACTGATCTACGGGTTTATTACGGCCCAATTACGGCCATGATCGTGGATCCGGCTGAGTTGAGTGATTTTCTGGAACTGAAGGTGCCAGGCTATATACATAGCCTGGCTGTGGCCGACTTGAATTGCGACAACATGCCCGACTTGGTCGTGAGCCATCTGGGCGATCAGCGCCGGACTTATATCTACTATCAGAATGAGCCGGCGTCCTTCAATACGAATGCCAGTCCATCGGTGACCATCAACGCCGGTGGAAGCGTTTACACGCCGGACTTGGCTGGCAACGGAATGGCATCTCTCGTTATTCTGTATCACTATTCCAATGTCGGTTTTTTCCATCCCGGCCCCGGGCGGGCCATTCCGGACGAGGTGGCGAATTTTGATCAGCTACTGTCTCTGCCTGTAACGACGGCATTGTATTTTGCCGATATGGACGGCGATGGACGGCAGGAAATGATTCAGCAGGGGCATGATGGCACAATTGCAGTCTATGCCTGCCAGCCCGCAGGCAGTTCCAGCGATTGAGTAATTGTAATGAAAATCAAGCATGTTTGTATAGTTTTATTGATGGCTATGGCGGTGATGGCCACAGCGGCGGAAAATACAGCGGAATCCGTCGAAGACCGTTTGCGTAACGACCCATACATGATCCCTTTTTATACCGGCAAGGTATTGCCGTTCCCGCGCGAGGTTGTGGATCATGCGGAATTTTATCCGCTGGCCGATGCCGGTATCCTGTTGGGCGGCGGCATTGCGGCTGACGATGCGCGGCTGCGGTTGCTGCTGAATCGGATTACGCAATATGGCGGGGCGTATAAATTCGTGGATACGCCGGATGCCGATTGCGCCACGATTTTCGTCGTTGGTGATGCGCCGTCCGGTTTGGCTATGCCGACGCCGCCGGAACATCCGCAGGGTTATGCCGTCCGGTGTGAGCAGCGGCATGGGCGCAAGCTGGTGATGTTTAGTGGCCGCGATCATCTGGGGCTGACATGGGCGGTGAATTCACTGATCCAATTGATCACATGGAAAGATGGCGCCTGCGTCCTGCATGCCATGGATATTGTAGATTACCCGTTTATGGAGCGCCGTGGAGCCCTCGGCCCGGGCATGCAGGATTATGTGGGCGCCTCCCGGATTTATCCCGCAATGACCAAGCTGGACCTGATCCAATTCAGCAAGTCGCTGCTGGTGCCACGCCGCGGTGCGCCGATCGAGTGGATTGACTGGCGGACGCCACGGCCGAAGGAGTTGACTGACAAAGTGGCCGCCATTGGCGACAACCTGCGCGGCTTGGGCATTATCTGGCAAGTCGGCATCATGCCTTTTACTATTGGTAAAGGCATAGAGGCCAAGTATGGCCCAATTCAGGTGGACAGCAAAAGCGACGAGCATTTCGATATTATCTGGAAAATGTGCGAGCCGGTACTCCAGGCCGGCGGGGGGATTATATATATGCCGGATGACTACCGTTTCCCGCTCAGTCCCGGCGATGAAAAGAATTTTGGAACGGCGCGGGATGCCGATGTTTTCTTCATGAATCGTCTATACGCCAAAATAAAGGCGGATTATCCCAACGCCGAGTTGTCCATGGTTCAGCCGTTTTACTATGGGCCGAGCGCCGTCAACCCCTGGTCGAAGGAGTCACCGCTGGAATATTTGAAAGCGCTGGGCACAGAGCTGCCCCCGGACATCAATATTGCCTGGACCGGGCCGTCCGTCAAGACCCGCGAGTTTACCAGCGCAGATGTCGCTAAGTTCACAGAATTAATCAAGCGCAAGCCTTATTTCTTTCAGAATTCTTCTGATTTTTATCATACCTGCCACTGGATTTATCCTACGGATGAAATGAGCTGGTGGCTGGGTAATGGGCGCGATAAGAGCGTCTATCTTGAACTCAACGCCGCGGTTTTCAATTCCCCTGGTTTCTATCCGGACATGCTCTGGAGCGCGATGCTCTGGAATCCGGATGGATATGATGCGGCAGCCTGTGCCCGGGACGCCACGAGTAAAATGGTCGGTCCTGAAAATTACGAGCAGTTGCGCCGGATTGTCGAAAAGCTGTCATGGTTCGATCAATTCGATTTCAAGTGTACACCGGCGGCTGCCCGCAACTACGCCGCCCTTGAAGCCTGGCTGGCGGAAATGGAAAAAATGTGCGCGGAATTCGAAAATAATCCCACCCATCCCGCTGCGGCGCGGCAATGGGTGTCGTTTGAAACGATGTTAAAGGTACAATGCCGGAATTTCCTCATCAGACTCAAAAAGAATCCCGATCTGGCCTCGTCTTGCAACCAGAGCGATATAATTGAAAAACTAGCGCGAGAGGAGGCGGGTTTTCAGGAGCAGACGGATAGGGCCTTCGCCGCCTACGACTTTACCGGTGGCAGCAAACCGCAGATAATTTTTCAGCGGCTGGCAACCTGGATTTACGGCGCGCAATCGCACATACCGGAAATCTCGGCTTCTTTTGATATAGACCCTTATCCGCCGGAAAGCGGGTATCTCTTGTTGATCTGCGGCCGTGACGGCGGCGACGGCGATAATTGCCCGATCGAGATTACCTTGAACGGGCAAAGCATTTTCAAGGGGCCGAATCCATTCGAGCGTGATAGCTGGTCGGTGCGGGAATTTCCGACACCACTGCCGGCTTGGCAACGTTATAATGTGTTGAAGATCTCCAATCTTGCGGAAACTGACAAGACAGGCCGTCCATACTTTGCCTTGAATTATTTGATTGCAAGGAAACAACAAGCATCAAATAAGTGACAAGCAAATACTTGTCGCCAGTGTGGCCGGTGTGGACATTACGCCGAAAATTGGAGAACCGAAACCATGCAAAAAATCATTCTGACGTATTGGCGCTGTTTGGCTATTCTGGTATGCTTGATGTCCGTTCCGTTGTATGCCGGCATGTTGCAGTTCGATTTCACCCCGTTGTGCCAGACAGCGAAGATTCCCGGCCTGGCCTCCTTGGCCTTCGGCGATTTAAATGGTGATGGCTTGCCGGATGTTCTGGCCAATGCCCTGGGAACCAACCAGGCCACCATAGCCACCAGAGCAGCGGCGGAAATACTCGTGTTTTACAACCGGGCGGGCAAGCTGCCGGAGTCGCCGGATATGAAAATTCCGTTCCCGGGGTGTTTTTCTGTGGCGGTGTATGATTGTGATCAGGACGGCAAAAACGATATTGTGGTGGCAGAAGGCCTTTTACTTCATATTTTGTGCCACAAGGATGGATTTGATCTGGGGAAAAAGCACACGTCATTCAATACCAATCAGCGGGCCGGCGTTAGTCTCCAGATATGCAAAATAAGTAATAATGGTTTGTTCGATGTGTTGTTAGGGCCGGTCTGGCGCAAGATACATAAAGACAATAGCGGTTTCAGAGTCGAAAATGGGTACCTTCAGGGGCCTAAAATTAATGATAACAGGCATAGTTGTGCCGTGGATGTCAATGCCGATGGCTTTATGGACATCATCTGTCGCGCGGGAACTGATCTGCGGGTTTATTACGGCCCGATTACGGCAATGATCGTGGATCCGGCTGAGTTGAACGATTTCCTGGAGATGAAGACGCCGGGCTATATACATAGCCTGGCTGTGGCCGATTTGAATTGCGACAACATGCCCGACTTGGTCGTGAGCCATCAGGGCAATCAGCCCGGGACTTATATCTACTATCAGAATGAGCCGGCGGCCTTCGACGCGGATGCCAGTCCATCGGCGACTATTAACGCCGGGGGAAGTGTTTATACGCCGGACTTGGCTGGCAGCGGAATTGCAACTCTCGTTATTCTGTACCGCTCCTCCATGGTTGGTTTTTTCCATCCCGCCCCCGGCCGGGCCATCCCGGACGATCCGGCGAATTTCGATCAGGTACTGTCCCTGCCCATAACAACGGAATTGTATTTTGCCGATATGGACGGCGATGGACGGCAAGAAATGATTCGGCAGGGGCATGATGGCACAATTGCAGTCTATGCCTGCCAGCCCGTAAACAGTTCCGGCGATTGAGCTGGTGGACAAGCGGAGGGAGTAATGAAAATCAGGCATGTTTGGATAGTGTTATTGATGGCTATGGCGGTGACGGTCGCAGCGGCGGAAAACACAGCGGAATCCGTCGAAGACCGTTTGCGTAATGACCCATACATGATCCCTTTTTATACCGGCAAGGTATTGCCGTTCCCGCGCGAGGTTGTGGATCATGCGGAATTTTATCCGCTGGCCGATGCCGGTATCCTGTTGGGCGGCGGTATTGCGGCTGACGATGCGCGGCTGCGGTTGCTGCTGAATCGGATTACGCAATACGGCGGGGCGTATAAATTCGTGGATACGCCGGATGCCGATTGCGCTACGATTTTCGTTGTTGGTGATGCGCCGTCCGGTTTGGCTATGCCGACGCCGCCGGAACATCCGCAGGGTTATGCCGTCCGGTGTGAGCAGCGGCATGGGCGCAAGCTGGTGATGTTTAGTGGCCGCGATCATCTGGGGCTGACATGGGCGGTGAATTCACTGATCCAATTGATCACATGGAAAGACGGCAACTGCGTTCTGCACGCCATGGACATCGTAGATTACCCGTTTATGGAGCGCCGTGGGTCCGTTGGCCCGGGCGTGCATGATTATGTGGGCGCCTCCCGGATTTATCCCGCAATGACCAAGCTGGACCTGATCCAATTCAGCAAGACGCTGCTGGTGCCGCGCCGTGAAGCGCCGATGGAGTGGATTGACTGGCGGCCGCCGCGACCGAAGGAGTTGACGGACAAAGTGGCCGCCATTGGCGACAACCTGCGCGGCTTGGGCATTATCTGGCAAGTCGGCATCATGCCTTTTACCATTGGCAACGGCGTTGAGGAAAAGTATGGCTTGATTCAGGTGGACAGTAAAAGCGACGAGCACTTCGATATTATCTGGAAAATGTGCGAGCCGGTACTCCAGGCCGGCGGTGGAATTATGTATACACCGGATGACTACCGTTTCCCGCTCAGTCCCGGCGATGAAAAAAACTTTGGGACGGCACGTGATGCCGATGTCTTCTTTATGAATCGCCTGTACACCAAAATAAAGGCGGATTATCCCAACGCCGAGTTGTCCATGGTTCAGCCGTTTTACTATGGGCCGAGCGCCGTCAACCCCTGGTCGAAGGAGTCACCGCTGGAATATTTGAAAGCGCTGGGCACAGAGCTGCCCCCGGACATCAATATTGCCTGGACCGGGCCGTCCGTCAAGACCCGCGAGTTTACCAGCGCAGATGTCGCTAAGTTCACAGAATTAATCAAGCGCAAGCCTTATTTCTTTCAGAATTCTTCTGATTTTTATCATACCTGCCACTGGATTTATCCTACGGATGAAATGAGCTGGTGGCTGGGTAATGGGCGCGATAAGAGCGTCTATCTTGAAGTCAATGCCGCGGTTTTCAATTCGCTTGGTTTGTATCCGGACATGCTCTGGAGCGCGATGCTCTGGAATCCGGATGGATATGATGCGGCAGCCTGCGCCCGGGACGCCGTGGGCAAAATGGTCGGCCCTGAAAATTACGAGCAGTTGCGCCGGATTGTCGAAAAGCTGTCATGGTTCGACCAATTCGACTTTAAGTGTACGCCGGCGGCTGCCCGCAACTACGCCGCCCTTGAAGCCTGGCTGGCGGAAATGGAAAAAATGTGCGCGGAATTCGAAACAAGTTCCACCCATCCCGCCGCGACGCGGCAATGGGTTTTGTCAGGGTTCGAAAAGATGTTAAAGGTACAATTCCGGAATTTCCTCATCCGACTCAAAAAGAATCCCGATCTGGCCTCATCTTGCAACCAGAGCGCCATAATCGAAAAACTAGCGCGTGAGGAGGCGGGTTTTCAGGAGCAGACGGATAAGGTTTTCGCCGCCTACGACTTTACCGGCGGCCGCAAGCCACAGATAATTTTTCAGCGGCTGGCAACCTGGATTTACGGTGCGCAATCGCGCATACCGGAAATTTCGGCTTCTTTTGAAATAGAGCCTTACCCGCCGGAAAGCGGGTATGTCTTGTTGATCTGTGGCCGTGATGGCGGCGACGGCGATAATTGCCCGATCGAAATTACCTTGAATGGGCAAAGCATTTTCAAAGGGCCGAATCCGTTCGAACGCGATAGCTGGTCGGTGCGGGAATTCCCGACACCGTTGCCGGCATGGCAACGTTATAATGTGTTGAAGATCTCCAATCTTGCGGAAACCGGCAAGTCAGGCCGTCCATACTTTGCCTTGAATTATTTGATTACCAGAAAACAACCGCCATCCAATGAATAACAAGCGAAGTTCCTCTCCAAGATCACACGCAACATATCACATGGAGCATATCAAATGAGAACTGGTATATTGCAGGCGTTGACAATGTTATTGATCGGCTCAATGGCGCTGGCGGAGCCGGGTGACTTCAAGCGGGTAGGCGTGTTCAAAGACGCCAGATCGCATATCACCGATGGCATGCTTAAAACTCTGGAGGATGCGCAATACGTAGTCGAAATCATCGCCCGGCGTGATTTGAACGAAGGGGAAAAATTACAGCGTCTGGATGTGTTATTTCTGCCCGGCGGGTGGAATTCTCTTAACTTTGCCGGCTTCCATGGTCGGCGCAATATGGTTGATTTTGTGGCGCAAGGGAAGGGTATCCTCGCCGGCGCGTTTCGTTCCGGATACGTCCGGACTGCCAACCGTCCGCTCTTCCCGCAGGTTGGCGCGGTCTATAACCGTGTGAACGGGTCAGGGCTTTTCCCATGCGCCGATAGCCCATTGACTGCTGGCATCGCAGGGCCGTTTTACTTAAGCGCCTGGGATCATATGCCCGTCCAGCCCGGACCGATGGGCCGGACGTTCTTGACTGACAGCAGCGGTTTGCCCGTGGGCGTATATGGCGAAATTTACGGCGGCCGCTACATTGCCATTGGTTGCTTCTTCTCCGGAGCCGATGCCCCAGGGCCGGAGCGGACGCTGTTGCTTAACTGCCTGGCATGGCTGGCATCCGCGCCATCGCTGACGGAATCGGCCATGGCGGAAACCCGGCGCATGGCGGAACTGGAATTCCTGCGGCGCGAAAAAATTTATGACTACACGCTGAACGAACGCGGGCCGGACCATGGCGCGGGAATCATTCCAGCGGCCAAAAACCGCCTTGAATCCGCCTTGCTATCACGGCTGTTCCGGTTAGATTATATCCTGCCGCATTGTCCGGCGGCCGCTAAAGACCAAGTTGCTGGTATGCGGCAGGAATTGGAACAGGCCCAAGCCGTCCTCGCGCGCAATTATGAGGAAGCACAAGCGGAAAAAATCAACGCGATCAAGGCTATGTCCCGCGCTGAACTCACGGCTGATAACCCCTTCTTCCGGAAAGCAGAAGTATTGGAAATGATTGCCGCTATGCCGGACAAAACCGTTGATGAAAAGAAGGCGGTTGAGAAGGTCATTGCCGCAATGGACAATAATGCGTGGATGGATACAGCGCCACGCGCAACGGCGGCGTTCTTGTATGGCGACCAAATTCAGGCGCGCTTGTTCGCCCCGGCACAGTTCCAAGAGCTGCTAGGGCGGGCGGATGCTTTGCTGGCGGAGTTGGAGCCGTTGGCGGCCACTGCCAGAGATGCGCAGTATGCGGCGGAATATGCGGCCGACCTTGAATTGGTGCCCGGGTTATTGAAGGACTGTGCGGCGGAAGATGCCTCCATAAGGCGGCAGGCAGCGCAGGAACTGGGGCGGATTGGCGATAAGCGCGCGGAAAAGACGTTGATTGATATGCTTGACGATTCGGACCGCCACGTTCGAACGCAAGCGATTCTGGCATTGAGTTGGATGCAGTCGCAGGCGGCGGTTCCGGCTCTGATCCGTGCGGCCAACAGTCCGGAATGTTGGATGCGGCGGCGCACCGCACAGGCTTTGGGCCAGATTGGCGACCCGGCGGCGGTGGAAACCCTGCTCCAGCTTGTGAATGATGAAGATAGTTTTGTCCGTGAAAATGCCGTTCTGGCCCTGGGGTGGCTGAAGGCCAAGGAAGCCGTACCCGGATTACTGGCAATCATATCGCAATCCGACCGGCAGGATCCGCTCCAGCGCGGGTTAATGACGGCCGCCATAGCTGCTTTAGGGCATATCGGTGATGCGCGGGCCTTGGCGCAACTGGAACATTTGGCGCAGACGGCGGACGATTTCCCGGCGCCGCGCTATGGCGGTGGGCGCATTAAAAACATTTATTCCACATCCCAGTATCTGGGGTTGCAGGGACATGCCGAGCTGGCGATTGCGGAAATCAAGACTGGAGGCCGTGCCGAAATCGGTGTCAGTCAAGCGGATTTTCTCAGCCGCCGCGAAATATTTTACGGATTGACACGCCATTTCAATTTCTTTGCAGGGCGTCCATTCCCCACGCTGGAAGCCAATTTTCCCGGGGACTTGGCGGCGGCCTTCCCATGGCTGCGCGCAGCTGGTGTCACCGGCATCCATAATGCCTGGGGATCGCCGGATAGCGATCCGGAGCAATACCGGCAATTGATTCGGCGGGCCGGTGAATATGGTTTGCGTTGGATTGATGTCATGCCGCAGATCGGCAACATATTCGGCGGACGTGTTCCTTATACCGTCAATTCACAGGAGCGCACAGTGAACAAGCCCGGCGCGGAACTAGTTCTCTTCAAATTTGCCGACTTGCCGGCTTTCCAAGGGTTCTGGACTGAGGAGGACTATCCGAATGTGGAAATGGAAAGCGCCGATCTGGAGAACCATCTCCAAGGGAAATACGGCGCCGATTATCGCTGCATACTAGGTGTGACTAATGCCACTGCGCAAATGTTGCCGCCGCGCGATCAGCGCCTCCCGGAGAATTTTTATAATCGCCGGGTTTATGCCGAATTTCTCGAATTGGCCGGTGAAATGCTATTGGCGTATTGGCGTGAAGCTCAGGAATGGCTGCATGGTATGCGTAAGGGGTGTGCTTTTGCTTTCAATAATACCACCGGTGTGCGCTTCACGTATCCCGGTGTGGCCGGGCGCGCCGGCGGTGTTATTGACGCACACGGGCCGGAAACTTATCAATCTTTTGGAACGGATAACGCCTTCATGATGGAGTTGAATAAGGACGGTGAGGCGCGTCCGGTGCTGAGCGAATTCTATAACTGGTATTCCCCCTCGCCGGAGCATGCCGCACGCGGCTTCGCCCAGCACCTGATGCATGGCGAATGCTTTTTTAATTTTGCATTGGAACACATCTTTGCGCATCCCGCCAATGCCGCGCTTTGGAGCTGGGATGCCCGGCGTTGGGATAAAGCGGTGGAAATTTTTACAAAGGCGCAAAAACTTCACGAATATCTGGCTGTGCCGGAATCAGCTGCTAACGTCGCGTTAGTAGCTGGCGAGCGCAGCAATCTGATTTTGTATGCCAAGGATTATGGTGAACGCGTTTCGCGGTCGCGCCGCTATTACCAACATCAGTCGGGCGTGTGGTCGGCTCTGCAGCAATCGCAAATTCCCTGCGATGCCATCTGGCTGGAAACCATGACTCCGGAAAAATTGCGGCGATATCGCGTGCTGCTGTTGTTGGACGCCAAAATACTGATGCCACAGGAAGCGGAATTAATTCGCCAATGGGTGGCGGACGGCGGGATTTTGATAACCGGCGGCACCACCAGCCTCTTTAATCAATGGGGGGAAGTTCAGGAAAATTATGCTTTGAACGACGTTTTCGGCCTGGATTACGCTGGGCAAGCCGCCCTGGTTGATCCGGCGGTAAACGACACCTGGTGCTGGGATGCCGGCCGGCCGCCTTTCCTGGCAGCGGATGGTGAATTGCGCCCGGATAACTTCAGATACCACGTGTTGCGCGATATCAAGCCGGTGAAGTCCATCGGGGTGTATCGTGTGGAAGATGATGCCTTTCTTGCGGGAGTTGGACGCGGCATGGTGTGCGAATATGACCTGCCATTGGGATGTGACCACATCCAAACCAACACCGCCCAGATATTGGCGCGGTTTGCTGACAGGGCCCCAGCATTGACTGTCAACCAGTTTGGAAAAGGGCTCTGTTACTTCTGGGCTCCCATATATCCCGGCCTGTGCTATGTGGCCTCTGGCTGGGAAATGGAGGCTAACTTCAAGGACTTCTGGCCGGGAGTGCGCGAACTGCTGGCGTATATGGTGCATGGCGGTCTGCGGTATGCCGGAGCGCAGTTGCCGGCTACGGCGTCAACCTGCCCGAAAGATGTTGAAATTACCGTGCGCCGCCAGCCGGAACATCGGCGATGGATGATTCATCTGCTCAATCTTGACCCCAACTTGTCGTTGGTGCGAGGTGTCAGCCTGACAATCGGGGCGGATATGCTGCCGACTGACGGCAACATCAAGCTCAGCTATCCGGATGATGCGCAGATCATTCACTACAACCGCTCAGGTGGTTCACTGGTATTTACCGCGCGTGATTTTGAAGTGCATGACATGATCCTGCTGGAGTACTAATCAGGACAAGACAAACCGACTCACTGACCACAAGCGGCAGGAGGAGACGGCAGCGGTCTGCCTCCGTTATATTATGCTCGACTAACTTCGGCTGTTTGTGAAATACTAACTGCGTATATTACAAAAGACGGAGTGACGAGGTTGCCGGTCAGAATCGGCATATGCCTGAAATTCTAGAATTTACGCAGGAAAAGATGCGATGAAGAATAATACAAAACTGCTCGGTATGTTGGCGGCGGTGGCTGTGATACTGGTGTTCGGTCTAATCATGTTCCGGGCGTCGGTGGCGGCGGATGCAACCATGTTTTGCACCGACAACAATATCGGTAATAACGCCATGATCAAGTCCATAATACCGCGCGCTTTCTGGAGTGGCTGGTATGATTTTGCGCTGGCCGGAAATGGCATTTATTTGCCAGCCGGGTTTACCTTCGGTTTGCTGGCATTGGTTTCGCCGGTGTTTTACACGGATTGGTTCCACTTTATTTGCTTGTGCGGCGCCTCCATTTTTTTGCTGATGTATTTGCGCCGGATGGGACTTGTCTGGCCGGCCGCATTTTTGGGTGTTCTGACGGCATTTTGGCTCGGCTCCAATTGTACTTTGGCTTATGCCGGCCACAACTCCAAGTTTGCGATATTGCTTTTCGCGGCCATTTACCTCTGGCTCATCGGCCGCTTGCCATCATCTGACCGGCGTGCCGCCGGCATGATCGCCGCCGGCGGCGCGCTGGGTATGATACTTACAGAGCAGTCGGATGTGGGATTGTTTTTCGCTCTGGTGTTGGTCCCCTACGCATTATTCGTTCTTTGGTTCCGGTGCCGGGTGCGGGGATGGGCTTTTGCCGGATTGTTTGGGCTGTTGCTGATTTCCGCGTTTTGCATCGCTTTAAGGCCGGCGCTGGAAGGTTATCGCGCTAACATCAAGGATGTGGCGGCGGTATCCGAGGAAGCGCCGGAAGCCAAGTGGAACTTCGCTACACAATGGAGCTGGCCGCCGGAAGAGTCTATTGATTTTATAGCGCCCGGTTATACCGGGTGGCGGTCCAGCGAGTCGGCAGGACCTTACTGGGGGCGTATGGGCCGTTCAGCGGAGTGGGAGCCAACCCGTCAGCAAGGGTTCATGAATTTTAAACTGGAAAACGTTTATATGGGAGTATTGCCAGTCATTTTGGCGGTCTTTGCGTCGGTGTTCGTTGTCGCCAGCTGGCGCCGACGGAATGCCGTCACCACGCCGTTGTGCTCCTGGAACTCTGAAATATGGTTTTGGTTGGCTGCGATGGCGCTGACGTTGCTTTTGGCGTTCGGCAAATATTTTCCCTTGTACCAATTGTTTTACCAGTTGCCACTGGTAGGTAGCATCCGCAATCCCAATAAATTTCTACAGATATTTCAGTTGGCGCTGGCGATTTTGGCGGCTCATGGCTTGAATCTGGCCGTTTGTTTTCGCAAAAGCGACGTCACGTGACCGGCGGAACTGGGGGCGTCATGCGGGTTGCCTTGGGAATGAGCGGCGGGGTGGATTCCACCGTGGCGGCATGTCTCCTGCGTGAGGGGGGGCATACTGTCATAGGCGTCACGATGCAGATTTGGGATGGGCCTGCCGACCCGGCCAGCGCGTCGGACACTTCATCTCAGACTGGTTGTTATGGGCCGGGCGAGCGCCGCAACCTGGAAAACGTTGTTGCTTTGACGCGCAAACTGGGGATAGAGCACCACATTGTGCCGTTGGCAGCGGAATACCGGCAGTTGGTTTTAGCTTATTTTATTGACGAATATCGCACCGGACGCACTCCTAATCCCTGCGTAGTATGCAATCGCGACATCAAGCTCAAACTCCTGCCAGAGAGGTTGCGTGCCGCCGGTGTGGAGTTTGACGCTTTTGCCACCGGCCATTACGCACAGATTGTCCGTGAGCCGGACACGGGATTATACCAATTGCGACGCGGCGCCGACCGGCTGAAGGATCAATCTTATTTCCTGTTTTATCTGGGACAACGGCAATTATCACAACTTGTATTTCCGCTGGGTGCGTTAACCAAGCCGGAAGTTAAAGATTTGGCGCGGCGGTTCGGTTTGTCGCTATTGGCGGAAGCGCATGAAAGCCAAGACTTTATGGGTGGGGAATATGAGAGGTTGTTCCCCCCGGCTGACATTCGCCCCGGGCCGGTGGTGGATGAGGCCGGACGCATACTGGGTGAACATCGTGGCTTGGTGTATTATACGATCGGCCAGCGTGAAGGCCTGGGTATTGCCGCCGGCCGGCGTATGTTCGTCAAAGAACTGCGCCCTGAGACCAACACGGTAGTGCTGGCGGACCGTGAATCGGTTATGAGCGATGTCTGTCTGGTAGAACATGCGCATTGGATTGCCGGCGCGCCGCCTATGCCAGACGGCCAGACAGCGCTGTGTCATGTGCAATTGCGCTATCGCCATGTCGCTGCTCCCGCGGGATTGGAGACATTGGAAGACGGGCGGGTGCGGGTCAAGTTCAATGCGCCACAGTTCGCCATAACACCCGGCCAGGCGGCGGTGTTTTACCGGGACGATATGGTGTTGGGGGGGGGATGGATCAGCGGATAATGAAAATGGAAACGACAAGAGGAACCACGGATAGACACGGAAAAAAGAGAAATAAACCGCAGATTACGCAGATGGACGCAGATTTTGTTTGGGATACCGAACGGAAGGGGAATTGTGCCCCATCTGCGTCAATCTGCGCCCATCAGCGGTTCCTCCTCTGTGTCTTCTATGGTTCCTCCCATCAAAATATTGCACAAAAAGCTGGTATTGGCTCGTAGATTGGATACAATACAAACACTTTTAGTAGGGGCTTAGCAGTCGAGCTTGTTGGATGTTTATGCCGATGAATCGTGCCAAAGGTAATTTATTCCGTGCCGGTTTCACCTTGATTGAAATCATGGTGGCCATGTCGGTGTTGGCGATCCTGGTGATGTTGATAGGCAATATCTTTCAGCAGGTATCTGCTTCCTGGAATATCGGCACCCATAGCGCCGACGCCAATACCGCCGCCCGCGCCGCCCTGAATTATATGGCCCAGGAGCTGTCTCAAGCCGTCGCCGGTCCGGTTGAGGCCGCGCCGGGCGTCAAGGATCATTTACAGAACTTGAGTTTCGAGGTGCTGAACGGCGAAGACGTTAGGTTTTTTACTTTAACTGGGGATGTCAACCGGGGCAGTGATCGTCGCGGCGCGCTGCGGCAGAGCGCCTTTTATTGGGACCACTCCGATAATCTGCTGCGCTGCGCCCGCCAGACCAACCGTGACGAATCTTATACCAGGGATCCGGATCATAGTGCAGCGCCAAAAGAACTCATCTGGAATGTGGTGGATTTCTGGATGTGCGTGTATACCAACCGAGCGGATTTTAAGTTGAACCAAGGCTGGGTTGAAAACATCACTTTAACCAATTCGCTTCCGGTATGTATAGATATATACCTTTCGATTTTGGGCGAAGGCGACATGGCCCGGTATATGGCTTTGTCTGGTGATGCCCAGGATGAATTTCGTGAGAGCAATGCCCAGTGTTATTCCACTCGGGTTTACTTCTTGAACCGTCAGGGCTATGCCGCGCGGTAACCGTTAACGGCATTTGAAATTCAGGAAACAATATAAAATATTGAGAACCAAGGAATCACGGATGGAGACAATGGGCGCCCTGAAAGGGCATGTAACGCCCCGTTGGGGCTAATGCCCTCATGAACAACTGATCGTCAGGAGAAAAACAATCTGCGACAAACTTGCCAACTGCCGTTTTAATGATAAATCTTTGCGCCTTTCAGGGTCTGTTATGCTGAATCAATCAAACAATCGTCGTTCCGGGATAGCCCTGGTGATGGTGCTGGGGGTGCTGTCGCTGATGGTGCTGATGGCGGTATCCTTCGCCATTTCCATGCGCACCGAGCGCGTGGCAGCCGGCAATCAGTTGGATACCGTCCGGGCCCGGCAACTGGCCCAGGTCGGCCTGGTCCGCGCCATGGATTTTCTTTACGAGGAATGTGGCAGTTCTCTGACCAATTATAATCAGATTTATCCTAATTGGGATGTGGAAGTTTCATATACGTCTCAGGCTGCAAGCGTTGTGGCAGTTGATTTTTTGAAAGGCTCGGCCAGTAATTTTGTGCCGCGCGCGCTCTGGGATGCCGCCGCAACCATTAGTGACACCAATGCTTCGGATAATCACGCAGGCAAATACTGGATTCATGTAACCTCTGAAACCCCTGACTCTGCCAACCCCGACCACATCGTCACCAACCTCATCGGGCGGGTGGCCTTCATGATTTTAAATTGCTCAGGCTTGCTTGACGCCAATTTTGTTGGCGGCGCCGACCGTGGCATCGGCACTAATCCGGTGGAAATCGCATTGGAAAATCTGCCGGATGTTGCCTCTTCTTCCTTTGTCACTGAACGCTACAGAAATGTGCGTTACGAAACCCAGGCGGAATTGAACGAGTTGGTGGGCACTAATTTTATAGCCACCAACCTTTTCATTTACTCGCGCGCTCCAGCGGGCTACTACACCAATAATGGGACAACGCTGGTGGGTACCCAGATCAATCTGGCGGGTGAATTAAATGATATTAAGGGGCGCGGGGAGCAGATTATCGGCGCTTTTGAAAACGCCGGCTTTGATTCTGGTCAAGCCGGTTTGTTGTTTACTAACTTGTTGCTTTATCTTGATCTCGAAGCCGCCAACATCGGGCCGAAATCGCAATTTAAAAATGATCCTAACGGAGAAGTAATTGCATTGAGCAATGCGTTTGTTGCGCGGGTGCCCATGGTTAACGAGCTGGTGCTTGAAACTACTGTAACGTGTACAGACGAGGATAAGCCCGTGCCGGGCGAGAATACCTATAAATCTGAAACTCAGATATGGGTGGAATTGTGGTATCCGTTTTTCGCGCCAAATAATGCTTCTGTAACCGTAAGGCTGCCGCTAGGGGCCGCGCCTTATAACGGGATAGGAGCCCCGTCTGCGGAGGAGATGCCGGCCACTGTGCCGGAGAGAGATTTTGCTGTTACAAAACACACCGTCGCAAGCGCAACTTTCACGGGTGTAGCTGGGGCGCAGCACACTTTAGGTGTCAGCAATCTTAGTGTTGAGGTTTTGGCTGGCGCTCATATTGTGGATAAGGTTTTCCCGTATCGCGATTTAAGTATGACAATTACTTTGCCTGCTAATCAACACGGGAAAACATCTGCAGGAGTGGTTTTGGAGTGTGTAGATCCGCGTTTTAACTGGGATCCCAATGACCTGAATAAATGGGTTGTGCAGGGGAATAACAGCACCGGAAAGATTAATCTGGCTACAACCACTTTCTTGGGCGCTAATCAAGACTACGACAAATCTTGGGAAATGTATGTGGCGAGCGCTAGCCCGCTGCAATCTGTCGGCGAATTGGGGTATTTGGCGTATGATATTTGGCGGACGCTTAAACTTTATGGGCCGGGAGCGCATCCGGTGCTGGATTATTTCGCCATTGAAACAAATTGCGGAGATTTTGTCACCAACGTCATCTGGCGCGGGCGCGTCAACCCGAATACCACCAACCGTGCGGTTTTGACAGCGCTGTTTGACAATATGCCGATAGATGAATATCCCGGGCAGACGAACCCAGCCCCCCAGCGATTGGGTTTGCAACACGCCGAGTATGTCGCCGATTTCATTATTCGAAACCGTTCATATACTAACCTGTCGGATATATGCCGGCTGAATTGGGAGAATGAGGGCTTCCCTGACCCCAGCTTTGCCGAGAATGAACTGCGGCGTGAGGCGTTTCTCCGCAATACGACCGGATTGTTGAGTACGCGTGGTCAGGTTTATACCGTTTTGATTGAGGCGCACTTGGCATCCGGGGGCAATATCCCAAGGAATCCGTCGCGACAACGCGCAGTGGCGGTTATCTGGCGTGATGCCTGGACCGGCGAGATGATCGTGCGGTATTTGAAATGGTTGCAGGATTAAACCGCCCTGCTTCATCAAGATTCCGCAGGGCTGGCCGATGGCGCCGCGGCACGGAGTAGGAGAAGAGTCTTAAATAACTGAAGCTCTGAATCTTATGTCTAATATATCCACTGAAAACGACGATGTCTTCAATCCTGCTGAGCGTTTGCGCAGCCGCCGCCCGCCGCCGCCGCGGCAGTTTAACGCGTTTTGGCTGCTGCTGCTGATACTTGGCGCGTTGGTGTATGCCGGATATTATTTTTATTTCCGGACGCCTGAACCTGTTGTCGTGGAAATGCCTATGCCGGGGTGTGCGGACGATGCCGGCGCTTTGATCGAGCAGGTCTTGCTACCGATGGATGAAGGTCCGGAAGTGGCGGATTTGCAAGTGTCTTTGTATGGCTTGGAGCAACGCTTGGCAGCGGAACGCGACAACCCGGAGTTACAGCAGTATGGGAAGAATATTTGCCTGCTTTTGCGCGATCTTTTGAAAGTTCGTGCTCAGTGCGAGACAGCGATAGCTTCGATTCAAGCCGGCCGTTTTGAAGGATTGGGGGGCTCGCGCACAAGCGCTGACGCTCAGAGCGATAAGCATAAGGCATTTGCCTTGCAAGAGCAGGCGCGGATTTGGCAGAGAAAGGCGGAGCAAGCCAAGCCGACACTGACTGCAGCGTTAGCGAGATTGCGGCAAAGTGAAAATCGTTAAGTTTTTGTTTTGACAAATTGCCGCGCGGTATATAAATTGGCCCGACATTGATATGTCGGTTTTGCATGGAGGGATGAGGAAATGAAATCAGCGCGCAGATTGGCATGGTCGGCGGTTGTTTTGGCGATGGCGGGGTTTATCGGCGGCGAACTCTTGGCGCAGCGTCCAGCGGGCCGGGCGGCGGCGACTGCGGGGGAAGCCGAGAAGGACGTCGTTGTTATCCGTAAGCTGACAGGCATGGGGCCGGAAGGCAAGGCGAAAACGCCTGATTATTCCGTCAGCCCGTCGGAAAACAGCCGCGCGAAGGATTGGGCCAAGGTCACAGTGTTTTACGATACTGAAACCGAATGGATAGACGAGTTGGAATTTCGCTACACGGTAGTGGTGAAGCATCCCAAGACGGGGGCTTTTACGTTGTTTCCATGTACTGTCGCCTATATAGATATAGCCAAAGGCCGCAATCATATGAGTACCGTGTTCCTGCGTCCCAACACGGTTGAACGTTACGGCGAGCTGGAGCGCATCGCGGTCGAAATTTATTCCAAGGGCGAGCTTCTGACTGCTGCCGGTCTGCCGGATACCCCGCCGCAGTGGTGGCGGCTGCCGATGACTAATGTGCGCACAATGCCCGGCGTGTTGCTGAATCGTTCTCAAACGCCATTTGCTTTTGTGGGCTGGGACAATTACGAGACCATCAAGGGTAGGTAAAGGCATGAGGCGGGCAATATGATAGGTTCCGGCGCTTCAAGATTTATGAATCTCTGGCGATCCGGCCGTGTCCTGGCAATGGATATCGGCGCCGGAGAACTAAAAATCGCCGAGTTTGTGCGTAGCGGCGGCGGATGGGAACTAGCCCGTCTGGCCATGCAGCCGATGGCGATCGAGCCGGGCAGTGATGCCGACCCCTCCTTGGCGATTATCGGCGCCCTTCAGGACCTGCTCAAATCTAAAAAACTGCGTCCGGCGCCTGTGGTGCTTTCCGTTACAGGGCAATCGGCCTTTCTGCGTCTGGTAAAATTGCCGCCGGTGAAACGCAGCAAGCTCTATCAAACCATCCAGTTCGAAGCCCAGCAGAATGTGCCGTTTCCCATTAATGAAGTGGTCTGGGATTACCAGTTGATGGGCGCTTCCCAGAATGAATTGAACGTTATGCTGGTGGCCATCAAGACGGAATTGGTGTCCGCGCTCACCGATTGTGTTGAAGCTGTGGGGCTGGAGGTTGAATTGGTGGATGTGGCGCCAATGGCCCTTTATAATACCGTCCGCTATAATTATGTTGATGTGGAAGGCTGTATTCTGGTGATTGACATCGGCGCCCGATCCACCAATCTGGTGTTCGTCGAGGAAGGACGCTTTTTCAGCCGCAATCTTCCGATTATGGGCACCGGAAATGTCATTACCCAGCAATTAATGAAGGAGTTTGACCTATCCTTCAAAGATGCAGAAGAACTCAAGCGCACCCATGCCGCTGTAGCCTTTG
Organism: Kiritimatiellia bacterium; assembly: GCA_050944835.1. Lineage (GTDB taxonomy): Bacteria > Verrucomicrobiota > Kiritimatiellia > JAAZAB01 > JAAZAB01 > JAXGPF01. Next base: position 30,704 of record JBMNRV010000021.1, read on the forward strand.
GCGGCGCCTATGAGGATTACGCCGATAAAGTGATTTCGCGGGTCTCGAAGACTGTCCGTGGCGTGATGACTAGGCTGCATGTTGAGGTCGAGCGCACGATTAATTTTTACCGTACCCAGCAGAATGGACGTGCGCCCGACTTGGTCTTGTTGGCCGGCGGCACCTCTGTCATCGCCTGCATGGATGATTTTTTCAAGAAGAAACTGAAAGCTGAAGTTGAGTATCTCAACCCATTTCGCAATGTGGTGGTTAATAATGCGATCACTTCGGAAGAGATTGCCGCCTGTGCGCATGTAATGGGGGAAGTGGTCGGGGTAGGGTTGCGCCATATGTTGCCTTGCCCACTGGAAATCAATCTGCTGCCCCCGAAGATTGCTGCCGCCAAGGCTTTCCGTCGCAAAATACCGCTGCTGTTTGCCGCTGCCGCCAGCTTAGTGCTGATTCTGGGCTGTTGGTGGCTCTATTTTGCTGTCATGTCGGAAAAACTGGGTGCGCGCATGGAAAAAATCCGCGCGGTTGTCAGCCGGCTGGAGTCGGTGGAAGCCCGATTGCAACCGATAGAGGCGCGCGTGGCGGATTTGCGCGAGCGCGGCGCTGTTTTGGAGGATTTGGTGCAACGCCGTGCCCGATGGTTACATTTGCTGGATAGTCTGCACGCAAGCTTGCCCGATGGTATGTGGCTGGTGGACGTGGCGCCGATGGCTGATGCCGCGGCACCGGTTGAAGGCCGCCGCCGCGGCCGCCGTAGTGAACCTGTCGCCACCGATACGGATATTGCCGCTGGTATGCGGGTTATTACGGTCAAGGGGTTGATTTTTGCTGATAAGTCCACGGATAAGTCCATTGCCCAGTTTCGTGATAATCTGCGCGCCAAACCGGAATTTGACGATGAGACGCAGATAGAACTCCAGCCCATTCCCAATCAAAACGACGCCGTGCGTGAATTTACCATGAAGGTTGTGCTGCGGGAGCCGTTATGAAAGCATTGCTCATAAAACATAAATGGCTCTTTATATCGGCCGCCCTTGTTTTAGCGCTGTTGCTGGTGGCAGTCTGGTATTTACTGGTGGCGGTCGGCGAATTTAATGCCGCCAAGAAGGATTTGCATGCGGTTTCTTCTCGATTAGATCAGTTGCAAAACCGGAACCCGTTTCCTTCGCCGGAGAATGTTATCCTGGCTGAGGAAAATTACAACGAATTGCTGGATAACTACAACGAGTTGAACGACCGCCTAAGAGAAGGCCAGGCGCTGCCGCGGGCAATGGGCGATTCGGATTTCATTCCGCTGCTTGAAAACACCTTGCGGCGCTTGCGGGCGGATTTTGCAAAAAAACGTGTGGCATTGCCTAAGGAATTCACCTTCGGTTTTGATAAATACGCCGGCGGACAGATGCCGGCTTCGCGGGATATACCGCGCTTGGCGCAACAACTTCAGATTATTGAAACCTTGTGCGCGGCCGTCACTCATGTGCGTATAACAGAGCTGAAGGATTTGACACGCGAGGAGTTTGAGTCTTCCGATGATATGGGAGATGTCGGCGGCCGCCGCGGACGGACGCGGTCTGCGGCGCCTTCCTCCGCAGAATTGCCTGACACTGATGAAAACGGAGATTTATTCAAAAGCCAACAGTTTTCCATGACGCTGCGCGGCAGCGAGTCATCCATAATGGAATTTGTCAATTATGTATCGTCCATGCCGATGTTTACTGTGATTACCTTGATTGATCTGAAAAATTCCCGCCCCATACTTAATAAGACGTTGGCGGCGGCAGGCACGGGCGCGAAAGAGAAGACGGAAGAAGCGATTTTGGATGATACTCGCACACGCCCGGTAATTACCGGACGGGAGGATGTGACGGCTAAGGTGGTCATGGATGTATATCAGTTTGCGCCGTCATTGCCATGGGATAATTCCGGCCCTAAAAAAGGCATTTGAAGGGCGTCGGCATAGCGAGCGGCTGGGCATGCGGTAGCGTGAGCTTATGAGCTTTGATTTGAAAAACTTTAAAGAATGGATCAGGGTGTCATACGACAAGCTGATATTGTTCCTCACCCTCACGGGGTTGCTGGTGTCAGTGGTGTTGTTGCTGATTTTTCTGGAACGTGAAAAGCGTGAATTAGCCGAAGCGCGTTGGGAACATCCGGTGGCAGACTGCAAACAGGTCGCGCTAATGGATTTGCGCGATCTGCATGATGCCATCGAGAATGTGGCGCAGCCCTATCAAACCGCACCGCGCGCTGCGCGCATGATGGTCGCGGAAGTCCGCACTGCCTGTGTGCAGTGCCAGCGCCCGATTCCATTCGAAGCCGTGAATTGTCCATACAAAAACTGTGGCGCCGAGCAGCCGCGCACCCCTCAGGACCAAGCGGATAAGGATAGCGATGGCGACGGTATGCCAGATGAATGGGAGAAGAAATATGGACTTAACCCATTGCTGGACGACGCTGACTTGGACTTGGACGGCGACGGTTTCACTAATCTTGAAGAGTATCTGAATCAAACCGATCCAACATCGCCGAGTTCATTCCCGCCGCTCTTGACGAAATTAAAGATTGTGCGGATTGGCCGCATGCCCATGCCGCTCAGTTTCCAGGGAGTGCAACGGTTAACGGCTGAAGATGTCAGGTTCACAGTGCGTGATAACCGCAATCACAGGGACCATTATGTCAGCCTCGGCGGCAAAGTTGAAGGGTATGAAATAGTCGGGTTTGAGCCGAAGACCGTGCAGGAGATGCGCGGCAATTTGCCCATCAAAGTTGACCGTTCCATACTGCGGTTGCGTAAAGACGGACGTGAGGTGTTGTTAGTGTTAGGACGTGGCACAGGGCAGGGCGAGCTTATGGCCTTGGCTAAGAGTCTTTTTAATAATTCTGAATTGCGTTTGCACTTAGGCTCTAAATTTACTTTGAAAGAAACGGTTTACAAAGTAATTGACATCCAAGAGGATGCCATTGTAGTATTAAACGAAACGTCTGGTAAAAAAACACGTATTAAATTGTGATGAAAGATTCATGTAAATGAACCATATTCGCGTTATGTTTTTGTTGTTGGGTTTTGGGCTTTGGTCTTTTGCTTGGATCGCCCAGTCTCAGGAAAATGGATTAGGACCTGGCGCCGCTGCACCGGAGTCCGGGCCTTATGAAGCTGCTGGCCCGCAAGGCGGCGCGCCGGGACCCGGTCTTTATGAGGCGCCCGCTCCGCAAGGCGGCGCGCCGGCGCAGGCCGCTCCGAGTTCTTTGGTGGAAGCGGAAGCGCCCGCGACCCCTCCTCCGGCAGCGAATGAGGTTGTGGCGACGGATACTTCTCCAGCTCCCGTTGTAGAAGGGGAAGAGGCGCCTGTGACCCCCTCGCTGGCTGTGACACCGGATGCCGCTCCTGTTCCCGTTGTACAGGCTGAGTCGGAAGCGCCGGCTGTGGTAACCGCTCCGGAAACACCCGCTGTTACCGCGGAATCAAAGCCATCCCAGTCCGATGCTCCGGCGGAAGTTTTTGAGATAGATCGTACTATAAGCAGCGACTCGGGGGCAGCGCCAGCCCAGCCGGAAGCAGTGAAAGCGGTGACAGAGCCGGAAGCGTCTCATCCCGCTGAAACAAAGAAACCACGGTTATGGCAGCGCATGTTCGGTTCCGGCGTTGCGCCGACTGAACCGGCGCCCGTTTCTGTAACCGATGCGCCCGCTGCCGATGCTCCGCCTGCAGCCGATGTTACTGCTGTCGTGGCATCCGAGCCGTTGACGCCCGAAGCTTTAATGGCGGCCCGTGAAGAAGTGCGTCGGCAAGCTTTGGAAGTCGAGGGATTGCAGAATTTCGAACAGGGCAAGACAGCTATGATGCGCGGCGAGTTTGATCCGGCCTTGAAGTTTTACAACAAGGCCTTGGAACTAATGCCCAAACGTCCCCATACGGTTGAAATCCGCAATCAAATCCGGATGGATCAGGCCGAATGCGAATACCGCATGGCATTGAATTTTTACCGCGACAACAATCTGACCGAAGCGCGCAATGCCTTGCGTCGCGCTCTGGGGTATTATCCATCACATGCCAAAGCCATGCGCATGATGGATCGGATTCGCGAGGATGAAATTAAACGTCAGGAGGCGGCCTCTCGTCCCTTGCATGTTCGTAAAACACCGGAATATCAGGCGCAGGCGAAAGATATTCAAAAAGCCTTGGAGCGTGGCAATCAGTATATGTCAGTCAACGACTTTGAAAAAGCCCATGAAGAGTTTCAAAGCGTGTTGCAGGCCGAGCCGCTGAATTCCGATGCCGCGGCGCATTTAAAGCGCTTGGCTGATCGGCGTTACCGCAAGGAGACCGAGCAGATGAATCGGTTTCAGTCGGAAATGATTACCCAGGTGCGTGATACTTGGACACCGCCAGTGAAACGCATGGTTGCGCAGCGCAGCGAAGTGGAAACGGGCGTTGGCACAGTCCGGCCCGGCACTCGGCGGCTGCTGGAAAAGCTGAACAGCATTATTATTCCACAGTTGGATTTTCGCGCGGCTAATATCCACGATGTCATAACTTACATTGATCTTCAGGCCCAGGCGGCGGATAAGGATTCTCCGCCCAACGAACGCGGCGTAAATATTGTCCTTAACTTACAACGTCCCGGCTCGGCCGTAACCACCGCCGCGCCCGCTCAGGAAGTTGATCCGTTTGCCATGACTGCGGAACCCGCGGGCGCGGCCGCCGCCGCCGGTGTGCCGACCGTCACATTAGCGCTGCGCAATGTATATCTGCTGGATGCCATCAAGTTCATTACGGAAATGACTGGCCTGAAATACCGAATTGAAAACGATGTGCTGGTAATCACACCAGTGGATGTCGTGGTAGGCGATGTTATCACCCGTACTTATAAAATTCAGCCTGGCGTCATCAGTGAGCATATCTTTTCCGCTGCGCCGGCCAGTAGCGGCGGTGGTGGATTGTTTGAGGCGACCGGCGGCCAGACATCCGGCGGTTCCGGTGATATCAAGCAGTTTTTTGTTGAAGCTGGTGTTCCTTTCCCTGAAGGAACGGCAATCGTTTATAAACCCAGCTTGAACCTGATGATTGTATCGAATACCAGCGAAAACTTGGAAAAATTTGAGCGTATCCTGAATATGCTTAATGTCGTGCCGATTCAGGTTGAAATCGAAGCGCGCTTCGTTGAAGTGCAGCAGACGGATTTGGAAGAGCTGGGTATTGAGTGGTTGTTGAACGACAACTGGATTATCGCTCAAAATGCCGGCCAAAAGACGCTGCCGCCCAGCGCCCGTGAACGCATTCAGATGAATAAAAATGATATGACGAAGGGATTGCGCTATATGGGCGGGGTAGGCGATACCATCATCGCTACCCCAGGTGGGACCAGCGGCGGCATCCTTTCCATCTCCAGCGTTCTGACCGGCCCGCAAGTTACCATGATCCTGCATGCCTTGGAGCAGCGCAGCGGTTCCAATCTGCTTTCGGCGCCTAAAGTCACTACCCGCACCGGATCCAACGCCGAGATTAAGGTCGTGCGCGAGTTGATCTACCCCACCGATTATGAGATCACTCCCGCCCAGACCTTGGGCACCACCGGCGCGCAGAGCTTCAGCCCGGCTTTCGTTACGCCGACCAGTTTCGAGGAACGCGATTTGGGTGTTACCCTGAATGTCACGCCCACCGTTGGGCCGGATAATTACACGATTGATTTGATTATGATGCCGCAAGTGACCGAGTTGTATGAGTGGATCAATTACGGAACCAAGATGTCCGACGGCCGTGGCGGGTTGGTTGATATGGATTTGCAGCAGCCGATTTTCCACAGCCGCACAATCACCACCAGTATCTCCATCTGGGACGGCCAAACGGTTGTAATGGGTGGTTTGATTACAGAAGCTCAGGAAACCACCGAGGACAAGGTTCCGTTCTTGGGCGATATCCCGTTGCTGGGAAACCTCTTCCGCAGCAAGACCGATCATAGCGTGAAACGTAACCTGTTGATTTTCGTGACCGCCAATCTGGTGGACCCTGCCGGTAATAAGATTAACAAAGATAATGGCGTCGGCGCTCCCGCAGCGCCGGGAGGCGCCACTGGAGCTGCGGCATCCACTATGGCTGCGGCCACCCCGTAATCGGCGTATTATGCAGTCGTCACGCTTGATGTTGGTGGACGCTTTGGGGCTGGTTTATCGGGCCTTCTATGCCATCCCGCCGCTTTCTACGCGAAACGGCACACCGACCAACGCGCTGCTGGGATTTGTAAAAACCTTGCGCAACCTTCAGCGGTATTGGAAGCCGGAGTTCTGTGCCGTAGTCTTCGATGGCGGGATCCCACCGGAACGGCAGGAATTGTTGCCGATGTACAAGGCCCAGCGCCCGCCTATGCCTGACCCTATGCGCGTCCAGTTGCCGCTAATTGAGGAATACCTGCAATGCGCAGGAGTGGCCGCCTTGCGCTTGGATGATATGGAAGCGGACGATATTCTCGCAGCTCTGGCCGGACATGGAGCAGCGGCAGGACTGGAAACTTTAGTGGTGACAGCCGACAAAGATTTGATGCAGATCGTTACCGACAAAGTTTCACTGATTGCGCCGAATAAGATCGAGGAAAAAATTAACCCAGCGGCTGTGGCTGAACGCACAGGCGTCCAACCCGCCCAAATTCCGGACTGGTTGGCGTTGGTGGGTGATACGTCAGACAATATTCCCGGTGTGCCGGGAGTTGGCCCCAAGACGGCTGCGCGCTGGCTGGCACAATGGCCGGATTTAGAAACCCTGTTGGCGCATGTTTCGGAATTACAGCCGGAAAAAAGCCGGCAGACGTTGATGGAACACGCCGAAACCGCACGACGTAATTTACGTCTGATGCGCTTGCAATTGGACTTGCCAGGTCTGCCGCCATTGGAAGCTTTGCGCCCGCATCGCATTGAAACCGGCCGCCTGCTGAAGTTCTATCTGGCATATGATTTGCGCGGGCCGGCACGGGAACTGTCGGCGCCTACACTGTTTTAGCGGCGTGACAGCGTTGCCCAATTGTCGCCAGTGTCACTTGGATCAGGCCCGACGCAATCATTGCTACGGCAAATACCTGGTATAGCGCATACTGGTTGCCTGTGGCTTCCATTCGCCATTCGCTGGCAAATAGCCCGGCGAACCCTCCTAGTCCCACCAGAAATTCATTCACTCCGATATTCATTGGACGATTGCCGTAATTACTGCAAAAATAAACACTCAAAAAGCAAGACGCGCCGGAACAGATTCCCAACAGGCTGATACCGATGAATGTAAGCACAAGACTCGTTGGGCGCAACAGAATGCACCCACAAAAAACTGCGCCGGCAAGTTGAATAATTAACAGAGGCATTCGGCGGTAAAGCGCTCCAGGCAGTTTGGCCATTAATAAACCGACTATGCCTTGAGTCAACATGTTAAAAAACAATGGCATGCCGACCCAAGATGCGCTGATGCCGCTTTCTGCGCTGATTTTTGGGAACAAAGTATGCAGCGGCCGTTGTACGAAAAAGGAAGTGAAAACCATCAACCAGGCGATGATAATATAAATAGGGATCGGCGGGCGCCCACCTTGCACGGTTTCTTCTATTTCCCGCCCGCCGTCGCGGTATTTTTGCGGGGCGTAGGTCAGGAGCGCCGTCAGCATAATACCACTTACCAGCAGAGCGATGGTGGAAAGCGCTAATGGACCGAACTGGTAAACAATGCCTGCCGATAAAGCCCCGGACCCGGCGCCGATGCTCCATGCCATAGTGTAAACCCCAACGCTCCTTGCCAAGCCGCCGGGAATAGTCTCATTCCGCATGAACATTTGGAAGGCATTAAAAAATATTGACATGAAAACACTCAGGACTAAAAAGCCCGCCAGCAGCGGGAAATAAGCCTTGATAAAAATACAATACACGCTGAGTAGCGCAGAGCATAAAGTGCTGGCGAGCAGCAGGGCGCGGGCATTGCGGTGGTTGATTATAAATCCGGAGGCCAAACTAGTTATCATGTAGCCTATCTGAAATGCGCCGCCAAGCCAGGCGCAGCGGAATGTGCTGACATTCCGCTCACCTGCACTGTATAAAACGGCAAAGGTCACTAGAAATATCAGCCAATCAAATAATGCTGGACAAAGATAGATGCGCATAAGCCTAAGGTAGTTTAGTTTTTTACTAAAATAAAACAAACATGATATATTTTCTGTCCGCGCCAGTCAATTGAAATGTCGCGATATTGAAATGTCGCGATAGTAGGGCCTTGTAAATCGGCGGGAGAATGTGATAACTTATCCGCAGTCGGCAATTATGGAGAAGGTATGGCACAAATTATAGATGGAAAACAGATCGCTGCATCTATTCGCGCAGATCTACGGGAAAAAATCCAAAATCTTCGTCAAAAGAACATCATCCCCGGCTTGGCTGTGGTATTGGTGGGTGACGACCCGGCATCTAAATCATACGTTACGGCAAAGGAACGCGCCTGTGAGGAAATCGGAATTACTTCTTTTGACTATCGCCTTCCCAGCAACACCCAGCAGGCCGCATTGCTGGACTTAATATCAAAGTTAAACACCAACCCACGTATCCATGGCATTCTTGTGCAGCTGCCATTGCCGCGCCATATTGATGAAACAGCAGTCTTATTGGCGATCAACCCGGATAAGGATGTGGATGGATTTCATCCAGTCAGTGTGGGGCGGATGCTGCTGGGGCAGCCGACGTTTCTCCCCTGCACTCCACATGCGGTCATGCAACTACTGGCGCGCTCAGGGGTGACATTACAGGGGAAACATGCTGTAGTCATTGGTCGCAGTAATATCGTCGGCAAGCCGCTTGCCAACTTGCTGATGCGTAAAAACCAGCAGGCCAATGCCACCGTTACAGTGTGTCATACCGCGACACCGGACATCGCTAAATTCACCAGACAGGCGGATGTAGTCATTGCCGCCGCCGGCCGCCCCAATACTTTGACCGCTGATATGGTGCGGGACGGTGTAGTGGTGATTGACGTAGGGGTCAACCGTGTCCCTGACGCCGCCAAGAAATCCGGCTACCGACTGGTGGGCGATGTGGATTTCGACGCTGTGAGTCGCAAGGCCGCTATGATCACACCCGTGCCCGGCGGCGTCGGCCCCATGACCATCACCATGCTGCTCGCCAACACTGTACAAGCTGCTGAACAACGCGCCTGATATAGTAGGCCGAAGAACGCGATTTGGCTTTGATGCGGGAGTCGGCCTCATCCTCTGCGGCGGCGCAGGACATCCAGCAATTCATGCGCTTCCCGGCATCGGCAGGCAAAAGCTGCTGTAAGATAAACCACCCCACCGCAAGCAATGGCGGCAGTCAATGCGATGACGGCGTTGAGTTTAGGGTGGCACCCGCCCGTCGAGCCAATCGTCAGGATGTAATTCCACGTGGCAAGCGCTGCCAACGTCATAACCGCGGTTGGTATCAGCAAGCGGCAAGCGGCAAAAGCAATGTTGCGCCAGCCAGGCGACCCGTCCTGCCGATGCACCAGCAGCGCCAAAATGATTACATGTACCGTAGAGGCTGCCACTGTGGCAATGGCGATCCCGGCATGACGCAGCGGCCACATCAGGATCAAGTTCAGGACAAGATTAAGCAAAGAACAGGCAATGCCGACTTTCACAGGGGTGCGCATATCCTGTCGGGCGTAGAATACCGGCACCAGCACTTTAATTAAACTGAATACTACCAACCCCGGAGCATAACAGGCCAAAGCCAGCGCCGTCATGCGCGCGGTATGCTCGGTGAAATCTCCATGTTGATACACTACGCTGACAATCGGCTTGGCTAAGAAGAGCATCCCGGCTGCCGCTGGCAGCATGATGAACAATATCTGGCGCAGGACATAGTTCAACGTCACATGCACATTGTCGCGGCGGTCCTGTGCGGTATAGGTGGAAAGCGTTGGCAACAGCACTGTGCTTAAGGCCGTGGCGAAAACTCCCAGGGGCAGATAAATCAGACGCTCGGCATAATAAAGATAAGACGGACTGCCCTGGCCGATCCAGACAGCAACAAAACGGTCCACCAAGACGTTGATCTGGGTAACTCCGACCCCGACGGAAGAAGCCGCCATCAGGCGCAATACCCTCCGGACACGGGAGTCGCGCCAATCGCAATCCCAGCGCAACCGGAAACCTTGCCGCATCAGAGCCAATAAAGGCGTCGCCGCCTGTAGCAGACCCGCCACCAAGACGCTCCATGCCACCACCCGTATGCGTCTGCCGCCATCAGGGGTTATGTGTGGGCAAATCAGGATGAGGGCGCTCAGTATGGTCAAATTCAAAATAATCGGCGTTGCAGCCGGCAGGGCAAACTTGCGCAAAGCGTTCAACATGGCCGCGAAGAAAGCGCTCAAGCAGATGAACAGCAGATAGGGAAGCATGATCATTAGTAATTCCCCTATCAACTGCAGCCGCGGACTCAACGGCGCAAACCGCATGGCCACCGCCACCGGCAAGCCTACAATCGTCAAGGTAGTTAAGATCACCGTTAACAGCGACAACATGCGCAGGGCGAACTTCCATACCTGCTCGCGGCCCTGTTGCTCCAACGTTTCGGTAAAGACCGGAACAAATGCCGATGATAGGGCGCCTTCGCCGAACAGACCCCGGAAAAGATTTGGAATGGTAAATGCCACCACAAAGGCATCCATAGCCATAGAGCTGGCGAACATGGCGGCCATGAGCATATCACGCAGGAGACCGAAGAAACGGCTGATCATGATCCAGACGCCGACCATGCCCGCCGACCGCATAATCTTGCGTGATTCCAAGCCGATACCCTTCCATGAAGAAATAAACCCATACTCGGCCGTCTGAAACTTCGCCACGGATGCAGGTTTCTGTTACCCCGGATTGTTTTGAGGGTTGTCAGAAGGTGGCGAAGATTGCAGAAGCGTCCCATCTTTGATGGTCTGCGCTCCTTCAGGAGCATGCGACAGCTCCCATAACTTGGCGTATTTCAAAAACACACCCGTAGCCGTGAGGGTCGAGATTATTAGACCGCGAATGCCGGAACAAAACCCGCGCTTCAGAAAATACCCTTTGAGAAACCGGAACAGCGGCCGGAAAATCAAGTCCAGGATGCTGAACCGTCGTCCGTTTTTATGCATACTGGCGGCAGAAATGCTGGAAAAACGGTTAAGCGTTGCAATTTGATCGGAGAGGTCGTCGTAAGTATAGTGGAACAAACAGCCATTAAGCTTCTTCACCGGCCCCTGAACGGCAACGTAATCGTGTGGCTCTTGGCCAGTGCAAATACCACGATCTTTTAAAAACAGACGGATCTTGATATCCGGCCACCATTCCCCGTGCGTAATCCATTTGCCCAGGAAAAACACTTTGCGTGGAAATTTGTACGCAGCGACTTTCCGGTTGCGGCCGCTGTTAAATTCCGCAAGAATTTCATCGCGCAATTCCGGCGAAACTTCTTCGTCGGCATCCACAAAAAACAGCCAAGGATGCGAAGCCATCTGCTTGATCAGCTCTTTCTGTCCAACGTATCCCAGCCAGGCATGTTGATAGACCCGTTCGGTGTACTCCCGGCAGATTTCTACTGTTCGGTCTTGGCTGAAGCTGTCAACCACCACAATTTCATCCACCCAATGCAAGCTCTCCAGACACCGGCGGATGTTAGCTTCCTCGTTGCCGACGGTTAAACAAGCTGAAATTTTATCACGCATATATCACCAATACCATTTTTCGACGAACTTTACCATATTTAAGCTTTATTCCGCAAGCTTATGCCTCGGTCCGAGTGTGCCCGGATGCCGAGCGGGTACGCCACAACATCAGGCAAGCCCCAGCCAGGATTACAGCCGCCAACAGTAATAGTATCAGGCTGAAGACGCCGATAAACCGGCTCCCGCCGCGTAGATTGGTCCATGAAAGCTGTCGAAGCGCTACCATCGTAGTCACCGTCATAAACACCAGCGGCGCGGCGACAAACCACGTCGGCAGCCGCGACCGGCGCAGCCACATAAATACGCACAATAGCGCCAGCGCCGCCAGCAATTGATTGGAAGCGCCGAAGGCTGGCCAGACTGCCTGCCAAGCTGGCATCAAGCGGCCGTCCGGGCCGGGGATGTTCTGAAAGGTGACTATCGCCGGTATGGCCAGCACTCCCAGCGTAATCAATATCCGGTTCCGTAAATTACCTTGCAATCCGAAAAATTCCTGTACGACAAAACGCGCCAGCCGAGTGCAGGTGTCCAGCGTGGTCAGGAGAAAGGTGCTGACTGCCAACATGCCGAAAGTGGAAGCGACATCCGCATTAAAGCCCAGCGCGCCGATAAAGACCCCAAGACCGTCGGCAAAAATCTGTACTGGGTTGTTCCCGCTTTTTTTACTTAAAATCATCACCGCCGCCAGAGCCAGAAGCGCCAGCAGTCCCTCCACCAGCATTCCGCCGTATCCGATGCGACGCGCTGAACTTTCGCGGCGCAATTGTTTGGCCGAAGTCCCCGAGGCCACAATTGAGTGAAACCCGCTCACCGCGCCACAGGCTATCGTGATGAACAAGGCCGGGAACATTGGGCCTAAATGACTATCACGCCACCCAATGAACGCCGGATACTGAATAGTCGCTTCGCCTTGGAAGCCGGCGATTACCAAACCCACCGTGCCGCCGATCAGGCAGGCGTAAAGCAGGAACGACGATAGATAATCGCGCGGCTGCAGCAACATCCATACCGGTAACACAGAAGCCAGCAGACAATAGACCAACAGGATGATGATCCAGAAATTCTTGACCGATGAACCCACTGTCGGCAGATATTCCGGCAGCAACGGCCAACGCATGCCCACATACATGCCGACAAACACCAGCGGCACAAATATCAAACTCGCACTCAGCAGCGAGCAGCGCCGACGGTAAACGACGAAACCGAAGGCCAATGCCAAGAAAATATATAAAACTGCCGAGCAGGCCACCGCGCCACCTTGACGGGCGCTTTCAGGCGTCGGGGAGTCGGGCGCGAACCCGGCCGCTGTCAGGTCCAAAAACACGATAATTACGTAAATCAAAGTAAACACGATGAAGACCAGAAACGCCATGTATATCGGGCGCGGCAGCAGTGTCCGACAGATTTCCCCTATGGAACGCCCATCGTTGCGGATACTGGCAGCCATAGCCGTATAATCGTGCACTCCGCCCACAAAAATTGCGCCGATGACAATCCATAAGGCCGCCGGTAGCCAGCCGAAAGCCAGCCCGGCTGCAATCGGGCCCACGATTGGCCCAGCACCGGCAATTGAACTGAAGTGATGTCCGAAAAGCACGGTGTCGGAAGTCGGTATGTAATCCACGCCGTCTTCCAGTCGGCAGGCCGGCGTGATATTATCATCGGAAAGCCCCATTTTGCGTTCCAGACAGCGGCCGTAAAACCGATAAGCCAATGCAAAGAGTAAAGCGCCGGATAAAAAGTATAATATAATCATGTGTGACCACCTTTAAAAACGATGAACCACGGATTTTGCGCGGCAATCAATGCCGCAATTTAACCATAGGATTCCCACCGCATTTTTTCAAGCCGGAAAAACGCTCCCTAAAACTGCGGCAGTTGGGGGCGGGAGAACCACGGATGAACACGGATGGACACGGATTGGATTGAACCGCCAATATCTTCCCGCAAAAATAAATGTTGACATTTTTTAGTTATGAATATATATTCATAAGCGTAACAGTTGAATCACGACAGGAGGTTTTGTAAATGCCGCGGCCAACATGCCGGAGAAGGGTGGGGTTTATCCCGGATGTCACCTACTTCAAGCCGCAAGGGGTCCCTATGCGCGCGCTTGAGGAGGTGCTTGTTGGCCACGACGAGGTGGAGGCTATTCGTTTGAAAAACCTCATCGGCCTTTCTCAGGAAGAAGCAGCTTCTCAAATGGGGGTTTCACAGCCGACCTTCCATCGCCTTCTCCTTTCTGCCCATCAGAAGCTGGCAGACGCGGTGGTGAACGGAAAGGCCATGCGGATTGAGGGTGGCAATGTCATGCCGGTCGGTGGATTACCCGGTCCATGCCGACGACGGCAAGGGTGGGGCTGTCGGGCAAAACTTGGAGCGAATTTTCTATTTGAAGGCAATAATCAACAAAAAGGAGGAAAAACCATGAAAATAGCAATTACCAGCACAGATGGCACACTGGAAGGAAAAGTAGATGAGCGTTTCGGCAGGGCTAGGAACATTATAGTCTATGATGTGGAAACAAAAGAGCATTCGGTCATTGATAACGCTGTGAATGTGAATGCCGCACAAGGCGCGGGCATCCAGACGGCGCAGAGTGTGGTCAGGTCGGGGGCCAAGGTTGTCATCAGCGGCCATATGGGGCCAAAAGCCTTTCAGGTAATCCAGATGGCCGGTCTTGAAGTTTATTCTGCAACGGATATATCCGTTAAGGAAGCGATTGAAAGGTTTGAAGCAGGCAAGTTGGAAAAACTTTCCGGCGCTGACGTGCAATCGCACTGGTAACAGGCAGGGGAGAACCACGGATGGACACGGATGAACACGGATGGAGGAGAGGAACCGCAGATTACGCAGATGAACGCAGATGGGAGCCCTTAAAGGGCGTGACATACACAGCCCAGGGCAACACCCCGGGATCAACAGAAAAAAATAAAACAAGCCCTTAAAGGGCGTGACATAGGCGGGGAGAACCACGGATGAACACAGATGAACACGGATGGAGGAGGGGAACCGCAGATGGCGCAGATAGACGCAGATGGGAGCCCTTAAGGGCGTGACATAGCGTGCTGTTTATAAGGGTAAAGGGTAAACCTAGAAAAAAAGGAGGTTAATATGCCAGGAAGAGATGGAACAGGGCCATGGTGGGTTGGTTGCAGACAAGGCGGAGCTCGCGGCGGCGCCGGTCCAGGCATGGGTATGGGGCGCGGGCCGGTTGGCAGAGGATTCCGGATGTGCGGAAGAGGGAGAGGTGGCGGCTTCGGCTTTGCTGGCTTCGGGGTTGCCGGGGAATGCGTGTGCCCGCAGTGTGGAGAAAAAACACCACACCAGAGAGGTGTCCCGTGCATACAGCAAAAGTGCTCCAAATGCGGAACGGCAATGGTGAGGGCATAGCCAGGATTGTAGCATGAATATAGTCATTGCGAGTGGGAAGGGCGGGACAGGGAAAACCACGGTTGCGGTCAACCTTGCGTATTTCCTTGCCCGCTCCGGACGCCTTGTCCAATATCTTGACTGTGACGTTGAAGAACCGAACGGACATCTGTTCCTGAAACCTCAGATTGAGTCTCAGGTTCCTGTTACCGTGATGGTGCCCACGATCAATGAAAAAAAATGCACCTTCTGCGGAGAATGCAGCGCCAAATGTCAATACAACGCGCTGATCAGTCTTCCCGGCATACCGCCAATGGTGTTCGCCGGGTTATGTCATGGTTGTGGGCTTTGTGTCAGAATTTGCCCTGAAAGCGCCATCTCGGAAGGTGAAAGAGAGATCGGCAAGCTGGGGCAGGGTGTGGGTCTTGAGGGCATTGCCTGCGTTCACGGCATACTTAACGTGGGCGAAGCGATGGCGGTGCCGCTCATTAAAAAGGTCAAGGACTGCGGTATAGAAGATCGGGTGCGTATTATTGATGCGCCCCCGGGGACATCATGTTCTCTGGTGGCGGCGATAAGTGATGCCGATCTCGTAATAATGGTGACAGAGCCCACACCTTTCGGTCTGCATGACCTTTCCATCGCTGTCGCTGTAGTCGAAAAGTTCGGCATCCCCTTGGGCGTGGTTGTCAATAGAGAGAAGGACAGTTTCCCGCCGCTTGAGAAATATATCGAGGAGCACGGTTTGGAGGTTTTTACCCGCATACCCGAGGACCGCAGAATAGCTGAGCGCTATTCCAAGGGCGATATCATCATTGCGGCGCTTCCAGAGTACACATCACATATTCGTGATCTTGTCGCGAATATTGAAAAGAACACCCCGGCATCCCATGGCAAACTGTTAAAGGGATGAAAGATTGAACCGCCAAGGTAAGGGAAGGAAATTAGCCACAAAAATGCACACAATGCACAAAAAGAA
The DNA here is from genome assembly GCA_050944835.1 of Kiritimatiellia bacterium. Classification (GTDB taxonomy): domain Bacteria; phylum Verrucomicrobiota; class Kiritimatiellia; order JAAZAB01; family JAAZAB01; genus JAXGPF01. The sequence goes on from JBMNRV010000021.1 coordinate 46,738, forward strand.
AAAACTACAGAAAAAGAGAAAGTTTGTTGGGCTTTCCGTGTGTTCTGTGTGGTCTGTGGTTTTTGTTGGAACCACGGAATACACTGAATACACGGAAAGGGAGGGCGTGGCGGCGGGTGTTTTCTGCATCTTTGTGGCCAATTATCTGGGATCTGTGTCAATCTGCGGTTTCTTTCTTGGCGCCTTGGCGGTTCAATCTTATCCGTGTCCATCTGTGTCCATCCGTGGTTCTCCCCCCCGGTGGTTCCTCTTGTTCTCAACATTTCCTGTCCCGTTTTTAGGATAAACACGATGAGTAACATCAAGGAAGTGGTGGTTGTCAGCGGTAAAGGCGGCACGGGAAAAACCTCCATCGTGGGCGCCTTGGTTCAACTGTTAACGAACCGAGTTGTGGCGGACTGCGACGTTGATGCCGCCAATCTGCATATGCTCCTCAATCCGGTTGTCATTGAAGAAAAGGAGTTCGTTGGGGGCAAAAAAGCGATTATTGACGCATCACGTTGTACCGGTTGCGGCATATGCAGGGAAGTCTGCCGTTTTCAGGCAATCTCTCCGGATTATCAAGTCAATCAGAATCAATGCGAGGGATGCGGGGCCTGTTATTTTCTTTGTCCTGCGGGCGCGGTTGATTTTCCATCTTCCCGCGCCGGCACTTGTTACGTCTGCAATGACAAATATTCCAAGCCATTTGTCTATGCGAAGCTGTTTCCTGGTGAGGAAAATTCCGGTAAACTCGTAACCATGGTCCGGAATGAAGCGCGGGCTATCGCAGAAAAAAATAATATTCCCTTTGTCATTATTGATGGGCCGCCGGGCATAGGCTGTCCTGTCATAGCATCCATGACCGGCGTACATATGGCGGTGGCGGTCACAGAACCGACCATTGCCGGCATCCATGATCTTGAACGCATTATAGGCCTGGCGCAATTCCTTAAGTGCAAAACCGCTGTCATTGTCAATAAGGGCGATATCAATCCCGATTATTCCAAGCGCATAGAGGAATATTGCGCGGCAAAAGGCAGCAGCTTTCTCGGCATAATCCCTTATGAATCAAAAATAACCGAGGCTCAGGTGCAGGCTGCAACAATTCTGGATGTCGCGCCTGATAGTCCGGCCAGCAAAATTATCCGTGGAATCTATAATAAACTATTAGCCTTAAACGGCATTTGAAATTCAGGGAAACACGGATGGATACGGATAGGATTGAACCGCCAAGACGCCAAGAAAACCAGGAAAGAAACAGACGAAAAATGAAACCGCAGATTTACGCAGATAGACGCAGATGGGCGCCCTGAAAGGGCGTGATATAGGTGGGGAGAACCACGGATTAACACTGATAGACACGGATGGAGGAGAGGAACCGCAGATTACGCAGATAGACGCAGATGGGAGCCCTGAAAGGGCGTGACATACACAGCCCAGGGCAACGCCCTGGGATCAACAGAAAAAAATAAATTAGCCCTTAAAGGGCGTGACATATGCGGTGAGAACCACGGATTAACACTAATAGACACGGATGGAGGAGAGGAACCGCAGATTACGCAGATGAACGCAGATGGGCGCCCTGAAAGGGCGTGACATACCAGCCCAGGGCAACGCCCTGGGATCAACAGAAAAAAATAAATTAGCCCTTAAAGGGCGTGACATACACAGCCCAGGGCAACGCCCTTGTTGTTCTACACATCTCTGGATTTGTTAGATTCTGGGCCAAAGTTTTTCCAGCAGAGGCCGAAGTCATAGGTTCGTTGCAGACCGATCCAGATGGTTTTTGGCCCTG
>JBMNRV010000022.1:0-41131 GCA_050944835.1 Kiritimatiellia bacterium
CTGCATTCATTGCGCAAGTCCAACACGCCGGATGACGTAATGCAAATGATGAAAAACCAGCAACAGTTCCGCAATCAAGTCGGCAATCAAAAGCTCCTGCTTCAGCTATAAATTCGCCCGCCCACAGAACGCGCCTTTGACATGGCCAAATAACTCCGATTCGAGCAATGGCTCAGGGAGGGCCGCACAATTCAACGGCAAAAACAACTTCGACTTGCGGTTGCTGTAGGCATGAATGGCTTTGGCCACCACTTCTTTACCGGTGCCGCTCTCGCCGCGGATCAGCACCGTGGCGTCTGTCGGCGCCACACGCTCGATCATCTCGCAAACTTTGCGCATGGCCGGACTCTCTGCGATAATGTTTTCAAAGCAATAGCGGGATTCCAACTGGGCTTTGAGGTTGACGTTTTCGCTCATGGTTTTGTTGTAATCCAGCGCCCGCTGCACTGTAAGCAACATTTCGTCAACTTTGAACGGTTTTGTGATATAATCGAAAGCGCCCAGCTTCATGGCTTCAACGGCGGTTTCTACGGAACCGTAACCGGTGACCATCAAAACCGCCATGGTCGGCTGGGCTTCGCGGGCGGCCTGGAGCAGGGTAATGCCGTCAATCGGTTTCATGCGAATATCGGAGATCATCAAATCATATTTATTGGCTTTGAATAACTCCATGGCCTTTTCGCCGTTATCAACCGGAGTGACAACATGGCCTTCCGCCTTGAGCAAGACGCTCAGAACGCTCAGGATGTTGGGTTCATCGTCCACAAGTATGATTTTGGCCATATCGCAAAGCCTCAAATACCGGGCTCAGGACGTTGTCCGCGACATTTTTTATCTGCCGATTTTCTACCGGCCTGATATACACGGGGTCGTCCACGTAATACTGAAATAAAAACATTGTACATTTTCGCTGAAAATTGTAAAGTTTTTTAAATTTTGACAATATAAAAAATTTAACCCCATATTCGGCTGTTGGCAAGTTTTCCGCGGATACGCGGCAAAATGACGGATATGGGTTAAAACATGATTTGGGCTCATTGATCAAATGCATCTTGTGATGGAAATATTGCACCGCCGTGAATTGCTGCACAATCTGGTGATGCGCAATTTGAAAAGCCGCTACAAGGATTCCGCACTGGGCTTTTTATGGAGCATTCTGACGCCCTTGTTCATGGCCTTGATTTACATGTTTTTCCTGCGCATTCTGGCGCGCGGCGTGCCATTAGAGGAGGTGCTGATTGGAGTTTTTGCCTGGCAATTTACGGCACAATGTGTTGGTAACGGACTCACCTGCATTACGGATAATGCCAATCTGGTGAAAAAGGTATATTTTCCACGGATCATTCTGCCGCTTGCGACCACGCTTTCCAATCTGGTGAATTTTTTATTGACGTTAGTTGTGCAATTCGTTTTGCTGGCAGCGCTTTTCGCTTGGCGTCATACTACTATAGACTGGCATGTAGTATATATTCCCCTCCTGATTCTGGGACATACCGCTTTCTGCTTAGCTTTGGCGGTTTTTTTATCCTGTATTAATGTGTATTTCCGGGATATACAACACTTGGTCAACGTCGGCATGACGGCTTGGTTTTTCCTGACTCCGGCGATGTATTCCATGAATCTGGTGGAACAAATGGCGCTGAGCCGTCAAATACCCTGGTTGCCAAAGATTTATATGCTGAATCCAATGGCGGTGATCATTAATGGGTACCGCGCCATGATTTTGAAGAACAATCACTTTGTCGTATATTGGACAACAACAGTATCCATCATAGCCTCACTGCTGTTTCTACTGGGCGCAGTCTGGTTGTTTCAGCGGTTGCAACGCAATTTTTCTGATATGTTCTAATGCATGCCATTGAAGTACAACATTTAACAAAAAATTATCGTATGCAAGGCGGTGAACCGCCGAAGCTGACCGATCTCTTTACCCGCCGCAAGGCGCCGTACCGTCGCCGCATCATCCAAGCGCTACGGGACGTAAGTTTTACCGTGGAGACCGGAGAAACCATCGGCGTAATCGGGCCAAACGGGTCCGGCAAAAGCTCTCTACTTGGATTGCTGGCTGGAACCACCACCCCAACCTCCGGTACGGTTAAACTGCGGGGCTCGGTTTCCTCGCTCTTGGAGCTGGGGGCGGGTTTTCATTCCGAACTGACCGGGCGCGAGAACATTTTTTTGAATGGTGCAATTCTGGGAATTCCGCGGATAACAATTCAGGAGCGGTTTGACAGGATTGTGGAATTCGCTGGTATCCGGGAGTTTCTGGATATGCCTGTCAAACACTACTCCAGCGGAATGTATGTTCGTCTCGGGTTTGCCGTGGCAGTGGAGATGGACCCCGACATCCTATTGATTGATGAAGTACTGGCAGTCGGAGATGTCGCTTTTCAGACAAAATGTCTGGCGCGCATTCGCGATTTTCAAAGGCGCGGCAAAACGTTGCTGCTGGTTTCGCACGCTCTCCAGACAGTCGAGGAATTCTGCAGTCGGGTATTCCTGATTCACCAGGGGCAGTTGGTAGCTCAGGGCAATCCGGCAGACGTGATTTTTAAATACCTCCGCTCTTATATGGGCGAGGGTGGCGGTGTGCATACTGTCGAGTACGGCAGCCGCGAGGTCAGCATCACCAATGTTCGTTTTCTGGATAGCGCCGGACGGGAAACCGGCATGATGATCACCGGACGACAAATGACTGTGGAAATTTCCTATCAGGCCACCCGCCGGATTGAACGTCCGATATTCGGGTTTTCCATTAAAACAGGCAATGGCATGTTTGTTTTTGGTTCCAACACCCAACTGGCAGGCGCCAACATAGGCGCAATTGAAGGCGCCGGAAGCATTTTACTGCATTTTGATTCGCTTAGTCTGATGCAGGGGAATTTCTTCTTGTCGGTTTCTATCCACTCCTGGGATCATGCCGTACAGTTTCACCGTCGTGAAGACTGGTATCCGTTCGTCGTTACAAACCCCACCGGTGCGTTAGGGCTTTTTTACATTGATACCAGATGGGAAACAAAATAAAAGGAGGACACAGCATGGAAATCCTACCCGCCATTCAACAACGTCGTTCAGTCCGCGCCTACACCACGCAACCGGTGCCGGAAGAACATCTTCAATCCGTACTGGAAGCCGCGCGTCTGGCGCCGTCCGCTCGCAACTTGCAGGAATGGCGCTTCATTGTCGTGCGCGACTCCGCAATCCGGGAACAACTGGCGGTGGCGGCCAATGGGCAGGCATTTGTCGGACAAGCTCCGGTTGTCATAGTCGGCTGCTCTGTCAACACGGAATACATCATGCGCGGCGGCCAGGCGGCCTACCCGATTGATTTGGCCATTGCATTGGACCACATGACACTCCAGGCCGTGGCCATCGGACTCGGTACGTGCTGGATCGGCTCCTTTTTTGAAGATGAGATACGTAAAATCCTTGACATCCCCGCTGGAGTGCGGGTCGTCTGCCTGCTGACGTTGGGCTATCCCGCAGACACACCGCGACCGAAAAACCGCCGCCCCGCGAAGGAGATCATCGCCTACGAGCGCTGGACTTTCTCCTGAAACACCAGGCTATCCTCAAGTTTATTCTGCCAAACATGAAAAAGAATATCGCAATTCTTTTGAGCGCCGGGTTATCGCTAACAATTCTAGCATCTGATAAATCCCAGACGACGACGGCCATGGCAGACAGGGAGAACACCCTTATCTCCACCGCAACGACGCAACTTACTCTTGACAGGGACTACCGTGCCCCTGCCCTAACAGCGCCACTTCCTGCCATATCCGCACGGCAGACACCGAAAAATATTATCCTTGTAATCGGCGACGGCATGGGGCCGGGCGCCCTCCGCCTGACCTCGCTGCACTTGCATAATGCCGAAGGACGCCTCCTGATGGAGCAACTGCCAGTCACCGGCCTTTGCCATACGCTTTCGTTTGAGTCTGAGGTAACAGATTCCGCCGCGGCTGCCACGGCGCTGGCAACCGGCATTAAAACCAAGAACCGCCGAATCGGATTGGATGCGGATATGCGCCACATCTTTTCTTTTACTGAATTGGCACAGCAATATGGGCGTGCGGTTGGCCTTATCACTTCCGATTCGATTGTCGGCGCCACGCCCGCCGGCTTTTACGCACATACTTCCGATCGTCGCAGCTATCGCGAGATCGCACTCTGTGCAGCCACATGCGGCTATGAGATTTTGATCGGCAATGCCGCAGGTAAAGCCTGCTTCCTCCCAAAGAACCATGGTGGAAAACCAGACGATAACCGCCACCTGCTGGCAGAGATGCTCGCAAACGGCTACACAGAAATCGAAACGCACGAAGGCTTGGAACAGGCGCCGGCTGACCGACGCATTTTGGGGTTCATGGCCAAAGGCACACTGGACGATGAAACAACTCTTGCGCGCCTGACTGATGCTGCGCTCACGCGCCTCGTGTGCAACGACCAAGGCTTTTTCCTGATGGTCGAGTGCACCATCACTGATGCCGGCGGTCACAACAACGACCCTGAGCTGACCATACGCGGCACACTACAGATTGATTGGGCAGTCAAGAGCGCCGTTGAATTCGCACACAAGCGCGGAGATACACTGGTGCTAGTTACAGCTGATCACGAAACCGGCGGGCTGACTGCTGAAATGGAGAATGGGAAACTGGTCTTTAATTACGCAACCACCAGCCATACTGACATACCGGTACGGTTATTTGCTTACGGCCCCGGCGCAGAACGCTTTGCAGGAACGATAGACAATACTGATGTGGCTCGTAAGATCGCGGAACTATGGTCGCTCACACTGCCAACGCCCAGTTACATCCAGAAAGTCCCGACACAAAAACCTGACAGTCCCTCAGAGGATATGCCTATTATACCCGAGAAGACTCTCCGACCGGCGGCTTAGCGTTTTCAGCTAGTCTTTGCCACGCATTCACGCCGATTCCCAAGAAAGGCGCGGAACCGTCAAATCGGCATCCCGCCGATATTGAAAGACGGTCAGTAAAAGGATATTATGATCTGGCAGCACACGGCAGCGCGCCTGGTAATGCTGGCAACCACGATATAAATCCTCAAAACGGCCAAAGGGATAACGCCAATTGCGGCGCCAGACCAATTCGCCTGATACGGCGCCGGGCCGAAAAATCGGTCCACGGAGGGTTTTAAAACGATTTAAAGTACGGGCACACCATTCTTCTACCGGCTGCCGGTCGGCAATCACATCAGCAGGTGAAAACCACCAAATGAAAAACCGCCGCCAGCGCCACTCAAAAATCATCAGTTTACTGCCCGCATCAAAAGCCGTGCCAGTCAACAAAAAATCAGAGTTCAAGTGGAAATTGAAATCAAATACCGCCCACTCAGTCAGCTCACCAGCGCTGAGAGTGAAGCTGGACGCCAACTGACGAATAATCCGCAAGGGCTCACGCAACCCGGTTGGGTTAAAATGTAGCGTAAATACAGCGTTAAAATCTGCGCCGACCAGACAGAGGGCATTCACGCGGCGGCGGCCATCCGGCATAGTGTAAACCGCGGCGACCCAGCCGGACGGCAGCGCGGCGACCGGCGTGACTTTGGCATCGGCTCGGCGCATCTCAGCGGCCAATGCATCAAAATTCTGACGCACCTGACCGGCATCCGGGCGGCGACGCTTGCGAGACCATTCCATTTCAAGGCGCAATGCCGTATCGTCTTCCATGGCCAGACGTGACAAGGCGCCGCGCGTTTCATGGCGCGCAAGGTTCCACTCCCAGGGTGTGTCGAAAGCAAACCCATCCCAAGCGAAACGGCGGACGGTTTTAAGGGGAGAAGCGGACATAGCTTTCGAGATTACGGGCGGCAGAAAACACCGGCAACCTAAACATCTTTGCCGTCTATGGTGCCGATTTCTATCTTAAGTTCATCCCGCTGCGCCACCCGGCTGATAGCGCCGTCATTGATCCAGACCACGACATCTGAAGCTGAAAGCATTTTCATATCGTGCGTCGCGGTGATGATAGTAATATTCATCTCGCTTTTCATGCGCCCGAGCAATTGTATGATCTCCTCGCCGGTTCGCAGGTCTAAGTTCCCGGTCGGCTCATCGGCCAGGATCACGTCCGGCTGGTTGACAATGGCCCGGGCAATGGCCACGCGCTGCTGCTGCCCGCCGGATAATTCCGACGGCAGGTGATGTAGTCGGTGTTCCAACCCAACCATCTCCAATGCGGCGGCGGCGTCGCGGCGCGCATCAGTCGGCAACCGTCCAGAAAAGATTCTGGCAATCGTCACGTTTTCCAGCGCGGTCATTGATGAAATCAGGTTAAAGGATTGAAAAATAAATCCGATTTTATGGCAGCGCACCCAAGCCATTTGTCTGGAATTCAAATCGCGAATTCGTTGTCCTTCCATATAAACATCACCCGTGGTAGGCAAATCCAAGCCGCCAACCATGTTGAAAAATGTTGATTTGCCGGATCCAGACGGCCCCATGATCGAAACATAAGAGCCACGCAGGATTTCCAAAGAAATTCCGCGCAAGGCATGAACTTTTTCCGCGCCCATGACATAAGTCTTGGTAATATTTTCCGTTTTAATGATGATTGATTTATTATTCATTCCTCAACCCTCATGGCATCCACCGGCTGTTTGCGGGCCGCCCAGTAAGCCGGGGCAATGGACGCAGCGACCGACATCAACGATCCGATTAACAGCGAGAGGATCGCCGAACGCCCTACCGTCCATATCGGAAAACACTGTATCACATAATGTCCATAGGAAATCATACCGATGCTCACTGCCACTAGTAAACCGATCAGCACGCCTAAGATGGTACCCAACACACCTTGTAAAGAGGATTCGATAAAGTACGTCTTCACAATGAATGAATCCTGTGCGCCCAAACACTTCAGTGTGCCGATTTCCTTGATGCGCTCGGTCACTGACATCAGCATAGCGTTGATTATACCCACCAAGCAAGTTAATAGCGAAAGAACGATCAACAGGATCATCATCGTATCAGCGCCGTGATCAGCCAGAATATCCACGCCGGATTTTTGGAGCAGGATATTCACCTGATCATTCTTCATGTCCAATAAGGCATCCACAATGCTGTCATTTACCAGCATATAGGTTAAAAATGCAATACCCAGCACTACCCCCAGCATCGTAATCAGCGAACGCAGAAAGCGCCGCCGCAGACTTGACCAACTAACTGCGAACGCCACTCCCCAGGGGACGCGACTCTGCTCCGGAATTACACCATGTATTTCAGATGACATATTAATCTTTTTGCGTTCAATTCCGTATTTTAATTGCGATTCAAATCAATATTTATATTGACACCAGTAATCATTGATACAATCGCCGAGAGCGATACAAGCACCAACTCGCCGACAATCAAGCCGATAAAGAAGCCGCAAGCACGGGCATAGGTGTTCTTATGTCCATATTTGGTAATAGCCGAATTCGCCAGCCAACCGAGAAAAATGGAAAACCAGTAAGACTGCATGATCGGATTAACCAACATGACCAACCCTAACGGATGCGGCATCCAGAAGAGATATTGGCGCATGTAAACTATCACCGCCGTCAAGACCCCGCCGACAGTCATCCAGATGGCGCTGGACGTTGAGGCTACAGGCGGATTTTTAGCCATAGAAGTTAACGTGTTCATAGTGCTGCGCGGCCACCCAGTGTAGAACCACGTGGACATGTTGTCCGCGCCGCAGTCATAACACATCATTATGGAAGTCAGGGATGCTACAATCGCCGCCAGCCCAATGGCCAACAGCAGCGCTAAATGAAACGCTCCCCGACGCATCCGGAAGTCATTGCGTAATTTAAGCGCATTGGCCATAGCCGGCGCAATGAAAACCTTTAAATCCAGGAACAACATACCACAATACATCAACAAAGGAGTGAAAAGCGGCACAGCTGAATAAGCTTTATCAAACCCACAAAAAGCGCGCACGTAATGAAACGGATTAATGTATGTCTTTACGGCCAACAACCCGCCTTCGGCTACTGCCCGCACCATAGCTATTATGATCAGCAATAAAACCAAATAGAAAAACACGGTATAAAACAGGTTAGCGCCCATATCCAGCCAAAGCTGCAACACGATCCCTAGCGAAGCCCCCATAAAGGCCCAAGAAGCATAGCGTAACTCGCGCTGCTCATCAGATTCGAGGTCCTTCAACACACTTGGGTGAAAAACACATAGGATGTAGCGGCGGCACTTGTAAAGCACCACGGAGGCAAAGACCAACATCGCGCCGGCCCCTATAGAGGTTTTAATGTTGGCCATGTACCACCATTGCGACGTGCCTTCGGTGTCAATATGCCCGGACCAATACAGGATCAACAACAGGCACATATAAAGCAGGTAAAAGAACCAGAGCGAAAATGAGATATTCTTCGGTATGAGGAATGCCAGCCCAATCATCGTGAAAAACACCTCAGACTTCCAATTCATTAACACCTGCAAGGGAGTGTTTCCTACGTAATCGCTCCATAAATTGTTGAGGTTTAAGGGTGAAAGGCCCGGCACCACCTGCGACTTGCATAGAAGATTCCACCCTAACACTGAACCGGAGATGGCCATCCCCATCCAAAACAACCCATTACGAAAGATATCCGGCATGCCGCCACCAGGTCGGTCGGTGTAAACCAACGCTTTTGGCAATTCCGCCAAGGGATAAGTGATCATTTCATTGTGCGCCCATTGCCGGAAAATCAATACGTTCAAAGATAACAACGCAAGGTAGGAAAGCCCTATCAGCAGCGTCCAACGTCCTAACGGGCGCGCCCAGACATGCCAAGGCACTTCGCCAATAAAGTACCGGCGCAAAGAAATGTCTGCGGCGGCGAAATCCGGTAATATGGCTTTAATCTCACTGCGCACCTCGTCGGCATTGCAACCGTTCTGTTCCACAGTCTGACGCAATAGCGCTATCCGCTCAACCAATTCGCCGATATTAGTGGCACAATCAAACTCGCGCGTACAGCGTTCGCGCACAATACGCAATTCTTCACGCCGATCCTCAATGCGCTGCAACTCTCGGGATAACCGGCTAACATCGTCGGCCATATCCAGCGCCTCAGCGCGGGCTGCTTGACGGCGGCGGATATTAAGAGCCTTTAAGCTCTCATCCACTTCCGCATGGCGCGTCAGCAGTAACTCTTCATCGGCGCGCACTATCGCCAGACGTCCCTGGTGCGTTTCAATATTCGCCAATGGAATCAAAACTTCCTCAGCCTGACGCAGCAGGTTTGGCACCAGGTCAGGATCGGTGTCTGCCACACGACGCGCTTCTTTCAACGCCGTAAGCGCAGCACGTCCCTCGACCAGACGGCGTAACCGTCCGGTATAGGACGACCAGTCGTCTTGTGGCATGGGGAAAATCCCGGGATATGCGCTCAACTTGCGCGGCAAACCTCGGCGATATTCGGCAACTTTCTCGAAGGCCCGCTCTTCTAACTCTTTCAGCCGCAACTTCGCCGCCTCCGTTACAGCAGTCTGGGAGGAAATACGATCAGGATAATCCCGCAACACCTCGTTCGGATCAGTGTGCGCCGGCAACGCCAACTTCAACCAAGCGGCTTCGGCGACATCCGCTTCTGAACGCAAGGTTTCGAGGTCCAATTGCGCCCGACGCAATGCCTGTTTTCGTGTGCGGTCCTTCCCGGACTCGGCCGCCTCCGAGGACTCCAATCCCTTTAGCACGGCTTCGGCTTCGGCCATCCGGGTGCGTAAATTCAGGATGTGCGCCGCAGTTTTTTGCGTCTCTTCCAAATCGTTCAGCTTTTTCATTTCCGCGTAATAATCCACCGCCGCATCGCGAGTACCGGGTTCCGCCAGGAAGTAGGCATCGTTGATATATGGCACGACGTAGCGTGACCATTCCGACTGAGGATTGTTCCATTCCGAGCTCATCAGACTGCCGGCAATCGGCAGAACTTGTTCAACCAAGCCGAAATTCGGAATGCCGGACGAAACCATCCCCATAATGAAAATAACCATCAGCTCTACCAGACTGAACGCACGGATAATCCGCACTAAGCGCAACAAGGGATTGATCGCCAGCACCATCAGAACCAAGAGCAGGTATGGTAAGACGCTGATTTGTGTGGCGGCGAAAACAATTCTAGCCTTAGTGTTGATGTAGATGGAAAGCGCTGCAAACAAGGCCGAAAAAAATGCGCCCACCCCCAACGCCCGCCAAGTTATTCGGTTGTCATTCATGCCAAACATCCACTTTTAAAAGATCAGAGGCGACATCATTTTGTTCAGAATTGCAAAGGCCATGCTGACCATAGCGATCAACCCCATACCGCAGGCGTAACCTGCCAGCATGACCGGCGTATAGCGGAGCCAGCGGTCACCGAACCGGCGCCGGAAATAAAACCGTCCCAGAAATGCGCCCACGACTTCTAAGGGCAACCCTGCCGGCGTGCCTTGCCCCAGCCCGCGCACCAGACCGAAAACTATCAATGTGGGCAAACCAAGCAAAGAGAGCACAATGTAAGCTCCCACGCCGATACACAACCCCCACCCCAACCAAGCAGGTTTCAAGGCCTCAAAAAACAACGAGCCGCCCTCCATCGTGGAGCTGAGTGTCAAACACGTGTTTTTTGCCATCAAATCCCACATTTTCTGGGCAAACGGATAGGCGTCAGACGGTATCGGCGCCATCTTCCACAACAGTTGCGAAAAAATCAGTGAAGCAACGATAATAATCGGAATTGTAACTAAGTGGGTCTTTACCTTACTTTTTATCTTAGTGCCGGTTAATTCCAAAATACGGAAAGTGACTGTGGCCCTGCCATAATCTGGCATTGGCACTGGGGTAAACCATATTTGCACCCCGCGGTACCCACTGAGGATATATGTGGCTTCTTTGACCATCGGAATCGTCAGTGCTTGACCCGCCAATCCTTCCAACTTGGCGCTGGAATAAGAAATCACTGGGGTAAACACTGTGGCATAAATAATGAAAAACTTCCAAGGGAACCCGTCGATCAACCAAGTCGAAACGCCGATCCAGGTGGTACAGGTACAAACATAAATACCCAAAGCGATGAAAATGGAAAAATCGCCGCGCTTAGGGTCATTGATAAACAGCTTACGCCAGGTGGAGGGCGGCCGCTCACCGGAAGGATTGCCGGTAGCGACCCGCTGCGAGCCTTTACGATTCCACAACAGGCGCAATAAAGGCCGGAAAGCCTGGCCTAAGCCGATAAGAGCGACCGCCACCGTCAAGCCCAAACTGATGGAAAGATACACGTCCACGCTATTGATGAAGGCTGTATCCACCACGTCCATGCCCGGCTGCCAGTTAGACAGGATTCCGTGACGATACATAATAGGGTTAAGGATGATCATAGCCAGCACCCCCAACCCACCGCCGATTACGGCCCAGAACGGAATAACCATACCTGTCAGCAGCAAACCAATATCGAGGGTCAGATTCAACGGCACAGCTTTTAAGACATCACTCATTACTGGTGTAAAATCAATGAATGGTATAGGTATTAACATTAGTGGTTTCGGCAGGAAGGCGCCTGTGATCGCCGGCACGGCGATATAAATCAGGCCGTAAGCCATGCCCAACATCCCTCCTATGGAAAAACAACGCCAGCGCCATGATTGCTGCGGATCGTGGGTGTTGGTCAGAGCCGTTATACCAGAAGCGCCCACAGCCGCCATCGGGAATGGCAATTCCTCAATATCGTTAACAATACGGTATAGCACGTAGCCCAAGCCAAAATGGTCCACGTGGGTGATAACCAGCGACATGGCCCCATAAGCAATCGGTGCGAGCCAGGCCTTGTTGAAAAATGTGCGTCCGAGACTGGTGATCACTTCCGCCGGCGGCGCCACCCAGGCTGGAATTTCCTGTGCGACGCCCATGGCGTGGGCGTAATCTGACTGCACCAGAAACTGACTCCAGAGTAATCCTTGGAAAGGTGAACTGACTGCCAACCCCGCCATGAAGTACAGGATATATATCTCCTGCATCTTCAAGTCTTTCAGTGACCGACGCGCAATTTCGGCAAAGAGAATGATCGTCACCCATTGGGATGCCGTAGCGATGCTGCCAACATTGCCCACCATCAGTGATAAGTACATGGAGCCGGGCATCATGATGAATCCAAGGAAAATGGCGCCGATTACCGTGCGCCAGGTGAATCCATCGGCAAAAACCTCGGGCGGTGACATCAACCCCCGGTATCGTTCCATTTCTTGTTCTTGTAATGTCTTCTTGGCCATATCACGTTCCATCAACCGGCGGGCGCGGCATCAGCGCCTGCCGTCAATCCCAGATCGGCTTGTTGCACATATACATGCTGCTGGGCCATATCCAAGCTGCGCCAGCGCATTAAGTATTTGCGCATCCGCTCCAAAAACGGACGATTAGTCGTCACCCAGTTCGTATCCTGACCGGAAATCCGCTCAATATTCATAGAAAGACGGTAGGCCTGGACCTTTTCGTCATAATTGAGGCGGAAACGCAGATACTGGGTCACACCCAAATCGTATGGCGCCAGCGCCACATGATAATCAAGCAGGAAAGTCGGACGACCAGCGGCATCCTTTTCACGGCGGTAAGCTGTCGGCGTGGCGATAAGATCACCGATGGAAGCGGCGGTAAACCGACTGAAATACTCGCGCAGATAGCCGATAACTCCTGCCGATACTTCCGGCGTGTAAACAAATGGAAACACCACCGGCATCAAGTTGCCATGGCGGGGCGGCAGTGACCACTTGCGCTTGCCGGATGGCACAGCGGCACGTGTAGCGACGGTTGCGGGGTAAATAGTTGAGAGCAATACGATGGCAATGGTGAAAATGATGACATAGGCCACACTCATGGAGGAGTAATTGAAATTGATCCCACGCACCAGATCGAAGCGGGCAATCAAGATGCTCAACACTTGTCCGATCAGATAGCCGCCTACTGAACCTATCACGCCATATACAAATGATTCCGCCAGGAAAAACATCCCAATATGATGCGGATTCAATCCAATGGCATTATAAACCGCGATTTCTTTCTTGCGCTCGTAAACCGAACCCAACATCGTGTTGAGAATGATGGTGCTGGCGATGATCAATGGAATCAGCAGCACTGCCAACCCGCCAACAGATGTGCTGTAACTGGATCCGATGTAGTAAATACCCGCGGCAATCGTCTGACGGCCGTCTTCACCGGCGGCAAACGGATTGCGGCTCGCCAGATAAAATCGGGCGCTGGTGGAAGTCAGCACCAAGTCAACCAGCGACCATAGCGGCTTGTCATCGTCAATTTTTAGGGAAATGCTGTAAGGGCGAGCGCCTAAGCGCTCAGCCGTCACAATGGGCATTACCAACAGTGAAGAAGTTTCTACATGAAACAGCGCCCCCATATCATGAATATCCTCGGTGGGGGAAGTCTTAACCTTCGCCGCCGGATTGAACGTGTCAACGCCGGCATCGGTTTCAATACGCTTGATTGGTAACAGCGGCAGATCGTTCAAATCCTTGATATGGCGGAAGAGCGCGTCATCCAACAATCCCGCCACCTTGTACTCTCGTCCTTCCAACAGAATGCGGGTATTCTGCATGTCGGCTTCAGTCACACCCAACACCGCCGCCACGGAATTGAAAAGCATCACTTCGTCGGCATCATCCGCCGAAAAATTACGCCCAGCCGTCAGTGGCAAGGATTCCACGAAACCATCCTCTTGCCGTTCCAAGCCCAGGATACCGTCCAAGCGGACTTCACCCCCACCGACTTTGCGTACACACAACGGAGTGTTGTCGTCACTCGTGACAAACCAACGCCGCACCAAAAACTGCCCCCAGTCCGTCAGTAGATTACGCATGACGTTAAGCGAGTTTTCATCCATAGTAGATTTGCCCGGCCAGTGATACATCAAGCCGGTGTATGGCGCATTTTTACCACGCGGCACGATGGTCGGGTTGATTTTCTTTGAAATACTGGTAAATGAAAGCATTGTAAACGCAATCAGCACGATCGTCGCAGTGGTCAACATTGTACGGATACGCCGACGTTTCATGTTGTTGACACCAATCAACATGGCTTTTTGGGTTACGGTCGAGTAACCGACATCATCATCAATAACAGCGCCCTGAAAACTGCGGAAAAGCAACTGCATCTCACCTTCAAAGCGGCCGCGCAAAATACTGATCACGAACA
The DNA here is from genome assembly GCA_050944835.1 of Kiritimatiellia bacterium. GTDB lineage: Bacteria > Verrucomicrobiota > Kiritimatiellia > JAAZAB01 > JAAZAB01 > JAXGPF01. The sequence goes on from JBMNRV010000022.1 coordinate 14,178, forward strand.
GTCCCATGGCGCCCATGACGAAGGCGATGAAAATCGCCTCAGCCACCTGCGCAACGCGGAAAGCCGGATGGATCACACGGAAAACTAAAAACGTTATCACGAACAGTAGGGCGAACATGCCCATTTCGTGCTCGATTTTTACAAAATTGAAGAGCAGTTTCTGCACGAAAAAGCAAAACGGCAACAGCAGGGCCATATACACCACCACAGCTTTCAACATGTCATCCGTGGTCTGTTTGGCCTGTTCATAACACTTCATCTGAGCGCCCATGGACTCGTACAGAGTGCGCAAATATGCAAGATGTTGATTTTTATCACGCAACTCCCGGACTTTCTCCTTCAACTTATCGCCGCGCTCGAGGAATTCCCACGACAAATCACCCGCCACATCGCGCAGCTTGCGCAGACGGGCATGGTTGAGGATGGAAACATCTTTGACAGAGCTGTAAAATATGTCGGAATCCAGCTCGTCTGGACGCAGCACCCCGCGGCCTTCCGGCTCCTCTTCATCAGCGTTCAACATGACGCGCTTATCTACGGTAACCAACTTGAAGCGTTCGCGCCCATCCATATAGTAAGCTGCGGGCGCGCCAGCTGCCGGGTCAACTTTCTTAGTAGTCAATGGCGACTGCACTCCCGTCAGGCCGAAGTTGCGCGGCGAAGCGTTACCACGCGCTGTCAGGGCCATCATTTCGGTGATGGCAATCGGCACATTGGCAACCAGCGTCGAATCGCACATGGAATACAGCGGGAATTCCTCGCACTCAAATAGGGCTAAAGTCGAGCTCATGTTCAAACGATCGGAATCCACCTTGCTATGCGACGTGCCGGCATTGATCACATGGTCCACTTTGATGAAATCATCGTCGAAATGGAAGGCGGAAGTAGTTTGCGGGCTAAATACTGGATCGGATATCAGACCGTATAAAACAACGATAGCACGGAGGTCGGATATGGCAATAGTGGCATTGACCACATCGCCGTAAACGATCTGTCCCAGATGTAGCGGGGTGTAAGACGCCCATCGCGAGCTAGACTTGCGCAGGATCACAACCGTGTTAGGTACGGGAATTTCCGGAAACACACTAGCTGACAACTCGTCGTACTTGCAGGTCTTGATCAGAATGGATATGGCCGGCACACGTGGAGCCTGCGGCACCCCCAGCTGCGAGCTGGATGTGACATACCGGTCATTCAATAGTTCACGCCAAAAGTTAGGCAGGAAAACCATGCTTTCCGCAAATCGCTGGGCGTCCAGATTATCCAATGTGTCAGTGGGCAGGAATGCCTGCCCATGCCCTGAAAACAAATTGGCGAATTGAAATGCTGGAGTGCGGTTATAGGTCTGTAAGATGTCAACACATGGGGGGATGTTCTGTGTTTCGAGCGGAATGTAATGCAATTCAGACAACCCTCCGCGCATGCTTAAGGTATCCGCCACCAAACTCGGCTTGCCGCCGGCGGCGGCGCCTAAACGCGTACTGATTTCCGCTGTGTTGATCCCCCAAGATGATGCCCAACGCTTCGTTCCAAGATGATTGCCCACAGCAAAACCGAAGCGTTCAGTATTCCAATCGGCGGCAAAATTGACCATAAAAACCACCCGCCGACCGCGGATGGCGTCACGAATGGCGCCATTGTTGATGTCGTCTTTCAGCTCCAGACTGTTCAGGTCGGCGCAACGGCGGTTGAATTCGAGAATTTCACTGACATAACCACGCAAGATATTAGATTCATCCGGCGTCAAATCGCCAAGCTCGGTCTGGATTCCCACCTTATTGAAAAGGGTCAAGATATTGACATACTTCACCTTTTCCACCTCTAATTCCGCACGACGGGCGGCCCGATCAGTAGGCGAAAGATTGCTGAAGTCAAGCTTACCCAATTCAGTTTTTGTACGGTTGACATCGCGCTTAGCCAGGCGCACTAAAGGGTTTTTGATAGTGATGTTGCGCCCGGTGCTATCATCCACCATAGAACGCCAACGAATCAATGTGGCCTCGTCTTCCGGGCGGAAACTGTCCAGTTTCAAGGCGCCATAATGCTTTAAAATCGCCCGGTTATTTCGTAAATCGGCATTAAGCAAGTCGCGCAAGTCCTCCACGTCGGAGCGATTCGCTAATAAATGCCAGCCCAAAATACGTTCGCCTTTATAATTTTGAGTGTGCGCATTCACAGCCACAAAGAGCACTGAACGCGCGGGCGGCGCGGACTTGAATAAGTCCAACATACGCAGCAGCAACATCAGGTTGCCCGCGGACTGCGCTCCTTGCGCCAGCTCGGGAGCCACGCAATTGGCATCCATCGGCGCAATGAAAACAGCCACCTCATCGGAAAGCGTCTGATCGCTGCCCGGCACCAAGACCCATAAATTTCGCAAATAACGGTTTTCCCAACGTGACGGTTCCGAGCGCACACGTGCCGTAAGATTCTTTTCCGCAGCTTCCCGCAATGCCCGAGCGGCATCGCCACGAGCTAGAAAACGCGGCACCGCAACCTCAGTCGCGTAAACCTTGGTTAATGCTTCATAACGCCTGTATTCCGTAGGCTCCAGAAAAATAAAGCCTTTCACGCCAAAACGCAGCCAGTTCAACCAAACGCCGCCACAGTCAAATTCCATCACGACCACGGCGCCCTTAAGTTCCGTTCCGGACAGCCGCTCCAAATCCGCTCCTGCACCCTGTCCCGCATAAACCAGCGGCGCTGTAAAATCGCGCTCGGTAAAGTTGCCAGGACGAAAGAGCGTTGGATGCATAGGCAAGACAGACAACGGTGCGGCTCCGTCAACTTCCAGTGTAGTTGCACCTGGCAAAAACACCGGTGCGGTAAAGCGCATTTCGCCATGCTGCAACCCAGACGCGGCAAATTTTTCCGCCACACGCCCTTCCATAGCCAGGTTGCCCGGGGAACCCGGATGGCGCATTTCGGCGCCGGTTAACAAACTTGCCAGCTCTGCCTGCAAGCGCTGCGCCACTTCGGGCGAAGCCCACTGCGCCGCCGTGTCCGCCGTTGCATTAACAGCCAACGCCCAAGCTGCCGCCAGCGGCAAACACCGTTTCACAATATGTAATAGTTCCACCTTCATCATTTGATCAAAATCGATATCACACCGCGTTTTACCAAAGACTTGAGGAATTCCACCGTACTCAAAGTTGCTTCCCGGCGATTCAAACGATAATGCCCCGCAAATTTCTCGATAATCTCCAGCGTCGTGCGCTGCTGATCCACAAGTTTAAACACATAACCACCCAATTCGTCCAGACGTATCTTGCGCTCGCTCATCGTCAGGCTTCCGCGACCCAACCATCTCCTAGGGCGGCTCTGGCGCACAGTTAACACTAACCGACCGCTGCCCGGCTCCTCAGCAAAAGTAACTCCCTCATTCAAAACCGGCACCCCGGCTAACGACTGCCGACGATCAACGGTCGGCGCGTCTTTTCTTCTGGAACTAAATCCGAAAATATCCGTTACCTTTCAAATTCAAATTATAGGAGCAATTTTCAAAGCTCGTGTATCGGATCACGCTAAGAATTTTGCCACAACCCCAAAACTACACCTCTATATTGCCGTCAATATTACCTATCTTTATGTCCAGATTGCGACGCTCTTCCAGCCGATCCACACGGCCGTCACGAATCCACAGAATGCGATCCGATACGTCCAGCATTTTCATATCATGCGTGGCGGAAATCACGGTAATATTCTCTGTGGTCTTCAAATGCACCAAAAGATCAATCATTTCCTTCCCTGTATTCACATCCAGGTTGGCCGTCGGCTCATCCGCCAAGATGATTACTGGATCGTTGGCAATGGCTCGGGCAACGGCTACGCGCTGTTGCTGACCACCGGAGAGTTCATACGGACGATGAAAAATCCGCTCCCCCAAGCCGACTTTGCGTAAGATTTCCACACCTTTATCGCGGGCATCATCCGCGGTCATGCCGGCAAAAATCATCGGGAGCGTCACGTTTTCCAAAGCGGTCAGAACGGGCAGGATATTATAGGATTGAAAGATATACCCGATTTTATGGCAACGCATCCAAGCCAATTCGAACGAATCGAGTTGCGCCACGTCAATCTCATCAATAAACACCATACCCTCGGTCGGCGAATCAATGCCGCCGATCATATTGAAAAGCGTGGATTTGCCAGAGCCTGACGGGCCCATGATGGAGAGGTATTCCCCGCGGAAAACATCAAGCGTGATGCCATCAAGAGCTTTAGTAACCGTATCGCCGGACCCATAATAACGTTTGACATCCATCGCTCGAATAACCAGATCGCGCGCGGCCTTCGCGGCCTTCGACGGTTGAGATGGATTTTTATCGGTTTGAGCGATTTCCGGCATTACATCCTCAATAAACCCTTACACCCTCTATGCGTGGGAACTACATCAAATAACTGGTGGATAAAACTACCGGAATCACGTTTGCGGCGCAAGCATTTTTTTATTTTTATTTTTTTATTTTATTTCAAAACTCATTAAAATGTCCCCATACCTAACCCCGTCAATAGGTAGTTGTTGCAATACCTAATGTACTAAAGTAGTTTGACATCAATAAGTAAGCCACTCCTATTCCTATTCTCCCAAAAAAGGAGCCAGAGTTTGTTGAAATCAAAATTTACTGATTTCACACCTACACAACTTTCGGCCTTTATGAAGCAATAACTTCAATGGCCCGGTGCGGGTTGGTTGCCAAAATGCGAATGGACTGCGCCCCATGCCATGTAAGTTTAGCAATACAAATTCAGGATTTACAGCAACCGAACAATCGGTATAATTGCTGCAGTCGTTAAATCTATCTGCCGCAATGGAGTGCAAACAATACGGGAGCACAAGTCATGATGATCGGCAAACAAGTACGTTTGGAACGCATAATCAACCGTCAGACTGGTAAAACTGTGATCGTCCCTATGGACCATGGAGTTACCGTCGGCCCCATTCCCGGTCTGATTGACATGAAATCAGCCGTCAACCGCGTAGTGGAAGGCGGCGCCAATGCCATTATCGAACACAAAGGCATGGTGCGGGCCGGCCATCGCCAGTCTGGCAAGGACATCGGCCTGATCGTCCATCTGTCAGCCGGCACCTCACTATCTCCACATCCCATTGGGAAAGTTCCGGTTTGTACGGTTGAAGAAGCGATCCAGATGGGCGCTGATGGTGTTTCCATACATGTCAATCTGGGTGCGCCGTCAGATGACAGCATGTTGGCGCATTTCGGGGAAGTTTCACGAAGCTGCATGCAATGGGGGATGCCGCTTTTGGCGATGATTTATACACGCGGTGAAAAAATCAGCAACGAATACGATGTCAATTGTGTCAAACACGCGGCACGCGTGGGCGCGGAAATCGGCGCGGATATCGTCAAGGTAAATTATACCGGCTCACCTAAAACATTCGCCGAGGTCGCCGCCGGCTGTCCGGTGCCGGTGGTAATCGCCGGCGGCGAAAAGATGGGCTCTGACGCCGACATTCTTAATATGGTAGAAGGCGCCATGCAGGCTGGCGCCGCCGGAGTTTCGATCGGACGCAACGTGTTCCAGCACGTCAATCCGACACGCATGGTCGCAGCCATCAGCCGGATTGTACATGAGAAGGCCACAGCGCGCGAAGCGGTGGCTTTCCTTGAAAGCGCGTTATGAAACAGGCATGGGTTCAGATTAAACCCTGGAATCAGGAGCTGGCTATTACAGCTTTGGAAGCCGGCGCTGATGCGCTGGTACTGAATCCGGGCGACAGCGCGCGTGCACGCGCGCTGGGACGTGTCACAATTGTAGCGGAAGATGGCGATATTGTGCCCGGGCGCGATCTGTTGATATTTGACATTGATTCTAAAGCCGAAGAAGAGCGTGCCGCACAGGCGCCGCGGGAAGCCATGCTCCTCTTGCGTATGCGTGATTGGAGCATCATCCCTCTGGAAAATCTGCTGGCCCAACGCGAACGCATCCTGGTCGAAACGCACAGCGCCGAAGAAGCCCGCACAATGTTAGGGGTATTGGAAAAAGGCGCAGATGGCGTAGTCATAGCCAGCGATGACCCGGCGACCGTGCGCCAGATCGTCGCCTTAGTTCACAACTGCACACCGCCGGTGACATTACAAACGGCAACCGTCACCCGCATTCAACCCAGTGGCATGGGCGACCGCGTCTGTATTGATACCTGCTCAAAAATGTCGTTAGGTGAAGGGATGTTGGTCGGTAACACCAGCAGCGCCTTTTTCCTTGTGCATGCCGAGACTCAGGAAAACCCCTATGTCGCTGCCCGGCCCTTCCGCGTCAATGCCGGCCCCGTACACGCATATCTGCTGCGCCCTGAAAACCGCACGGCTTATCTTTCCGATCTGCGCGTCGGCGATGCGACATTAATTGTCAACGCTCAAGGCGAAGGGCGCATAGCGTATATCGGACGTTGTAAAGTGGAAGCCCGGCCCATGTTGCTGGTTTTCGCCGAAATCGCCGGCCAGGAAATTTCCGTTTACCTGCAGAATGCCGAGACAATCAATCTTACGCGTCCCGGCGGCAAACCGGTATCCGTCACTAAGCTGCAACCCGGCGACGAAGTGCTGGTGCATTTGGAAACCGCCGGACGCCACTTCGGCATGCCGATCAAGGAAACATTGGCAGAAAAATAAGACCTATCACCTAACTACTTGCCGATAACGCGCCTGATTTCTTCCGGCGCCGTCATGCCAGCCAAAACCTTAGCGCAACCATCAGCCGCCAATGTCCGCATACCGGCACGCCGCGCCGCCGCACGCAACCCGGCCGCATCGCACTGCCCGGCACGCAACAATTCCGTCAGTTCCCCATTCAAGACCAGCAGCTCAAAAAGCCCTACCCGCCCGTGGTATCCAGCAAGACACTCCGCACATCCCAGCCCGGCACGCCATATCGCGGCGCCTGGCGACGGTGGCGCGCCAGCATCGGCGAACCATCGGGATTCCGCTGGTGTCAATTCGGCGGAGCGGCGGCAATGCGGACATAGACGCCGCGCCAGACGTTGCGCAAGCGCCGCGCGCATAGCCGCTGCCAGCAGATAAGGCGGCGTCCCGATATCCAGCAAACGCAGCGCCGCGCCCGCGGCATCGTCGGTATGCAATGTGCTGAACACCAAATGGCCGGTCAGGGAGGCGCGCACTGCAATTTCCGCCGTCTCACGGTCGCGAATTTCGCCGACAAGAATCGTGTCGGGATCCTGACGCAAAATATGGCGCAACCCGCCGGCAAAATCCAAGCCGATCTTTGGTTTCACTTGAATCTGGCCAATATCCGCCAATTGATATTCCACCGGATCTTCAATGGTGAGGATGTTGGTATGCGCCTTATCCATCCGTTGCAACGCAGCATATAATGTGGTTGTTTTGCCGCTGCCGGTCGGCCCGCAGACAACAATCATGCCGCCGGTTTCGCTCAGCAGCGCCTCAAACCCAGCCAAAGTCTCATCATCCATCCCCAACCCGGACAATGGACGCAAGGTTTCAGCGCGATTAAGCAGACGCAGCACTATCCGCTCCCCTTCTGCCACCGGAACTGTGGAAACACGGATATCCAACTCGCGTTCACCAACGCGGACACGTGCCGCGCCATCCTGTGGCAAACGTTTTTCGGCAATGTCCATATGCGCCATGACTTTCAAACGCGACACCAGAGCCGATTCCATATGCTTGGGCGGCGACGCCTGGTCATACAACACGCCATCCACCCGGTAACGCACACGCAAACGTTCTGAATACGGCTCCAGATGCACGTCCGAAGCATTCGCTTTTACCGCTCCCAGCAGAATCAAGTTCACCAATCTGCTCACCGGCGCGTTCTCGGCAGACTGCAAAAGGTCATCGGCAGGTGGCCGCGCTGGTATTGTTTCTGGTGAGTCAGTCGGTTTCAAATCGGCCAGAAACTTCGCGGCATTGTCGGGACTACGATAATAACATTTTTCAATCGCCGCCAGAATTGCCGCCCGCGGCGCCAGCACCGGCGTCAATTCATCATTGAACATCAGCGATAAATATTTGGGAACTTCCAAATCCAACGGGTCGGCCAGCAAGACGCTCAGGCGATTGCGATAACGCACCGGCAAGGCGGCATGGGTACGCGCCCAGTCCAACGGCAAGTCCACCACCAGAGTGGGGTCGAGTATCTCTTCCGGAATGTCCGAAAGCGCCGCCATGCGAAATTTGGCCGCCAATTCATTTAATTCTGCGGGTAGATCCAGTTCCGGCATAACTTCACACCGATTGATCAGACGGCACAATTCGACGCCCCGTCAAGAAACGTATAGCTGCCGCCAAACACACCACCATGGCCACTACCTGCAGCGCCAGACTCCACCAATCGGAATCATGCCGCAGAACCACTTCGTGCACCCCAAACGGCACCGGCACACCTTGAAAGAGATAATCTACTCGACACACCGGCGCCGACTCATCATCCACCCAGGCACGCCACCCCGAATCGTACTTTTCCGAGACGCGCAAGATACAGTCGGTCGGCGCTGAAACACGCAGGCGCATGTATCCAGAGCGATATTCTACGCGCTGCACCACCCCGGTCATGCCGGTGCCGCAAGGCGCAGGCAACTTGTCGGCATGTTCCGGCGCAACTAACACCTCTTGAAACAACGGAGAACTGGCGGATGCCAGTGTGTTGAGCGCGTCTGCATCTTCCGCGGCACGCCACCCTGCAATCAGCACGTAACGTGGCGCCGGCAGTTTCAAACGCAGTACAACATGTTGGCCTGGTTGCTCCTCCGTAGCAGGTATTACCGTCACACTCATGCCATCATCACTTGGCGCCACATTATAGGCATACACCGGGTCAAACGCTTCAAGCAAAGCCGGATTATTACGAATTTCCGCCCAAAGTTGTGATGGGCCAAGCACATATCCCACCCCCATCAGCTGCCAGTAACGCACTGGATCCCGCCCTACGGCCTCCAAAAAGCGCTTGTAATCGTTAGGCATACGCGGCATCTGGGACACATTCACCGTGCGAATATTGTAATATGGAAACAAATACGTCAGCCAGAAATTATAAAACCCATCCTGCATCAGTAAGGCCGCGCGCCGATCTGGTTGATCTGTTTGCAGTAAACGCACGATGTCATTTTCCGCCAAAGCCGACAGTGGCATAGGTTTGATGTAATGGCGCGAAAGCCATACAGCGTCAACCGCCACCAACGCCACCAAGACCCAAGCCGCGATGCGCGCCCATAGAACGGAACGTTTCCAAATCAATAACGCCAAAAACCCTGCGGCAACCGCGGCCATCCCGGCGGCATGCCATAAGGCAACGACTTTATTACGCACTATCACGGCCGCAAAATTGTTAGTCCATTGCGATGCCAAGCGATTAATCTCGCCGCTGCTTTCAGCGGAAATAAACATTGCTGATAACGCTAAGATGGCGGCTAACGCAGCCACCCCCCAGAGCAAGTACCGCAACCAGCGACATCCATCGGCATCACAAGTTGGTGACACGGACGGCAACGGACGGTTATTGGTTTTGTTTTGCATAGCACATCACTCCGCCACCGGGCCCACCTGAAACACCCGGCGATACACCACAAACCCGGACTTGGAAGGCCAAGGCGCGGACGGCCGCAAAGCAATCGCCCGGGACTGCATATCCACAAAGGCATTCGGCTCAACCCAGAGATATGGCTCCTCCGGCGGCCCCTTGCAACCGGTGCCGCCAACTTCCGGCCATTGCCGGTCATCGTAATCCAGTTCCCACCACACTCCGGATGGATTCACCGCATGCCGCCAATCCGGCGTGGTGTAAACCGCCCCGGAATGCATCTTTAAATAAAGCTGCATCCAATCCGGATAATTCTGAAAACGACACTGCACCGCCAGCACATGCCGACCGGGTGAAAGCGCCAAAAGCGCAACCGCTAATTTATCCGGCGTAGTCCCTTCCAGCGCTACCGCGCCATCCAGAAATACTCGCGCCGGCATATTGGCATTCATCCCCAAGAGCGCAGCGTCTGGCCTATCAAAATAATCCAGCAGCATACGCGTCTGGAGATGTACCGGTGAATCTTCCGGTTGTTGCGCCTTGAAGGAAGCCAAAGCGGCCTTAGCCGCTGCCACGCCTTCCAGACATTCCAAGTAAGCCGCCTGACGCACCCTGAGCTGGGCGGCAAAAGGGAAATCGGTGTAACGCGTCAGAAAACCATCAATATACTCACGAGCTGCGGCATAATCGCCAAACCGTTCAAAAGCCATCAAATTCAACATTACCGATGCTTGGTCCATTGCATCTGCCGGTGGACGGCGCGCCGCCAGCGGCGGTAAAGCCGAGCCTGTCGGACGCGGCCGGTCAAGATAATACCATGCCAGACTTTCAAAAGCGCCATGACTGGCATTATCCGGGCCTCGCTCGAAAACCATACGGAAGGATTGTTTAAAATTGATCACATCGGGCAAATGCACACGATATTGCACCGTGCGAAAAAAGGTTTTGTGAAGCAACCCATGCAGCGGCCTGGCTAGAACATTCTGGTAATACCATCCGCCGGTAAAATAATCCTCCAATCCCGTACCGAACCAAAATGGCTGTGTCCCGCCATCACGCCACATGCACTCATCGCCTTCCAATAACCAAAAGGTGTTATCAAAGGACGCACACCCCAGTAAACAGCCGACAAATCGGCCACACCCCTGCGTATCCAGCACTACATGTGGACGGCCGATATCATTCTCAGTTGACTTGTTCCATATGGCATGGAAATAACCATGAGCCGCATCCAACGCCGTGGTTTTTTCGGTCAGGAATTGCACACTAGCCGTAAATGGAAATTCCGATTGATTATCCAACTCAAACTCCGCAGCGGTGGCAAACGGCATAGGAAAACGGCAGAACCAAGTGTTATTGGTCATGCCAAAAAAGAAACTTTGATAAGGTACACGCTGCCAGACACTGCCGCCAAAATCGCCAAGCGGCGTCAGAACACTGGGCTCCGCCACCCCATCCCAGTAAACACGCAGCACTACATCACGCATAATATTTGCGCGGGCAATTGCATCCGGCAGCGCCGCAAAATCTGGGGCAATGCGTACTTCACGTAAAATTGCCGGGCCGGCAATGGACGGCAGACGACACACCGCGCCTGGCAGCGCTTGCGCCTCCGCAGTAGTCGCTGTTAAAGGCCGATCGGATAACGTCTCTACATCTCCCGGACGCCACCAGCATTCAGCAACTTTTTCCAACGCCTCAAGCGCTGGCGGCGAAAGCGGCCGGCGAAATGATTTCACCGTACAACCGGATGGTAAAGGCGTGGCGTTAATCTGGAAAAACAAACGCGGCCACCCGCCTTCACGTGTAGCGCCAGCTTCGACCATAATCACAAGGCGTTTGCGATAGGTCAAAGGCACATAATTGTAATAGCAGTAATTTTCATAGGCTGCCAACGGCTGACGGAAGGGATCCATCCCACCGCAAAACTCGCTGATTGAGGTATCAATCCGCGGAGCTTTTTCATTGTCGAAAAACAGTCGGATACGATGGGGAGGCTCCCCACCGGTGAACCAGAACCGGGAAACATAACCGGGGCCCTTCAAATCCGCCAACACCCACCACCCCGGCGGCCCGAGCCGCAGATAATGATTGAAATCATTGTTGCCGCCGGTCGGATCTGTGGAAGCCATAAAATCTGTGTCCGGGACATCCAAGCGACTGATGAAATCACGATCAGCCAACTGTAGAATCAAATCCGTCAGCTCAATTTCCTTCTGGGAGCGCCATCCACAGCCACACCCCCACCAAACCAGACAGTATGTCAGTACCACAAGTGCTGACAGCCGACAGTGCACTTTTACACAGGACAATAGTTTTGTTGTGGATAAATTTTGCATTTAATGTGTCAGTATTATCTCGCAGCAACTTCAATTCACGGAAAGATACCGCAATCCCGCCCCACGGTCAACTGCACAATTTTCCAATAGGTTTATGCGTTGACATATCATGCGCATTGAATTATCTTGCACTCTGTTATATCGGGCGATTAGCTCAGTTGGCAGAGCGCCACCTTTACACGGTGGATGCCACAGGTTCAAGTCCTGTATCGCCCACCATCACCACCTGCCGGAACATTGGCGAAAATGTTCTAAAGCCGTCACTGAATGATTTCGATCCAGAAATCAAAGTCCACATCAGATAACGCTTGACAATCGCGTTCCGCCGCATACCATGCATGCTTTCGGATTTGAACATGACCAGGGAAGTGTTCGGGAACCTGATCAGCAATGCCATAAAATACGGACGCACTGGCAGAGCTATCGTTATTTGATGCCCAGCCAAAATCGGCCGTTATGCTGGAATTCTTTGTCCAAAACGGCGGAGAAGGTATTCCAGTTGACAAATTGATCTGCTGTTCCGCAAGTTCTCACTGGTGGACACCGTCACGGCATTCACCGGTAGAAAGGCACAACCCTTGGTCTGTTTATTATACACAACATAGTGGAAGCGCACGGCGGCAGTGTCGTGGCGGAATCCGTTCCCGGTCAATGGACGGCTTTCCGCTTCACATTTCCGACGGCGATGGCGATTGCAAAAAATGACAAGGAGCAACCCAATCATGCCTAATCCTATAGACCGCTTAACAGAATTGCGCAAGGACGCGGTATCCCGCCTTTCTAAAACCAAATTCAAGGCGCCGATGCGCATCACCGTAGGCTCGGCCACCTGCGAAAACGCCGCCGGCGCCGTCGCAGTTTACCAACGCCTTGAAGAACTTATTAAGCAGCATAACTGCGCTGGCAAAGTCGTATTGGGGCGTGTGGGTTGCGCCGGCTGGTGCGACATGGAGCCCGTGGTGACCGTTCTGTCATCTAACGCGACTCCAGTTAAATATATGCAAATGACCCCTGAAAAGGTGGATGAGATTTTCGAAAACCACATCCGTGGTGGGCGGATCGTCGAAAAATACGCCATGTGCAACAAAAGTGGCGTTCGCAATCCCAAACGCGTAGTGGCGCTATGTGGCGGCGCGCATTGCCTGAAAAATCAATCTACGGTGATCGAAAAGGCCTTTGCCGACGCACTGGTGCGGCATGAATTGGATAAATCAATCGCCATTATCCGCTCCGCCTGCCAGGGGCTTTGTGAACACGGACCTGTCGCTTTCGTTTATCCTGACAACATTATTTACCACCATTTAACACCGGCGCTTGCCGGACGCATTGTAGAAGAGCATTTCGTCAAAGGACAGGTACTGAACGAACACACCAGAAAAGATGACCGTTTGGCCGACCGCTTTTTCCCAATCTTCGGCGATGTGCATTTCTTCGGCAAGCAATTGCGCGTGACTTTGCGCAACTGTGGTGTTATTGACCCCGAAAGTCTGGATGAATACCTGTTGGTGCGCGGCTACGAAGCCATCGCCCATGTTCTCACCAAGATGACACCGGCGGAAGTCGTTGAGGCCGTTACCGCCTCCGGATTGCGCGGACGCGGCGGAGCCGGCTTCCCCACGGGCATGAAATGGAAAATGGGCGCGGCAGCCAAGGGCGCTCAGAAATACATCATTTGCAACGCCGATGAAGGCGATCCAGGCGCATTCATGGACCGCAGCACCATTGAAGGCGACCCCCACACCATTATTGAAGGAATGATGATCGGAGCACGCGCCATCGGCGCTACACGCGGATATATTTACATCCGCGCCGAATACCCGCTGGCGATCAGTCGGCTGGAAAAAGCATTGGCGGACGCGCGCGCTGCCTGTATTCTGGGCAAAAATATTCTCGGCACGGACTGGGATTTCGACATCACTCTCCGCCTCGGCGCAGGCGCATTTGTCTGCGGTGAGGAATCCGCCTTGATCAAATCCATTGAAGGCGAACGCGGCATGCCGCGCCCGCGCCCCCCTTATCCGACCCAATCAGGACTTTGGAAATGCCCTACGGTAATCAACAACGTTGAAACGTTCGCCAATATCCCCGTCGTCATTCTGGATGGCCCAAAATGGTTCAGCTCCATCGGCTCCGAAAAGAGCAAGGGCACCAAAGTCTTCGCTCTGGCCGGTAAAGTCAATAATAACGGCTTGATCGAAGTCCCAATGGGCACGACTTTACGCGAAGTAGTGTATGATATCGGCGGTGGCATCAAGGGCGGCAAGGCATTTAAAGCCGTCCAGACCGGCGGACCGGCCGGTGGCTGCCTGCCCTCTTCTGAGTTGGATACCCCGATTGATTACGACTCCCTGGCCGCCGCCGGCAGCATCATGGGCAGTGGCGGTATGATCGTGATTGATGATGAAACCTGCATCGTGGACGTCGCCAAGTTCTTCCTGGAATTTACCCAGAGTGAATCATGCGGCAAGTGTACACCTTGCCGCGAAGGCACAAAGCGTATGTTGGAGATTCTGCAACGCATCACCGCCGGGCAAGGCAAGATGGAAGACATTGACAAGTTGCTGCGTTTGGCGGATACCATCAAAAAAGCCTCACTCTGTGGGCTGGGGCAAGCCGCGCCTAACCCGGTCATCAGCACCATCAAACATTTCCGTAGTGAATACGAAGCGCATATCCGTGACCATAAATGCCCTGCCGGCACTTGCAAGGCATTGCTTTCGTATGAAATCGTCGCGGATAAATGCATTGGTTGCGGCGCCTGCCGCAAGAAGTGCCCAGTCAATTGTATTTCCGGCCAAGTGAAGACGCCACACAAAATTAACAAGGAAGCCTGCATTAAGTGCGGCCAATGCCTAACTGTCTGCAAATTTAACGCCGTCATAAGGACTTAAACATGAAAACAGAAAAGGACAACATCATCACGCTGTGGATTGACGGGGTACAAACCACCACACGCGAAGGCAACACCATCATGCAGGCCGCCGACGAAATCGGTGTCCGTATCCCAAGACTTTGCTATCACCCCAAGCTGAGCATTCTGGGCGCCTGCCGCATCTGCATCGTCGAGGTTGAAGGCATGCGCAATCCCGTGGCGTCCTGTACCCATCCAGCCGCCAATGGCATGAAAGTGCGTACTTCCTCGCCGCTGCTGCGCCGTCTGCGGCGCGATATCGTGGAACTGATCCTGGATAACCATCCCAAGGACTGCCAGACTTGCGACCGCAATCACAGTTGTGAGCTACAGCGTTTAGCCTATGAGTTAGGTGTGCGCGAACGGCTCTTCGAAGGCGAACGCAAACACCTCAAGATTGATAAATCCTCGCCCGCCCTGATCCGTAATCCGGAAAAATGCATTCTCTGTGGACGCTGCATCCGTGTCTGCTCAGAAGTTCAGGGCGTCCACAACCTTTCACAGCAGAGCCGTGGCTTTAAAATGTCCGTGGCGCCCGCGCATGAACAAGACATGGTTGACTCCGTCTGTATCCAATGCGGCCAATGCATCAATGTATGTCCTACGGCAGCATTTGTGGAGCAGAACCATAGTGATAAGGTGTTTGAAGCTCTGGCCAACCCAGACCTGCATGTTATTGTCCAAACCGCTCCGTCTATCCGTGCGGCCATTGGTGAAGGCTTCGGCTATGAGCCTGGCACTCCCACCACTGGCAAAATGGTTACGGCCCTGCACCTGTTGGGATTCGATAAAGTTTTCGATACGAATTTCAGCGCTGACTTGACCATTATCGAGGAAGCCACGGAATTCCTCAACCGCATGAAAACTGGTGAACGGTTGCCGCTGATCACATCCTGCTCACCGGGATGGATCAACTTCATGGAGCGCTTTTATCCGGAATTGATTCCCAACGCTTCGACCTGTCGCTCCCCCATGTCAATGTTGTCGGCCTTGATCAAGACCTACTACGCTGAAAAAAATGGAATTGATCCCAACTCCATCTATGTGGTAGCCATCATGCCCTGTACCGCAAAAAAGTTCGAGGCGCGCCGCCCCGAACACATGGCGCCCTCCGGCAAGCCATATACCGATGCGGTACTGACCACACGCGAACTGATCTGGATGATAAAATGCTTCGGGATTGACTACCAGAATTTACCGGATGGTGAATTCGACGCCCCGATGGGACTCTCCTCCGGCGCCGGCGATATCTTCGGCGCTACTGGCGGTGTTATGGAAGCCGCGCTACGTACCGCCTATGAGAAAATCACCGGACAGGAATGCCCAAAACTGGAATTCCCACAAGTGCGTGCTGTAGAAGGACTCCGGGAAGTCTCGCTGGCCATCAAAGATACCATGATCAATCTGGCAGTGGCCAACGGACTGAACAACGCCAAAATCCTCTTTGAAAAGATGCGTAATGGCGAGGCTAACTACCATATGATCGAAATCATGGCATGTCCCGGCGGCTGTATTGGCGGCGGCGGGCAGCCTTATCCGCCGGAAACCATGCATGTGCTGGACCCCGAGCTTACACGCTTGCGCTCCAAGGCTCTGTATAGCATTGACCAAAGCAAAGAATTGCGCAAGTCACACGCCAATCCGGACATCATAAAATTATACGAGGAATTCCTCGGGGAGCCTAATGGCCCTAAAGCCCACGAGCTCCTGCACACCCATTATCAACCGCGTCTGCCTAAAGGAGTGAAATGAACCAACCTGCCAAAACTAAAACCAAGGCCGCCGCTAAAGGCTTGCCGCAGGACATTATTGACTACATCGAACAATGCCGCGCTACACCGCATCCTGAGAGTTTTCTGATCGCGGTGCTGCAGCGCGTTCAGGAACATTTTACATGCCTGAGCCGCGAGCACTTGGATGAAGTCTCGCAACGCATGCAGATTCCCGCTGCTAAAGTTACCGGCGTCGCGACCTTCTATCACTTCTTTTCTTTCGTTCCCAAAGGACGGCACCGCATTTCCGTCTGCCTCGGCACCGCCTGTTACGTCAAGGGCGCCGGCCTGATAGTGGAACGTCTGGGAGAATTGTTGGGCATCAAACCCGGCGAGACCTCCTCTGACGGTAAATTTTCACTGGAAACATCCCGTTGCTTCGGCGCCTGTGCGCTTGCGCCAGTGATGGTGATTGATGAAAAAGTTTACGGCAACGTTCGCCCGGAAGACCTGTCGGGAATTCTGGCGGAATACGATAAGACTGCCGCATCGGCTAAGAAGTGATAAATATTAAATCTGCCGAAGGCGACACTATTTACAGATAGTGTCGCCTTTGATGTTTATCACGGGAATTGAACACGGACTCCGCATCTGCCATTGGATGCCATCTTAAAAAAACCCTGACGCCTGCTACTCTGTAACGTCGGAAGAAACCATGATACCATCCCGACATGAACGCAGCATGCAAGCCGTCAATCTGGGACTTGCGGCTAACCTTTTGCTGGCAGTGGTGAAAACTACTGCAGGTATCATTGGGCATAGCGCCGCTTTGCTTGCGGACGGTATCAACTCCACTTCGGACGTAGTGTTTTTTGTAATTGTTCGGGTATTCATGGCCCTGGCTAATAAGCCGGCTGACCGCGAACATCCCTACGGACACAACCAGATGGAAACCATTGCCGCAGTGGTCGTTGGCGCTTTTGTCATTGCCGCAGCAGTGGCGATATTCTGGGATTCTGTCAATGCAACATTTGACATGCTGGCCGGGCGAGCCGATCACATTCACGCCGCCGACTTCACCCTCTGGGTGGCTTTGGGAACAGTTTTAATCAAGATCGTGCTTACCGCAGTGACAACCATACAGGCACGGCAAACTGGTAATTCCGCCGTATTGGCGCTTGCTTACGATCACCGGAACGATGTCTTTTCCGCAGCAGGCGCGGCGCTGGGCATTTTCGCCGGACGCATGGGCTACCACTGGGCTGATCCACTGGCAGGCGCCATAGTTTCACTGATTGTCTTCAGAACAGGCATTCAAATACTTTGGGACTCCTCCGCCAACCTTATGAGCTCTGTGCCAGGTGAAGCTCTTGATAAACAGGTGCGTGGCCTGCTTGCCGGGATGCCAGATGTAATAGATGTTGAGGAAGTCCATGCGCACCATTTCGGGCCATATTTGGTGATTAATGTCACCATCGGGATCAATGGCAGTTTAAGCGTAGATGCCGGCGACCGGATTGCTTCGTCCGTGGAGCGGATTCTTCTAGACAAGATAGAGTTCACCCGCCGCGTGCATGTGCATTACCACCCGGCAAAAACAAACATATCGGCGCATTAACCTTCCCCGCGCTCCCACTCCAGCAATACCCGGCGGCGGTAAAGGCCCTCACTTAAATGCGCGTTTTCTAACTTCACATGCCATGGCATAAACACTCCACGACCGGCATCTCCGGCAGGAATGTACCCGGAAACTTGATCGGCATTCCATTCTTGCTCCGGAATTTCCGCCCATTCAAGCAACCAGACCAGCAAATAAGCGAAAATCTCGGCATCCACGCAATCACACGGCAACGTGCGGACACAAACCGTTTCCGTGCCGGAGCACACCTCTAATTGCACCGCGCCGGGCAGACCAAATAATTCACACTCGGCTATCAGCGCGGCCAAAGATTCGCGCCGGCCTGTCTTTGCCGTGCGCTGTATTTCGCGTTCCAACGCCAGAGTTGGAAACAACATATCCGACTGCAACAAACCATCCATTGCGGCCGTCAGCGCCATGGCATCGCTTCCGGGATAATCTGCGCACGTTTCCCGTATGAGCGCCAGCCAAAATTTAGCTGCGGCATTGGTGTAAGGGACCCCACGTATATACAACGGACTCGGAGTCGAAGTGCCGGAGTGTTTTTCGTAAGCCGACATGTGTGGTATAGTAAGGGTTCTCTTGACGGGATTGCATTCCCGGGGACACGGCAGCGCCGGAATGAAGCGCCCCGGCCGGATTGGATAACGGGGTGGGTAACGGGACTTGAACCCGCGACATTCAGATCCACAATCTGACGCTCTAACCAACTGAGCTATACCCACCGTGAAAAAAACACCAGCAGTATGGCACAACTTGAAACGAATTTCAACCGGAATTTGGGAGACACCGGAATTCAGGAGAATCAGATAGAAACGCCCATAATTTCAAGCACGCGGTTGAAATCGTCATTGGAGTAAAAATCAATCTCCAACGTGCCTTTGACCTTGCGGCCACTGGCCAACGTGCGCGAAGGCGCAATGCGCACAGCCGTCCCGAAATGCTGATGCAGCGCCTCTGTCAGATGCCGCAGATGCTCCGGTGGAATATCCACTTCCTGAGTGCGCCGCGAGCGGCGTCCGCCACGCGCTAAACGCGCGACCACCTTTTCCGTATTGCGCACCGACCAGCCTTCCGACACCGCCCGGCGCGCCAAAAGACAGCGTTCCTGCTGTAAGCTCACCCCCAGAAGCGCCTTGGCATGCCCTGCGGAGAGGCGGCCATCCGACAACATTACCTGCACTTCCTCCGGCAAATCCAGTAAACGCAGCGCATTAGTCACCGTGGTACGCGCCTTCCCTACCCGCTCGGCAATGGCCTCCTGTGACAAGCTGAACTTCTCAACCAACTGCTGATAGCCACGGGCCTCTTCCATCGGATTCAAATCGGAGCGCTGAAGGTTTTCCACCAACGCCATCTCCAGCGAACCCTGATCGTCAACTTCCACTATACGTATCGGCACAACCGTCAGCCCGGCCTGGCGTGCGGCGCGCAAACGCCTTTCACCGGCCACTAGTTCATACCGATCGCCCTGCTTGCGCACCAGCAAAGGCTGGAGCACCCCGTAAGTCTTGATAGAAGCGGTCAATTCATCCAATGGTTCCGTGGCAAAATCATCCCGTGGTTGGAATGGATTGACGTGAATCTGATTCAGAGGCAACTCCATCGGCGGCGAATCAGGAGCTGACGGTGTCTTAGCCGCCGTTCCCGCAGCGGGAGCGGGAGTATCCGTGATTAATGCAGCCAAACCACGTCCCAGAGCATGTTTAGCGGCCATAGGTGTACTCTTTCTGATTGTGAAATGAATTAAACACGACTTTGTTCCGGATGAAATTGGTGTATAGATAAAAGCGTAATCAAGCCCCATTGTCAACATTTATAAATAGATGATCTCCTTTTCAGCGTCAGCTTCGTGGAGGATACAGGCGAGCATACCGTCTGGGTTGAGGCGCCCAATCACCGCACGGTTGCAGTGCGCGAGCACATACTGGTTGCACCACACCGCGCTGCGAGCGTTGGGGGCCTCTCGCGCCTGACCGAAGGGCGAGATCACCAACAACCTCCCTTCACGGCATGCCCCCTCCATACCCACACGGCATGCCGTGTAGGTATTAAACTCCAAAGCACGGCATGCCCCCTCAATACCTACACGGCATGCCGTGTAGGTATGGCATGCCGTGATGCAAATCATCGGCCATTTCCGCACCAAGCCCTCCCGGAAGACAGCGCGCTCCATAGGCGAGAGAAATCCGGAAATAATGGCTTCGCCGGGGTTAATCGGCAAAGCGCCATGCAGGCTGGCCTTTCCACGCGATGCCAGGAAGCCCACCTTAGGCAGATTCAGAAGGGCCTTATTGCCCCAGAATTGTGGCTCGCCGCAGTGCATCACGGCCTCGAAATTGAGCGGGTTGTCGCGGATGTAGCGCCGGATATTCGTACGGGCGGCATCGTCACGGGCACGGACTTCATAGAAGCGGCTTTGCCACACACTCCGGCCCAAGGCCTTTGAAACGGCAGACTTGTACGAGCGCACAATGGTGGACACGGAACCGGCCACAGGCTTGCTGAATGCCTCAAGGCGTTCTCTATGACCTTCAATGCTCCAATCCGTTGCCGTGAGTTGAATGAGACCGTGAACATGGTTGGGCATCACAACATATTCATCCACGAAAGCGCGCGGAAAATGTTCGGAGATTTCGCGCCAGAATTTATCGGCAATGCGCCCAGCCTCATTAAGGGTCATGTGGCCGTTAACGACCGTGCCGAATTCCGATCGCATGTTCTTGGTGCAAAGCGTCAGGAAGTACCACCCCGGGCTGGTGAAATCCCATCCCTGCATACGAAGATGCTTGCGCTTCATCTGGCCACCATCGCCTCGCTCACTTGAAACTTGTCGCTGTTTCCCCACTCCAGCCCATCCATTGGTCGCCCATCGCTCATCAAGAAGATTTCCTTTTACCGGTTCAGTGAGAATAGGGTTTAATATAAAAACCATAAACTGTAAACCTCATATTCGGCAGCTGGCGTTTTTAGTTTAAGATAATCCACCACAGATGATTTGACATTATCCCATTCCTCGTTACCATATAGTTCATGCTGATTAACCGCCATGCACGTCTGCCATCTTCGGGCCGGTCGGCAACACCGCGCTTTCCGATCATTGACTTCCATAACCATGCCTGGGCTGGTTTCCAGCCGGCGCGGGCGGTAAACATCATGGACCGGGCTGGCATAGCTTTGTACGGCAACCTTACCGGCAACATTCAAATGGTCTGGGCCGGCGGCGGCTACCAATGGCAGGAAACGCCTTTTAATGCCATCATGGCACGAGTCAAACCGCAGACAGCGCGCCGGTTTTTCAGTTTCACCGCCGCCAATTTCGCGCGCCCGGCGTCAAAGCCTCTGTTCGAGGATGCCGCGCGCTTTATTGATGAGACACTGGCCATCCTGCACGACCACACCCGGCAGGGCGCACGCGGACTGAAAGTCCTTAAAGAACTCGGCTTGCATTACCGCGATGGCAAGGGCCGATTAATTTTTTGCGACGATCGGCGACTGGCGCCGATCTGGGATGAATGTGCCCGGCTGAAACTGCCTGTCCTGATTCACCAAGCCGATCCCCTCGGCTTCTTCCAACCGATCCGCCCGAAGAATCCACACTATTCATCACTGCAAAAATACCCATCATGGAGTTACGCCGACCGACAACGGTTTCCGTCCTTCGCTGTTCTACAAAGGCATTGCCGTAATTTGGTGCAACAGCATCCGCGCACACAATTCATATTGCCACATATAGCCAACTGGCCCGAAAATTTAGAATATGTCGAAGAGTTATTGGATTCATGCCCCAATCTGCTTGTGGATTTATCGGCGCGGATTGACGATTTGGGGCATCAGCCGGATGCAGCCCGCGCGTTTTTCATCCGCCACCAAAACCGCCTGATCTTCGGGACGGATATGCCACCTTCAGTCAAAATGTACCGCGCTTACTTCCAGTTCCTCGAAACGGATGACGACAACATTATCCCGCCCGATTACGACGGCACTTTCGGACGTTACCGATGGCGCATTCGCGGATTGAAACTCCCGGATAAAGTCCTGCGCAAAATTTATCATGACAATGCCGCAAAATTGCTTGGATTAAAAAAATAACCCCCTGCAATTTACGGCTTACATCGCCTAATGCTTTGCGTCCCACTCAGTTTACAATGTGCAAATATTCAAGATAAATGCGCAAAAATACATGTTTTGACGATTGATTGTCAGCCTGTGTCAAGTTATTCTCTTTTATAGCAGTTAAAGATGATAAAACACTTTCTCAATGCATAAACTTTCATTCCAATCCGGCAAATGGTTGATGCGGGTCGTGCCGCATGACGGCGCACGTGTTGCCAGTTTAATATATGACGGATTCGAATTGTTGACACGGGCGCCGAAACACTTCCGCCCACCGCGCCAAGACTACGGCCTTTACGAAACACGCCCGGTTTTCGGATATGACGATTGCTTTCCCAGTGTGAAGGTCTGCCGCTTTCCCGGCCAATCTTGGCAGGTGCCCGACCATGGTGAGTTATGCTGGCTGCCATGGACAACGGAACCGGCGCCCACGGGCCTGCAATTTACCGTCCAGTCAAAAAGCCTGCCGATTACTTTCAGGCGCGCCATGTTGTTTTCTGGGAACAGGCTGACTTGGCAGTTCGAGGTCAACTCACAGGCATCCAAGCCGTTGCCTTTCCAGCATGTTATGCATCCGCTGATGCCATTGACGGAAATTGACCTCGCCACACTCCGCCTGCCGGGATGCAACACGATTTATGATGAAGTCCGCCGTAAGATAGTTGGAGAGGGAGGCGATGCGCAATCAACCAGGATGAAGGTTCAAGACATTTTGCGCAACACGGCGCCCGGCAAGTTCCGGATGCTTTACTTGCGCGGCATCAAATCCGGAAGTTTTACCGTCGGCTTTCACAACGGTATGCGGCTGCGCGTGAAATTTCCCCGTAAATATTTTAATTCAGTGGGCATTTGGTGGAATAACTCCGGATACCCGGATGAGCCGGGAATCCAGCGCTGCGAATGTGCATTCGAGCCCATACCGGGGCCGACCGGGTCGCTGACACACGCTTTCCGCGCCAGCGAAGCCATGTTCGTTCATCCCGGACAAAATCTGACATGGAAAATTGAATGGGGCATGAAGCCGTGATACAGGCAGTATGCTGATCATAATGTTTAGACAGGGAAAGGCAGCAAAACGATTGTGCACGACAACCCATGAATTCAATCTATCATATCGTGCGCCAGGCGCGGCGCGAAGGATGGACCGTCCCAGGATTCAACATCCCGTATCTGCCTATGATGCGGCCGATCGTCCGCGCCCTGCGCAACTGTAACAGTTTCGGCTTAATCATGGTGGCCCGGCTCGAATGGATGAAATTCCAAGCCGGCAGCATTGAGGCTGTGCGGGATGAGTATGCCCGGACCGGCGATCCACGCCACACCCGGCTGCATCTGGATCATGTGCCGGTGATTGATGAAGACCGCCAGCAAGTTGATTACCTGGCTGATATCCGCCGTGCAATTCAGGCAGGTTACCACTCCGTTATGTTGGACGCTTCGCGCCTACCGCTTGCAGAAAATATCGCCTGTACAAAACAGGTTGTTGCTTTGGCGCATGCCGCCGGTGTAGCCGTCGAAGCCGAATTAGGCTCTATTATGGGGCATGAAGATGGACCATTGCCGCCATACAATGAATTATTCGAGTCCGGTCAAGGATTCACTGATCCGGACGAAGCCCGGCAATTCGTCCAAGAAACTGGGGTGGACTGGCTCTCGGTGGCTGTTGGCAGCATACATGGCGCAATCAATGCCACGCGCAATCAACCGAAAGTTGCAGCACGACTTAATATTGACTGGCTTAAACAACTGAATGCGGCAGCAGACATCCCATTGGTATTGCACGGCGGCACGGGCATACCCAAGGGATACATCATGGATGCTATCCGTAACGGTATAGCCAAGATCAACATCGCCACCGCCATACGCCGGCCTTACGAAACAAATTTACCGACATCGCCGAAAAGGGCAGCGGAGGCTGTTTATGAGGCAACCTGTAAGATAATTCGCGAAGAGCTAGAAACCACAGGCACCGCAGAAAAAGCGGCTGCTGCTCAACCTGAAAAGTGAAATTTATGCACACATACATGGGACTGGATATCGGCACCAGCGTCTGTAAGGCAGCGGTCTTCGATGCCAAAGGGCGACTACAAGCCTTGGCGCGACGAACCTACGCCCTGAATGTCAACCCAGACGGCAAGGCGGAGCTTGACTCCACCGACGTCATAAAAGCCTGCCGGGAAAGTATTGCAGAAGCGGCACGAGGCCGTGCGGAAAACATCCGGGCTTTAGCCATATCGAGTCAGGGTGAAGCTTTTACACCGATTGACGCGAATGGGCGAGCTTTGTGTCCGGCTATGGTTTCTTCCGATACCCGCGCATCATGCTATGTTGCTATGGAATTGCCGGACTTGGACCATTCCGGGTTATACCAAATTACCGGCCATACCCCTCACCCCATGTTCACCCTCTACAAAATGCTCTGGCTGCGCGACAATCGGCCGGCAATCTGGCAAAGCGCCGTCAAATTTCTGTGTTTTGAGGATTTACTACACCGTGAGTTCGGTCTTGATCCCGCCATTAGTTGGCCGCTGGCCGGACGCACCATGATGTTCGATGTGCGCCGGCATGACTGGAGTGTGCCAATCCTGAACTTCCTCGGTCTGACACCGGATAAACTATCCCGGCCATTGCAATCCGGCAGTATAGTCGGCGCTCTGACTGACAACATAGCCGCCTCTTGGGGGTTGCCATCCGGCGTACTCGTTGTCGCCGGCGGGCACGATCAACCTTGCTCCGCGCTGGGAGCGGGAGCAATCACGCCCGGCTCAGCCATGTATGCCACCGGTACAGTGGATTGTATTACTCCCGCTTTCACTGAACCTGTCTTCAGCGCCGACCTCATGCGCGCAAATTTATGCACTTACGATCATGCGGCGCCGGGATTGTACGCCACAATCGCCGTCAACCTGACCGGTGGCAATGCTCTGCAATGGTTTCACGACGAATTCGGCCACTCCGAACGGGCCAACGCCAACGCCGGCGGACGGGATGCCTATGAATTGCTATTGGAAACAGCGGCGGCATCTTCATCGTCATTGCTTGCGTTACCATATCTGGCGTCTGCCGGCACGCCGTATTTCGACACAACAACCCCCGGCGCCATATTGGGACTGCGACTGACAACCAAACGCGGCGATATCCTGCGCTCGCTGCTGGAAGGATTGGCTCTGGAAATGCGCCTGAATCTCGAAATTCTGGCAAAAGCAGGCGTGCTGGTCGAAAATCTTCGCGCCGTCGGTGGCGGCGCCCGTTCCGACTGGTGGAACCAGCTCAAGGCGGATGTGCTCAGCCACCCGGTGGTTGTTCCAGATGTAACCGAAGCCGGATGCTTGGGCGCTGCTATGCTGGCCTGCGCCGCGCATACGGGCGCCGATGTGACCACAATGGCAAAATCCTGGGTGCGTCCTCGCAAGGAGTACATGCCGCAACGCGATGCCGCGTCATTCTATACTGAACGCTTTGCGGCCTACTGCAACCTTTATCCTACCCTGCGCGATTTTACCCGCCGGCAGACGCTTAATCAAAAATCAAACCGTTCCCCACCGTTAAAATGAAGCATACACGCAAACCAAAACAAAGCTTCTGGCCTGACATTGTCGAAAGAACCACTTTTAACGTTTCCGTCGAGCGGCCGCTCCGTGTAATTTCCCACCAATTCTATGAACGCATTACTACACGATTCGACATGCATTACGGATTGGAGCTCGGCGTAATGCTGGACGGTGTCATGCGTCGCTATTGGCAAGGGCACACGCTCACTATCGGACCGGGCGAAATGTGGCGCTGCGGTATGTGGGAACCGCATGGATGGTCGGTAACTCACGTGCCATGCCGAGCCGTAGTCCTGATCATTGATCCATCGTTTCTGATACGCGCTGGACGCGAGGTATCCGATAAAATCAACTGGCAGGCCTCTTTTCGCGCCGCACCGGCTGACCGCCCACGCCTCTCTCGGCGCCAACGAGCTCAAGCTCGGCAATTGGCGCGGGGTTTGTTCAATCATAAGGAAATCGGCCACCCAAGGGATGGCAGCGCCTTAGACCGAGTGAAGTTGCTGGAATTGATATTGTTGTTACCGCAAAATTTACACCAACCGGAATATCACCCTGATGAAACACTTACGCATGTTGACCAAGCAGTGCAATTGATATTCAATTCCCAAAAATACATTTCAACCCAGACTGCAGCCCGACATTGCGGCTTAAGCCGTAACACTTTCGCCGGTTTATTTAAAAAGACCATGGGACTGTCATTCGCGGAATTTGCCTTACGTTATCGAGTCAGCAGAGCAGCGCGCGCCATGCTTGCAAATACCGCATCTGCTAAATGTATTGCCGCCGAATGGGGCTTTGCCGATCCAAGCCATTTTGCCCGATGTTTCCGGAAGTATCATAATTGCTCACCGGGCGCTTGGACACGGCGCAGCCATCCATGATCCTTCAGTTAAGCAGTGTTTATGCTAGCCATTTAACTGCTTCAACTGCCGTTTCCCGGCCCGGATTCCGTTGATTTTCCGGTATCGGACTACCTGGAATATTGCGGCAAAGCAACAGCCGTTCGACTGGATAGCCGAACGGCTGTTTTACAAAAATGGTCGCAATTACTGAACGAAGTGCGAACCCATTTTGAGCAAGATTTTCTGCCCTGACGGGCAGAAACCCGCCCCAGCGGCTCGCCGCCTGACGGCGGACAAAGCCCGCAAAAATTTCTTTTTCTTT
>JBMNRV010000023.1:0-39684 GCA_050944835.1 Kiritimatiellia bacterium
TTTCTGCCCGTCAGGGCAGAAAATCTTGCTCAAAATGGGTTCGCACTTCGTTCAGTAATTGCGACCATTTTTGTAAAACAGCCGTTCGGCTATCCAGTCGAACGGCTGTTTTACAAAAATGGTCGGGGCGGTGGGATTTGAACCCACGACTTACAGCTCCCAAAGCTGTCGCGCTACCAGTCTGCGCCACGCCCCGCAATATTAAATCAGCCCAAACTTGGCGGATGAATCGGCACACCGGGCTTTTTATTCACCCTGCCCGCGTTGCCATTTCCCCGCAAAGGCCATCACACCCATCAATGACGTAATCTGAAAGGAAATTTAACAGCCTATGTTAAATTTGTTGCGCCATTGACGTGATTTGCGCTATATTATAATCCAAGTTTTGATTATTACAACTATGGAGTGCCTTACTATGGCAAGTATTTGCGTAAAAGCGACCGGCGGCAATGCTGCCGCGGCAATCTGTTTGGCGCTTCTTTTGTCAGGCTGCACCGGCGGCGGTGATAAGACGGCCTCTTATGACGGGCTAAAAGCCTTAGAACACGGCGATTGGCAAACTGCTGTGGAAAAATTGCAAACCGCTGTGCACGCCGCTGACGATCCGGCGCGTATAGCCGTGCTCCAGAACTACCTCGGCATCGCTTTGATACGTGCCGGCCGACCCGACGATGCTACGGCGGCGTTTGGCGCCGCCCATAACCTTGCGCCGACCATGCCGGAACCGGCCTATAATCTGGGTGTGATCAATCTGGAACTCGGACGAACCGCCATTGCAGAAGAATGGTTTTTAAAGGCATCGGATTTTGCGCCGGATGACACTATGGCATTGGAGTACCTGAGCGCTATCCGGCGTGGCATAGGCGATCTGCCGCAGGCACGCGGGTACCTGATGGAAGCGCAACGGCGGCAGCCACGCCTGCAACGCATCATGGCCGCACGCGGTTTGGTGGAACTCCAAGCGAACAATCTGGAACAGGCCGCCGCCTT
Organism: Kiritimatiellia bacterium; assembly: GCA_050944835.1. Lineage (GTDB taxonomy): Bacteria > Verrucomicrobiota > Kiritimatiellia > JAAZAB01 > JAAZAB01 > JAXGPF01. The sequence goes on from JBMNRV010000023.1 coordinate 991, forward strand.
TCTCCAGCAATGCCTGGAGACGGACCCGGATTATCCCCCGGCTGTTTACAATTTGGCGCTGGTGCGCCGCCGCCAGAATAACCTGATCCAGGCGCGCTCGCTGTTTCATGAATTCTCCCGCATGAGCGGCGCTGAACGAAACCAAATGGAGATGGCGGCTCAGGCGATGGATGAATTAAACCGCGAGCTGAACGCAGTTGCCTTGTTCAGCGCCACACAGCCGGAAGACGCCCCCCCCGTCGCCACCGCCACCCCACCCCCTCCGCCAACACCGCCTACCCCTGAGGATTTGGCGCGCACAGCACAATTCTTGGAAAACCAAGGCCGGGCGGAAGCCGCGATAAATCATTACCTCCTGGCCGCTCGCACAGCGCACCGCGCCGGCAACGAAAAAATGTTTCGCGCTATGTTGCGCGCAGCCGACTTAGCCTGTGGTGAGGATTCTAAGGCTCATTACAACGTCGGCATATATTATCTGGAACACAACCGTCGCGAGTCGGCCTTGATGCATTTCAAGCGCGCAGTCGCTCTTGATGACCAGTGGTTCGCGGCCCACATTGCACTGGCGCATGTTGCGATAGATCAGGCTGAATATGACGCCGCGCTGGTCTCGCTTAAAATCGCTGTGAATCTGCGGCCAGACGACCCCAATGCCCTGTGGTCGCTGGTCCAAGTCTATGACCGCCATTTGAATTTGACAGAGCAGGCAGTGCGGCATTATGAAATGTTTCTGGAGCGTTTTCCGGAAGACGTGCGCGCGCGTAATGCGCACCAGCAACTGGAAATACTACGTCGTTCCAATGCAGTATAAACATCAAAGCGAGGTTTAATATGGAGCCCTTTACCTACAATGCCGTGGATTGGATCGCGTTGGGTATAATCGCTTGGGAAATCATCATGGGATTACGCCGCAAGATGGCCGGCGAACTCTTCCGCCTGTTGTGTACGATCTTGGTGCTGATTGCGGGGTGGCGGTATTACGCGAACATCGGCGCTTGGTTGGCGGAGAATACACGGCTTTCGGCAAGCCCCGAAGCGGCTCAAGCCATCGCATTCGCTATGATCGTAATACTACTGGGGGTTTGCTGCGCCCTGTTGCACTTGATCGTAGCGCTCCTGATGGAAGTTCGTTTTAACATCCTGATAGACAGGATCGGCGGCGCTATCATGGGCCTTTTGCGGGGCGCCTTGGTCGTAATGATGTTAATCTTCGCCGGTGCGCTCTGGCCTTCAGAGACGCTGCGGGAAGTGTTACAGGAAAAATCCTGCGCCGGACGCATTACCGCCCAGATAGCGCCACCGCTTGTCCGGATTGTACGCGCCGTTCAAGTGGATTTTCGCATGGAAGACCCCGCGGAAACTACGACGAAAACCATGCCGGAAACTACGACGCCAAGCGAGATCGAGAACTTATTGCCCCCGATCTTAGATGAGAAGCCGCTGGATGGATAGCGGAAGGATGAAGGATGAGGGCTGAAGGCGGAGACAGTGGCCTAAAATCTGTGTTCATCCGTGTTTACTGGTTCTTCCTGCGCGCATTTGCGGCTAACTTGCCAACTGTCATTTTTAGGTTAACATGTCCCGTATGATACCACCTGAAACTCTGGAGGAAATTCGCTCCCGCAGCGACATCGCAACGGTGATCGAATCCTTCATACCTTTGCGGCGCCAAGGCAATACGCTGAAGGCGCTCTGCCCATTCCACAAGGAAAAAACGCCTTCTTTCGTCGTGAATCCGCAACGTCAGATTTTCCACTGTTTCGGATGCGGTAAGGGCGGCGATGTTTTCCGTTTCGTGATGGAATATGAAAAACTGGATTTCATCTCCGCGGTGCGGATGCTGGCACGCCGTGCCGGTGTACCTCTTGAACACACCGGCCGTTCTTCAGACGGACATGCGTCCCAGCGCGAAATGCTTTTCAAGATCAATCAGGAAGCCGCCCGCTTTTATCGGCAATGCCTCCTTGAACGCCCGGAAGGAGAAATCGCACGTCGCTATCTGGCGGAGCGCGCCCTCACCGAACGCGCCGGGGAAGATTTCATGATCGGTTACGCTCCGGACAAATGGGATGCATTGCTGAAATGGGCTGAGCGCAAGTTTAAGTCCGCATTGCTGGAGCAGGCCGGCTTGGCCGTGCCGTCCGCCACACAAAAAGACAGCCGTTCACAGGAACCGCACCGCTACGACCGCTTTCGTAATCGCCTGATGTTTCCTATCCGCGACGAGCAAGGCCGTGTGATCGGATTCAGTGGCCGCAGTTTGGCCAGCGATGATCGAGGCGCCAAGTATGTCAATACACCTGAAACACCCGTCTTTCAAAAAAGCCGTGTGCTTTACGCCCTGGACCGTGCACGGCGCGCCATTGCCGACACCGGGCAGGTAATAATCTGCGAAGGACAGATTGACGTCATACAATGTCACATGGCCGGATTCAATAATGCCGTCGCCGCCCAAGGCACGGCATTCACCGAAGATCATGCCCGCATTCTGCGCCGCTATGCCGACAACGTGATGCTGGTATTCGACGCCGACAGCGCCGGCCAAAACGCCGCCTTGCGCGCCGCTGAGATTTTCCTGCAATTTGGCTTGGCCGTGCGCGTTGCGGCGCTACCCCCGAAAACTGACCCAGACTCCATCCTGCGCCAGCCGGATGGGCCGGACATCTTCCGTAAAATTCTGGAGCAAGCTGCTCCGCTGATAGCATTTCAAATCGCCGTCCTGCGACAAGCGGACGACGCCGACACAGAGGCTGGACGTCTGCGGACCAGCCGCGCGATTTTGGAGATGATCCGCAAAAGTCCAAATGCAGTCCAACAATCCATCCTGCTGCAAGAAGCCGCCACCAGCCTCGCTCTGCCGGTGGATGTGCTTCAGCGCGAGTTACGCGCCTTACCCCCAGCCGCTGCACCCCGAACGCCAACGCCCGCATCCGACGTTACACCGCCACCAGCACGCGAGTTAGCATTGACGGAACATCTCGCAGCGGAACCATGTCTGACTGACTTGGTCCGACGATATCTGCCGTTGGAGTGTATCACACATCCTAACTGCCGCCGAATTATTGAAATGTGCGGCGATGCCGCCGATCGGAAATGCTCCTTAGCCGCGCTGCTTCCGGAAACCGCCGCTGACGATGAGCCGTTGATGCAATTCGCCGCCCGGGTACTTGCGGCGCCACCGAAGATCACCAGTGAATTTGCCACGACCCGTGAATCCGTGCAGAACCTGATCTTGAGTCTGCGTTCCGCCGCCGTGCAGCGACGACGCCAGGAATTACAAAAAATTCTCATCAACACCCCGCCTGATACCACCGGACGTGAACGCCAAGCGTTGGAAGAAGAATACGCTGAATTAGGGTACGATGTCGCTCGCCTGAAAAATTGGGAGACGGCGTTGGAAATCATGTGACTGAACCAAGCCATCAGGACGGATTAAACCTGTAATTTTTTCCAGCGCAAGAATTTAAATCATCCCATAATCATCCCATGCTATCTTCATACACGGGGAATCGCCCTACCCTTTACAATCCGGCAATTGCAATCCGATTCCGAAGAAAAATATTAGCCACCATGCCGCAGTTTTAGGGTACGACTTTGCCCTTGCAAAAAAATGAAGCACATGCGAGTATTCCAGAAATCGGCGCGTCGCCGGGTTACACCCTACGCCTCGCCCGAACAGCCCTTCCGCAATGACCTATGCCGACGGATAATGACATATTGAACAACCGCAATGCCGCATGGCGCGCCTTAGGTAAATTCGGCTCCATCGGATTCATGTTTGCAGCTTGCATTATGGCCGGCCTGACCGCCGGATATACACTGGATCGGCATCTCGATACCGCGCCATGGTTGACGATTGTACTATTGGCAGTGGGCATCATTGCGGGATTCCTGTATGTTTTTCAGCAAACTATGCCCCGTGGAGGCAAATGAACACTATACTGTCAGGCGCTGTCATCGGTTTTACAGTCGGAATCATACTGGGTGCGGTTAATCATGGCTTGTTACGCCTCACCGTCGCACACATTACCCGTGCAAGAAGTCAGGCCGTCGCGGCAGTGACTATTGTGTGTAGTTATGCGCTGCGCTATGCAATGATTTTAGGCTTGATTTTATGGATGATCCGACGATATAATGCAAGGCTCGCACTAGGATGTCTTCTAGGGATGTTGATGACTACCATCGGCTTGGCGGTTTGCACCCGCTCACGTAAAAAAACAGATGCCGCCACGCCGTCGGATTGATATTTTTCAGGATTAGCAATGGATGCGATTGAATCGCCTAATATTGTCGGATATATTGCTCATCGGATCGGATTGACTGATTACATCTCTCCGGACATTTTAACCAGTATGCTGATTTTTGGCGGCATGTTGGGTGTTGGTTGGATAGCTGTGCGCCGACAAAGCAATCGCCCGAACGCCATACAAAACATTTTGGAAGTGCTGCTGGACGCCATCAATGCCCTTGGTCGTCAGTTCGTCGGCCCAGCCGCCACGCGTTATCTCTCCCTTTTCACTACGATTTTTATGTTTGTCCTGTGCGCCAACCTGATTGGCCTTGTGCCGGGCTTCATGTCACCAACAGCCAACTTGAATGTCAATGCCGGATTGGCGATTACAGTCATGCTTATAACTGCAACCGTCCGTCTGCGCCAGCACGGCATTGTCGGTTTTGTAAAATATTACTGTGGGCCACCTTACTGGTTGGCGCCCCTCTTTATAGTCATCCGGGTGATGGAAGAAATCATCCGCCCGCTCTCCCTGACCATGCGGTTGTTCGGCAACATCATGTCGAAGGAAATTATTCTGAGCATTCTGGTGTATATGCTGACACTGTTATTTTTTGCCGATAATCTTTACTCCAAAATTCTGATGCTGGTACCCTTTCTTTTACGCCCCCTGGTCATTCTCCTGGGGGTGGTGGTCAGTCTCGTTCAGGCGCTGGTATTCACCGGGCTTTCTATGGTTTATGTTGGGGAAGCAGTTAACGGTCATTAAAACAGGAGGTGTGTAGTGAGTATAGGTATTGTCGAAATTGTAATCATGCTGGCGGCCTTAATTGTTACAATGGGGATCATAGTGCCGGCTATCGGACAGACACGCGCAATAATCAAAGCCATGGAAGGCATTGCGCGTCAGCCGGAAGCCGCTGGCCCGATCGGCAATAATTTAATCATCGGGCTGGCATTTATTGAATCACTAGCCATTTACGTGCTGGTCATCGCCCTGATCCTGCTCTTCGCCAATCCATATACTCAGGATATGAAGACTGTTTCCGCAGCTAAGGCTCAAGTGGAAGTGCTGGAGCTGCAGCTGCGCCAGGCCGAATTACAAAACAAATTGGATCAGCTTACGCCGGCAAAATAAAATATGCTGGATATTGATGTCAACGTAATCATCGCTCAGGCCGCGACTTTTGTCGTCGCATTGGTGTTATTGGACCGGATTGTTTTCAGGCCGGCGGCAAAATTCATGCGCCAACGCGCCGATCGGATCGCCGATGACTTGCAGCAGGCGGCTGAACAGCGCTTAGCTACGGAAACTCTCCGTAAGGATTACGACAGGCAATTGGCTGAAATAGCCACGCAAAACCAGGAGCTGATCCGCCAGGCAACCATCGAAGCGCGCCAGGTGCGCGACACAATTCTGGAGGAAGCCCGCCAGCAAAGCGACGCCATCCTACAGCGCGGTTTAGAGCAACTTGATGTAGAACGCGCACGCGTATTGCGTGAAATACGCGGCGATATTGTCGAAATCTCATGCCGATTGACGGAAAAAGTCGTACGGGCCGGCATGACCCCCGACCTGCAAGATAAATTAGTAGATGACTTGCTCCGCGACATGGGGACGGCAAAATGATTTTGACGCCAATATCCAATCTGGCATACCGCTACGCACGTGCGCTTTATAGCCTGGCCGACACCAAAGAAGCACAACTGGCGATGGAAAAAACTTTGACACACATTACAGAATTTTACAACGAACATCGAGAAGTGCATTTGATGTGCAATAATACGGTACTACCGGCCGGTTGGCGGGCGGATTTGTTCTTGGAACTGGCAGGCACAGAACGCAATACGCCGGTCGCCCGGCTTGTGGCGATCCTTGTCGAACGCCGCCGACTAAGCCTGTTGCCTGAGATAAAAGAAGCTTGGCGCGCACTACACCGTGCAGCAACCGGTATCCTTCAGGTTCTGATCGAAACACCCATGCCCATACAGGAGGACGAACGCCAAGCCCTGACACAACGGCTGACGAATATTTTAGGGAAACAGGTGGAACCAGAGTGGACAGTCAAACCAGATCTGCTGGGCGGTATGGTGCTGTATTATGAAGGGAGAATGTTGGATGGCAGCATACAGGGACGTTTGAAGGCCGCCCGTGAATTCCTGCTCGCGCAGCAGGCAGGCATTGCCTGAGACAGACGATCAACCGAGGTTCAGATAAGTTATGAATGCCAATTTTAAAATTCAACCGGATGAAGTCACCGCTATCCTGAGGCGGCGCCTTCAGGAATTCAGCGACAAAGCCATATCGTCAAGTGTAGGAATCACGCTGCAAGTCGGTGACGGCATTGCCCGGGTTTACGGGCTACAGGATACTCTGGCCGGTGAGTTGCTGGAGTTTCCCCATGGCATTTATGCTATGGCCATGAATCTGGAGCGTGATAATGTCGGATGCATCATTCTTGGCGACGACAAAAAAATACAGGAAGGCGATCAGGTCAAAGCCACCGGCCGCATTATGCATGTGCCCACAGGCCGGGCGCTGCTGGGACGGGTAGTCAACGCCTTAGGCCAACCGCTGGACGGCAAGGGTGTGATTCCAGAAACATCCTACCGTCCCATCGAACGCCGCGCGCCAGATGTGATAGAGCGCGATCCGGTTAGCGAGCCGCTGCAGACCGGCATCATGGCGGTGGACTCCATGGTGCCTATCGGGCGCGGGCAGCGCGAGCTGATTATCGGCGATCGCCAAACTGGTAAAACTGCTCTGGCGATTGATACCATAATTAACCAGAAGGATTCCGATGTAGCCTGCATTTACGTTGCAATCGGCCAAAAAAACTCCACTGTCGCCCGTGTGGTGCATGCTCTCCAGGAGCACGGCGCCATGGAGCATACTATTGTTGTCAACGCCTCTGCCGCCGATCCTGCTCCGTTGCAGTACATCGCCCCTTACAGCGGCTGCGCTATGGCCGAAGCTCTGGCGGAAAACGGCGGGCATGTACTGATCGTTTACGATGACCTCTCGAAACACGCCGTGGCCTACCGTCAATTGTCACTCCTACTGCGCCGCCCCCCCGGACGCGAAGCTTATCCTGGCGACATCTTTTACCAGCATGCGCGACTCTTAGAGCGCGCCGTAAAATATAACCGCGAATTAGGCGGTGGCACCATCACGGCTCTGCCAATCATCGAGACACAGGCCGGCGATATCTCAGCCTACATACCCACTAACGTAATTTCCATCACCGACGGCCAGATTTATCTCGAAAGCAGCCTCTTTTTCGCAGGGGTACGCCCTGCAATCAATCCCGGCCTATCCGTCTCACGTGTGGGCGGCAATGCCCAAGTAAAGGCCATGAAACAGGTCGCGGGACGGCTGCGTATTAACTTGGCACAGTATCGCGAGTTAGCTGCTTTCTCTCAGTTCAGCTCCGATTTGGATAAGACGACGCGAACACTCCTGACGAGCGGAGAACGCTTGGTGGAAATCCTGAAACAGGATCAATACCGGCCCCTGCCGGTTGAAAAACAGATTGCCGCCATTTATGCCGGTGTGTATGGCTTTTTGGATGACCTTCCCCTCGATCGTGTCAGACCGTTTATCGAAGGGTTACAGCGTTTTATGGACCGCGAACATCCCGATTTAAATGAACTTCTGCGCCATGGCAACGTTTGGGATGACTCCCTCCAAAGCCGGATGAACACAATGATCGAAAACTTTAAAAAACAATTTGCCTGATTTATGCAAAATTTACGCGCCATCCGCACACGCATTACCGGGCTGCGCAAAACAGCCCAGATCACTCGCGCCATGAAAATGGTTTCCGCGGTAAAACTACGGCGCATCCAATCGCAGCTGCTCGACAGCGGACCTTACCTTACCGCCACTGCCACCATGATACGCCGACTGACACAACAAGCGAAGCTGCCACCGGGCGCCGAAGCATGGTTGGCTTCGCCATCGCAGCGCACTCTGCTGGTGGTTATCAGCGCCGACCGCGGCCTGTGTGGGAATCTCAACCTGAATGTGCTGCGGATGGCGCGGGAATGCCTGCAACAGATTCTTGAGGACCCGCAAGCGACAGTCGGGCTTTACTTGATCGGTCGCAAAGCTGCGGACTACTGCCGCGCCCGAACAAGCCAATACGGCAATCGTGTCGCCATCATCCGTACCATAGACGCGGCCGGAGCGGACCCGAACGAACTCTGCCGCGAATGGGCCAACGCCTACCGTCAGGGCGAATACGGAGCAGTCCGCATGGTTTACACCCATTTCAACTCGGCCCTCTCCTTCCAAGCCGCCACTCGATCGTTGCTGCCGCTGCACTTCGATGACCCGCCACCGGATGAAGAATCGGACTTGGAAACCATGTTGATTGAGCCGAACGTCGGCCAAATTCTGGATTATCTGGCCCCACGCTATCTCCACTCAAGTGTGCGCCGCCTCTTGCTTTCCGCCATTGTTGCTGAACACAGTTCCCGGATGAACATCATGGAACAGGCAAGTAAAAAAGCCTGTGAAATGATAGACCAGCAACAGTTATTTTTCAACAAGGCCCGACAGATGGGTATTGACCGCGAGTTGGCCGACATTATTGCCGGCGTTGAAGCTTCAGCTTAAATGCCGACATCCGAAAGACTAAAATGATGGATAATCCAAAAGTCATTGGCAAGGTAGTGCAGGTAATCGGTAGCGTGGTGGACGTAGAATTCCCAAGCGGACAGCTGCCTCTGCAGAATATGGCTGTCAAAATTGCGCGCGATGTTCCGGACGATTATGGACGGCAGGAGCTGGTGGCGGAAGTGCAGCAGCATCTGGGTGATAACGTTGTGCGCTGCATTGCTATGGCTTCCACCGACGGATTGCGCCGCGGCAATTCCGTTGTAAACACTGGCATGCCTATTACCGTGCCGGTTGGCTCTGAAAATCTAGGACGTATTTTCAATGTTTTCGGTGAAACGGTGGATGGCGGCCCGCCGCCAGCCAGCACCCGTTTTGAACCAATCCACCGTCATGCGCCGGCTTTACACGAACAGGAAACCCGCTCACAAGTACTGGAAACCGGCATTAAGGTGATTGACCTGCTCGTGCCTTATCCGCGGGGCGGCAAAATCGGACTGTTTGGCGGCGCCGGCGTAGGCAAAACTGTTTTGATTATGGAGCTGATCCATAACATCGCCACCGAACATGGCGGCTTAGCAGTCTTTGCCGGTGTCGGCGAGCGGACGCGGGAAGGAAATGACTTGTGGCGCGAAATGCGGGAATCCAAAGTGCTGGAAAAAACCGTCTTGGTTTATGGACAGATGAACGAGCCGCCTGGCGCCCGCCTGCGGGTGCCCCTGACCGCCCTGACTATGGCTGAGCATTTCCGAGATGAAACCGGGCAGGAAGTTCTGCTGTTCATTGACAATATTTTCCGGTTTGCTCAGGCCGGGTCGGAAGTCTCCGCGCTAGTCGGGCGCATCCCATCTGCCGTGGGTTATCAACCTACCCTCGCCGCAGAACTCGGCGAATTGGAAGAACGAATCACTTCCACCCGCCGCGGATCAATTACCTCAGTACAGGCGGTTTACGTCCCAGCAGATGACTTGACCGATCCGGCGCCGGCAACTGTGTTCACACACCTTGATGCATCTACTGTTCTTTCCAGAGCCGTCGCCGAACAGGGCCTCTATCCAGCCGTGGACCCGCTGGACTCCAACTCCAAATTCCTGTCTGCTGAAGTCGTAGGCGAAGAACATTATCGCGTGGCGCGCAACGTCCAGCAAATCCTCCAGAAATATCGCGAGCTGCAAGACATCATTGCCATCCTTGGCATGGAGGAGCTTTCGGATGATGACAAGGTGACAGTGGCGCGCGCGCGTAAAATCCAGCGCTTCCTGACACAGCCGTTTTTCGTCACTGAGCAATTCATCGGTACGCCGGGGCGTTACGTCAGCCGTGCGGAAACCATCCGCGGGTTCAGCGAAATCCTGGAGGGACGGTACGACAACTTGCCGGAAAGCGCTTTTTATATGATAGGCGCCGTCGAAGAAGCCAAAGGAAAAGCCCCAGAACCATGACGCGCGTTTTCGAACTGGAAATCATCACGCCTACCGGCGTGGTTTACGATGACACCGCTGAAGCGCTGGTGGCACAGGGTGTTGACGGCGCCTTTGGAATACTTGCCCGACATGCGCCGCTTTTGGCCGCATTACGCCCCGGCAAGCTCAAGGTACGCAAAAGCAACCAACGCGCGCTCTACTTCGACTGCGGCACCGGCATATTGGAAGTGCGCCGGGATCGCGTTACTGTGTTGGCGGATCAATGCTCATTACTTGATCACGCCCACGCGCCCGCACTGTAATCAGACCGCTACCGAGCGCGGCCAGGATTTTTGCAAGCGGAAGATTCAACTCATCAGGCGTCTGCATGGTCATTGCAACGCCACTGACGGTTACTGCGCAACCGGAACCGGGCGCGGCCTTTTCGCGCACCACAGTGTTGATTTTCCCCAATGCCGCAGCCGCCATATCCCGATCCGCCCCGCCCATGCAGACAATGAACTCATCTGCGGCAAACCGGCCAATCAAATCTATTTCCCTGACACTCTCCCTGATCAATTGGTGTATTTGCTCTAACAACAGATGCCCGGCTTCTATGCCACAGGTCTGGACAAACCCCGTATAATCATCCACATCCAGAAAAATCAATGATAGACATTGATTGTAAGATTTGGACCGCGCCAGCTCCATTCGGTATTCGTCAAGGAAGGCATGGTATTTCAGGGCCTTGCTGGCTTCATCCACTCGGGAAAGATGGCGGGTAAGCACCATCAAATTGTACTTCTCTATCACATTGCCGACCACCAATCCCAGCGCCTGTAGCCAAGCGCCTTCAGTGGATGTGAACTTGCCCTCTGTACGCTCACAGTGCAAATAGCCGATCGAACGCTGGTTTTGTATTATCGGAGCCAACACCGCCGACTTCAAATCGGATTCCAATTTGATCTCGGCATACTCCGGCATCTCCGGGCGCAAGTCGTTTAGGATAACAGTTTCATGTTTCAGCAGCACTTTCGGAACCACCACTCCATTGATTGGGCGATGAAACTTTTTGGCAAACGAATAGCTGATCTGACGGGAAGTCTTGATCACCAGATTATCGGTGTCCTCATCCACCATAATCACGGCCAAACTGTCATGCGGAATAAAATCCTTCAGATGTTCGACCACATCATGCAGCGCTTGCTCCACAGTGAGCGCCTCGCTGATTTTCTGAATAGTACGAATCAACCAATCTACCGCAACACGTGTTTCGGTTGACATATTAGCTCCTCACGCAGTTAATTTCACAGTTTGTGTTTAGCAGAGTTACCAGTTGATTGTTTTGTCCACGAAACACTGCAGCTTAAGACGCGTTAAATCCCAGAACCGATTCTGAATTTATTTAATCCAGAAAACACCGAATGTCAAGACCTAAAACTTTTGGACTTTCCCCAAAAATTCTGTCATTTCATAAAGGTCAGTTCGAGCGGGTTAAATTCGGGGTCTGACCAGGGAATGGAACTTTAAGCTTGGAAAAACGCCAAAGCAAGCGATATAATTCTGCCTCATACGTATTTCCGGAGGTAAACACCATGCAGAACGCTCGGCAGATGCCACCTAGAATTCCGTCTGCGGATTGGCCCGCCTTACGCAGCTTGATCTCGCAGGCGTTGCATGAGGATATTGGCGAAGGTGACGCCACGACCATTGCATTGATTCCACAAGATGCCCGCGGCCAAGGCGCCATTATTACCCGCCACACTTGCAGAATCGCCGGCCTCGAAATCGCGCGGGAGGTCTTCCGTCAGCTCGATCCGGAGCTCCGTGTGGAAACACCCTGCAATGACGGCGACGAAGTTCCACCGGGCGAAATCATCATGAATCTGACCGGCCCACTGCGCCCTATTCTGACTGGCGAACGAACCGCTCTGAATTTTATGCAGCGTCTATGCGGAATCGCCACACTGACCGCCGCTTTCGTGGAAAAAATCCGCGGGCGTCCAGTCCAAATCCTGGACACCCGCAAGACTACGCCTACCCTACGCTGTTTAGAGAAACACGCTGTGCGCTGCGGTGGTGGCGCCAATCACCGCTTTGGTCTGTTTGATATGATCCTGATCAAGGATAATCACCGCCGCTTCCGAAGCGGGTCAGCCGGGCTGGCCGATGCCATCCGGGACGCCCGCCAACAATACCCAAACCTGCCGTTGGAGGTCGAGGTGGAAAGCGAGGAGGAATTGCGGGAGGCGCTCACAGCCTGCCCCGACTGGATTCTACTGGATAATATGTCACCCGCTCAAATGCGCCGTTGCGCCGAGATTACCGCTGGGCGTTGCAAACTGGAAGCTTCAGGCGGCATTACCCTGGCAACGATTGAAGCGGTGGCCACGACAGGCGTAGATGCCATTTCGCTGGGATGCTTAACCCATTCCGCGCCGGCAGCGGATTTAACCTTGGAATTGCAGTAAGACTCCAAACGCCGAATATAGGGTAAGATGACACAGAACTTTCACGATGTGCGCAAATATACTTGTTGATATTGGCAATTCATGCGTCACAGCGGCGTTGTCTGGCGCTCGCGGACCAGGCCGCATCCGGCGCATGCCGACATCCGCCGACCGGCCGGCGACCGTGCGCGCTTGGTTGCATAGCCTGACTTCCAGCACAAAGCCGGACGGCGCCGCTATCTGTTCGGTGGTGCCCACCGCCACACCGGTCTGGCAGAGCGAATTGCGCCGCATAACGGGGCGGGAACCGTTGCTGATCCGGCATACGCTTCAGCTGGGCATCCGTATTAAGTATCCGCGCCCCGCCACTATCGGCGCCGATCGTCTGGCCAATGCCGCCGCCGCATTTAACCTTTACGGAGCGCCGGTAATCGTCGCGGATTTCGGCACCGCCTTGACAGTTGACGCTGTAGATGCTGACGGATGCTTCATAGGCGGCCTGATCATGCCAGGTCCAGCCTTTTTTCTCGATTACCTGGCGGATCGCACGGCCTCCCTGCCACGGATACCCATGCCCTCCGCCAACGCCGCACGACGGGCCATCGCCCGCAGCACCCGCGCTGCCATGCGGGCCGGGGCGATTCTGGGCTGGCGCGGCATGTTTCGCGAAGCGCTGGCGGCAATCCGCACGGAATTGCCGCCCAGCGCCGCCGTCTGCGTCACGGGCGGCTACGCCCGGCATGTGCTCTCCGGCACGGATTTCAATGTGCGCTTCAATCCACACTTGACCTTGCACGGCATTCAAATTATTATTAATTTAAATTTATCCAGGATGACCCAATCACTTGAAACCGAAAAATAATCTTTCACATGCCTATGCAGTCATTCTCGCCGGCGGACGCGGCGAACGATTCTGGCCGGTGAGCACAGCCCGCCGCCCGAAACAATTACTGGCGCTCACTTCCCGGCAACCGATGTTGAGCGAGGCAGTTCATCGCCTGCAACCCCTGATTCCACCGGAACGGGTGATCATCGTCACCAATGCCGAACTGGCGCCGGCCATCCGCCGGATCATGCCGGAATTTCCCAAACACAATATCATCGGCGAACCAGAGGGGCGTAACACCGCCCCCGCCGTCGCGCTGGGCGCCGCTATCGTCCGCGCCCGTGACCCGGAAGCGCAAATTGCTATTCTAACCGCTGACCATGTCATCGGCGACCTGAAGGTGTTCCGCCAAACCCTGACCGATGCTCTTGAATTAGCGTCCAAGGCGGACTTGCTCATTACAATCGGCATCCCCCCAACCACCCCCAGCACAGGATTCGGCTACATGGAAGCGGCAACGGAACGCCTGAACATTGCCGGATTTACCGGAAGCGGCCAAACCGAATTTTATAAAGTGGCGCGCTTCGTGGAAAAACCCGACCGTGCAACAGCGGAGCGCTATCTGCAAGCAGGCAACTTCTACTGGAATGCCGGCATGTTTGTATGGTCACTGGAGGCTTTTCAAAAAGCAGCCCAGCGCCAGCATCCACAACTGACGCGTCTGATGGATTTCCTGGAGCCAGTCATTGGAAAGCGTAGCTTCGAAAAAAAATTAGCCTATGCTTATCGCCAAATGGAAAACATATCCATTGACTACGCTCTTATGGAAAAAGCAGACAATATTGCAATGGCCCGCTGCAAATTCCGCTGGGACGATCTTGGATCATGGTCGGCCATGGAAAAACATTTTAAACCGGATGCCGCAGGCAACGTCTGCATCGGCCCTGCCGCAACCATGCACGACGCATCACGTAACGTAATCGTGTGCGATAAAGACCATCTGGTAGCGCTGATCGGCGTAGAGGATTTGATAGTGGTGCAACACAAAAACACCATACTCATCTGCCCAAAACACCGCGATCAGGACGTCAAACAAATCGTCGCCCAACTCAAACGCCGGTCAGACAGACGAACCCGGTTATGACCAGATGTCTCGGCATAGATTTCGGTTCACGTCGAATGGGCCTGGCAATCAGCGATGAAACCGGTGTCATCGCCCTGCCCCTGCCGACACAGGAATTGCGCGGTGTGCGCCACGCCATAGAAATAATTAAAACAGTTTGCGCCAAACGCGCTGTACAGAAGATCATCTTGGGCTGGCCTTTGAATATGCAGGGACAGTCAGGCCCGGCGGCTGAAGCAGTCCAACATTTTGCCGAGCAACTGCGCAACGCCATCGGATTACCGGTGGAATTATGGGACGAACGGCTGAGCAGCAGTATGGCGGAAAGAATGCTCCTGAACGGCAACATACGCCGTAACCGTCGGCGGGAATTGCGTGACCAGGCCGCGGCCCAGATTATCCTTCAAAGTTACTTGGACGCCCACGGCGCAGCGCAGGAATCTACATCGGACTGAATGCCGGTTGCCGTATGGCTTCCGAATCCGTAACAGGATAATATGCATTATCATGATATGTGCATAAACAATAATACATGCTAGCAATTTTAACAAGAATGCAAACAAACGCGTATTGTTTTAGATTCAAGTTGGCATATGACGGCACAGCTTACGGCGGATGGCAAATCCAGCCGAATGCGGTCACAATACAAAGCATGATCGAACAGGCGCTGGGGCAACTGGCCGGCACGAAGATCAAACTGCACGGGAGTGGGCGCACCGACCGCGGTGTACATGCCATGGGACAAGTGGCGCATTGCACGCTACCAACAGACCACCAACCGGACGAACTGCTGCGATCGTTGAATGGTTTACTACCGCCGGATATACGGGTGATGAATGCCATGCGCTGCAGTCCGCGTTTTCACGCGCGCCGCAGCGCGACGTCCAAAGAATACCGGTATTTCATCTGGAACGACGCCGTGATGCCGCCGGTCTTACGGCACTATCGCACACATGTCCGTCAGCCGTTGGACACAACAGCGATGCAGGCGGCCGCTACGCGTCTGGAGGGGCGGCACGACTTTGCGGCCTTCACCGCCAACCCCAACCGCCTGGTGGAAAGCACAGTGCGCGATCTCTACCGGCTTCAGGTGCGCCGACGCGGCGCTGAAATTGTCATTATAGCGCGCGCCGACGGATTCCTGTATAAAATGGTCCGCAGTCTGGCGGGATTCCTGATCCGAGTCGGAACCGGCGCCGTGCCGGAGCAGACGACGGATGCAATTCTGCAAAGCCGCAAACGCACCGCGCACGTGCCCACAGCGCCGCCGCAAGGGTTATTTCTCTGGCGGGTATATTACCGCCGCGGCACCGGATAATTGCGCAAAAACCCCTTGCGCGGCAGCGGCCCGACGATCGGCCTGGCGTATTTCAGGAAAGCTTCGGTGACATCGTTGCCAGCGCGGTTGATAAAATTCGCAGGCATGCTGCGAGTCTCCCGCGCAACTTTGGCTAATGGCACACGCTCGAAGGTAATCTGGTATTTACGGCCGGGACGGCGCCGCAGCGCAATTGATCCGTCCACATCCTTGGTACCGACGGCACATTTCACTGCTGCCGCGCCCACAGCACGGGCTTCTTTAGAATCCGCCGGAGAAGGTATGCCGGGGAAAGAACGCTGCAAATAACCGAAAGTATCGGCGCGCACCCGCTTGATACCGCCTTCATTGCGGAGCGCAGACGCCAACAGGTCGCCCAGAGCGCCAGACCCGCTGAGTTGCACGTTGCCATGCGAATCCTTCTCGCTGGTGAATTTAGCCGCAATCGGCTCCCCTTTCGAGTTGGTAACACCTTCAGACACCGCCACCAGGCAGCGGCCCAAACGGCGATAGACCCGTTGCACATCCTTGACGAAGCGCGGGATAGAAAATGGCCGTTCGGGCAGGTAAATCAAGTGCGGGCCATCATCTTTATGAGTCCGCGCAAGCGCGGAAGCAGCGGTCAGGAATCCGGCATGCCGCCCCATGATCACATCAATTTTAACCCCAGGGAGAGCGCGATTGTCCAGATCATCCCCCATCACCGCGCAGGCTACAAACTTGGCGGCGCTGCCAAAGCCGGGAGTATGATCATTTTCGCGCAGATCATTGTCAATCGTCTTAGGGATGTGAAAGCAACGCAACTCGAAGTTGGCGCGCTTAGCTTCTTCGTTGATAATATAGACGGTTTCAGCGGAATCATTACCGCCGATGTAGAAGAAGTAACGCACATCGTATTTACGCAGAATATTGAAAATCTGGATGCAATCCTCGTGCGATGGTTTTTTTCTGACTGTGCCAAGTCCCGAGGATGGTGTCATCGCCACCAACTCCAGATTGGCTGGAGTTTCGCGCCCCAGGTCCACCAGGTTTTCCTCTAGTATTCCGCGGATACCGTGGCGAGAACCATAAATTTTGCGGATAGCCTTATGGCGGCGCGCTTCCAGGATCGCACCGACAAGGCTTTGATTAATTACCACAGTTGGTCCACCACTTTGCGCAATCAACATGTTGCCAGATAATATCTTCTTTTTACTCATACACTACCCCCTTTTCCAGCAGAAAATGCCGGAAGTGTTAAATAAAGTACCCGGCGGACAACGCCAAGGTCACAATTGATCAAAAACGTCTTGGATGGACAGATGGCGTGCCATCGTAAGTAATTTGCACAGGCAAGCCGTCCTGTGTAATAGACATACGCGCTGCTTCCACCACAAGTTCATTGATGTAACTATTGGCAGGCGTAGCAATCAGGCCTTGCTCATCAACCGCACGGATCAGCTCGCGCCGCCGGATTAGCGCATCGGACTCCGCAAGGGCGGCGGTTTCGGACTCAATGCGCAGGATTGTGCCGATAATGCCAGCCACTGATTCGTAACCGTAACCCACCGGTTTGGCGCCGGGCCCATCCCATGGCACCAGACGATAGAAATCGGGATTGACATATTTATACTGAGCGCCGGATGAGCCGATGCTATTTATGTAACTGTGGATCACGCCCCTGAATTGATCGTCATGCTGGATCAGACCGCAGTTCCCTTGTCCTTCGCAGAACATGGTCAAGCATTGCTCATTGCTGCCGGCGCCGGCATCCGGGTACCCTAAGCCATCGGTCACAGTCAAGAGCGCTTGATTTTCGAAGCGCACCCGCCCGTTAGCCCACATATAGCCTTCCTTCCCATTAGGAAAGCGCCCCTTAACACCGGCGACGGAGACTTCGATTGGACGCAGATTGGTGATGAAATAAACCAGATCAACGTAATGGCAGCCTACGTAAACAAACGGATCTGTTTTATCGGGTGTGAACCAATTCTGAAAATTAGAGTTGCGGTAATAATACGGCTCAACCAACTTGGCTTCCCCCATGGCGAATTCACCAAAATGGCCGAGACGATACTGGCGCCGCGCCAATAAAGCGCGACGATCAAAGCGCTTGTGGTATTCCACGCCAACAAACAGGCCTTTGCTCAGGGCCAATTCCTCGATTTCCACCGCCTGACTGTATTGCAGCACCAACGGCTTGACACACAGCACATGCTGGTTGTTCTTCAGAGCTTCCATGACCACGGCATAATGCATCTGATCAGGCATGGCCACGATGACAATCTGACGCGGCGGCATGGAGGCCAGCGCTTGTTTATACAGGTCCGGAAAATTCTTTTCCGGCGCTTCCGACAAGGCCGGATGTGGGGTGAAAGTTTGGCCTGGAAATCCATCTGTAATATCGCGCGATTCCATTAAAAACCGCAATGGCGCATTGTTGAGGGCAGAAATCTGAATACGCCCGATTGCACCGGTTCGTTGCAGATGATAAACGGACGGCAGTAACAGATCGTGTGTAATCATGCCGCCACCAATGATCAGAACTTCTAGTGATTTGTTTTCCATAGTGATCTCCTTATATAAGATTGCGATAATTATAAGTCTGGTGGCGCCGAGGAGTCCGGGGGATCGGTGATACCTTCCTGTTCGCGGCGGCTGGGATCAGCTTGGCGGCTTTTCTCGCGCCAGTAGCGCGCAGCGGTGATGTCGCCTTGGCGCTCCAAAATATCGCCATAATGCTCCATAACCGTCGGCGAACCTGGGTCTATTTGCAACGAGTTATACACCTCGTCAGCCGCCTCATCAATGCGTCCCATTTTGAAATAAACCCATCCTAAGGTATCCAAATAGGCGCTGTTTTCCGGCTGCAATTCCACGGCGTGTTGAACAAGCAAGAGCGCCTGCTCCAGATTAGTTCCCTGTTCCGCCCACATATAGGCCAGATAATTAGCGGCATCGGCATGGTCCGGGTCAATTTTCAGGGTCTCCCGGAATAGCTCCTCTGCCCGCATAAATTTTTTTTCACGTTCACAGGCAGCGCCGTAATAAAAATAATAATTGGCATCCAGTATTTTCGCAGCATTCGCGGAAGCGCGCGCTAACTCGCCGGTGTGTTCAAAATCGTTGCATGCACGGGCATAGTCGCCGTTTCGGGCGGCCATAATACCGGCGAAATAACGTATTTCCGCACTTTGCGGCAGAGCATCCGTCGCTCGCCGCATCACCGCATCGGCTTCGCTTTTATGTCCCCGTGTAGCATGCAGGAATGCCAGCCTCAAAAAAATATCCGCCCGGCGCTGACCGGATGCGAGCGCCTTTTCGTAAAGCGCGACTGCTTCATCCATATGCCCGGTTTGTTGGGCAGCGACGGCGTATCCCATCCAAAAATCGGCGCCTGGCAAATCTGATATCGTGCCGGCTTCCAACTCTGCCTGGATTTCCTGATAAATTGTCCAAGCATCCATAAACCTTTTCGCCTGCAGGTAAAGGCGGGCCAGCAAATCCTTGAGCTTCAGATCATCGGGAAGGCGCCGCAAACCGTCCTCTATGACCACAATGGCTTCCGGCAGGTTATTTTCCACCAAAAGCAACGCCAGAGTTTCATAGTGGCGGGGATTCTCCGGCGCCTGATGGATGGCCGCACGGCAAGATGCTATCAACATTTCACGTTCAACCGAATCATCCGACGGCTGGCCGCTGACATCAATTCGCTTTAATTCCGTTCCGGCCTCCTTTCTGTGTCTGGCAGCGTTCAAGCTCAGAACCAGTCTTTTCTGCAAATCCGGGTCATCCGGCCGACGTTCGGATAATTCTGCAAAAATCTTCGCGGCCAATTCGTATTGTTCATCGGCAAGGTAGAGATCACCAAGTTTAACACGATAATCGTCACGGAATTCATCGGGCGGATAGTCATTCGCCCGGCGGTAGCAATCAATAGCACGGCGCCGACATTCGGCGCGACGCTCATTGGAAGCTCCTTCAGCCGTTAACATGCAGACGGCATACAGATCACCCAAGACACGGAGCAACTGCAGCTGCTCGTCCACCACTGGCAGGGCATCCTCCAACACCGCTATGGCGCGCTCGGTATCCGATATCTCACTATAATAAATCGCCAGATATACATATGTTTCCGCACGGCGTGGATCAAGGGCAATGGCACGCTCCAACGCCTGCCGGACTATTTCGGGGCGCTGCGCGGCCCGCGCCACGCGGGCTTGCAACAGATAAGCATCCAAGGAGTCTGGTTGGCGATCAACGGCCGTCGCCATCGTCGCCATTGCCTGGTCCCCCTGGCCATGTCCGAGGTATTGCATAGCTAGATGAAACGAGACACGTATATTATCCGGCACAAGGGCTTCTGCTTGGCGCAAATTATCCAGAGCGGCATCGGTTTCACCCAATCCGGAGCGCAGGATACCTGTGCCGAAATTCGCCAAAGCTGCCGCCATCACAGGCGACGTGGGATCGGCAACAGCCCCGCCAAACGCTGTAGCGGGAGGACGCGAACGGCATCCACTGATTATGCCGAACGCCGACACAGCAAGCGCCAAGACCATCCGGCGGCTTGCCGGAAAGTTTCGGGATTTCATTTGTTGATGTTTTTGTGGCGATTGGCCTTTAAACGTTTTTTACGTTTATGCTTGGCCATTTTCTTACGTCGCCATTTTTTGAGGGAACCCATATTATTTTGTACCTGTCAGGCATTTGCGCTCAAACTGCAGGTCGGAAGGATAGACCGCATTAAAGCGCGTTTTTTATACTGCAATCAGCGCGGCAATGTCAATGACAACCGCCTTACCTAAAACTGCGACAGTTGTTCAGAAAACTTTTGCACCCTGCCGTTTTTAGGCGTTATTCTATTACTTTGTTTATTGGAATCTCAATAATACCTTCCGCTCCAGCCTCTCGTAATGTGGGAATAATATTTCGCACAACGTTTTCCTCAACGACCGATTCGATCGCCACCCACCCGTCCACACTCAGCGGATTGATGGTCGGCGCATTCAGTGAAGGCAAAATTTTTGAAATCTCCGCGGCTTGATGCCGACGGGCATTCATTTTCAAGAGCACCTTGGTCCCCGCCGCCAAGGCGCCACGCAACAACATCGCTATCTGAGCGATTTTGACATGCTTGCCCGGATCCTCCCAAGCTTGTTTATTGGCAATCAATTTGGTGGTAGATTCCAAGACCGTCTCAACAATGCGCAAGTTATTTGCACGCAGTGATGACCCGGTTTCCGTCAACTCCACAATTGCATCTACCAGATCCGGGGCCTTGACTTCGGTGGCGCCCCAGGAAAATTCCACTTCCGCTTGTACCCCATGACGTTCCAGGAAGCGCCGAGTCAACCCAACCGCTTCCGTAGCAATGCGTTTACCTGCCAAGTCCGACACGCTGCGGATCGGCGAATCATTAGGAACAGCCAGCACCCAGCGAACTGGACGCAAGCCCTGTTTTGAATAAATCAGCTCGGCCACTTCCACCACATCGGCGCCATTTTCCACAATCCAGTCATGCCCGGTAATACCGGCGTCCAGCAAGCCGTTTTCGACATAACGACTGATTTCCTGTGCGCGGATCAGGCGCGCTTGAATATCGGGATCATCCACAACCGGAATATAAGATCGGGCGCCTACCGACAGATTGAAGCCAGCTTTTTTCATAAGCAGGAAGGTGGCATCCTGCAAGCTGCCTTTCGGTAGGCCTAAAACAATTTTTTTTGGAGTTACCATACAATACGGCATTAATTAATAGTTAATACAAGAGAAACACTCTAGGCAAAGTCACTATAAAATGCAATCTAAAACCACTATTTCACGGATATTTTTTACCATACCTCGCCCAAACCCCTACCCCGTATGGTTTCGCCAGCGCCGTCCCGGCGCATCACTCGTCGGGACGATCCAGCTCCCGACGCACTAAAGAGGCAAGTTCTTCAAGGGTGTAAGGTTTTTGGAGGTATTGTCCGGCCCCGAGTTTCAGAGCTTCTTTAATACGTGTATTAATTGCAAAGCCGCTGACCATGATGGCGCGTTGGCCTGGACTTTGTTCAAGAATACGCCGGTAGGTATCCAAGCCATCCATTTCATCCGCCAAGATCATATCCAGCACCAGCAAGTCAATGTTTTTCTCACCGGCAAGCGCGGCGGCATGTTGTTCCAACGCCGCGCGCCCATTATGCGCCGTAATAACCTGGTATCCAAGCGAACGCAACCGGCGGGCGGCGAATCGTCGTTGCTCTTCATCGTCATCCACAAATAGAATTGTTTCCATACCACGGGAGTCTGATGCGGATTGCCGCGGCATAATCGCGGCTTTTGCCCCCGTGCCGGCCAGTGGCAGATACACCGTGAAATCCGTGCCCTCGCCGGACGCGGACCGGATATCAACAAATCCATTGTGATCCTTGATGACACCGAACACAACCGCCATGTCCAGCCCAGTGCCGTTTTGCAGATTCAAGCGCTTTTTTATATAAAACGGCTCGAATATACGGTTGAGGTCGCTTTCGGTTATGCCAACGCCATTATCCATCGCGTGCAGTACGACGTAATCGCCGACGGGCACAGTTTCGTAACCTTCCAGCGGCTGGTCCAACCGTTCACTGGTGGTGGACAATTGCAGTCGCCCACCGGCAGGCATCATGGCATAGGCATGGCGGATCAGATTGGCAACCATCGCTTGCAAATGGACAGCGGACCCCATGACCATACCCGGCTCGGGCGCGAGGTTCAAGACCGTCTCAACCAACGGGGTTTGTTCCATAGAGATCATGGAAGGAATTGCTTTCAATGCCGCTTCAACAATGCTGCTGATGTTGACCGGCTGCATTGGCGTTTTCCCAGCGCGGCCTAAAGTCAACAAGTTACGGACCACGTCCAGCGCTTTGCGAGCGGAATTCTTTATTATTTCCAGATCAGCCTGGATGGCATCGTCAGGCGGCAACGCCTTCGCAATCAAGTCCGGATAGCCAACAATTGGACCCAGGATATTATTCAAATCATGCGCCACGCCACCGGCCAACACCCCCAGGGATTCCATCCGCCGGGAGCGCGCGAGGCGCTCCGAAAGGTTGCGTTCGCGCGCAGCCGCCTGTTTAATTTCTGTAATATCGCGGAAGATAATTACTACGCCCATGATCCGATCGCCGCTTCCACTAATGGGCGCGGCGGTATAATCCACAGGGGTGCGTTTGCCATCGCGCGCAATCAAAACGACATCTTTCCCGCCGCGGATATCACTGCGCCCGGCCAACAATTCCTCCACGTCTGACCACGCCGGCGCTGTTCCGTCCGCAGCATAAAGGCTGAATATTTCCGGCGCTGGCCGTCCCATTGCATCGCCCTGTTTCCATCCTGTCAACGATTCCGCCAAGGGATTGATAAACTGAACCCCGGCCGATGCATCCGTAGCAATTACAGCATCGCCGATGCAGCGTAAGGTGGTAGCCAACCATTCCCGGCTTTCCCACAATTTGCGCTCCATAGTGTGCTTATAAAGCGCCATTTCTATCGTGGTGCGCAATTCACGGTCTTCAAACGGCTTCAGGAGGTAGCCGAAGGCTTCGGACGCTTTGGCGCGGTGCAGCGTATTATCGTCTGTAAAAGCAGTCAAATAAACCACCGGCACCGGATAGGTGGTGCGGAGGCGATGGGCGGTTTCAATACCATCCAGATCGCCTTTGAGCTTGATATCCATAAGGACGAGGTCCGGCCGCAAGGTCGCGGCCCGCTCCAGCGCCTCTTCGCCAGTGGCGACCATCCCCACCACTGTATAGCCCATCCCTTGCAGGCCGGACTGGATATCCTTAGCCACAATACTTTCGTCTTCCACGATCAGAATGCGTGCCGATTCGCTCATGACTCTAGACTCTATCCTGAAACAGCCGCTGTTTTTCCGCGTTATATCTGCGGCACAGTCACTTCCCGCCCTTCCATTTGCGCGGAGAGATACCCGGAATATAAAACGCTTATCGTGTCCGCCGCCAAAATGACGTCGCTTTCCGGTTCACGGTCTTCCCGCAGACACAACATGAAATCCTGCAATTCCTGTGGGTAGCCGGTCATCCAGTGCTCATCAGGCGATGGGAAACTCCAACCTTGTTTAGTGCCCAGTTTCTCGGTCAGATAAACATCAGCGAGTTGTTTTTCAGCCGGATTGTAAAGCACGTTGGCGTCATGCGGATTGATATTGCAACGCATACGATGATTATTGGCGTATATCTCAATCCAGTTATGGACACCGCCCATGACCAATTCACAGGAGAAAATGTCCGCTGGCATGCCGTCTTCAAAGACCACGTGCAACTGAACAAAATCCTCCACATCATGGTAATCGGTACGCAGGAATCCGGCATCGCGGAAAAGCGGATTGCGGGTCACGGCATGGGTGCGGCAACTGACTGTGCGTGGCCGGATCGGGACACCGCCCGAGACCTGCCCTTCAACACGTTTCAAATAAAGCGCCGCGCTCAAGGGGTGGCAGGCCTTCCCAACCAACGAGCCGCCGCCAGAGAGCCGCCAATCGCCATAAGCCGCACTAGTGCTGCCGCTATGGCTTTCTTCGCCATTCATCCATAAAATCTGACCGCGAGTAGCACGCAAAATTTCTACTTCCTTCTGAATGGGAGGAGCATAGACCCAGTTTTCGGCGTACATGATACGGACACCATGCTTACGCCCGGCATCCACCATACGGCGGACGGATGCGACCGCCTCGTCTAATAGCTCCTGTTTATCGGCCTTGTCGCCACGCCAACCTTCCGTGCCCGGACCATAGGCGCCTGTAAACGGTTTTTCCACTATCACATGGCGTCCAAGTTCCGCTGCGCGCACACAGAACGGCTCATGCAGGGCGCCCGGCACACACAAATCCACCACGTCCACAGCGCGTGCCATCTCATCAAATGTATCAAATGCCCGCAACCCACGCTGACGCGCAAATTCAGTGCGGCTTTTCTCATTTTTTGAAAAAACGCCGACAACCTCAACGCCCATCCCTCTTAAATGACGGTAGGAATCAAAATGAAAAGCAGCAGCAAAAGCCGCACCGGCAATCCCAACTTTGATAGTTTTTTCATTACCATGCATAATAAGAACCTCCCATTAAGTTAACCACACGAACCCTTAAACTACCTTAACAGCCGATAAAAACAAGCAAAAATGCCAGTGGCAGACAAAGATGATGCCGATTTATGCAGTTTTCAGGCTTGACCTGTTCAAGCCACACAGTATATTTACGGTATGCAAACACAAAAAACCGGATGCACAGACATGCGTGAAAATAACACCCAGACGCCGCAGAACCGGCACGGCTTTACCTTAGTGGAAATGATGGTCGTGATGGTCATAATCGTCATCCTCTCCACCTTTCTGTTGCCGGTGGTGTTCCGCTCGCGCGATCGTGCCTTGAATCGCCAAGCCCAAACGGAAGCCAAAGCCTTAGTCCTGGCCGCTAAATCCTATCGTACCGTCTTCGGCAAATGGCCGGCGCAAAGCAACATCGAAGACAAATATTATTTTACTAACAATCACCTGGTGGTCACACAATTGATGGGATTCAATCAGCGTAACCAATCCTTCATTAACATTTCCAGCAATCAACTTGACTCCAAGTCCAATTTCCTGGACCCGCGGGGTATCCCTTACGTGATTACCATCATCCAATCCGGCGCCGAAAAAAACGAAATCTCTTTCACAAACGATTACACATGTGAAAAAGAGAGCTCGCCGAAATATGATCAAATCCAAACATACACCCTCAACATAACCAATCGTATCGTCTTCGGCGCCGGAGCATTTATGACGAACACTGAAAGTTTGACAGTGACCTCCTGGAGCGAATTCTAATGCGCACCGCATTGCAAATGCCACCGGAAGGCCGTTCCGGTGTAACGCTGTTGGAATTGCTGGTGGTTATCGCGGTCATGGCCATCGTCCTGACTATTTCCATGCCAGCCTTTACCAGCATGGGACGCGGCGCCGGCATGCGCGGAACTGTCGCGGAAGTTAAATCCACCCTCTCCCTCGCCCGTCAATGGGCGATCACTAAACGCGAACCGGTTACCTTTCAATACGGATACGACACATCAGCCACTTCCGATTATTATGTCGTTTATGTCGCCGCGCAACAGTCTTCCCCATATACAATCATACAAGCTACCAACTACCTGCAAAAAGGGTTTTACTTTTCCGATGGCGGAGAGATGATTTTTAAGCCTTCCGGAGAGGTCGCCAAAGCGAATGACATCTCTATTTCACCAATCACTATCACCATCACCAACCTAACTGATGGCGAGAAAACAATTGTAATTCAAAAACTAACCGGCAGCATCTATGTTAATTGATTTTTATCAAAATCGCAGACCCCAGTCCCGAATCCGCTCCGGGTTCAGTCTGGTGGAAATCACACTGGCTTTGATGGTGGTAGCCATTGGCATCCTGTCAGTGATGAGTCTTTTCCCTGTTGGTTTAGATCAAAATATGCGTTCCATCGCCGACACACAAATGGCCCTGTTCGCTGACGATGTGTTCCAAGGCCTGCGCGTCTGGGCGGAAGATGGTTGGACGAATCTGGATGAAGCAATTATCCCGCCTGCCGCGAAAGATGCTTGGGCCACTAATGCTAAACCTTTTAAACTGACCTACACAAACATTTTTACAAATTCGTATTTTATGCCGGACGAAAACACGGGGAACTCGCTGCCGCATGGGGAAAAGTACCATATCCGCTTTAAGCCCACTCTCACCACCAATGCCCAAAAAACTGTCAAAGCCGTTACCTTGCATGTTTGGAGCGGCGAATTCGGCTCTACCAACAATCCCACAATTTTCTATACTGAATTCTTCAAAAAATAGCCACCTGCGCCTTGAAAAACGGCATTTGAAATTCAGGAAACGAGATAAATGTTGAGGAACAGAGGAACCACGGATGCACACGGATGCACACGGATAGGATTGAACCGCCAAGGCGCCAAGGTCTCCAAGAAAGAAACAGACGAAGAAAGAAACCGCAGATTGACGCAGATTAACACAGGTTTTGTTGGAGATACCAGATAGCTAAAAGGGAAATAGTGACATCCGTGTCCATCCGTGTTCATCCGTGGTTCTTTCCCCGTGCATCTGCGACAAACTTGTCAACTGCCGTAGTTTTGGGGCCGCTCCCATTACCTGACGCCTTCGATGTAGTTTGGTAATGCGTAGGGTCTGGGAAATCTCCAATTTTCCCTTACTCACCGGCCTCCTCTTTTTTTGTGCCGGTATTAAGCCAAGCAACTAACGTCCCTCCCCGCTCCGCAGCACAAAGGTAGACGGCTAAAAAAACTGAGCCCTGACCCGCCGCATTCGACAGATCAGGGCTCAGCAATTTACTCAAAACAGTTACTTCAGTGCTGCGCTTCAGTGGTGCCCTGGCGGATATAGACTTCCACGCGGCGGTTAACCGGGTTGCCTTCCACTGGATCGTTTGCCGCCATCGGGCGCGTGAATCCATACCCCACCGGCGTCATGCGATCGCGCTCAATACTGCCATGCTGATTCAGGTATTCCAGCACAGCCTTAGCACGCCGTTCTGAAAGCTGCATGTTATATTTACCGGAAGAAGTCCGGCGCTTATCGGCATGGCCTTCAATTCTGGCAGTGGCTTCTGGATCGCGTGACAGCACCTTGGCGATAACATTCAAATCATTAAAATACTGCGGCCGAATAATGTCTTTGTCCGTATCGAATTCGATATGCAGCGTGAAGAGCATCAAGTCGTCGGAAGGGTCCAGCGGGTTGGTATTGTCTTCTATTACTTCATGGCCATCCGCCACCCCACCGCCATCTGTATCGCGCAACAACGGATTGGTCTTATAGTTATGGACTTCCTCGCCGTCGGTCAAGCCGTCGTAATCCGTATCGGGATTCAAGGGGTCGGTGCCATACACTCTGACTTCTTCGTAATCGGTCAAACCGTCGCCGTCGGTATCCGGATTGCGCGGGTCTGTACCCAACTCCGCTTCCTCGGCATCGGTCAACCCATCGCCATCGGTATCAACTGCGCCACCGGATGCAGTGTATTTGGGTGGCACATGCGCACCCCAACGCCAAGAAATGCCAGCGCTCGGCATCAGATTGAACTCGGTGTGGTCAGCGGTTACACACCCTATCAGATCGGCGCGCAGCGACCATTCACGGTTGATGTGATAGGCCATACCCAAGCCGCCGCGGATCTGCACATCGGCTCTGGCGCGATGGTTGCGCTCCACTTCGTAATACAACACACCCATTCCACCGATCAGGTAAGGGTCGAAATGCCGGTTATCCATATTGCGCAGATGGAACAAGGCGTCCACACCCAAACCCAACGCGTAGGTGTCTTCACCGTCCAACCCTTTACGCCGAACGGGTTTGCCGGTTGCATGATCGTAAACTTCTCTGGCATCCAGTTTTGGGATATAAGTTGCAACGCCTTCAAACGACCAACGCGGAGAATAATCGTATCCCAAGCGCAGGGATACGACGGCCCCATCCTTAACCGCTTCATCCCCCTCGAAGTGAATCATGCCGCCGTTTAAGCTGACATACCAAGGCGCATTTACTTCTTCAGCAGCACGTTCCTCCTGTTGCGTCCACCCCGTACCGACACCCAACAACAAACAAGTCGCTCCCACCACCGCCACAAACTTGTTAAACTTGCAACTCATTGCGCTCTCCCGAAAATATTATTAACCACAAAACACATTGCATAACACTTATTACAATAGCAACGAATAGCATAAGCTCCACCTGAATTGCAAGAAAATTATTAGATCAAATATCTCACGTGACCTTGGGCTTGACAATCCGCATCACGTCTGTCAAATTTTCATTCATTATGAATCACACTAAAGTCGGCACACCTGAATTTTTCACAGACCCCGACCGATTGGTCAGTGCGGCTTTAAAGGCCGTTACCGATTGCAATTTGGCCACTTTCGACCTGTTCGACACTCTGCTAGTCCGGCGCATTGCCGACCCCGACTGGATTAAAGATGGCGTCGCGCGTTATATCGCTGCTCGTGCCGCAGAATGCGGCATAGATTGTTCGTGGCAGACGGCGCTCCGGAAACGTGCCGACGCCGAACGCCGCCAACGCGTCGAAAACGGGCGTCGGCATCCAGATTACGAAGCCGTCTATCCGGAATTCATGGCGGCGGCATTAAAAGAAATTTTCGGCGCCGCATCCCCGCCCGACTTGTTGGCGGATGTAACGGATTTTGAATTGCGTTTGGAAAGCGCCGTACTGGCGCCAAGAACGGCCCTTGTGGGATTACTCCGGCAACTGCGTATGCGCGGTTTGCGCATTTGGGTGATGACGGATATATATCTGCCCTCTTCGCATATCCGCGTCCTGCTGGAACGCGCTGGCATTATGCCCCATCTGGACGGCTTGATGTCCTCGGCTGACACCTGTCACGCCAAAGCTTCCGGCGCCGCTTTTGAAGACTTGCGAACACATTTGCAAGCTGATCCTTCCCGCTGGTTGCATATTGGCGACAATCCATTTTCTGATGGGCACCGCCCTGCGGCAATGGGTATTCGCGCCATGGTTTTACAAGATACCGGCGAAGCGCACCGGAAACACGTGTTTAATACTTATGCCGCCACATCTGTCAAACGGCCTTTCTGGCGCGGGCGTCTCTGGCAGCAAATGGCCATGCCTCTGGAAGGCGAAAACCGTTCGGACTCGCCACTATATCAAGACGGATACAATTTTTTCGGGCCGCTGGCAACGGCATTCGTTAAACATGTAGCCGAACAGGCACAGGCACGCGGCCTGCGCCGTATTTATTTCTTTTCCCGCGAAGGGCACATGTTTCTCCGCATCTGGGAAAAGGCCGCCAAATTTTGGTTTCCTACCGAAAATGCGCCGGATGTCCGCTATCTGTGCGTCAGCCGTCTGGCGCTGGCGCCGGCTACTTGCGCCCGCAAAGGCTTGACTCCTGTCAATGCTCCTATGGCGCTCCTGCCTCCGCGCAATCGTGACCTGCGCGATATATGCCGGGTTTTCGGATTGGATCCCAACCCATTAACCACAGTGTTCAGAAAACATAATTTGGAATCTGATACACCATTGAATCCCACTTATGACGGATGGACCAACGCCGGATGGGATAATTTTGAGCGCTTGCTGCACGACGAGGAATTTCAAGAAGCCGTCCGCCGTCAAACCGCGGAACGCGGACGTTTGCTGGAGCGCTATCTGGAACAGGAAGGTTTTTTTGAGTATCCGGAAGTTGCCGTAGTGGATATCGGCTGGCTGGGAACAATCCAGCGATTTCTGTTCGATGCCATCGCCCATCGTCCTGATTGTCCTCGCCTGCATGGATTCCTGCTGGCAGCCACTCACGGCATACCATATCCTACCACACCACTCAACGATATCGAAGGATTTATCTTTGACTGCCGCCAGCATAATGGAGCGGGCGGATTCATTACCAACTCCCTGAATATTTTTGAAGAAGCCTGCCGTGAACCGGCGCCCGGCATCACCGGTTACGAGGAAACCGATGGACATATCACCCCAGTACGTATGGACGCAAACCATCCAGCACGCCGGGGAGAACTGGAACAGGACGCATATTACGCGCCTCTGCAAGCGGGAATGCTAGACTTTGCCGCCCGCGCCGCGCCTGCGCTTGCAATCACCGGCCATAACGCCAACGACCTGCTCCCATGGCTGAAACACGTCTTAACCATACGCATGGCATTTCCGCGTGCTGCGGAAGTCCAGCGATTGCGCTGGCGGCACCACCTGGATGAATATGACGGCCATCACAAGCCGCCTTGGCGCATCCGTTTGCGCTTGACCGGGCTCTGGGATTTGCCGCCGGGCATCTTGCGATGGCTCCCGGGAATCCGCTCCGCTTTCTTCCTCTGGCATACAGTGGTGTGGCGCGGCCTGGTTCTGTTCCGCAAGC
Organism: Kiritimatiellia bacterium; assembly: GCA_050944835.1. GTDB lineage: Bacteria > Verrucomicrobiota > Kiritimatiellia > JAAZAB01 > JAAZAB01 > JAXGPF01. The sequence goes on from JBMNRV010000023.1 coordinate 31,890, forward strand.
TGAAGACCCATTGGCACGTCCGGAAGGCGGAACGCGCCGCTGAATAACTGATAGAATAGACCTTGTTTGTCCATGCTGGAAAGGTATAATCTCAAGCCGCAAACCCAACACGCAATTTATTATGAATTTTGACTTTATGCGCCAACTGAGAAATAAAACTGCTACTACAGATAATTCTGAATCAAACACCCCGCCTGTTACACGCAATTATGATTTGGGCGGTATCAGTAGCGGACGTACCCTATGTCATTTTATTTCCTTGCGCCACCTCCTGCTAGGCCGCCGCGAATTTGCCGGCGGAGCAGGCGCCTTCACAACTACTAAAATCTGGTTGATTCACAAATACGGACGACTGGCCGTTATACCACGTCGCTGGCTTTCCCGCTTCGCAGCGCGTTTGGGACAGATAGCACGTTCACGGCGTCATTAAAACATCACAATCATTATACATGCCTCCATGATTGACATTTGCATTATTAAAATAACACCCAAACAACTATGAAGTCCTACAACGTCCACATCTCAACCAGCCGCGCAAAACAGGCATACGGATGATCTCGTCGCAAGTTCAAACATGAAACATATTCTTCTATTGCCATGGCGGTTTCTGCGAATGTGCTGGTTCCAAGGCATCGGCGCGGCGCTGGCGCTGACAAAAGAAATTGTAATCAATCGCCGAATGGCGCTACAGAATAAATACCCTTACGAATCGGAGTCCAATGCCGCCTCCTGGCTGCCGCTTTTACAATACCGCCCACTAATCTCTATTGTTATGCCGGTTTTTAATTCGCGCTGGTTGGATGAAGCCGTTGCTTCGGTATTGAAACAAAGTTATGACAACTATGAGCTGATCTTGATAGATGACGGTTCCAGCAATCCCGCCACGCTTGCCGCGCTCAAACGCGCCGCCTCTAAACCACATGTTCGTCTGGAGCACACCACACGCAATCTTGGCGTCAGCAACGCCACCAACGCCGGCATCGCTCTGGCCCGCGGAGAGTATATCGGTTTCATGGATCATGACGACATTCTCCACCATGACGCCCTGGCGCTGCTGGTCCGCACACTCAATCAGGATACCCCGGCGGCACAGGCGGACATTTATTTCACCGATGAAGTCCTCTTAGACCTACACGGCAACATTGCGGCTTTCACTCACAAAAGCCCCCCGACACTGGAAAACCTGTTGTCATGTAATACCGTGGCGCATTTTTGTGTCATCCAGCGGACAGCGCTTGAGCAACTTGGCCCGTTAAATCCGGCGTATGACGGAGCGCAGGACCACGAATTAATGTTGCGCGCAATGGAAAAAGGGCTGCGTTTCAAGCATTTGCCCTACCCGCTTTATGGCTGGAGGCAAGACCCTGCATCACTCTCTGGCAATACCCGCGGAACGCTTCCGCCGCCGGAATCCTTACCGACGGCCTACCGCAACGGCAAACGCATGCTTCAGGACTATTTAACCCGCCATAACATCGCCGCCACGGTTACTGATGATGGTTATCCCTGGTATCGCGTCAAATACACGCTGCCAACTACCTTACCGGAAATCGCTTTGATCATACCCTTCCATGACCGGGTAGAGTACCTCAAAAAACTACTACCGAGCATTTTTAAATCTACCTATCCCAACTACCGTGTTTACCTGATTAACAACCGCTCACAACAGCCCGACACACGGGACTTCCTGAATCAGATCAACGACCCGCGCTGCGTCATTATGGATTTCGACGAACCGTTCAATTACTCCCGGCTGCACAATGTCATCGTGGAAAAGCTCTCCCAGGAAATCATGATTTTCCTAAACAACGATATCGAGGTAATTACTCCGGACTGGATGGAAGCCATGCTGGAACACTTGTTGCGGGACGGCGTGGCGGCCGTAGGATGTCAATTGCTACGCCGTAACAGACGGGTGCAGCATGCCGGGCTGACCTTTAAGCCAAGCGCTTGGGCATGTGTCAGAAACATTACCGACAACGAAAAATTTGATTTCTACAAAATGCAGCGCGAAGTCTCCGGCGTTACTGCCGCATGTATGATGATCCGCCGGTCCGCATTCCGTCAAATAGGCGGCTTCAATGAAATTGACTTCCCGATAGGTTTTTCCGATGCCGATTTATGCCTGCGACTGCGTCAGGCAGGTTGGAAAATAATCTACACCCCTTTCGCCCGTCTTTACCATGACGAATCCGCCACACGACGCAAACAGGAAGAAGCGTATGAAAAGCACACTATGTTTACGCGCTATGCCGGTGCATCCGCTTTGATTGACCCGCATTACAGCGCCTTAGTGGAGGATTAATTTTTACTGACGGGCATATACGCCCGGGAACGAGATAAAAAACTCAACTTATTTCAAAACCACCAACCTGAAAGGCCCACATGAAACCACATGATACCCCCCCGCGCCCACTGCCCACCCGCATGGTTTACCGCGCTCCGAAACTTTCCGCCCCGCCGACGCTCGACGGCGATTGGGATAAACCCGTATGGCATCCGGCGCCTGTAGCCGTGCTGGAAAACTATATGGGAGAACGTCCAGCACATTTCCCGCATACTGAATTCCGTGTCGCTTACGATATGGAAGCAATTTACATTATCTTCCGCACAGCCGACCGCTATGTGCGGGCCGTGGCGGAAAAGGAATTTGATGGACCGGTATATAAAGACAGTTGCGTGGAGTTCTTTTTCACTCCCGGCCCGGACACCAACATCGGTTACTTCAACCTTGAAATGAACTGTGGCGGCTCGTTGCTGTTTCATTGCCAAACCCTGCCCCGCCAGAGCAATACAATCAGCATCGCCGACTGTGCCCGCATCACGAAATTCCATCAATTGCCACGCATCGTCAATCCGGAAATAACGACGCCAACTGTTTGGACGGTTGAATACCGGCTGCCTTTGGAAATAATTAGTCGCTACATGCCGAAGATGACGGCGCCGAAACCGGGAGTTTTGTGGCGCGCCAATTTTTACAAGTGTGGCGACGACACATCCCACCCCCATTGGTTGACATGGGCGCCAGTGGATTTTCCACGCCCGGACTTTCACCGCCCAGAATCGTTCGGGTGGCTTGAGTTTGTGTAGAATGGGAAGACGGGAAAGAACCGGATAAACAGTGATGGACTCGGATTTGTCACGCGGAGCCGACAAGGAATTGAGAAACCGCAGATTGAATTACCTGTTAGCGGCTTGCTTAATAGCTTTGCTGACAGTGCCGTTTCTGCTGCGGCCGGCAGACCGCAAGTCACCGGAAGATGCCGCCCGTTTGGTGATTATCAGTCCACACAATGAAGCCATACGCTTTGAATTTGGGCGTGGCTTCGACCGCTGGCACCGCGCGCGCTACGGTCAGGCCGCAGCGATTGATTGGCGCAACATCGGTGGCACCAGTGAAATTGCGCGATATTTAGACAGCGAATTTGCGGCGGCCGAACAAGCGGATCGGTCTGGCATCGGCATTGACCTTTTTTTCGGTGGCGGACAATATGACCATAGTCGGCAGACGCGCCGGGGTCATATCCTTCCATCACGTATTCGCCAGACACATCCGGCATGGTTTACCGACGCCGTACTGCCGACAGAATGTGCCGGCGAGACATTTTACGATTCTGAGGGTCATTGGTTCGGTTGTTGCCTCTCAAGTTTCGGCATTTGTTACAACCGCGATGTGCTGGCGGAGATCGGGATTACCAATCCACCGACGCAATGGCCGGACTTAGCAGACGCCCGTTATTTCCGGCGCCTGGCGCTGGCAGACCCCACCAAAAGCGGCTCAATCAACAAAGCGTTTGAGGTGTTGATCCAATCGGAAATGGCGGCAGAATTGAATGAGCGCGGCGTAACACCGGCGATGACGTCCAATGACGATCTCGCCGCCGGATGGCGCCGGGCCTGGACGCTGCTGCGTTGTATCGGCGCCAATGCCCGGTACTTCACCGACGCCGCCAGCAAAGTGCCGCTGGACGTAGCGCAAGGCAACGCAGCGGCCGGCATGTGTATTGATTTTTACGGCCGGTTTGAAAATGAAACCATCATGCGCAATGAAAAATCCGACCGCATGCAATACATCACCCCCGCGGCGGGTTCCGGTATATCCGTGGACCCCGTCAGCATCCTGCGCGGCGCGCCACATCTCGAAACCGCCGAGCGTTTTATCGAATTCTGTCTCAGCCCGGAAGGCCAGAAACTCTGGAATTATCGTCCCGGCGCCCCCGGCGGGCCGGAGACCTACGCCATACGCCGATTACCAATACGCCGCGACATGTACAGTCATGAACACAGCCAACACATGTCCGATCCAGACGCCCAACCATACGAGCGAGTGGGCGAATTTGTTTACCGTCCGGAATGGACATCGCCTCTGTTCAACAAGATTCGCATCCTGATGCGGGCCATGTGCTTGGATACTCAACCAGAATTAACCCGTGCTTGGGAGGCATTGCAGGCCGCCGGCGGACCGGAATCCGCACCTGAAGCCGCGGCCGCCTTTTTCCGAATGCCGCCGGACGCCGAGTATGCCAACCTGCACGCCGCTGTGGCTGCGTCAAAGCCGACACGAACAGAGGAAATCCGGCAGGCACGCGACTGGATGATGTTTTTTCTTGAACAATACCGGGAAACCGTCCGGCTGGCAGAACGCCTATGAAGAACAAACTTAAATATTGGCCGGCTTGGGTCGTCGTTGGACTGATGTTGGTTTTCTTTGTCTGGCCGCTCTTACAAACCATTCAGGGCGCTCTGGTTTATAATGGCCGGTTGACGTTAGTGTTTGTGCGTGAAGCGTTGGCCAATCCGATCTATCGCACGGGCCTCTACAACAGTCTGGCACTGGCCTGCGCCATTACCGGCATGGTAATTCTGTTGGGACTGCCGCTGGCCTGGCTAAGCGTGCACTACGATTTTCCCGGGCGCACAGCTCTCAGCGCTTTGATCCTCACGCCAATGATCCTGCCTCCATTCGTCGGCGCCATCGGCATACGCCATATACTGGGGCAGTATGGCGCATTGAATGCTATCTTAGTGCGACTTGGTGTCGTGGAATGGCCGCAAACTGTTGACTGGCTGGCCAATGGGCGCTTCTGGGCCGTTGCCGTAACAGCGGCGTTGCATCTCTACCCAATTTTTTACCTGAATGCCCAAGCGGCCATAGCCGCTTTGGACAACTCATTAACGGAAGCAGCAGCCAACTTGGGATGCATCGGTTGGCGCCGGTTCATCCGGGTGACGCTGCCGCTGATCATGCCGGGTCTGTTTGCCGGCGGAATCATCGTCTTCATCTGGGCCTTCACCGAACTAGGCACACCGCTGATGTTCGACTACAACCGCGTCATCGCCGTCCAGATTTACGATGGTCTGAATGACATCGGCGCCAGCCCCGCCCCCTACGCGCTAGTCCTGATAACGCTGGTTATCTCGGCCGCACTATATGCCACAGCGCGCGGAATTTTCGGACGGACAGGACAAGCCGGCCCGGGCCGGCCGGGGGCAACAGCAGCGCCGCGCCGGTTGAACGGCGTGGCCGGATGGGGCGCCGCCATTTTTTTCACGCTGATATTTCTGTTAGGCGCCCTGCCCCATTTGGGCGTCATATTGAACAGCATCAGCCAGGCGTGGTACCGCACGGCGCTTCCTTCCATCCTGACCGGACAACATTACCTGGACGCGCTCAGTCATGAATTAACCCTGCCATCCATTCGCAACAGTCTGTATTACGCAACGGTGGCAACGGCGATAAATGTTGTCATTGGCCTGACGATTGCCCACACCTTAACCCGTACCACTTGGCGTTGGCGTGGCTGGCTGGATACATTAGCAATGCTGCCGCTGGCGGTGCCGGGCATCGTCATGGCCTTCGGCTATCTGGCGCTCAGCCGGCCTGGTCGGCTGTTGGCGCCATTCCATCCAGGCGCCAACCCCGCCGTGCTGTTGATTATCGCCTATGCGGTGCGCCGTCTGCCGTACATGACTCGTGCGATTGCCGCCGGCTTCCAGCAAACTCCACCGGCATTGGAAGAAGCCGCCGCGTCACTGGGCGCTTCGCCAGCGCACACCATCCGACGCATTACCTTGCCGGCTATCCGGGCGCATCTGATGGCCGGCTGCGTTCTGGCTTTCAGCTTTGCCATGCTGGAAGTCTCCGATTCACTGATGCTGGCGCAGCTCCGGGTACACTTTCCTATCACCAAAGCGCTTTACGAGCTGGCACAGATTCTTGGTAATGGACGCCACATTGCCGCCGCGCTGGGTGTTTGGAGTATGCTCTTCCTACTGCTGACACTGCTATGCGCCGGGCGATTGCTGGGACGCCGTCTCGGCCAAGTATTTCGATTTTAACTTATCGGAATCTTGTGGCAGACTCATACATGCCTGCCTTTCCTCCATCCTACCCGGTACACGGCACGGCCCTCTTTAACCGAGAAGCCGATCTGTTTACGTTTCGGCTCGGGTGGTGCCATGAGTTCGTTCAGCGCTTCGAAAACTACGCAGAATTGGTCGTCGTACTTCTTCTCGATCTCGGCCAATTTACGTTAAAATTAACAAAGAGAAAATTTATTTTTTAGCATCAGTTGACGTGTCTGAAGGCAATATCTGTATTGCATATATATACCTCCTCAAATCATACCGATCCGCCTGCTGTTCGCCCGTAGTCCACGCTACGCGGTCAAAACCCTCCTCGGCGGCTATACGGATGACGCGCTTCATCGCCAGCATCGGCCAGGATTGTTTGAACGGAGCGTCGGGGATTGTCCCCTTGCCTGTGGAAATAACATCATCTGTGATTATTTCAGGCCCTATCTGTTGACTCTTATACCCCTCTTGTCTCCCCCTCTGATGCCAATCACTCTGCACCTCCTCGACAAATAACACGCGCTTGCCATCAGTATCTGTGCGTTCGTTCATGCGGACGTGGGCAAGAATGTTGGGCATATCGAAATGGGGGGAATTAAAATTAGACCATATTAATGGTGCGCCATACATTTCGTACTGCTGTCTGATTTCCTCTTCTCTGGCCCCGGGATTGTTTTCCAAATATTCTTTTGTAAACTCACTCAACGATGATTTGTCCGGTAATGTCAATAACACTTCCCTGTAATTCTCTCCACCGGGAAGCTGAAGCCGTTTGTATTTCGGGGATTGGTCTGCTTGGGCGCGGTCGCTATATTCAACCTCTTGCACTTCCACCTGGTTATCTCGCAAAAAGCCCATCACTTCCGCTTTCGTCACCGCACCCTTGCGTTCCGCCAACCATTCCTTGATGCCCAACCAGTCCAGTTCTTCCTTTTTCACGCCCGGCTGCTTCTCAAGCCAGCGTGCCCACTGGTCGCCGGTGGCTTTCATTTGCTTGAACCCTGCAATTGTGTGTTCCACTTGGGAGTAAAAACCAATATCGGATTGCAAGGGTTGGTCGGTGGTGGAAAACCGAACATCGTCCTGTGTGGTGCTCGGGGTGTCGGCAGCGCGGTATTCCTGGTCATGGACGGAATGGTCGGCGGGTTTACGTTCGCGCTGGTGGGGGGATACTACTTCTTGTTTTTGCGGTTGGCGCGAATTTCTCTCAGCTCTGCTAGCAGTCGCCTTGCTTCTTTTTTCAAAAATTCGTGCTCGGAGATCCGCTGCTGTTCTCCATCCTCGGTCGAGATGGGCGAACTGGAAGATTTCGCTTCCGGTAAATTGGGATATAGGGATTCCGATTTCATGGTGAAATTCTGCCTCATTAAGCCCCAATTTGTCAAGAATAATTTTTACATCTTCGGCGCGTGGCTTTAAGTAATTTTGCCATCTACCATCC
>JBMNRV010000024.1:0-39049 GCA_050944835.1 Kiritimatiellia bacterium
CGGAATTGCTCCCGCTCGCCGCTGGGTCTGCTACATGTGCAACGATTAATTCACATGACAGATTCCTTTCATTCTGTTAGAAACAGCCAAGCTTTGCTTGGCGCACCGGATGAACACGGATGGACACTGATGAATGGAGAGGAGGAACTACAGATAGGCGTACCAGATTGACGCAGGTTTACCAGAAATACCGGCTGACCAGAATAGCAGACCGCGCTGTCCGCTGTGCGGACATGGATCGGTGGACACCCGGATAGGCGAATAAATTCGCGTATCTGTGTGTCAGCCGATTCGCCAGACCGGCATCTGCCGGTCAGCGCAGCATGCGTCTGTGGCAAACCCTCTTCTGACACCTTGGCGTCTTGGCGGTTCAATCCTATCTCTTTGTGTATTTTGTGCATCTTTGTGGCTAATCCCCTTCCGCCACCTTGGCGGTTAATTTTTCCTATGGGATGTTAGCGAATTTTTAATAAAAACATAGTTTATTACCGAATTGCTCTTTGTTACTATACCGACATGGCAAGTGATAAAACAAGTAAAAACGCCCCAACCCTATTCGGCACATTTGGGGGCGTGTTTACCCCGGCGATTCTGACAATCCTGGGCGTAATCATGTTTTTGCGCGCAGGCTATGTGGTTGGACAGGCCGGCGTTCTAAGTTCATTAATCATATTGGCAGTGGCGGAAGGGATAGTGCTATTGACGGCTATTTCCATGTCGGCCATTGCCACCAATACGCCCGTTAAAGCCGGTGGCGCATATTACCTGATTTCCCGCACGATGGGTCCGCAATTCGGCAGTGCCATCGGCTTAGCGCTTTATTTGGCACAAGCGCTGTCCGCCCCTTTTTACATCCTGGGGTTCGTGCAAAGCGTAGTGTTTGTTTTCCCGGCGCTTGCGCCTTACTTTCAGGAATTGTCCTTAGTCGTCGCATTGTTGCTGTTTACTGTGGTGTATATCGGTGCAAACTGGGCCATTCGCTCTCAGTATGTCGTCATGGCTATACTCGGATTATCAATTCTGGCTTTCCTTTCTGGCTTGGCTTTCAATTTTGATATTTCCCGTCTAGCCGCCAACTGGTCCGCTGGTTACACTGAACCTGGACTAAATTTCTGGCGCATGTTTGCAATTTATTTCCCCGCAGTCACGGGGATAATGGCCGGGATCAATATGTCGGGCAATTTACGCAATCCGGCCCGCTCACTGGTGTACGGCACATTTGCGGCAGTCGGCACCGGCGCTTTAATCTATTTTATCGAAATAGTTTTATACGGCGGCGCTGCGACGCGCGCAGAGTTGATAGATGACCCATTCGGCATACTGCAACGGCTGTCGCCGCCGGGAACCGGATTCTTGCCAGTAGCCGGTGTATTTGCAGCCGCGATTTCCAGCGCGATCGGCTCGCTATTGACGGCGCCACGCGTGTTACAGGCATTGGCGCGCGACCGGATTATCCCCGGCCTGACACCTTTCGCACGTGGCGCCGCTGAGCCACATACCGCCCTCTGGCTGACCTTATTCATCACCATCGCCATGATCGCAGCGGTCGGCGGCGGGGACTCACTAAGCGCCTTTGATTTTGTCGCAACAGTGGTGACCATGCTCTTCCTGGTCACTTATGGCATGATCAACATGGCCGCTTTTATCGAATCATTCGGCGCTAACCCGTCATTCAGGCCACGTTTTAAGCTATACCATTGGTCGGCAGCTTTGCTAGGGATGCTGGCATGCTTAATCGCGATGTTTCTGATTAACCCCGTGGCGGCATTGGCGGCAGCGGCATTTATTACGGGACTGTGCCTCCTGATCAACCGTTGGGTTTATTCCGCGGCCTTTGGCGATGCCCGGCGCGGTTTTATCTACAATATTATAGCCAAGAACCTTTTGCGCCTGAGAAACATGCGGGCGCATCCGAAGAATTGGCGTCCTTCCATACTAGTAATGTCCGGCAATCCGGACACACGCCCTTGTTTAATGCAATATGCCGCATGGATGGAAGCCCGCTGCGGGCTGTTAGCGGCGGCGGAAATAATTATCGGCGATTTACGGGAAAAAGCATCTCTCCGCAGTGTAGCGCATGCCGCCATGGAAAAACTGCTGCGCAATTATACTCAAAATGCCTTTCCAGAAGTAATCATCGCCGCCAATATTGACGAAGGTATCCGGGTGCTGGCACAGGCACATTCTATAGGGCCGATTAAACCCAACACCGTTATGTTCGGCTGGCCGAGCGACCCGGCCCGCATCGGCCCATTCGTCCGCCACTTGCAAGATTTGGCGCTGCTCGGCAAGAGCTTGGTATGTGTTGTTGCCCAGCAAGATGAAAACGAGGGCGATGCATCCACGGCCAAGCGCATAGACGTTTGGTGGCGCGGGAAACGCAATGGATCGTTGATGCTGATCCTGGCTTATCTGTTAACGCGCAATTGGGAATGGGGCAATACAGAAATCCGTGTTCTGCGGCGAATCGAAGAGCCGACCGCACACCAAGATTCACTCTCAGCCTTAAAGGAATTAATTCAAAAAGCGCGCATTCCAGCTACAGCCGCGGTGGTGGTCAGCAATGAGCCTTTCGCAACGGTGATGCGGCAGCATTCCCAAGATGCCGATGCAGTTTTCATGGGGTTTGAAATCCCGGATGACTCTAAGTCCGCAGCCTTCCACGCCAACTATTCACGGATGACAGAAGGTATGCCACCTACCCTACTTGTGTATTCCAGCGGCGAAGCCGACCTGTTGGCGTAAGAACATACAGACGGAACGGGCATTAGCCCCAATGGGATGTTGCCCCGAGTTGTTATATCCCATTGAAAACTGCGATGGGGAGGAAAGATAAACCGCCAAGACGCCAAGGTGGCAGAAAGAAATTAGCCACAAAGAGGCACAAAAGGCACAAGATTTTCAGATTATTAACGCATACCGCGCTGACCGGCAAATGCCGGTCTGGCAAATCGGCTGACACCCAGATACGCGAATTTATTCGCCTATCCGGGTGTCCACCGATCCATGTCCGCACAGCGGACAGCGCGGCATTTATGGATAATCCTTTCCCTAATCCGTGTCTATCAGTGTTGATCCGTGGTTCTTCTGCCAGTGCGGCTCGCACCTCCGTATTCTCCGCCTCCGTGTGAGAAGTCTGTTGTTCCTTGTGCTTCTTATGCCTTTTTGTGGCTAATCAGGCTAAATATTCGACACTAAATGCCGGATATAGGCTACTTCAAGCGTAACCGGCCGGGTTTTGCGACTGCCAGCGCCAGGCATCACGGCACATATCCGCCAAATCCAGTTTGGCGCTCCATCCCAGCTCGCGATTGGCCTTGGCGGGATCGGCATAACAGGCTGGCACATCGCCAGGCCGGCGTGGCGCAAACCGATATGGGATCGGCTTGCCACAAGCCTTTTCAAACGCCGCTACAGCTTCCAACACGCTATAGCCGCGCCCAGTACCGAGATTGTACACCGCCACTCCAGACTCGCGATCAAGCTGCGCCAACGCCTTCAGATGGCCAAGCGCCAAATCCACTACGTGAATATAATCGCGCACTCCTGTACCGTCAGGCGTAGGATAATCGTTCCCGAACACGGATAATTGCTCAAGACGTCCAGTGGCGACTTGGGCGATATAAGGGAAAAGATTATTTGGGATACCGTTGGGATCCTCTCCGATGCGTCCGCTGGCATGAGCTCCGACCGGGTTGAAATAACGCAGCAACACAATGCGCCAAGCCGGGTCAGACACATGTAAATCGCGCAATATCTCTTCAATCATCAGCTTTGTGCGGCCATAAGGATTAGTTGCGCTCAGCGGGAAATCCTCCGTAATGGGCACCCGCTCCGGCACACCATACACCGTGGCCGAAGAACTGAAAACCATCCGGCGCACACCGGCCGCCTGCATCGCCTCGCACAACGTCACTGTGCCAGAAATATTATTGCGGTAATAAAGCAACGGCTCCTGCACCGACTCCCCGACCGCTTTCAAGCCCGCAAAGTGAATGACCGCATCAATACGGTGCTCGGTAAAAATTTTATCCAACGCGGCGCGATCGTTTAAATCCGCTTCATAAAACACCGGTGAGCGTCCGCCTAATTCACCGACACGCCGGACAGCTTCGATCTTGCTGTTCGACAGATTGTCCAACACCACCACATCCATCCCCGCCTGCAACAGTTCCACACAGGTATGGCTACCGATATATCCGGCGCCACCGGTTGTAAGAATTTTCATAATCTTAGACATTTGCATATTGGTTACGGCGTAACACTTGATAGCCGCGAATTAATTCCCGGATGCCCTGCTGCAGCGAGACTTCAGGACGGAATCCGGTGCGTTCAATTTTTTCGTTACTGACAATGTAATTGCGTTTATCCGGGTCTTCCCCAACCGGCGCCTCAAGGATGGTGAAATCCGGTATCTGCTTTTGAATTTCACGGCACAACTCCATCTTAGATAAATTGGCATCGCTCAACCCGACATTGTATGCCTGGCCGCGCATCTGTTCAAAATTGTCAAGCGTATGCAGAAACGCCCGCGCCACATCACGCACATGAATGTAATTACGCTTAAAATGCGCCTCGAACAAGACGATAAAACGATCGGTGACCGCCCGATAAGTAAAATCGTTCACCAACAAATCCAACCGCATGCGGGGACTGATGCCGAAAACCGTCGCTAACCGCAACGAGACTGCCCGGCCGTCCGACAACAGGGCTTCTTCCAATTCAACCTTTAATCGCCCATAGAGAGAAATCGGACGCAAGGGCGTTTCCTCCGTGCAGAATACGCCAGGCTCGCCAACTCCGTATCCACTGTTGGTGGTAGGCGAAATAATCCGCGCCTTCGGGCCGGCATGCCGCAACAACATTAACACGGCCTCAAGATTAATAGAGCGTGCTTCCAGCGGCCGCTGCGCGCACAACGGCGCGCCCACCAGGCAGGCCAACGGCATAATCACATCCGCCTGTTCAGCCGCCTGTTTAATTAAAGTCTCGTCACGAACATCGCCGCGGATGATGGTCAGGCGATCGTTATGGCAACAATCCAGCAAGGAAGTTTGCCCGTAAGTGAAATTGTCCACCACCGTTACGGCATAGCCGCGAGCCAGCAAGGCGGGAGTCAATACAGCACCGATATACCCAGCGCCGCCGGTCACCAGAATTTTTTTGATTGAATTTGCGTTAGACATGCCGCTATATATACAGAGTTGGTTGAATAGTGTCAAATTTATTGGCCTTCCAAAGAGTAATTTTAGTAGAATCTCACGGAAATTCGCTTTATTATCACACAGACATCAACCATTGATTTGCGCAGTGTAAATAAAAACCAACTTCAATGGAGCAAATAACATGATTAAAGTAAAAGTCATAGGCGCCAGCGGGTACGGCGGCATCGGCATTATCGAACTTCTGTTGACCCATCCGGAAGTGAAGATTATCCGTCTGGCTGCCATCAACGACATCGGAGTTCCTATCAGCCGGATTTACCCGCATTTGGAAAACTTTTGCGACCTGCCGATTACGGACGCCTCCCAGCCAGACGATGAAAAACCAGACGTTGTTTTTATGGCGACGCCGGATGGCGTCGGCATGCGGGCCGCCCCTGCCGAGTTGGCGGCCGGCGCCAAGGTCATTGATTACAGCGGTGACTTCCGGTTTAACACGCCTGCCGCTTATGCCGATTACGCAGCGCGTATCGGACGCGACACTATACATGCCTCGCCGGACTTGCTGCCTCAGGCAGTCTATGGTCTTACTGAACTGCATCGCGATGCACTGAACAAGCAAACCCGCCTTGTCGGCAACCCCGGATGCTTCGCCGCAAGCTGCATCCTCGGTTTGGCGCCGGCTATGCGCAATCATTTAGTCAACCCCAAGCGACTGATTTGCGATTGCAAGACCGGCGCTTCCGGCGCAGGGAAAAAGACCTCACCCTCATTCCACTATCCGGCACGTTACGAAAACATCAACGCATACAAGCTGGCCGGACACCAACACGTCTGTGAAATTGAACGCGAATTGGGATTGCAAGCAGATGAAACGGTGCGTGTAACCTTCACCGCTCAGGCAGTTCCACTCTGCCGCGGCATCATGTCCACGCTTTACGGCGAATTGGCTGAAGGCGTAAAACCCGGCGACATCATGGACGCCTACCGGGAATTCTATAAGGACAGCGCCTTCATCCGTATTTACGGGCCGGAAACCGCCATTGGAACCATCCACGTCCGCGGCACGAATTTCTGTAATTTGACAGTAGATGCTGACATGCGCACAGGCACTCTGCGCATTATCTCCCACATTGATAACTTGATGAAAGGGCAAGCCGGTTCCGCCTTGCAGAACATGAACCTGCTGTTCGGCCTGCCGGAAAATACCGGCTTGCAAAAACCCGGGAATTATCCGTGATGCGGAAATACCATCTGGTAGGCGCAGCCGGTGTCGGCATGAACCCGCTGGCGCAGTTGCTGCTGGCAAAAGGGCACATTGTCAGCGGCTCTGACCGGTTTCTGGATCAAGGGGAATTCCCCTTGCCACTCCAATTGCTGCAACGGCAAGGTTTGACACTGCATCGGCAAGACGGCTCGGGCATCACTCCCGGGCTTGACGCCATAGTGGTCAGCACCGCAATTGAAGACAACAACCCGGACATCACCGCTGCCCGGCGGCATAACATTCCGGTAATACACCGGGCGGAACTCCTGGCGCAGCTGGCCGCGCCGCACATGTTAATCGGCGTAACCGGCACCGCCGGCAAAACTACTGTGACCGGAATGATCGGCTGGACGCTGGAACAGTTAGGCGCCGACCCTACCGTCGTCAATGGCGGCGTCCTGCTGAACTGGAAAACGCCGGACCGCATCGGCAATTTCCGTCATGGCCAATCAAACTGCTGGGTACTGGAACTTGACGAAAGTGACCGCTCACTGCTGCGATTTAATCCTGAATGGGCGGTAATCACCAATGTTTCACAAGATCATTTCAAGCTGGACGAAGTCGAGGAAATTTTCCGGCGGTTTACCACTCAGGTGCGCCGCGGCGTGATCAATCAGCCCCCACCACTGGACTTTCAACCGGTCCCCACTGAACAAGGCGTCCGGTTCCGGCTGAAAAATGTTGATTTTAAACTACAGACGCCTGGACGGCATAACGCTGAAAACGCCAGACACTGCGCACTGTTATGCGAGCAACTGGGATATAGCTTAAGCGACATCAGCGCCGCGCTGGAGGGCTTTCGCGGCATTGAGCGGCGCTTGGAATACATCGGCCATGCCGGCGGAGTTAATATTTATGATGATTACGCCCACAATCCCGTCAAAATCGCCGCAGCGTGGGAAACTCTGGCACATAACCATCGCCGTGTAGTGGCAGTGTGGCGGCCGCACGGCTATGGCCCTTTGCGATTGATGTGGGAGGACTTGTTGACGGCCTTTACACGCCTTGCAGGCGCTACTCCATTATTTCTACTGCCGGTCTTTTTTGCCGGCGGCACGGCCAACCAGAGTGTCGGTTCAACAGAATTTGTGGCGGCGCTGCAAAAAGCAGGAGTCCATGCCCAACTGGCGGCGGATTACAAAGCGCTTGGTTCCGCCTTGCGGCAGACATTGCGTCCGGGCGATGCCCTACTCTTCCTGGGCGCCCGTGATCCCGAGCTCCCCCGTTTCGCGCGCAACTTCCTCACGGAGTTTAGCAGCTTCGCCACGGACGGTGCGCCCGGCGCCGGATGAATATCCTATAAACACCAAGCCCCCCACTGCGCTCCACACCAGTGCAGCGCCGTAAACCAGCAGTGACAATGACAAAGCGCTCTCCCTGGCAACTCCCAGCGCCCCCAACATCGTCACAGCAAGCGCCTCACGCACCCCCAATCCGCCGGGCGTGAGCGGGATAGATGCCAACGATAAAATCAGCGGGATCACCGCTATATAGCCTGCAATGCCAAGCGGTATCGCCAAGCTGCGCCCCAGACAATAGCATTGACATATCAAAAAGGCTTGTCCCAGCAATGAAAGCAACGAAGTTTTCAAGATCAGCCGCGGCTTGCGTGTGAACATCGTAAATACATCCAACAGATTGGAGAAAACCCGTTCCATGCCTGGGCGCTGACGCACATAATTAAAAATCCGCCAATGTTTGAAGCGACGCACATTATAAACCAACACAACAAAAATCGTGCCACCGGCAATCAAGAGCAGCATCATCATAGCCGGCAGATGCAATTCCCAACGGCTTAAAAATAGCCGCAAATTAACGATCATTACAAACAAAGCAACCAGATAAACCACCAACATACCGCTCAAGCGATCTACTAAAACAGTTGCCATTGCCTCGGTTTTGCGGCAACTGCCGGCGCGTGAAGTGTAAAAAGCCCGCACTAAATCGCCTCCTACCATACTCAGCATGAAGGAATTAAAAAACTGGCCGATCAGATAGATGCTGAGCAGGCGGCGCCATGACAAATATAATCTGCGCGCCTGTAAAATTATGCGCCAGCGCACCGCTCCCAGCAGCAGTGCCATCCCCGCCATGACAATCCCGGTAATCAGCCATGGCCAACGCTCCAAGCAGCTGAAAAGCACGGCGCGGAAATCAGGCAAGTGCATCCGCTTGAAAACCAGATAAAGCAATGCCGCGCCCAGCGCCAAGCGCGCGACAGGGGCAACCGCCTTGCGTATGCGTTTGATGTTCATGTGCTTGCCATGATATCACGCAGAGTCTGCGCTATAGGGATTTGCGGTCGCCAACCAGTTTCCCGTGTCAGCCGCGAAGCGTCTAACAGCGGTAAACGGTCGGTAGGACGGAAACGCGCTGGGTCAACTTCCAGACGTGGCTGCACATCTGCGGCTTGGCAAAGCAGCTCCAACATCTCACGGATGGATTTTTCCTCGCCCCCGGCCACATTATACGCCTGCCCCGGGATTCCATCTTCCAACAACAAGCGATAAGCCCGCACCACATCACGCACATCCAGAAACATCCGCAGGCTGTCCAAATTGCCGACTTTCATCACTGGCGGACATGCGCCTGAAGCCATTTTCCGCAGCTGTACGGCAAATGAAGAAATGACAAAATCAGCGGACTGCCCCGGTCCGATGTGATTGCAGGGGCGTGCGGCCATCGTCGGCATCCCATAGGATCGCCCGTAAAGAAACACCATGCTCTCAGCAGCGGATTTAGACAAGGCGTAAGGATTATCAGGTTGCAACGGCGCGTCTTCTGTCAGCGGCGCCGACAATGATTTGCGCCCGTAAACTTCCGCCGAACTGATCAGCAGCAGGCGGGCTTCCGGCGCGCCATGCCGCAACGCCTCCAAGAGATTAATGGCGCCGATGAGGTTTACCTGCATCATCCGCGCCGGATCGCTCCAACCGATAGGGACAAAGGCCAACCCGGCCAAGTGAATGCAACCTTCCGGACGGATTTCCGCAACTGCCTGCCGTAACTGCCCGGCATTCGCTATATCGCCGCGGTGATATGATACAGTCGCGGGGAAGTCTGCCGGGCATTCGCCCAAATCCAGCGCCACCGGTTCATGCCGATGCGCAAGCAATTCCGCCACAAGGTGGCGCCCAACAAATCCACACGCGCCTGTGACTAAGATTCGCATTTCATTAAAAACTGGCCTTGCCCTGCAACTCAGGTCTAAGATTTGGCCTGCAACAGCGCCAAATCGGAATCAACCATCATCCGGACCAAGCCCTCAAAATCCACTTCCGGCTTCCAGCCCAACACCTTCCGGGCTTTGGCGCTGTCGCCCAGCAACAGGTCAACTTCCGCCGGACGCATAAAGCGCGGGTCCTGTACAACATACTGCCGCCAATCCAGCCCCACATGATCAAAGGCGATCTCCACGAATTGGCGGACGGAATGGGTCTTGCCAGTGGCTACCAAGTAATCGTCGGCAACCGGCTGCTGTAACATCATCCACATGGCCTTAACATAATCGCCCGCAAACCCCCAATCGCGCTTAGCATCCAGATTGCCCAAGGCCAACTTTTCCGCCAGCCCTAACTTAATACATGCCACACCATGAGTTATCTTGCGGGTTACAAATTCCAAACCGCGCCGCGGGCTTTCATGGTTAAAAAGAATACCCGAGACCGCAAACAAGTTGTAACTTTCGCGGTAATTAACGGTAATATAATGGCCATATACTTTAGCGACACCGTAAGGACTGCGGGGATAAAATGGAGTCAGTTCCGTCTGCGGCGTTTCGCGCACCCGGCCGAACATCTCGCTGCTGGAAGCCTGGTAAAACCGGGCCTTAGGGCAGACTTGGCGAACAGCATCCAACAAGCGGGTTACGCCGAGCGCTGTGAATTCACCCGTCAATACCGGCTGACTCCAGGAAGTCGGCACAAACGACATGGCCGCCAGATTATAGACTTCATCCGGCTGAATTTCTTCCAGCAACTTAATCAGCGAAAGCTGATCAAGCAAATCAGCATGCCGTAACTCCAAACGGTCCTTAATGTGATCAATCCGTGCGGTATTATCCGTGCTGGCACGGCGCAGCATTCCGTAAACCGTATAGCCGCGTTCCAGCAGAAATTCCGCCAGGTAAGACCCATCCTGTCCTGTGATACCTGTGATTAAAGCTTTCATGCGCAATTCCCATAAAGCTAAAAGCTCTCCTCACGGAGAGCCTTTGTATGCAGCCAACAGGCCGGCCTAAAAACTCCGGGACCGCGCGCGCTTTTTGCGGCGCTTTTCAGAAGGTTTGTCAAAGTAGCGATGATTGCGGATTTCCTTCATCGTTCCTTCTTTATCCATCTTTTTCTTTAGACGACGCAAGGCTTTATCAACGCTCTCGCCACGTTTTAATCTGATTTCAACCACGTTTTTAATCACTCTCCCTTCAGGCTGAGGGTGGGACGAATTCATCGCCGCCTGAAAGCGGCAACACCCATCGGGGCGTTAGTTGTGCATTCTTACTATGACTTGTGCGGAATGTCAATAAAATTAAAGGGACAGAAGGGACAATAGGGACTACAGGGTGCGGGCCGCACTGGCAATGCGGGCCGCACTGGCAATGCGGGCCGCACTGGCAATGCGGGCTGCACCTCCACCTATATGCCGCCAGAATGGCTCGTACCTCTGTTTAGCGTTTCCCCTCCTTGGCGTTCTTACGTTTTTCTAATGACAGACTGCTGTTTTTCCTTTACAAGCGGCGCTTTTTTCTGCAATCATACACATTTTATTGGCACCATATATTCACAACCCAACCTAACGGGAGACATCATCATGGAAACTAAAATTCGCGCCAAACTTGAAGAGCTTCGCGGTATGCTGCAGGCCGATGGCGGCGACTTGGAAGTAGTCTCCATTAATGGCATGGATGTCACGCTGAAAATGAAAGGCGCTTGTGGTACTTGCCCACACGCCACCATGACCATCAAGCAGGGAATTGAACGCATATTACGCGAAGAAATAGACCCGAGCATCACGGTAACCCAAGCACGTTAAGCGGACAGGACGATACGCATGAAAAAAACCACTCCCAGCTCCAGGACCCGGCGTAGCAGTGTTATGGCTCAGGAGATCACAGAACAACAGATTTTCGACCAGATACACCACCACGTCAAATACACGCGCTGTAAAAACTGGGGGACGGCTACAGACTTCGATAAATATCTGAGCTTGGCCCTGACGATCCGTGACTTGGCGGTCGAAAAAATGCTCGCCACCATGGGCGCTTACAAGCATTATAACGTTAAGCGGGTGTATTATCTCTCGATGGAATTTCTAATGGGGCGCATGTTGGCCAACAATATGACTGCCCTGCTGGCTTGCGACCCGGTGCAGAAGGCATTGACACGGCTGAAGCTGGATTTCTCCGATATATGCCGCTGCGAATCGGATGCCGGACTGGGCAATGGCGGCTTAGGACGGCTTGCGGCCTGTTTTCTGGACTCGATGGCGACGATGGAATTGCCGGCCTACGGTTACGGACTGCGCTACGAACACGGCATGTTCCGCCAAGAACTCCAAGACGGTTGGCAGCGGGAACGTCCGGACGAATGGCTGAAATACATCTACCCCTGGGAAATGGTGCGTCCGGAATACACTATTCCAGTCCTGGTTTACGGACACATGGCGAAAGTGCGCGGGCCACAAGGCAAAATTGCGCCGACATGGGTGGATTGGCAATTATTCGAAGGGCTGCCCTATGACATTCCGATTATCGGCTACGGCGTCAATACAGTAAACTTCCTGCGCCTCTGGAGCTCCCGCGCCCATGAAGGTTTCCGCTTAGATGTTTTCAACAAAGGCGATTACGTCAACGCCACTCAGAAGCAAAACTGGGCGGAAATGATCACTAAGGTGCTTTATCCCTCTGACAATACCTCCGCCGGCAAAGAGCTGCGACTGATCCAGGAATATTTTCTCGTCACCTGCTCGCTGCGTGACCTGATCCGTCGGTTTCAGAACAATAACCGCAACTGGCATGATTTCCCAAAGAAAAATGCCATCCAGCTCAACGACACCCACCCGGCATTGGCAGTAGCGGAACTGATGCGCTTCTTGCTGGATGAGGCTAATCTGCCTTGGGATACAGCTTGGGACATTACCACACGGACCATGAGCTACACCAACCATACCATCCTGCCGGAGGCCCTGGAGAAATGGACCGTCCCGTTGATGGAAAAGGTGCTACCCCGCCACTTGAAATTGATTTACGAAATTAACGCCCGGTTCCTGCAAAAAGTCGAACTGCATTTCCCAGGCGACGGTGAGCGCATGTCACGCATGTCGCTGATCGAAGAAAGCTCTCCGAAACAAGTCCGCATGGCCAATCTGGCCATTGTCGGCAGCCATTCCGTCAATGGTGTATCGGAATTGCACTCCCGCTTACTGCGCCAACGCGTATTTCGCGATTTCAACGAAATGTGGCCGAAGAAATTCGGCAACAAAACCAACGGCATCACCCCGCGCCGTTGGCTGCTGCTGTGTAACCCGGCGCTCTCGGAATTGATTACCGACGCCATCGGCGATGGTTGGATAAAGGACCTTGATCAATTACGCCGGCTTGAACCGCTGGCGCGGGACAAGAGCTTCCGTGAGGCCTTCCAATGCGCCAAACGTGAGAACAAACTGCGCTTGGCCCAGCATATCCGGCGTGTGACCGGCGAAAAGGTTGATCCGGACTCCCTGTTTGATGTCCAAGTCAAGCGTTTGCACGAGTACAAGCGCCAGTTGCTTAACGCAATGCACATCATAGCTCTGTTCCTGCGCATTAAGGCTAATCCCAAGATAGAAATCACACCGCGCACATTCATCTTCGGCGCTAAGGCCGCCCCCAGTTACACCATGGCTAAATACATCATTAAATTGATTAACAGCCTGAGTGAGCGCATCAACAGCGACAACGACGTGCGTGACCGCCTGAAGGTAATATTTTTGCCGGATTATGAAGTGTCGCAGGCTGAAATCATCATTCCTGCCGCCGACCTTTCCGAGCAAATTTCCACCGCCGGAATGGAAGCCTCCGGCACCGGCAACATGAAGCTGGCGTTGAACGGCGCGCTGACCATCGGCACATGGGACGGCGCTAACATCGAAATCGCTGAAGCTGTCGGCGCAGAAAACATTTTTATTTTCGGCCGACGCGCCGAGGAAATCGTCGCTCTGCGACCGTCATATAAACCCCAACAATTCTACGAAGCAGATCCGGAGCTGCGCGCAGTAGTAGATAGCCTGAAGGGCAGCGACTTCTGCCCTGCCCACCCCGGCTTGTTCGCCAACATCCATGCCGGGCTGCTGGAACACGGCGATTATTATTTCCACATGGCGGATTTTCGCTCATACATGGACTGCCAGGAATTGCAGGTCGTCCGCACATTCCAGCAACCGGAGACTTGGCACCAGAAAGCCATCTTGAATGTCGCCCGTATGGGGCAATTTTCCAGCGACCGCACGATTGCCGAATATGCCCGTGATATTTGGAAGATCAAGCCGCTGCCCATCCGACTCCGAAATGTGCCCAGTTCGCGCGACGCCTAGCTTCAGGGGATGATGTTTCATGACGATTCCGGCTGCGAGTGAGAACTTGCCGCGCACACCCTCCGGCCCACCGCCAGAGCAAAAAAATCCCGTATTGCCTCCAGATGGCCGAGTGATACTGGTCGGCAATCCAAATGTCGGAAAAAGCGCACTGTTTAACAATCTCACGGGCAGTTACGTTACCGTCTCAAATTATCCCGGTACTACGGTAGATCTGGCGCAAGGCGCTTTGACTATCTCTAAACAGCAGATCGAGGTTATTGACACCCCGGGAATGTATTCTTTGATCCCCATCAGCGAAGAAGAGCGGATTTCCCGCCGCATCCTATTCAGCGGCGATATCCGTCTGTTGGTGCATGTGGTGGACGCTAAAAATATCGCGCGGATGCTGGGGCTGACTCTGCAGCTGGCGGAGGCCGGTCTGCCAATGGTCCTGGTTCTGAACATGATGGACGAGGCACGAGCCATCGGACTGCGCATTGATTGTCAGCGATTAGCGGCGCTACTGGGCTTGCCAGTCATACCAGCCGTCTCAATTACCGGCGAAGGCACCCGTGAATTGCTCGCACATATTCAACGCCCACCGCCACCGCCACCTCTGCGCATCCGCTATAATTGCCAGTTGGAACAGGCCATTACCCGCATTGCCGGTCTATTGAAAGAGCATCCCAACATCAGCCGCCGCGTCCGCGCATTACTCCTGCTACAAGGCGATACCGATGAACGCGCCGCCATGGTCAAAACGCACAGTGACCAGCGCGCAGCAATGATTCTGTGCGAGATTTCACGCATCCGAGCAGGCATGGAACATTCGCCGCATTACCAGGCCACGCTCGCCATGAAAAACCAGACCGATCAATTGATGGCGGTAACAGTGCAATTCCCGCCGCCACGCCGCTTCCGTCGGCAAGAACTACTCAATCGCCTGTTTTCAAGGCCTCTGACCGGAATACCAGTGCTGCTGCTGGTTTTGTACTTCGGGTTTTATCAATTAGTGGGCCGTTTCGGCGCAGGGACGCTGGTAGATTGGATTGAAACTGCAGCCTTTGAAAACCGCATCATCCCTTGGACAGAGGCCTTAGTCAGCCGGATTCCGTGGCCGGCCTTGCAACGCCTGTTCTGCGGCGATTACGGCATCGTCAACCTCGGATTGCGCTATGCCATTGCCATCATTCTCCCTATTGTCGGAATGTATTTCGCCGTATTCGCTATCCTGGAAGACAGCGGCTACCTACCACGGCTGGCGCTGCTGACTGACCGCCTGTTTAAAAAAATCGGCCTCAACGGCCGGGCGGCAATCCCGATGGCCTTGGGATTCGGTTGCGACACAATGGCCACCATAGTTACCCGCACGCTCGAAACCAAACGCGAGCGGCTGATTGCCACCATTCTTCTGGCGCTGGCCATCCCTTGTTCCGCCCAGTTAGGCGTAATAATGGCGTTGCTGGCTGAACATCCACGCGGCTTAATGATCTGGTGTGGTTGTGTAGGCGGTGTTTTTATACTGACCGGCTTTCTAGCCGCCCGCCTGATGCCCGGTGACCGCCCCAGCTTTTACATGGAGATGCCGCCCCTACGGATGCCGCGTTTAGGCAACGTCCTGATAAAAACCTACAGCCGCATGATCTGGTATTTCAAGGAAGTACTGCCGATATTCATCCTGGCCAGCGTCATACTCTGGCTGGGCGAACTCACGCATATCTTCCAAGCCATACAAGCGGCTATTACCCCGGCTATCCGCCTGCTCGATATGCCACCCGAGGCGGCGCCGGCGTTTTTATTCGGATTCTTCCGGCGTGATTACGGTGCGGCCGGACTTTACGACCTGTACGAAAAGAACTTGTTGAACGGCAACCAAGTAACTGTGGCCGCAGTGGTCATGACCTTATTCCTGCCCTGCGTGGCCCAATTCCTGGTGATGTGCAAGGAACGCGGCACACGCCTGACTATCGCAATTTCCGCGGGCATCCTCGTCGTCGCATACATCGTCGGCCTCGCCCTCAATGCCTGCCTGCACTTTTTTGATATCACTTTATGAGATGCTCATTTTGCGGACATGTTTTCGATGACGCGGAACGCCGGACAGTTTGCCGCCGGTGTGCGATGCTCTCCCGTTGCCGGATGGTCAAGTGTCCGCGCTGCGGTTACGAAACACCGCCGGAACCGCGCTGGTTCCGGCGCCTATTAGAAAGGTGGCGCACATAATGACCGATAAAAACAAATCGCCCCGGATTGACCCACACATTGAAGAATTGCTGGAATACCTTTATCTCCGAGAACACGAGCGGAAAAATGAACCGCCGGAGCCGTTCCCAGATGATTTTGGGCCCAAATTGCTGCGGCAGGCCTGCGACCAGGGCTTTCTCAAAGCGCCGGACCCCAACACACAGCTGACTGAGCGCGGTTGCGCGACCGGGCAAGATGTCGTGCGCCGGCACCGTCTGGCGGAATGCCTGCTGCGAGATGTTTTGGGCGCCAGAATTGAGGACATCACTGAAGACGCCTGCCGGATTGAACACATCATCCAGCAGGGATTGGATGAAAAAACCTGCATCCTGCTCGGGCATCCGAAAATATGTCCACATGGCAAACCTATACCGCCGGGCGACTGCTGCCGGCGCGCCCAAGAGGAAGACCTGCGTGAAATCAAGCCGCTATGCGAGGGCAAGCCCCAGGAAGAAGGCGTCGTTGCCTACCTCAGCACACGCGAAAACCGTGAAATCCAAAAACTGATGGCTATGGGGATACTGCCTGGCGTCCGTGTCAAACTCATCCAGCGCTACCCATCCTATGTCTTCCAGATGGGCTATAGCCAGTTCACTATTGACCGTGAACTGGCCGAAAAAATTTATGTTAACTGGCAGATGCCAAACGGTCACTGACATCCGAATTCAATACAAAGCCAATCTGCCAAATCCCAACATGTTCGTGACATGGATGCGCGATGCGGCAGCCGTCAGAAGGCGACCGCATCATTAGTGCATCTGGACGTACCCTTGTCTGAAATGCAAAATGCAATCAATTACACTCTGCCATCAGTGAACCGGCCAATTCGCGCAGGTAAAACAGCTTGCCCGGCAGCGTCGGCATGAATGTTGATGGAATCCACGGTGTCGGCGCATGGTGCAGTGAAAGGCGGAAAGACATCGCCTGCCACATCATGCCACGCCCCAGCACACCATCGCAGCCGCCGATGACATAATCCGACTGCAGGAATAAGCCCGGCCCAACGGTATTAGCGAATGCCGGGACCAGAGTTGTACGGCTCTTGAAGCTGGTGAGGGCGTTCTGCTCTATGGTCAATGGATGCAGCCGCGCGCCCAGCCGGTAGCACTGCTTTTTCCATTCCGCGGCAGTTTTGAATTCCGCGGCAAAATGCGGCTCCCAAAAGGCAATGTGGCATACTCGGCCGATGCCAAAAACTGTCACCAGCTTCGCACCTTCCTTGCGCAGCGCAGCAATGCGCTCCGGATATTGCGGCAGTGAATCGCGAGTGGCAAAATAGCGCTGAGGTTTAGGTACGGTCAAACGACCTAATGGCCCGTAAAAGGCTTTTTCCATTGCGTTTTGAAAGGCCCCCGGATTACGCGCCGGCAAGGTCTGCCCGTGCCGGTCAGACCACTCATCCATATTAAACCCATAAACATGCCGGCAATCCACATTCCACGCCTTCAGGAAAAACACCGCCCAACGATACATGCCCATCGGACCTACCGGCAGGATAAACACAATCTTGCGGCCGGCATCCTTAGCATTGCAGATTTCCATGGCGATTTCATGCCCCATCATCACGTCAAAATCACCGAGTGATTCGCAGACTGTCGGCGTAAACCCACGATTCCACCACTTTTCGCGCTTGGCAACACGGCTAGCCGGCAACGCACAAATCCTGTCAAGTTCCGCCAGATTCCAGCCACGCGGAAAAAACCCATCCAGCAACGATCCTTTAATAGTGCTCATTAAATCAATCTTCTTCATAACTTTCTCCTTTGTCATTGCTGCTGTTCTATGAAAAAACAGTGGCCCACCCCATGGGAGTGCATCCTGTTGGCTCCGAAATGCCATTACCAACGGTTTGCCACGCTCACCTTGAATACGAGGTTAAGATAACTGGTTAAGAAGAATTTGTCAATTGTCCAGGGACAGAAGGGACAGCAGGGACGAAAGGTGCGAAGCCGCACTGGCGGTGCGAGCCGCACTGGCTGGTATGTAACGCCATTTCAGGGCGCCGCCAGACCCCAAATTTAACCCGCTCGGAGTGGTTTTTGATTAATGACCGAATTTCTTGGGGAAAGTCCCCTTAATATTGCGCTTGTCTTAGGTTCTAAATACCTGATAATACTGCTCAATGAATGCGATTCTGCCGGATCAACATATTCGTCACCATGCGTTCTTGGACTTAGGCACTAATGCCGCGCGCTTAGCGGTTTATGCCATTGCCGCTGACGCGCCACCAAGTCTGTTGACAGAGCGACGTATCGTCACCAGGTTGGGCTCATCCATCAATGGCAACATGCCGGACGAAGCTGGTATCAGGCGCGCGCTGGAGGCCGCACGCCGACTATCGCTGATTGCAAAGGAGTATCGCGCGTCTCTAACGGCGATTGCCACTGCGGCCGTACGCGATTCCGCAGGCCGCACGGAATTCTGCGAGCGTTTCCGCGCCATAACCGGCGTGCCGCTACAAATCATCAGCGGATACCGCGAAGCCCGGCTAATCTACCACGCTCTAGCGAATTCCATTCCAGCCGATCCACCGACTTTACTGCTGGATATAGGCGGAGGCAGCACAGAGATAATTGTCGGCAGTTCCAAAAAGATTCACGAAATAATCTCATGGCCGATAGGAGCCGTCCGTTTGTCGGAACAATTTCCACGCTCCATGCGCGCCGAGCCGACACCGGCTGCAGTGTATTGTCAAATGCAGTATTACGTCCAACGGCACGCTGGCGCGCGTGTGGCATCCCTACGCCGCTATAACGCCGTCTCAGCCGTTGCTGTGGCTGGCACGTCCTATTCATTAGCGGCGTTAATCACGGCACGGACGGCCGCGCCTGACGCGTCGGAACCGGTAATAGCCTGCAGCCTGATTAATCACTTGGCAGAACAAATACGCCGACTATCCCGGGCGGAACGCCGCGCCTTGCCCGGCATGTCGTCCGGACGTGCGGATATTATCTTAGCCGGGCTGGCGATTCTATCAACAATCCTACAAACATTGCGTCTCCAGCGTCTGCATCTTAGTAATGCCGGATTGCGTGACGGGTTGCTGCGGGAATTTCTCTCCCGACAATTCAGGTCACAAGGACAACTGATTCATGCGCATAATCGGCAAGATCACAGCCAGAGCTGTAAGTAACACCACCACGCCCACGGCCAAGATCAGGGCCGGCTCCAGCAGCGCTAGCCGACGCGCAATGATTCGTTCCCAACGCCGTTGTAAGCGCTCTCCAGCATGATGCAAAACACGCTCTAACATACCACTGGATTCGCCGACGCCGATCCATCCGCCAAGCAAAGAACCCAAAGGCGGAATGCGTGCTAAAACCCCCGCCAACCCGGCGCCTTGGCGCAAATCTTCTGCGGCTATACGCACCTGCGCCGCCAACCACCGATTGCCGCTGGCTTCCCCCGCCAACGGCAAAGCCTCGACTAGGGGCACGCCGCCGACCAACAGCATTTCCAATGTCCGTGTGAAACGCAAGGCAGCCAAGCAGGAGCGGCTGACGCCTATGAACGGCATAGTCAACAAACGCCCTTCCCAGCGGCAGGCGGCCGCCTCATCTGACTGCAGACGGCGCCGCCACCACCAATATGCCAAGACGGTGATCAACACCACGAAAGGCGCCGTCAGTATTATAATATCCCCCACCTGCAACATGACGCGTGTCAATGGTGGCAGATCAATGTGTGCTTCGGCCATCAGACGTCCGAAGCGCGGCAAGGCTACGCCCAGCAATCCAATCGTAATCAGGAGGGCTAAGCCGGCAACCACCGCAGGATAGAGCAATGCCGTCAACGCGCGTTCCCGCCAATGCCGCTGATCTTCCAAGAGCCCAGCCAATCGTTCCAGCACATCCGGCATGGCGGCGGCACGTTCTCCCGCAGCCAACACCGCACATTCACCGGCATCAGCACGCCAAGCCGAGACTGCCTGCGCCAGAGATTCCCCACCCTTAACGCGATCACGCGCTTCCGCTATCGCCGGACGTTCGCGTTGCAAATCGGGGGCATGTAACATTACTTCCAGCGCTTCCACCAGCGGCAAACCAGATTGCAGCAGCAAGGCCAATTCGCGATAAAGCAATGCGCGAGCCGCCACGTTAAAAGGGCGGGCGGCCGCGCCGGAGACTGCGGTGATTTTTTCCACCATGATGCCCCGGCGCAGCAATTCGGCACGCGCCTGTTTTACCTCTACCGCTTCCAGCAAGCCGCGACAAACCTTGCCGGAAGAATCTAAGCCGCGATATTCAAAAGTCATCATAACGGCAATTCTCCCGGGCGCCACAAATCGGGCGGCGCCGGAGGCAGTGTTTCGCTGACAGCAGGCGTCGGCATGGAACCAGCGGCCAACATAGCGGCGAATTCCTCTTCCGTCAGTACTTCGATTCCTAATTTCAAAGCACGCGCAAGTTTTGAACCGGGATCGGCGCCGGCCACGACAAAATCGGTTTTACCGGAGACGCTGCCCGTCACATGGCCACCGCGGCGGCGGATTTCTGTCTCTGCCTGTGCACGCGGCATACTTGACAAAGCGCCGGTCAGAACGAATGATCGCCCGGAGAAGTTTTGCTCAGCGCTCACTGCATCCGGCAGGCGCAGCATATTAACGCCAGCCTCCTTTAAACGGTGGACCAAGTCAACCGTACGCGGCGCAGCAAAATACTCCACAATGGAGGCGGAGGCCACTGGCCCGATATCGCGAATGCGCTCCAATTGTTCCAAATCGGCCTGTGCCAAAGCGTCCAAACTGCTAAAATGCCGTTCCAGAGTTCGGGCCATACCCAACCCAACCTGACGGATACCTAAGGCAAAAATCAAGCAACTTAAAGGACGCCGCTTGGAGGCTGCAATACCGGCCATGAGATTATCCGCCGACTTGGCGCCCAGACGTTTCAGACTTGTCAAATCCTGAGCTGTCAAACGGTATAAATCCGCTGGGTCGCGCACCAGCTCATATTCCACCAGTTGATCCACTAAGGCTTCCCCAAGATTTGCGATGTCCATGGCATTGCGCCCGGCAAAATGCATAATCCAACGTTTGACTTGAGCTGGGCATTGCAAGTTTTCGCAACGCCAGGCGATTTCGCCTTGGCGACGATTGAGGGGAGCGCTGCAAGCGGGACAATGCGACGGCATAGTGAACACCTGTTCCGCACCGGTCCGCGCTGTTTTATCAACGGCGCTGATCGCAGGAATAACGTCGCCGGCTTTTTCGATGGTAACCAAGTCGCCAACCCGGATGTCGCGCCGGGCGATTTCATCGGCATTGTGCAGTGTAGCTCGCTCAATGGTCGAGCCGGCAAGCGACACCGGCTCCAGCTCGGCCACCGGCGTCAACACTCCCGTGCGGCCAACCTGAAGAGTGATGGCGCGCAACCGGGTGACGGCCTGGCTGGGAGCGAATTTATAAGCCACGGCCCAACGCGGACTTTTAGCAGTCTCGCCTAAACGCTCATAAAACTCCATCTGGTTGAGTTTTATCACCGCGCCATCCATCTCGAAAGGGAACTCGTCACGCATCTTCTGCAAGGCATCAATTGCTTCCAGCAAAGCCTGCAGGTTCTGACATTCCCAGTGGCGCGGCGGCACCGGCAGGCCTGATTCCCGCAAATAATGGAGCAAATGCGTATGCTCCGACAACGCCAATCCCGATATTTCGCCGAACCCATAAAACACAGCGGACAAGGGACGTAACGCCACCTGGCGCGCATCCAGCAGTTTGAGAGAGCCGGCGGCGGCATTGCGTGGGTTGGCAAATTCTGTCTCACCGGCTTCAACACGTGCGCGGTTCAGCGCCTCAAACTCCGCGCGCGGCAAATAAACCTCACCGCGGACCTCCAGCACCGGCGGCGGCGATGCAACTGCCAGACGCAATGGGATGCTGCGAATCGTCCGAAGATTGGCGGTAATATCATCTCCTACTTCACCGTTGCCGCGGCTGCTGCCGAGTGTCAACAAGCCGTTTTCATAGCGAAGCGCAACCGCCACCCCATCAATTTTCGGCTCAACTACAAATGAATAGTCCGCTTCAGGCAACAACCGGGCCAAGCGGGCACAGAAGTCACGCAACTCATTACGGCTGTAAGTGTTGGCCAGACTCAACATCGGTCGGCGGTGCCGCACCGGCTGGAACGACGGCAATGGAGCGCCGCCGACTCGTTGTGTCGGGGAATCCGGCGTCAGCAATACGGGATAAAGCCGCTCAATATCCTCTAATTCACGGAGGAGTTGATCATATTCATAATCGCTTATTACCGGGCGATTTTCAATGTAATATAGGCGGTCATGCTTCACCAGCAAGTTACTTAAATGCGCAGCGCGCTTTTTTACCGCTTCCGGTGGATTTGAAAACGCCGCGTTTTCAATGGAGTTCGACGGCATGGGATAACCTACGTAAAGAGAGCCCTTCAGGAACAAGACGACAGGCGCGCAATTGGCATCAGGCATGCAAACGAATCATCGGACGCAAGCGCCTGCCATATCCACATCACCGCTCCACACAACGCCTGACCGTTCGGCGCTTGCACGGTTAGAACGGCTACCAACTCACCCGCCAAATACCTTTGCTAACTTGGTAAGTCTGCCCGCGATAAGGGATGCCTGCGTTTGTCAAGCTGGACAATTCCACACACCATATTATAAAGTCGTCCACGAGTTCAACCTGAGCAGGATCGCAGAACGGGTCATTGTCGTAATACCCCGATACCGGCATTCCGGCGCCGGAGCTGACGCCGAAAGTCGTTTCCCGCAACCGTCCGTCCCGGCTCAAACTTATCTGCCATAAATTCGCGCCCGCCCAGTAAACAGCAATATCCGCTTTGCCATCACCATCATAATCGGCGGCAGCCGGCGCCGCACCTGGTCCGCCCAAAGTTTTTTCATATACTCCGGCACGCGAACCGCGTACAGTCCATTTGCCTTTGGCGGAGTTATAAACAGCAATATCCGCTTTGCCATCACCATCGTAATCCCCGGGCACAGGTTGTTTGCCGGGCCCGCCGAAGGCAATCTCCTTCACACTCCAGGAGGGCACATTGCCGATATACCAGCGCCCCTTGTCCGGCCAATAAATTGCCGGATCGGTCATGCCGTCACCATTATAATCGGCCGGCACAGGAACAGCGCCAGGCCATCCAAAAGTCGCCGTGGCGTACTGCTCATGCGGCAACAGCATGGCATGCCAATCACCGCTGTCCAGGTCGTATAAGCACAAATCCAGAAAACCGTTGCCGTCATAGTCACCCGGCACCGGTATCAAATTCATGCCCGGAGCGCCGAAAAAGTAGCGTCCGTGGAAGCCGCCGGTAAGGAATCCGTACCAGTAACCGTCGCCAGGGTTGTAAAACCACAAATCCGCCCGTCCATCGCCGTCAAAATCTCCAGGTGTGGCGATAATTTTGCCGGAACGGTAAGCGCTGACAGCTATCGTTTGCAGCGGTGTCGGATACGCATCCGTCGCCCGGACTTTAACCCGCAGATATTTGCCGCGGTCAGCAGCCGTCACCATGTAAACCAGAGATGTGGACCAAGACTGCGCCACCACTTCCCCAGAGCCGGAAGCATTATCGGCACGTTCCCACTGATACTCGAAACGCAAGCGTTCCATATTGTTCCATAATCCCGGAAACGCCTGCAACATACGCCCGATATTGGGAATGCCAAGCACCTCCGGTGGCTCATAATTCACAGGTTTGCGAGTGGCAACTGTTAAATTGGCGGTTAAAAACATCGGCGAATTAATACTATCTCCGCCGCCGATTTCGTCCTTAGCTTTCACCTGAAACTCGACGGAATAATTACCAGGCGCAAGGGCGCCAGCGGAAAAGATTGCATTAACTGACGCCGTATTATCTTGCACAACACCGCTTGACGGCTCAAACCGCAGCCAAGGTACGCTGCTTTTAATCGTATAGCTCATATCGCAACGTGGCGCTGCAGCGCTGTTCCAGATTCTCATCACGTTCGTATGCGATAAATCCTGTAAGACATTCACGTTCTCCAATTGATCGGCTTCCACCGACAGAGCTGAGTGACTAATGACGCGTAATGTCAAATTGGTGGATAGATTTCCAACCGGCTCACCGTTCCAATCGTCAAAACCGCGCACTTCCAACACACCAGAATAAGTGCCCGGACTGATCCCAGCCACATCATATTGCATCGTCAAGGTATGCACATCACCAGTGATGACGCCGGAGTCCGGCGTAACTGCAGTGACCCAATTGCGCAAATCATCCGAAAGATTAACTTCGTAACGCAGGCGCCCGACCGGCGAAACGCTTCCATTCTGAACGGTAAACGTACGGTCCGGCACGGCTGTCCCCTCTATGATCTCGACATTCAAACTAGGATCAACCACCTCCACATTCCATTTCGGCACGGGCTTCGCGTTGACGCGTAGGTTTACTTTAACATCGATTGGAGAATTACCGGCATCCGTTGATACAATCGTAAGAGTGCCATCATAGTCTTCTGGCACCAAATTGCTGCTGTTAATAGAGACCACATGTGTTACAACTTCGCCATAACTGACGCCGCTGGTAGGTGAAACTGAAAGCCAGTCATATCCACCTAATGTGGAGACCGTAATTTGGTACCGCATTAGTTCGCCCGGTATTCCGCTGTCGTTAGAAATTCTCAATTCAAAAGGAGCAGCGTTATACCCCACCGTAATCTCAATATTAGTTGTCAGCGGATCCACCGATAATACTGCGGCTGCAGCTTGTCGAACCGGGCCCAAACAAGCGATTGCCAACAACATCGCCATACACTGTCTGGCAATAGCCCATGGCAAACGACACACAGTAGTATCAACAGCAGCCTGTCGGTTAAGATACATACCCCATCTCCCTTTGCATTTTGCAAAACACTTTGGACACACAAATACGTTTATTTACCTTATGAAGGTATCAAAATTATTTTAAAAGCACAAGCAGCTTTCGGAATAAAATCATCCCGTCTAAACCTCATCAGGCGCCAGCCAAGTCATTTTAGCGAGTATTTTCGCCTGCCGCCTTCTGCAAAGCGTCAATCAAGGCGGAATCGGGGTTGACGCTTCGTATAAAATCTACCATACGCAGCGCTTTAGAACGATTACCCTGCCGCAAATACAATAAACCGGCTTGATAGGCATATTGCGCCGCTTGCCGGCGGTCGCCTTTCCGGGCATAAGCCACGCCCAGGTTGTAACAGGCGCCGGCGTAATTCGGATCATGGCGAAGTGTTTCCTGAAAGGCCTTTATCGCGCCGTCCACATCGCCGGCATCCCAGCGCTGTATTCCGATGCGGTATGCTTCATCTGCCTGCCGTAACGCGACATTGCCAGACGACCTGCCAGAAGCATGAGCGGCTCGGCGGGCCTCAGCCAACAGACGGGTCTCAGCCGCTTGCAACTGTTCAACATCCGACACCGGCGCGGCAATCCTTTGATCAGATTTTTGCAATTCGGAACGCTTGGATTCCTGTGACCGCTCATCAGACACGGCAACTGTTGTCATAGCGGTTTCGGTTTGTGCCGTATCCGCAATTTCTGCCGTCAGGCTCCGGCGGGCATACGGCTGCCCTGCCAAGCCATGCGTCTGAGCACACAAATCGTCTACTTGCCTAAGTAATTCTTTAATCTCATCTTGTGTGGCGTTCCATTGATTTTCCGCCGCTTGGCGACGGGTGGCAGCGACTTCACGCCGGGCACGGGCTTGTTTCAAATCGCGTTCGGAATGTCTGGCGGCGCGCAGTTGTTTTTCCAACTCCACTTTCCTGACTTGGGCTTGCTTTAGTTCCTTCTGCAAAGCCTGGATTTGCTGTGCTTGTTCCCGCACACGCTCCATCTGAACGCTGGCGGCATTTTCCAGTTCCGCAGATTCCTTTTCCAAAGCATCAACTTCCCGGCGCGCCTCAGTGTCAGCCACCTGATCGGCTTCCAAGCGTGTCACGGAGACGCGCATAGCATCCAGTTGTTTTTGCAGTGCATCCCGTTGCTTTTCCGCCACGGCCTGCTCATC
The DNA here is from genome assembly GCA_050944835.1 of Kiritimatiellia bacterium. Taxonomy (GTDB): domain Bacteria; phylum Verrucomicrobiota; class Kiritimatiellia; order JAAZAB01; family JAAZAB01; genus JAXGPF01. The sequence continues at coordinate 26,223 of JBMNRV010000024.1, forward strand.
CTTCACGGCGGCCAGCCGCTGACTGAGTCTCTTGCGTTCCTTTTTTGCCTCTGCCAACTGCCGGCGGACTTCCCCAGCGGAACTACAATCCTTTTCAAGCGCGGTTAAATCTGTACGCAATTCCTGCAGCACGGTCTCCGACCGGCGCACCTGATCCGCGGCGGCAGCGGCAGCCGCCGTCGCTTGCTCCAGCGCCTGTTGCTCACTTGCATAATCCGCCTGCGCCGTCGCTAATTCCTGCCGCAATTGCGATAAAGCATTCGCTTGTAATTCACCCTGCGCCAATTCTTTGCCGACAGCATCAATTTCCGCCTGCAACGCCTCCACTTGCTGCCGACGCTCCGCCGCCACCTTTTCTTGTTCTTCCACCTCCCGCCGCAAGCCGACATGACGCTCGGTCAATTCCGCAATCTGACTTCTTATTTGTTCGCTTTCAGCGCGTGTTTCTGTGAGTTTCTGCCGCCGACGGCGCATATCCTCCAACGTCTGAATCAGGTCCGATTGGCGCTTTTCCGCAGTCCGGCGCCGGGCCTCCATATCCACCCGGCGTTTATCCAGCGCGGTATCGTCAGCGCGCAAATCGGCAAGTTGGCGGCGCAACTTCAGCAAATCGGCCTGCTCGGTTTCCGCTTGTTCCAGTCCGGCACGCAACTCCGCCAAACGCGTTTCCAGTTGCAGCGCGTTGTTTTCCATGACATCGGCGGCAGCAGCGGTTTGTTCAAATTCCCGCAATTTAGCGGCGCGCTTCGTGTGAGTTTTTTTGATTTCATCCTGAACGGAGCGGATATTTTTAACCTGGCGGTCGAAGTCATGGCGCCGCTGCTCCAGCTCTCGAATCTGCATCTGCGCCTCGCGAATACGGCGCTCATACTCCATCCGCGCGGCATGCAGTTCAGCCAGGCGGCACTCAGAATCATTGCGCGTCCGCTGCAAATCCGATAGTTGCCCGCGCAGTTCCCGTGTGCGCTCAAGTTGTCGGGACGCATCCTCCACATCAACGGTCAGCGCCTTTATTCGTGCCATCAACGCATCCAGTTCCTTGGCGCGTTTATCGGCTTCAGCCGACAGGCGGTTCCGCGCAGCGCTGGTTTCCTTCCCACGGGTCCGCTCCAACCGAATTTGTTTGCTAAGGACTTCCGCCTCTTGCAACACCCCCTGCAATTCGCCCAGCAGGGATTGTGACGCCTGCTCCATCCGCTTCAAATCCGCCGTCACCCGGTCGGCATACTCAATCGTCAGCTCCTCAGCAACCAACCCGGCTACCGCCAAACCCCAAGCGACACAAGCTAAAGCAAGCACATTCATCCGATAATATTTATGAGATTGCATAACACTCCCCCATCGCTGCGCTGTCCAACGACGCCGGTTTGATTGTCTATAGCCAGACGATCGGCCGCCACAACACAACATCCGCCTAACCGACTTCAAAAGCTTGCAATCCTCCGGCAAACGAGGAACAAATGATTACCTGGCGCCCCCGGCAGGATTCGAACCTGCGGCCGCCGGATTAGAAATCCGATGCTCTATCCAACTGAGCTACAGGGGCAAACAGATGTCAAAGCATATATTATTATAAAGCGCTGGTTATGGTTCGGTTAAGCCGGTTTTAACGCCGGATTTGTCAAGGTTTTTAAAAGCCTTTCTTAGCATCCTATACCATCCGCAAAAGGGTATCAATTTATAAATTAAAAGGCAATCAAAACGACCTAAACTGCGGCAGTTGGCAAATTTGTCGCAGATGCGCGGCAAATCAGACGGATCGGACCGATCGGTCCGATCTGATAGATCATCTGCGGCAATCTGCGTAATCTGCGGTTTTCATCATATTATCTCGTTTCCTGAATTTCAAATGCCGTTTTAGGAACGAAGCAATAGCTACGCCCGCCTTTGGGCGGGTAGAAAACATTGTTTGCGGCGGAACCAGCCCACTGTCTTTCCAGCTTGACCATCCGCCGCCGGTTTGTATTATTGACTGACATGTAAACACGAGCGTTTATCTATAACAGCATTTTATAGATTTAATGAAGGAACAATACAAAATGGGCATGACCATTACAGAAAAAATTCTGGCACGAGCGGCTGGACGCCCGTCAGTGAAGCCGGGCGAAAACATTTGGGTGCAAGCCGACATCCTGTTGACCCACGATATTTGCGGGCCCGGCACAATCGGCATTTTTCAACGTGAATTCGGAAAAGACGCCAAGGTCTGGGATCCGGAAAAAGTAGTGATCCTCCCCGATCACTATATTTTCACTAAGGATGAAAAGGCTCGGCGCAACGTTGAAATTTTGCGCGAATTCGCCGCGCAACAAAAACTGCCGTATTATTATGATGTCGGAACACCGCGCTACCGCGGTGTCTGCCATGTCGCGCTGCCGGAAGCCGGTCATGTACGGCCCGGTGAAGTAATTTTTGGCACCGACTCCCACACCTGCACCCACGGCGCGCTCGGCGCCTTTGCCACCGGTATCGGCAATACAGACGCCGGATTCATCATGGGCGCCGGGAAGCTACTGATCAAAGTGCCGGAAACCATGCGTTTCACTATTTCTGGCAAGCGCCCGGAATATATCATGGGGAAAGACATCATCCTGCGTATCATCGGCGACATCGGGTTCGAAGGCGCTACTTATTGCGCTATGGAGTTTGACGGCCCGGCGATTGAAGCAATGGAAGTCGAAGAGCGCATGACCATTTGCAATATGGCCATTGAAGCCGGCGGCAAAAACGGCATCATGGCGCCGAATGATCTCACCTTGCAATATGTGCGCGAGCGAACCAAGAAACCTTTCACACCGCTTTACAGCGACCCGGACGCCCGCAATGCCCGCCACATGCAATACGACTTGGCGGATTTCGTCCCATGCGTAGCCCAGCCCCACGCGCCGGATCAATACGCGCCAGCCGCCGATTTACAAGACGTCAAGTTAGACCGCGCCTATATCGGCTCATGCACCGGCGGCAAGCTCGCGGATTTCACCGCCGCCGCGCGTATTTTGCAGGGACGCCGGGTCAAGATTGACACATTTCTGGTACCGGCCACCGCTGAAGTGGCAACGGCCTTGCAAACGCGCAAGATTAAGAACCAGACGCTGGCGGAAATTTTCCGCGATGCCGGTTGCCTGGAAATTGCGCCGCCTTCCTGCGCCGCCTGTTTGGGTGGGCCACCGGATACTTTTGGACGCACTAGTGGACGTGAAGTGGTCATCAGCACCACCAACCGCAATTTCATTGGACGTATGGGTTCCAAGGACTCACGGATTTATCTGGCCTCGCCGCTGACAGCCGCCGCATCGGCTATCAACGGACGGATAACCGACCCACGCGATTTTCTATAATATATTTTTTCAGAGGAACAATTATGAGTGAAAAACCTACTATCATCCGCGGCAAGGTTTATGTAGTCGGCGATAACATTGACACCGACCAAATCATCCCCGCCCAGTATCTGAATCTGGTGCCAACTATTCCAGAGGAATACCGCAAACTCGGACAGTATGCATTAAGCGGTCTGCCAGCCGAATACCAGCCGCTGGTGAAACCGGATACGGAAAAGTCGGAATACGTGTTGATTCTGGCCGGGCGCAACTTCGGTTGTGGCTCCTCCCGTGAACATGCCCCTATCGCGCTGGGCGCCGCCGGTATCCGCGCTGTAGTGGCAGAGTCATATGCCAGAATATTTTTCCGCAATGCCATGGCCACAGGTGAACTGTTCCCATGCGAAACGGCCGAAGCAGGACTACGCCAATTCTTCCACACCGGCGATGAAGCGGAACTGGACGTTAATCAGGCCCGGCTGACCCGCCTCGCCGACAGCCGGACATTTCAGTTGAAAAATCTGGGGGATGCAGCGCCGGTGATCACCGCCGGCGGAATTTTCGCTTACGCACGGCAAACCGGAATGTTAAAATCTCCTCCTGGTTAGCGGCTGTCTCCACCTTGTGTTTGTGCATCTTTGTGGCAAATAAACAGTGAAAGTTGAAAATTGCTTCACCGCCTGACAGCTGTGGGCGGTTGTTATGAGGGATTCGATGCGTATTATCGCTTTTGCAAATCAAAAGGGTGGCGTAGGCAAAACAACTACAGCCGTCAACTTGGCCGCCAGCCTGGCCGAGCGCCGCCAAAAAATCCTTTTGATAGATCTTGACCCTCAGGCTAACGCCACCAGCGCCTTAGGCTTGGAAAAAAAAGCCGGCGGCAGCCTATACATGCCACTGCTGGGTGAAGCTGATTTGCGCTCAAAAATCGTCTCGACCGAAGTGCCTAATCTGGAACTGATCCCATCAGAAATGGACTTGGCCGGCGCGGAAGTGGATATTGCCAGATCTGACCGCTATCTACACCGTCTGCGTGATGCGTTAGCGCCGCTGGCAGACGCCAAGCCCTACCGCTATATTTTGATTGATTGCCCGCCATCTTTGGGGATTTTAACATGTAACGCCTTAGCTGCAGCGCATGCTTTGATAATTCCCGTGCAATGTGAATATCTGGCGCTGGAGGGGCTGACCATGATCGTACGCCTGGTACAGCAACTGCGCGAAAGCGGGGCCAATCCCAACTTGGAAATCGAAGGCATTGTCATGACCATGTTTGATGGTCGAACGCGTCTGGCCGCCCAGGTGGCCGAAGAAGTCCGCAGCCATTTCGGCGCCGATGTTTACGAAACCCTCATCCCGCGCAACATCCGCATCAGTGAAGCGCCCAGCTTTGGAAAACCGGTAGGGCTTTACGATCCCCGGTCACCCGGCGCCCACGCTTACCGCAAGTTGGCATTGGAGTTTTTGCGCCGGCGCAAACAAGCGAACCTGCCGCCGCCGCAACCTAACGCCATTCCGCCAACAGAAGCGCCCACACTGGAAACAGCGCCGGAAACAGCGGTAGCGGTTGATGCCGATATGCCGAGCACATCGCCTGAGCCGAAAATAGACTCACATCCCGAGCCTGCTGCGAATGACAGTGACGGCGGGGCGCCCGCCGCCGTACCGACGGTCAATTAACAAGCGCTTCCGCGGTCATTCCGCAGCAAAGCAAATTGTGCGCTTCGCCATCCGAACGCTTTTAGTTTGGAAGAGTTATTTTATTGAGGCGGTAATAAAGACCATGACAAACAGCGCCACGGTTTCAACTATACCCACTACCATCAAATAATTACCAAAGCCCTTGCCGGTTTCCGCCATGGCATCGGCGGCAGCGGCGCCGGCCACGCCTTGATACCAAGCTGAAAGCCCCATAGCCATGCCGCCGAAAAGGCCCGCCCCTATCATGCCCGGCCAATAATATGGATTGTCGGCCAACCTGGCGATGATATTATTCATCATGATCATGCCGTAAATGGTTTGCGAGAGTGGCGCGCCGACAAAAGTGATCAGAATAAACGACGCCGCTTTGCCTTGAGCATAACATTTTTTCCAGGCGCCTACTGCCGACGCGCCGGCCACGCCGATCCCCAAGGCGGAACCCATAGCTGAAAATGCCAAAGCCGCCGCCGCACCGAATCTGCCTAATCCCGTCATCAATTCCACCGTCATTTAGTCCTCTCTTTCCTTATAGCTGCTGTTAAACTTACCTTTAAAACTCCAACGTGACAACGTCAGGAATCCTCACCAGATATATCCGCCGGTGGAAGCGCCGCCCGATCGGTAAACGGGCGGTATGGCACACCGCTCCACTCCATGCCTATATGCGATGAAAATTCCAGCGTATTCAATCTCACCCCGTGCACCATGACGCCTAAAGCGGCCAATGCGATATTTATAAAATGTCCTACAAACATAATCAGCGCCGCCGCCAACCCCGCTATCGGTTGCGGCCATCCCAAATTCAGCGCCATGGTATTAAAAGAAGATGCCACTGCCAGCGACGCCGCCCCCACGGCAAACAGGCGCAGGTACGAAACCACGTCAACAAAATTGCTCACCAAGGTCAACGGCAGCATGACATGACTGAACCATTCGGTCTTGATTTGGTTAAGCGGAGTCATAAAAAGAACAATCAACACCACACCCAGCGCGAAAACGCCGAACATAAACGGCGGGAACGGCTGACCGAGGACCATAGTACGAGCGGCAAAAAACATCGTCCAAGTTGTGCAAATCCATCCGATATGGGCTAATGCGACCAGCGAGTTTGACATTCGCACTACATTCCAAAGATGCGCCAGAGTCAAATGTAAAGCGCCGATCATAAAGCATAATAGTTGAACATTTGTGTCATTACTCAACCAAGGGATTGTGAACCGCGACAGGGCCGCCGGCTGCATGCCGAAATAAACCCCAGAGAGCACACCCCACACTACCGTGCAAATACTCATGATTTGCAGCAGACGCAGATAATGTGATGGGATTGATGGAAATTTGCGCCCGGCCCACCAAGCCAACCCAAGAAACAGCAACCCGTAACCGGCATCGCCGACCAACATTGCAAAAAAGACACTCAAGAACAGCAGGAACGGGATGCTGATGTCAACTTCCCGGTATCCGGGAAGAATGCCGATCATATCAAACACGGCCTGAATCGGTTTGACCCATTTTGGATTGCGCACCAGCGTCGGTACATGATCATCCTCCGTCGGCTGTGTCAAAAGGATACCCCAGCCGTATCGCTTAGCGGCTGACCGCAAAGCGCCGGCAGTTTCCTCGGGGGCATAACCGCGCAGGAAAAGCACCCGGCCTTGGGCGCCCATCCCGGCGCACGCTTCCAACCAGGCAACCTCATCTTCCAAAACGACAACATGCGCTTCAATCGCTTCGCGGTCGCGAGCAGCGGCCGCAATACGGCTTTCGACATCCTGCAAATCAGTTTCCGCTTGCGTTAACCGCCGACGCAGTTCCGCCAGTGAAACTTCCGGCAAGCGCACAGACTGTGCCGCAACTTCCACAGGCGCGCGCGAAATCACAACAAAATATGTTTGATTTTTATCGCGCCCGATCACCTGCACCGTAGCATCGGACAGCGTCGGCAGCGGTTGTTCAGAGCCGATCTGATACAAACTAACATAGACTTTCTTAGCGGCTAATTCGGCAATGGCGCACGGATCAAAAGAGCCGAACGGCTCAATGCGCCGAATTTCGCGGCGCAATTCATCAAGCGCCCCGTCAAGCTCTTTGCGCTGTTTGAGCAAGTCCCAGACATCATGCAACAGTTGCGCTGCATCACGCGACGACGTGGTGGTTGATGTTCGATCTTGCGGCTTGGGGGGCAAGACCTCCAGCGCTCGGCGCGCGCGTTGCAGGCGGCCACGCGCCTGTTCCAACTCCTGCCCTTCCGGCGGCCGGACATGCTCCAAGTGCACCACGCCCAATTTGCGCAATTCACGCAAGGCCGATTCGCAGTCGGAGTCAAGGCACAAGATACTGACTTTGTTCATTTTAACGATCATGCCGAACGCGCCTTTTCAATTGATTTACCTTTGGCGATTTTCGAGCGGGCCACCGCCGCCGTCTGCTGATCGCCGAGGAAGATACGGATTACCCTGATATTGTTCCGGGCTTCCGGAATTTTCACCTTTTCGAACAAGTTCACCCGCTGACTGGTAACCCGCAGCTCGTCATCCAGCAGGCGCAACTGTTCTTCCAACACATGGCGCTCAGCTCGCAAGCGCAGCATCCGCTCCAAAGCATCCAGCGCATCGTCCACCCACGGCGGCGTATCGAGCAAATCCGGCAGCGTACGGTTGAAAATCACGTCCTGTAACACAGGTATATTTACCCCCGCAATATTACCTGTAGTGCGCCGCACTTCCGCCACCTTAAGATGCGCAACAAAATCAAAGGGTTCGGAAAACAGCTTAACCCAAGCGCTCATGGATTCCTCCAGTTGCCGAGCTTCCGAATCCTTTTCCGCCAAGCGTGACTCCAACTGGCGCACCTCTATCTGTAACTGCTGTTTCTTCAACAGCAGCGTCGGCAGATAGCGCTCGAATCGGGTCAAGCCGTCGCGCTGAGCCTTGAGTTCGTTTTTAGTGTATTTAAGCTTGGACATGTTAGAAACGGCAGAGTAGTTCCTGTCTTTCAGACGGCAGATGCGGCAACCTGCTCCGCCTTGGCGGTCGCGACGTCGCCACTGGTCTTCGGCCAAAATTGCTTAATCAGTTTAGTTGGGATGCCAGTCTCTTCCGGAGTAAAACAATCGGCCATGATACGCCACCCCAGGTCTAAGGCCTGTTCCAAAGGGATGTTGACGCTCAAATCCATCAATTCTTTTTCAAATCGGTCGCCGTAATTGAGCAATTTAGTGTCCCACGCACTCATACGGAAACCCATGGCGCGTTTTTCCAGAGTTTCCTTAAACGCCGCATAAAGCTGAATCATCGTATTCATTACGGTGCGATGATCGTCGCGAGTGCGTTGGTTAACCAGTTGTTTCAAGCGGCTCAATGAGCCAAACGGCTCAATGCGTCCGTTACGCAAATAGAACTGACCTTCTGTTATGTACCCGGTATTGTCAGGGACGGGATGGGTCACATCATCGCCGGGCATAGTGGTGACCGCCAATACCGTAATTGAGCCAGCGCCTTCAAAGTCAACCGCTTTTTCATAACGCGCGGCCAATTGACTGTAAAGGTCTCCCGGGTAGCCGCGGTTAGATGGGACTTGTTCCATGGTAATGGCGATTTCCTTCAGCGCATCCGCAAAATTCGTCATATCCGTCAAAAGCACAAGGACACGTTTGCCATGGAGCGCGAATTGTTCGGCCACAGCCAGCGAAATATCCGGCACCAACTGGCATTCCACGATTGGGTCGGCGGCAGTGTGGATGAAAAGCACTGAGCGTGAAAGCGCCCCGTTTTTTTCAAGAATATCCCGGAAAAACAGGTAGTCGTCATGTTTCAAGCCCATGCCGCCCAAAATAATAACATCCACTTCCGCCTGCAGGGCAATACGCGCAAGCAGGTCATTGTAAGGCTCGCCGGCGACGGAAAAAATCGGCAACTTCTGCGATTCTACCAGAGTATTGAAAACGTCTATCATGGGGATACCCGTACGCACCATATGGCGTGGAATAATACGCTTGGCGGGATTGACTGAAGGCCCGCCAATGGGAATTGGATTTTCCGCAATCGCCGGGCCCTTGTCACGCGGCAGGCCGCTGCCGGTAAACACTCGACCGAGCAGAGCATCGGAAAATGCCACCTGCATCGTGCGCCCCAGGAAACGCACTTGAGCATCAGTCGCTATCCCGCGGCTGCCGGCAAACACTTGCAAATAGACACGACTGCCTTCCAGGCGTATGACCTGTGCGAGCGAAGAGCCTCTGGTGGAAGTTACTTCCGCCAATTCGTGGTAACTCACATTTTCCGCCTGCACCACAATAACACTACCCGCAATCTGTTCGATGCGGTGATAAATTTTATGCATGATCCGTAACCTCCGCGAGCATTTGCTCGATCTGACCTTCCAGCCGCCGGAACTCTTGCTGGGCCGTCTGCATGTCGGCACGATTCCAGTCCTTAGTGGTCTGGGTCAGGCGACTAAAAAATTGACGAGCGGCATCCTTATCGGCAAATTTCATTTTAGTTTTCAGGATTTTGACAAAAACATTGAAAACATATTGCTGGCGCTCAGCGGAAGATGCCCCATCCACCTCGTGGTATGCATCCTGTTGCAGGTAAGCGGCATCCAGATATTCGGCTTTCAGATAGAGAATAAAGTCATCCAACGATGTGCCTTCCTCACCTACGACCTTCATCATCTGATTGACTTCGTCGCCCTGGCGCAGCAGGTTGTGAACAAAGGCGACATCATCCGCCTGCACCACGCCTTGATACTTGCTCCAACTATCCATAGGATCAATCGCCGGGTAACGCCGGGCGTCGGATCTGGCACGGGACAAGCCATGGAAGGCGCCCACCACTTTAAGCGTACCTTGAGTGACAGGCTCCTCGAAATTGCCGCCCGCCGGACTGACTGTGCCGCCAATCGTCACTGAGCCAATGCGGCCATCCCGCAATTTGACTACCCCACCCCGTTCGTAAAATGCGGCAATCACTGATTCCAGATAGGCGGGGAAAGCTTCCTCACCCGGAATTTCTTCCAAGCGTCCGGACATTTCGCGCAAGGCTTGCGCCCAGCGCGAGGTGGAATCGGCCAACAAGAGCACATTTAACCCCATTTGGCGGTAATACTCCGCCACGGTAACGGCAGTATAGACGGACGCCTCACGCGCCGCCACCGGCATGGAGCTGGTATTGCATATAATAATCGTGCGCTCCATTAAACTGCGGCCGGTACGCGGATCGGTCAATTGTGGAAATTCGCGCAGCGTTTCCACCACTTCACCGGCACGCTCGCCACAAGCGGCAAAAATCACAATATCCACATCCGCATGGCGGGAAGTTAATTGCTGCAAAACGGTCTTGCCGGCGCCGAATGGACCAGGGATGCAATACGTTCCGCCGCGCGCCACCGGGAAAAACGTGTCAATAATGCGGATTTTCGTCACCAGCGGTTCAGCAGGGCGCAAACGTTCGGCATAGCATTGGATCGGAATTTTCACCGGCCATGTCTGCGTCATAAACACTTCCTGCTCGCGTCCTTGATCGTTTTTCAGCACGGCAATCCGCTGTTTTATTGTGTACTTGCCGGCGGGTGTCACCTCCGCCACCTTCCAAGGCCCCACCAAATCGAATGGCGCCATGATGCAGTGCTCAAAAATACCTTCCGGCGTCGTGCCGAGCGTATCGCCGGCATAAACCACATCGCCGGCCTTAACGCGCGGGGTGAAATCCCATTCGCGATCACGCGGCAATGCCGGCAGATATTTTCCGCGTTCCAGAAAGAATCCGCTCTGCGCCGCCAATTCCGGCAAAGGATTCTGGAGCCCATCAAAAACCTGGGTTAGCAATCCCGGCCCTAACTCCACAGAAAGCAGTTCGCCGCTGAATTCCACGCGCCCACCGACACGAAGGTTGGTCGTATCCTCAAACACCTGCAATTCGGCATAACGTCCGCGCACCCGGATGACCTCCGCCTTCAAGCGCAACTCGCCTAATAAGGCATAAGCCACTTCATTCTGAATAACGGGATTATCGAACTCCACCGTAATCAAGTTGCCGTTGACGCCCACAATACGGCCTATATTGGCGCTCATATTATCATCCATTTCGCATTAGCATGCATGTCGCATGATTCCATTTAAAAAACAGCGGCTTGCTCAATAAACGCCGCAGCCGCAGCCCGTCCGGAGTCTTCCCGTAAAGCCGCCCAACGTAAGGCCAAACGCAGCCGCAGGGCAAAGCCAAGAATCGCCGCCATGCCGAAAGGATCAACCAGGGCGGCTTGCTCAGCCCAACGCCAACGCAGCCGGTCCAACTCCAACTCACGCTCCAAAGGATTTTCCCGCGCACAGGCGTCATTGACGCCCTTTTCCAACGCGCAATCAAAGCCAGGGTGGTCCCGCAATTTTCCGGCCATATCCGCGCCGGCACGCGCCGCGCGCCAGCGCGCTGTCGCATTGCGCAACTGTATTTCCCAAGCCCGCCACTCCTGCACAAAGCGGGAAGACTCTGCCGGCGCCGGAACGCTGTAATCGTCGTGCAGCGCCGCATGTACCTGCTGCACATCATCAGCAGCCAGCAACCGGCTACATTCCCCCAGAAATTGCTCCATAGTCCAAGGCGGTTTCTCGCCTAGTTGGAGCGTCGGCAAGCTGGCGCAAAAATAATAGTATTTCTTAGGCAATTTCAACCCTGAGCACAAAATCGTCTAACGCTTCCCGTCATCCTGTCCAAGTGTAACGGCGACCGATGTCACTTGGCTGCCGCATCTTTTCCGGCGCTTCCGCCATTCTCGCCCCCATTCCGGGCGGCACGGTGCACTATTTTTGCCAGATCAGGACGCAATAAATTCATCAACGCCTCGGCAATGGCCGGCGCGGTAAAATCATGGTAGAGGTGGTCTTCAACAAATGCGATTTTAAATCCTTTGAAAATGTTGTTATCCACATGCAACTGAGCGCCCCCCCCGATTTTCTGACGGTAGCGTGTGGCAAAAAACTTCACCAACTCCTGCTGGTCCTGAGGACTGACCAACAGGTTGATCTGTGCTGAACCGCCTTCGTGAGTAACGTAGGCTTCGGCCATTTTAATCAACATATTTTCCAGCACTTCAATACGCAACGCTTCGCTCACTGATTCCGCTACAACATCTCGAAAAATGTTTTCGACTCCCTGCCCGACGGTAATCAGCAAGTCGCGCGCCGCCTGCTCCAGAGTTTTACGGCTGCGATCCATAAACAAGGCCGCGTCCTGCTCCGCCTGTTTCAGCTTGGCCGCTGCCTGCTCTTCGGCCTCCTTGACCAGTTGCGCGGCACGCTGTTTGGCAGCGCCGACAATGGCATCGGCTTCCGCTTGCGCCTTGGCAACCCCGTCCTGCTGAATGCGTTCAATTAAACTTTGTAGTTCTTCCGCCATAAAGCCCATCCTCCACGGCATTCCAGATACCTGCTGATAGATTCAAATAAAATTAGGCTATTCTAAAGTAGGCGTTTGACAAATGCAATGTAAAATCGAATTTTTTATGCGAGTACAACAATAACCCTATATTTGGCAGTTGGGACATTTGCCGCGGATGCGTGACGCCACACTGCCGGAGAGAACCGGATGAACACGGATAGACACAGATGTCACAAATTACCTCCTGGTCTTCATCGTCCAACTTCATCCTTGACAGTAAATCTCCTTGACGTGATACAGCGCCGGTGTTACTCTACAGTTGAACGTTCTTTGTGAAGTCTAGGCCACCTCCCGTTGTTTGTCAAAGGTTTTTTCACGGTTATTTTGGTGTTGGATTTGTTTGCGCCGAATTATTGCGATTACGGGGTTTTTCGCG
>JBMNRV010000025.1:0-38287 GCA_050944835.1 Kiritimatiellia bacterium
AGTCTTCACCGGTCATGTGCCTGGCAGTGGTAATATCCTTGTGACTTCCGCTGGCTTGACCGGTCAGTCCGGCGTGATTACGGTGACTACTGGCGCTGCGGCGATGATACGGATTGAGACGGCGTTTGATGGCAGCGGAAGTGTCGTGACCGCTCAAACTGTGACCGCCGGCGCTACCCTTACGGTCTATGCGATTGCACGTGATGCGCACACCAACTTTATCGCGTGGGTGACGAATGACGTCACTTGGTCGATAGAAAATGAGACGGGTGGTGTGGTTGACGCTGACCTGACTGCCAATCCGAATGGTTCCGCAACCTTCGCCGCCCGCAAGGTTGGCGATGGTAATATCCAAGCGGTTTCCACTGGCTATGGCTTGACTGGTCAGTCCGGTTTGATCACAGTGACAGCAGGAGCTGCCTCGCAGCTTATTGTCACCACTCAGCCGGTTGGCGGTGTCGCCGGTCAGGCGCTTGCAACACAGCCGGTGGTGGGCATCTATGACGCCCATACCAACTTGGTGACAAGTGATAACACTACGGTAGTGACCGTTTCGATCACTAATGACCTTACCGGCACAGTGAGCGGCACAACAAATGTCACCGCTGTGAATGGCGTGGTTACTTACACCGACTTGGTCGTCAATGGTAATCCGGAAACAGGATATATCCTGACCTTTAACGGTGGCGGATTTACTGTGGATTCCGATCCGTTCTTCTTGACGGCTGGCGCGGTCATCACCCAGGCTAGCCCGGGGTACCGCTCGCCTTCGACCGGAACGATGGTTGTCACTAACACCATTACGATTACCAATACGTTCACATATCTGAAGTGGACGCCGGTCCTGCCCGATGCGGGCTGGACATTGAATTCCGCTTCCGGTGACGGCGGTGCGAACGTGGTCGGTAATAGCATCGAATTCCCGACTATCGCCGGGACTTCAGTGGTGTTCCAATACACAGTTAACGTGCCCGGCAACGCTGCGGTGTCAAACGACATCAATGCTACGGTGCAGTATGCTGATAATACTTCGGCTAATACCAATACCGTTCCTGCCGGTGATGTGGCGGTGTTCCGTTACCATAGCGCCGATTACCGCTCGCCGACGCGGCGGATTGACGCGCAGGAACTGAGCTATGTGCAGGCTTATTGGCGGAGAGGCGGTTACAAGCCGAATGCCACCACGCGTGATGGCTATTCTCCGATGCTCGCCTATGCCGGCGATACCAATCAGGGCTTGCATAGCGCTGACTTCCAGGCTGATGCTTGGGTGATAGATGCTACGGAAATGAATAAGGTCATGTCCTACTGGCGTGCCGGTGGATACCATGTTGATCTGACTGAGGCTGACGGGTATAGCAGCTCGACTAACGGCCCCGGCCCGATGAAATACATGGCGTTACGCCCGGCAGTGGCTCTGACAGGGCCTGACACCTATAATCCTGGTGAAATTATCACCTTGACGGCCTCCTTGGTTGTGCCGAATGGCTCGGTGCATGCCTTGGCTTGGCTGCCGGAATTGCCGGCAGGCTGGACTGTGGTCAATATTTCCGGTGACGGTAAACCGGAATTGCGGCGCGGTGAGGCAGTCTGCATGGATATGGTGCTACCGACTGTGGCAACAGCACAGATTGATGTGCAAGTGCCCGCGGATGCGTCCGGCGACTTGACCTTGACCACGAAGGCGAATGTCATTGTGGATGGCAAGTCTGCTACCATCAGCGCTGATTTGACGGTGAAGCCGGTTGCCGCTGCTGACGAAGGCGAAGAACCGGTGAATCCTGATGACCAGCAAGAGCCTGATCAGGGACAAGAGCCTGACCAAGGGCAAGAGCCTGACCAGCAGCCAGAGCCGGCAGAGCCGGTGGTCGAGCTGCCGGTGAAGGCGACGGTCGGTATTGACTACGACGGTGACGGTCTGGCTGACCCCTGCACCTATGATGAAAATACCGGTCTCTGGAAGGGATTGTTGTCCGGTTCGGCATATGCGCCGGCTGTGAGGCAGTTGGGCGGCCAGGGCTGGGTTGCAGCGCCGGCTGATTACGACGGCGACGGTTTGGGTGATCTGGCGGTGTTCAATGCTGCTACCGGCAAGTTGTCGGTTATGCTCTCCAGCGCTGGATATAAACAAACCGACATTGACGGATTCCAGAGTGGTGTCGGCGCTCAGTTTGCCGCCGCGGACTACGATGGCGACGGCTTGGCTGATCCGGCTGTACTGAATGCTGCTGGCGAGGTTGTCGTAATGCTGTCGGCGCAAAAATATGCGGCGGCTAAGCGGACGCTCCGTCAGAACGGCGAACAGGCGCTTGCTCCGGCATGCGCGGACTATGACGGCGACGGCGTGGCTGATCCCGGCATATACGATGTGGCTGCTGGAACCTGGACGGTCTGGATGTCCAGTACTGGATACACCAAGGTTACGCAGGAGTTCGGTGGCGAGGGATGGGAAGCCGCGCCTGGCGATTACGACGGCGATGGCTTAGCAGACCTGGCGCTGCGTAAGACCGATGGTAGTGGCGTCTGGAAGTTTATGTTCTCCAGCGATAACTACACAGTCCGTACCGTGCAACTTGACCTGTAATGTGCCGGTCGGCTGTTAAATGAAAAAAACGGGCGGCCATGTTATCAAACATGGCCGCTCTTTTTTCAATTTATTTTGTGGAGTCAGGGGGAGAATCTCCGACATAGTCGGCATAATTTACTCTGCGCCCTTTTTGCTTGGGCACGCAGGTGTTTTGTCGCAATGGCAAAATTAGTCTTGGATTCGGCGGAACTTTTGGAGGGGGCTTTGACCTCAAAATCGTATTGGGCCGGTGGTTTGCAAGGAATGAAGAATGCTTTCTTATCCATGATCTTGGTAGGGTGTCTGGCGCAGTTTGCCGCTGCTCAAGGCGCGGTTACGGCGACGCATTCCTCCTCCGGTTATCTTGCAGGCGATCCTGCGCCAACCAAGATGATAGTTACCAATGTGTTTACATACCCAGCGACGAACGTATTGCGAGCGCTCTATTTGACGAATACACTTCCACCAGGATGGAAACTGTCGCAAAACACCTGGGGGCCCGGAACACGCGAAGTTCATACTAATTTTAATGAGTTGACCTTCATAGGCGCTTTGCCGACGAATAACCCGTTGGTGTTTTCATATGAAGTTGACGTGCCGCCCAATCAGACTGGCCCCAAGTCTATTTTTTCTATGATTGGTTATCGTTTCGATGGGCAGGATGATACGGTGGAAATACCAGTTGAACCATATGAACTTGGGGTGAAAATGCGTGTGTGTGTGGCGGCCGACCCTGCGGGTAAAGTTTATGGTACGGCTGATCCGCCGCTGACATATACTGTTACCGCCGGCAACCTTATGCCAGGCGATGTGTTTACCGGCGCTTTGGCGCGGGTCGTCGGCGAAAATGTCGGGATTTACGAAATTCAGCAAGGGACTTTGGGAATAAACGATAATTACATTATTTCATACACCACGAATAATTTTGAAATTACTCCATTGGCGGTGCAAGCGGGTGGGACGCGAGTGTATGATGGCACGGCTAATGCCAATTTTTCGATTCTGGATGTGATTAACAAAGTCGGTGCAGATGATGTTGACTTCGTGAGCGGGGTCGGCACACTGGCAAGTCCGAATGTCGGACTGCGCGCAATTACCGATTTTGGCACACTGGCGTTGGGAGGCGCGCAGGCGGCCAATTACACCCTGACCGGCGCCGCCGGTGAAGTCAATATTACCGGGGTGGCGCCCGTGATAACTACGCATCCGCAGTCTGTGACGGTTTTTGTCGGCTCGGCGGTCGGCTTCATTGTACGTGCTAAGGGTTCTCCGCCTTTGGCCTATCAGTGGCAAAAAAATGGCGCCAATATACCCGGCGCTACTTCCAGTAATTACAATATCGCCGCGGCGGCGTTGAGCCATGCCGGTGGATATCGCTGTATTGTCTCAAACCCTTATGGCGCTGTCACCAGCCGTGTGGCCGTTTTGACCGTGCGGGAAAAATCTGTTCGCCGCGTGATTAACGATTACGATGGCGATGGTAAATCAGATGGCATGATTATTCATACTTCCGGTGTTTGGAAGGTAGTTTATTCGAGCACGTCATATGCGCCTGAGCACACAGTTTGGAATTCTGGACGGGTTGGTTGGTTGACCGTGCCCGGAGATTATGACGCCGATTTACGGACTGATGCCGGCATGTATAACCCAGCGAATGGCTGGTGGCATGTCTATCTCAATACTACTCCACCGCAATTACTGACGGCTCAATATGGTTCTCCCGGCGATTTGCCCGTGCAGGCGGATTATGATGGCGATAAGAAAACCGATCCGTGGCTTTATAATCCGCAAACCAAAGTCTGGCGGGGGCTGAAATCGTCACAGAATTATGCCATTTATACTATGCCCTTCACCTTGGGCGGGCCAGGATTTAAGCCTGTGCCGGCAGATTATGATGGCGATGGCAAGGCCGATCCCGCCGTATATTCGGAAGCGACCGGCGAATGGATTGTCGCTATGAGCAAGTCGAACTATCAGAAGATCAATATCTTTTTTGGTGGACCGGACAACCTGCCGGCGCCGATGGATTATGATGGCGATGGCAAGGCCGATCCCGCGATTTATAACCATTACTCCGGGCTCTGGCAGGTCTTGATGTCGGGCCAGAACTACAATCTGGTCAGCGCGGTTTTAGGCGAGACACGTTGTTTACCGATAGTGGCGGATTATGATGGCGATGGCAAGGCCGATCCGGCGCTTTATCAGGTGTCTTCCGGTTATTGGATGGTTTATCTCTCGTCACAGAATTATGCCTTACTCGCCGGTTATTTTGGCAGTTGGCAATATATGCCTGTCACGGAATCAGTCGCTTGCCGGCCATAGCCAGACGCCTGTGTTCTTGGGATCGGACTGATCGGTCCGATCCGTCCAATCCATTGAGGGTTTGCGGCCTAAAAATCTGCGCCCATCTGCGTCATCTGCGGTTTCAACATTTTACCTCTTCATATCTCACATTCGGCATGCCGGTGGCTGTGGCAATCCAGGTTGACTGCTACCGGCAGGGCGGCAATGTGGCAGGGATGTGATGCTACATGCACGGCCAGCGCCGTTACTGCGCCACCCAGCCCCATTGGCCCAACACCGGTGGCATTCACTTTTTCCAGTAATTCCTTTTCCAAAGCAGCATCCTCCGGATGTGTTGCTGGGTCGCCCAGCGGTCTCATCAAGGCTTCTTTGGCTAGCATCGCCGCCAGTTCAAAATTGCCGCCCAACCCTACGCCGACCACTACCGGCGGACAGGGATTGCCGCCGGCGGATTTGATGGTTTGCAGAACAAATTCTACTACGCCATCCCGGCCTGCCGATGGTGTGAGCATGGCCAGACGTGACATGTTTTCGCAACCGCCACCCTTGGCGGCAAACCGCAAGCGTATCCGATCGCCCGCGGTTAAGCGTATATGTACGATAGGCGGTGTGTTGTTTCCGGTATTGATGCGTTCCAGCGGATGGCGCACTATACTGGAACGCAGGTGGTTTTCTGTGTATGCTGTGCCGACTGCGTGGTTGATAGCGGCGTATAAATCGCCGCCGGTCAGGTGAACTTGTTGGCCGATGTCAAGGAAGACTACGGCTACGCCGGTATCCTGACATAGCGGTCTTTTTTCTGTGGCGGCTATCTCCTGGTTGGCGGCGAGATCTTCCAGAACGGCGCGTCCGATCGTGCTGGTTTCTTGTGCTTGCACCCTGCTTAATGCCGCTCTTTCACGCGGCCCCAATTCAAAGCTTGCGCGGCGGATGCATTCGCGCAGTTGTTCCGCAATTTCCTGAACATTGATTTCACGCATGTTATTGGTCTCCGGGAGCTATTATATGCACAATTGATTTTTTGACATTGAACCGCCAAGAAAGAAACCGCAGATTGACGCAGAAGGAAGAACCACGGATGAACACTGATGGACACGGATTAGGGAGAGGATTATTCACAACTGCCGCGCAGACCGGCAGATGCCGGCCAGCGCGGCATGTGTTCGTAATCTAAAAAACTTGCTTCTTCCTCCGTGTCTCCGCGTCTCCGTGTGACACTTCTGCCTGTTGTGCATCGTGTGCATTTTTGGTGCGCTAATCTCCTTCCGCCATCTTGGTGTTCTTGGCGTCTTCGGCGGTTAATCTTTCCCTGTTCACCAGTGTCCACTGTTTATCCGTGGTTCTCCCCTCCGTGAGACCTCTCCCTCCCCTTTCCGTGTATTCCGTGGTTCCCTCCCCATCTGCGCCCATCTGCGTCATCTGCGGTTCTTTCTTCGTCTGTTTCTTTCTTGGTGTTCTTGGCGTCTTGGCGGTTAATCTCTTCCTTCCGTGGTTCATCACTCTCAGAATAATTATTGCCGGGCGCACAAAATAAAGGCATACTCTATTTACTCAAGTCGTATTCAATTTATCAGCATTTTTATGGGATGTATAGTTTAATATATGAAAGCAGATGGTCAGCTCTCAGATCAGCCGATTAATTTAACGCCCCCGCTGGATCTTGACACTGCACGCCGGCTTACGGCTGGTGTGTCTGTCCGGTTTAACGGGGTGATATACACTGCGCGTGATGCCGCCCACAAGCGGTTAATACAAATGCTGGAGGCCGGTCAGCCTTTGCCTTTTCCTGTTGCAGGCGCGGTGATTTATTATGTCGGGCCGACTCCCGGCACGCCGGAACAGGTGTTGGGCTCGGCAGGTCCGACCACCAGTTATCGCATGGATGCTTATGCGCCGCGCCTGTTGGCTGCCGGTGTGCGTGGCATGATCGGGAAGGGACCGCGCGGGGCTGCTGTGGTGGAAGCTATGCGGGAATATGGCGCGGTCTATTTCGCGGCGACCGGTGGCGCCGGCGCTTTGCTTGGGAAATGTGTGCAGAAAGCGGATGTTATAGCTTTTGATGATTTGGGGCCGGAGGCCTTGCGCCGTTTGGAAGTCCGCAATTTTCCAGCATTGGTTGCAATTGATTCTACGGGCCGTTCTTTGTATCAGTAGCCGGTTAGCGAGATGTTCCCGCCACTGTTCATGCGATCGGTCCGATCTGTCTGATCGGTCTGATCAGTCCGGCTAGCCCAAGAGAGATTGCAAAACCGGATGGCGATCCAGGAAATACGTGGATTTCGGCTCAGCAACTAAGCCTACCAGGCAGTATTTGCGTGCCATTATGTCGTGCGCCAGCTCCGGCAGGAGGCGAAAGTTGCGTATTTCACCTGAATTCCGGACATGGATGCGCGGGCCGGTGCAGCCGTACAGGTGCGGTCCGATGCGGATATGTTCGCTGTCGGCATAGCTTATATCCACTTTGTTTGCGATGATTTTCAGAACTTTTTCTTGCAGCTCGGCAATATTCAGCTTTTTTGGTTTGCGGTCAAAAGCGATTACGAACCCGCGGGGCACATCGCTGTGGTATCCGGGTGGCGGTATGCCGAAGTCGCGTTCCAGTACCATAGAAGTTATGTCTTCGGCGCTGTGCGCCATTTTGCGGTAAATTGCGGTTCCCTCAATCACCTTACATATATCTTTGGGAAATGGGCCGAAGATGTTCGGCCGTGCCAAAACAATTTCTTCACCGACCCCCAGCAGGAACTGGGCGTTAATTTTCAGCAAGGGGTAAATTTCATCGAAATGCTCGATGATTACACGCCGACCATGTTTCAAGGCCAGTTGGATGGCTTGCACAATATCGCCTAATTGCGAAAAGGCCATTTCAAAACGCACGTCTATGTGAAATGTATGCGCGGTAAATTTTCCCTCTTGGGCCATACGCAAAAGGGGCAGGGGGCGAACATTGATTCCGACATCGTCATTGGTCAGTTCCAGACCTGGAAACATCCCATTGATTATGGAGGATTTGCCAGTTCCAGCCTCACCCAGGATGCCGATTAACTGGTCATTTGCCAATAGATACCGTTGGCCGATGCTTTCGCCTAGCATTAACAAGCGCTGGCGGCCACGCGGCGCGTAATAGGCCGCAAATCGCAAACATTCATGCCATACATTTACGCGCATATGAGGCCTCCTTCCTCCTCTAACAGTGTTATTCCCTGCCAGTACGGCTCGCCGCCAGGCAGGCCAGCGTGCGGGTCATTTCGTTGCGTACGATCATCAATCCTTCATCAACGCCCATACCGGGCTTGGCCAGCATCTGATCCGGCTGTGTTGCCAGCGCGATGTGCGCGCAAATCCGGGCGGAGCAGTCGGTTTCATTGCAAGTGCCACCCAGATATGCGCCAACGCCTTGTTGCTTGCAATACAACACGGCCTCAATGGAATTATTGATACCGCCCAAGTCCGGTGTTTTGATTTGGATCATATCCGCGGCTTTGGCATCCGCAAAGTAACGCGTGTCTTCCAATGTATTGCACCACTCATCGGCTACAATCCCGATAAGGGCGCCGATCTCATGCAGGCGCTGCCGCAATTTGGCCATAGCCTCGCATTGAGCATCGCGCGCGCCCATGTCCATTGGGCCTTCAATTTGCAATTTGAATGGGGCGGCGGCTTGGCCCAGGCGCGCAATATAGTCTGCCATTTTCGTTATGTCGTTATCGCACATCATGCCGATGGTTCCGTAAACATCAATGTGCAATATTGGGTTGTAGTCGGAGTGCAGACGGCATTGCAGAATACGGTCACGCAGCCATCTGATGTAATCCAGAAGTTTACCGCCATCCTCGCCAAGCTTATCCAGCACATTATTAATCAAGGCGTGTGGCAGGATGTCGGCCTGTTTAATGATCATTTTATCCGCGTTGTCGTAGCGGTTGTCGCCGGATTGGGTGAACAAAGGGATAGGGCGGTCAGCGATGATGGTGTCATATTCGTTGGCGATTACTTCGCACGGCAGACGGCGCTGAGCTTTGGCTACGGCATCCAGAATCGTTTGAGTGACGCCGTAACGCAAGGCGGTATGCAGTGGGCGGCCATCGTATTCCATCCGGTCAATTTCTTCCGCCAGCGGGCGGAATGCCTCCGGCGAGCGTCCGAGCAATTTTGGAGCGATTACGCGCTCGATGACGGGTATGAAATCTTGAGCCAGAAAAACCGGATCGCGGCCGGCAGCGCCGGAATACTGCACTGCGGCGCAGTCGCCATAAGCAATCTGTCCGTCATCCAGGCGGAACATGACGGAGATGCTCTCTCCGGCTTGTCGGATTTTTGTAAAACCGGGTGTAACAGGTGTGCCTTGATAGAAGCCGCCATCAGTTTTGGCGCCGGCTTTAACGGCTTTTTGATCGTCAAAATAAAACCCGGTCAATCCCGGCGCGCAGATTACATCTTTGATTTTCGTCATGTTTTCTCCTTTTTTACGTTAGGTTTCAAAAGTTCAGTTCCGATAGATTTTTAGCCATGAAGCACAAGGGACGACAGAGGTCTCACACGGAGACGCGGAGAACACGGAGAGGAATTTATTGGGAAGTTGATTAACCAATGAGGCATAAGAAGCATAAGATTTTTCAGATTAAGAACGCATGTCGCGCCGTCCGCTATGCGGAGATGGATCGGTGGGCGCCCGGATACTCGAATAAATTCGCGTATCATGGTGTCAGCCGATCCACCAGACCGGCAGATGCCGGTCAGCGCGGCAGTTGTGGATAATCCTTTCCCCAATCCGTGTCCATCAGTGTGCATCCGGTTATTCCTAATCTGCGTCAATCTGCGGTTTCTTTCTTGGCGTTCTTGGCGGTTAATCTTCCTTCCCTTTGCAGTCAACGTGGTGTGCCTACCAGGCGTCCTTTACTGACGGCATAAATGTCGTCAGTAACCATTTGAAATGAAATTTCACGGCGCTCGGCCTTGGCGCGTTCTGTCAGGGCGCGCCGGTGGAAGTTTTTGATTTCTTCATCGAACGGGAGGTTGCCGAAGTCGAAAAAGCGCACGGCGCCGTATAGATCGCGCACCGGGACTACGGCGCCGCGGGCGGCACGGCTGGGCGCAAATGGTATATCCAGCACGCCGGCCTTGAAGGCGCGAAACACTCCCTGTGCCAGATCGCCCTCTCCCAGGCGCATGGTGTTTTCGATCAAAGCCTCTGTCTCGCGCATAATAAGCGCTTCGTTTTCGCGGATGGTATCTGATTCCAGTGGCTGTTGTCCTCGCAACATGTTCAGAATCTGGCGGGTGGCTTTTACTCCTTGGATATTGGCTTCGGTGGTAGGCACGCCGAACGCTTCATGCGGTGTTTTACTGATCACCTTAGTTGCGCCGGAGAGAGCCGCGGCGGCGGCGCCCCATGCGATCACTCCGAAGGATTGGGCTTCGTCCGGTGGAAATCCGCCCATCCACTGATGGAAAACGGTTGACAGTGTCACTTTGGTAAAACCGGCGGTGTCCAAGTATTGGCGGCCTTGCTTTCGCAGGGCGTTAATGGCAGCGATATCTTGATGCAGGTTTCCGCATTGACCGTAGCCGACAGTCAGGTCAAGCACACCTTGTTCGGCGGCCAGCAGGGCTTCGATAATGGCGATGGTGTTGGAGATGGAGGGCGGCACCATAGTGCCTGTGAGCGGACCGAATGGTTCGCGGTTGATGATGATGCCATGTTCCGCATAGAGGCCGACGAGGCGATCAACATATTGCCAGGCAGCGATGGATTGCTCCAGCGGCACATTCTTGGCATAGGGGATATTATAGGATATGCCGCCACCCTCAAATGCTGTGAATCCACCGGCAATGGAGATTTCCGCCAGCAGGCGCGCATCGGGTGTGCCATGTCGGATTTGGACAGGGCGGTCCAGCGCGGCGGTGACTTCGCGGCAGATATTGACGCCATAATTCACCGCTGGGAATCCGTTCAACAGCGAACGCTCGCCGGTCATGCTTTCGTCAATGCCGCGTTTGGCTTCGGCGTAGCGGTTCTGGCGCGTGTAACTGTCAATCGTAGTAGGCAACAGATCGGCGCCGCCTTCATTCTGTAACCGCTTCAGAAGTTGGATGTGATTTTTCAGCAGGCAGACTCCGGCGCGCGGCTGTACCAGCGTAGCGCGTTCAGCCATAGCTTTGCCTATGGCTGTGCTGAAGCGTTTACTGTCGGGGATGGCGGATTGCCAAGCGAAAGATTCGTCCAGATTTTCCGCTTCGGCGCCGGTTGGCCAAGTCGCTAATGCTTCGGCGCGTTCGCGCATAAAATCGTCCATCGTCAATTTGCGGTTTTTGATATCCATATGCAACTATTCCATATAATAAGGGTTTATATAATTATTTTAACCACAAAAATGCAGGCACAAGGTTGCAATAGCGGCTGATCAGAAGGAGATTTGAACCGCCAAGGCGCCAAGAACGCCAAGAAAGAAACCGCAGATTGACGCAGATGGACGCAGATGGAAGAACCACAGATGAACACGGATGAACACGGATTGGGGAAAGGATTATCCACAACTGCCGCGTTGTCCGCTATGCGGACATGGATCGGCAGACACCCGGATACTCGAATGAATTCGCGTATCAGGGTGTCAGCCGATCGGCCAAACCGGCAGATGCCGGTCAGCGCGGCATGCGTTCGTAATCTAAAAAACTTGCTTCTCCCTCCGTGTCTCCGCGTCTCCGTGTGACACTTCTGTCTGTTGTGCATCGTGTGCATTTGGTGCGCTAATCTCCTGCCGCCACCTTGGTGTTCTTGGCGTCTTGGCGGTTTGTCTTTCCTTGTTTATCCGTGTCTATCAGTTCATCCGAGGCGCTTTCCTCTGATGCTAGTGGTTTCAAATTATTGCGCATGATTGTCAAGGCCGCGTTGGCATCGGCCTCGATCAGGAGGCCCATGGCCCATAAAATATAATGCTGATCAATATAGTAAGCTGGGTTGCGCGGGAGCAGCGCGCGCATTCCCGGAGCGCGGCGCGCCGCCGACAATAGTTTGTCCGGCGTTGGATGGTTGATTAAAGGCCCGCCGGTGCCAATAATCGTGGGCACGCTGCCAAGGTCCTTGCCTTCTTGGATATAGCAGCGCCCGGCCGGCGTGTAAGTTTCCTCCAGGTGGCCGGCATGGCGGATGGCTGCGATACGGCAGCCGGCGCGGGCCAGAGCTGAGTCTGCCGCTATCTCCGTCGGTGTGGTCGGGATGCGATCCGGCTGGCGGCGCACATTGTCAATCCATTGTTGCAAGGCGTCCGGCGGCAGGCTGGCTTCGGCGGCGATGTCCGGCAGGGTAATTTGTTCGGCCAGAAACCCGATGGTGTGCCGCATGCCAATATCGGCTTCTACAGTGCGTTTGACATACGGTTCGGGCAAACCTTTGAGCACGGTTTGCGGCGCTTCCGGGACGCCGGTGGCGCAGGAATACACATCCGTTGTGGCGCCACCCATATCCAACGCCAGTAAATCTCCGATTCCGGGTTGTGAGGCCGATAAGCCTTCTGCCAGCAATTGTATTCCGCGCATTACGGCTTCCGGTGTCGGCATTAGTATTTCGGCAAAGTCTTGCAGCTTGTTCAGGCCGCGCGCATATACAATCCGCCGTAAAAACAAATCACGGATGCAATGCCGGGCCGGCTCGAGATTCATGCGGTTAATCTCCGGCAGAACGTTCTGGGTAAAAACTACGTCGGTTGGCTTCCCGGTTGTGTTTGCGCCGAAGATTTCACGTAATTCTTTATGCGCTGTGCGATTGCCGGCGACGATCACTGGTATTTCAGGGAGGTCACGCGCCAGAATTCGGGCGTTATGCAGGATGTGTTTCCGGTCGCCGCCATCTGTGCCACCGGCAAGTAAAATCATATCCGGTTGACGGCGGCGCAGATCATCAACATCGGATGATGTTAATTCGTAGGCGTAGGCATGAACCACCTTGCCGCCTGCGCCGAGCGCCGCCTGGCGGGCCGCGCTCATCGTCAATTGTGGTACCAGACCGACGGCCGCTATCTGCAAGCCACCGGCGGCGCTACTGCAGACCAGCGTGGTGATTTTAGAATTAACAGCCGGTTGTAGCTTGCGCCGTGCGGCTTCAAATCCGCGGTTCACATCCTCGCTGACGGTTGTCGGCGCCGTAGCCTGAGAGATGATGGCACAATCTTCTGTATCTACAACCAGGAGTTTGGTAAAAGTACTGCCGATATCGGCTAAAAGATATCTGGGCATTGTTTGTCTTAAGTGTTGGCTAAATCTTGTTTTAAAGCGGCAATGTCTTCTTCTGGAAGGGTGCCGGGTGGGAACACACGATTGAAGCCCATTTCCAGAAATTTCTGTTCTACGTCCTTGAAATCACTTTTGCCGACGACCAGGTTACCCCCGACATAGAGCAGAATATCACCCAATCCGGCTTCAATGCATTTTTCACGCAAGCCCCGGCAATCTATTTCACCATGACCGTAAAGCGAAGAAACCAGAATTGCTGAGGCATTTGACTCGATGGCAGCGGCAATAAACTCCTCTTGCGAAACCATGACCCCAAGGTTAACTACGTTGTAGCCGGCTTCCTTGAAGGAATGCTCCAGTATTTTATTGCCGATGACGTGACAGTCGGCGCCAATGACGCCCAAAACGATCGTGACAGGGTTAGTTTTGTTTGTTAGCATAAAATTCAAAAGTTCAGTGCAGGTTCATAGTGAAAACAACTATTGGTTATCATAGATGAAAAAGCCAGTTTGTCAATCCCAGCAACAGGCCCTAAAACTGCGGCAGTTGGCAAGTTTGTCGCAGATGCGCGGCGCGAAGGATGAAGCTGTATAAACATACTGCGAATCCTGAGCAACAAAGCAAATGCGGCAAAATCGCCAACCCCTTTACGGGTTTGAAATTCAGGAAACTTTCTTTAACAAAATGAGCGCTGTAACTCTAAGTCTTAAAATTCTTATTCTCAATTCTTTATCTCGTTTCCTGAATTTCAAATGCCGTTTTAGGACCGACTTCCAAGCCCGGGTATATGCCGCATTATTGGAGGTGCCTGCCGGACGAGTAATTACGTATGGCGATCTGGCGGAGGCCATAGGTTGCCGGTCGCCGCGTGCCGTGGGGCAGGCATTGCGCCGCAACCCATTTGCGCCGGTGGTGCCTTGTCATCGGGTTGTTGCCGCCGGCGGCCGGTTAGGTGGATTTCAGGGGCGCCGTGATGGTGCTGCGCTGTCACGGAAACGCGCCTTGCTGGCCGCGGAAGGAGTGCTGTTCCGCAATGGCCGGCTGGTGGAACCGCAACGCCTGTGGCGCTTTCGTGAGGGTGGGTGTGCCAGATCAGTCCGATCCCGATTACTCCGAAAGTGATTGTAACAAAACCGCCAGTACCCCGGGCGGGGTTCGAACCCGCGACCTGCGGATTAGGAATCCGCCGCTCTGTCCAGCTGAGCTACCGGGGTTTTTGGTTTGGCTGGTCGCTGTAATATCTCAGAATCAGTCCTGTTGTCAAGGTCAAATTGGCCGTCCTAAAACGGCATTTGAAATTCAGGAAACGAGATAAAATATTGAGAACCAGATGAACCACGGATGGACACGGATGAACACGGATAGGATTGAACCGCCAAGTCGCCAAGCTCTCCAAGAAAGAAACAGACGAAGAAAGAAACCGCAGATTGACGCAGATTAACGCAGATTTTGTTGGAGATACCAGATAGCTAAAAGGGAAATAGTGACATCTGTGTCCATCAGTGTTCATCCGTGGTTCTTGCCTTTTCCGTTTGACAAAGCCAGTGTTTTTCAATAGTGTTACTGTTTTTGAACGAGCATGGGCCGGTAGCTCAGTAGGTAGAGCACGGCACTTTTAATGCTGTGGTCGCGGGTTCGAGTCCCGCCCGGCTCATCCGGCATACTCGCCGGTTGCCTTTGACCTTATCCGCTTCCCGCGGTTGTAAATGCCATGCACTCCATGCTCCGTAAACTGCGGTTTCGGCTGGAAATCATCTTGCTTAAGTTCGGTATGATCGTGGCGCCTGCTCTGCCACGTTCTGCGGCGCTGAAACTGGCGGCCGTTGCCGGACGCTTGGCATATCTGTTTGCGCCCAGATTGCGGCGCGTCGCTCTGGCTAACCTGACCCTGGCGTTCCAAGGCGCTTTGCCGCCGTCTGAATGTCGTCGCTTAGCGCAGGCATCCTTCCGTAATTTTGCTCTGGTGTTTCTGGACTTTTTCTGGTTTTCACGCAATACCGCCGCGCGCTTACAACAATATGTGCGCATTGATCCGTGGCTGCGCGAAGGCTTGCAATGTTTTTCCACTATTGGCGTAACGGCGCATTTCGGCAACTGGGAATTGTTGGCGCAAGCTCTGGCAATGGACGGCGTACAGGTGACGGCAGTAGCTGCGCCAATTGCCAATCCGGCTGTGGATACAGCGTTCCGCAAGTTCCGGGCTGATGGCGGCGTCAGGATCATTCCTAAACACGGCGCAGTACGACAGTTGTTGCGTACATTACGCGCTGGTGGCAATGTGGCGCTTCTCCTGGACCAGAATGTAAAGGAGGAGGATGGGGGCATTTTTGTGGATTTCTTCGGGTTGCCGATTCCCATGTCCAATGCCGCAGCGCTCCTGGCCGAGCGCACGGGGACGTCTATTACAATGGTGTTTTGTAAAACTGCGCCCGGCGGATATTATGATCTTTATACACTGCCGTCTTGGTGCGTACCTCGCGCTCCGGATGAAGAGGTGGCAGAAGTGCGGCGCGCGACAACTCAGCGCATTGCCGACCTATTCGAGGCGGAAATCCGCCGCTATCCCGATCAGTGGCTTTGGATGTATAAACGATGGAAACACGTGCCGCCCGGCATGCCGCGCCAAGCTTACCCGTATTATGCCAAGATGCACAAGCCCGGCGCCGAAACCTAATCCGGTCTAGGATCGCGTTTTCCATAGTCGGCCCCAGATAGCTTCCCACACCCGCGCCCGCCAAGTGCCTGGCGGCGCCAGTTTAGCGTGTAAATGCCGGAGCTTTTCCAGCATGCGCCATCCCGGGGTGTTGACTATTGCGGTCATCTGACTGTTTAAATCGTGTAAGGCTTGTCGTTGCTGAGATATTATTTCTTCCAGCGATGCGATTGAGACATATGAGTAGCGCGCATAGCGGTCCAGCGAAGCAGCCTGACGATCCTCACCGAATACATAGGCCTGAAAGCATTCATCCATTTCGCGATAGATTTCCGTGTCGGACTGCGCCATTTTGAAGTGGGACAAAATCTCATCCAGGCTGATAAAGTCTTCGATATGGTGTTGAGAATATTTTACCTTGAAGAAATAAAACAGAGCGCGATAGAGGGCAAAATCTACCGGCAAGGCGCCTGGCAACACCCATTCGTTATCAATGAAGAAACGGGTGTTGTCCCGGCAGAGTATGTTTTCAAAGACTGGGTCAATGAACGCCAGGCCGCTGCATGGGCCGCACACGCTAAGGCGTGCGGTGGGATCATCGCCGAAAATTGCGCGGAGTTCCGGTGTTATAACCGGTTGTGATTGTGTGCCGAAAGCATTGGTCAACAGGTGGCGGTATCCGTTAATTGTTTTTATAAATGTCGGTTTGTCTCCGTCGCGCCATGCCTGCCAGAGAATTTGGTCCATGCTGGGGGCGTCAATGTATTCAAAAGCCAGTGCGTCAGGCCCGCAGTGGTCTTCCAGCAGCGCTGGAAAGGCGGCTTCGGGTATAGCCCGGTGTTGCGCGAGCAATTGTTGGGTCCGGCGCAGATGCGCAAGGTGGTTGCGGGCTTCCGGTGTCAGCGCCTGCTTGATGATGTATCGCTGCCGACCTTCCCGGGCAATGAGCGTGGCAGTTTGGAAGGCCGGGCGCCGACGCCGGTTATAGCGAGCATAAATGATTTGCATTTGGCTGGAAATTTCCGTCATAAGTTTGCCTGATGGACACGGATGGGGGGGTAATTCAATTTCGGGTCATCCAGTGTCTCCGCCTCCCGCCTCCCGCCTTCATCCTTCCGCCTTCATCCTTCCTTTAAGCGTTTCCGCCATGAGGCGACAATTTCTTCAATAATGCGTGGTAGTGGAATGGTCACCTTCCAATTCGGGTAATGTCGTTGCATTTTGCGCAGATCACTATAGTAGCAGATGTGGTCGCCGATGCGGTGGGTGTCCACGTAAACATGACGGGAAGGACGTCCAGTGGCGGCCTCTGTCAGTTCAAATGCTTCCAGAATTGAGCAGGAGTTTTCGCGTCCGCCGCCCAGATTGTAAACTTCGCCGCAACGTGGCTGTTGTACGAAGGCGAACATGAAAGCCGCCACGTCGGCGGAGTGGATATTGTCGCGTACCTGTTTGCCTTTGTAGCCATAAACCCGGTATTCGCGGCCTTCCAGGTTGCATTTCACCAAGTAACTCAGGAAGCCATGCAACTCAACGCCGGTGTGGTTTGGGCCTGTCAGGCAGCCCCCGCGCAGACAACAGATGGGCATATTGAAATAGCGTCCGTATTCCTGCGCCAACACATCGGCGGCTGCTTTGGACGCGCCGAATAGGGAGTGTTTCGACTGGTCAATTGGGAAATTTTCGTCAATGCCGTGGGTGTAGGCGGGATCGGCGTATTCCCAGCGTGACGTTAATTCTTTCAATGGGATAGTATTGGGACGGTCGCCGTACACCTTATTGGTGGACATATGAATAAAGGGGGATTCCGGACAAGCCTGGCGCACGGCTTCCAGGAGGTTTAACGTGCCGACGGCATTTGTGTCAAAGTCATCAAAAGGAATGGCAGCCGCCCGGTCGTGCGACGGTTGGGCAGCGGTATGGATGATCGTCTGGGGTTTTAATTCGCGCAGCAGATTCTGAACGCCCTGCCGATCACGTATATCCAGCTCGTGGTGGTGAAAGTCGGAGAGTGTCTGCATCAGCCGCTGTTGGTTCCAGCGCGTGTCGCCCTGTGGCCCGAAAAATACGGCGCGCTGGTTGTTGTCAATGCCGTGGACCGTATAACCCCGATCATGAAAAAATGTGCTGACTTCAGAGCCAATCAGCCCCGACGAACCTGTGACCAGACATGTTTTTTTCATAATAATTCACTATACATAAAGGATGTCTCAATCGTCAATTTCGATTTTAGTGTGATTGATAAAACGTTAACCTCGTAGTGTTATTTGTCAGCGTTGCTACGGGGCATTCTGTATTTCTGCCAGTATGGCTTCGGCTGCGGCGCCTGGATTGGGCGCTTCCAAAATTGGGCGACCCACCACCAGATAATCTGCGCCGGCGTGCACAGCCGCCGCCGGTGTGGCGATGCGTTGCTGATCCTGAGCCGCTGTTCCGGCGGGGCGGATGCCCGGCGTAACTATGCGCAACGCTTTGCCTGATTGTCGCCGCAGCATGGCAGTTTCATGCACCGAAGCCACCAGCCCGCCGATGCCGGCTTCCGCCGCCAGCGTACCCAGCGCCTGTACTTGTTCCTGGATATTGCGTGTGACGCCGGTTTCCGCCAGATCAGCGGCGCTCAAGCTGGTGAGCGCTGTAACGCCCAGAAGTAACGGCGCATGTGGCCCGTAGTTTGAAGCTGCTTCAGCCGCCGCCGTTAACATAGCCCGTCCGCCGCTAGTGTGCAGTGTAAGCATGGCAACCTCATGGCGGGATGCTGCATGCACGGCGCGGGAGACGGTATTGGGGATGTCGTGCAATTTCAAATCCAGAAACACTTTTTTGTGTGCCGCTCGGAGCGCGGTCAGTGCGGCTGGGCCATCGGCGATAAATAATTCCAGGCCGACTTTGAAATATGTGATTGCCGCCGGCAACCGGCGCAGCAGCGCCGGCAAGCCGTCGGTTGATGGCAAATCCAAGGCGACAATTAGTTGTGGTCGGCGCTGTGGAACGGTTGCGGATGACATGATATTCTCCGATGTTAGAACAATTTTTGACAAAAATAGCGAGCTTTGATAGAGTAACCGGATATGCGTTGGATTATCAATAAAATAATCGGCACAAAACATCAACGGGATTTGAAGAAATTGTATCCGCTGGTGGAGCGGATCAATGCCATAGAGCTTGAATATCAGTCCCTCAGCGAGGAAGCCCTGCGCGGCAAGACGGTGGAATTCAAGGAACGTCTGGCGCGCGGGGAGACCTTGGACGATTTGCTTTGCGAGGCCTTTGCCGCAGTTAAGAATACTTGCCGCCGCCTGCAAGGCGCACAGACGGAAGTATGCGGACATACCATGACTTGGGACATGGTCCCCTTTGATGTTCAGTTAATTGGGGGGATTGCGCTTCACCGCGGGAAAATAGCCGAAATGGCCACCGGTGAAGGCAAAACTCTGGTGGCCACCATGCCCTTGTATCTCAACGCGCTCACTGGCAAAAATGTTCACTTGGTCACCGTAAACGATTATTTGGCCCGCCGCGATTCGCAATGGATGGGGATGGTCTTTCGTTATCTTGGGCTGACTGTCGGCTGTATTCAGAATCAAATGAACCAGACGGAACGGCGTGCCCAATATGCCTGTGATATCACTTATGGCACTAACAGCGAGTTTGGGTTCGACTACTTGCGCGATAACGGCATGGCGCATAATGCGGAAGATGTCGTTCAGCGCGGCTATTTTTACGCCATTATAGATGAAATAGACAGCATCTTGATTGATGAAGCGCGGACGCCGCTGATTATTTCCGGTCCGGCGCCTTCGGACAATCACCAGTTCACCGAGTTGACCCCCGGCGTAGAACGGCTGGTGCGCCGTCAGCGCGAATTGTGCAACCAATTCATGCAGGAGGCTCGCGAAGCCCTCGAACGTGGCGATAACGAGCAAGCCAAGTTGCGCCTTTATCAGGTTCGGCATGGTATGCCGAAGAACAAGCAATTGTTACACCTCTTAGAGGAAGCCGACACGCGGCGTCTGGTGGAACAAGTCGAAAATGCCATGCTGACTGAAGTTCGCAAGGAACAGGCGCGCGCGCTGCGTGAGGAGCTTTATTTTACAATTGATGAGCGCGGCCATGACGCCACGCTGACGGAAAAAGGATGCAGTACGCTCAATCCGTCTGATCCGAACGCTTATGTCTTTCCTGATCTGATCAGCCAGATGTCGGAAATAGACGGGAAGACCGATTTGACACCCCAGGAGAAAATGGAATTGCGCCGGCGCGCCCAAGCGGCTTTTGCGGAAAAAAGCGAGCGGATTCACTGTGTAGATCAGTTGATCAGGGCCTATTGCATATATGAGCGTGATGTCAACTATGTGGTGCAGGATAATCAGGTGCTGATTGTAGATGAATATACCGGACGGATTTTGCCCGGGCGCCGCTGGAGCGATGGCTTACACCAAGCGGTTGAAGCCAAGGAGGGCGTCAAGATTGAGCGCGAAACCCAGACTCTGGCAACCATCACAATTCAAAACTATTTCCGCATGTATGAAAAACTGGCCGGCATGACCGGTACAGCCGAAACCGAAGCCAACGAGTTCCGCGATATTTATAAGCTGGATGTGATGGTTATTCCTACCAATCGTCCGGTGCGCCGCATTGATTTCAACGATGTGGTGTATCGCACCCGCCGGGAAAAGTTCAAGGCAATCATAGATGAAATCGTGGAATGCCATGCCCGTACTCAGCCGGTGCTGGTTGGAACTATTTCCGTGGAAACATCTGAGGTTATCAGCCGGATGCTGAAACGCGAAAATATCCCGCACAATGTGCTCAACGCCAAGAACCACGAGCGGGAGGCGGAAATCGTCATGCGCGCCGGCAGCCCCGGCGCCGTCACCATTGCCACCAATATGGCCGGTCGTGGCACAGACATCAAGCTGGGTGAAGGTGTCGTTTACCTGCCGCGGGAGCTGGTTTTGTCGCAGTCATCTTTAGACGATGATTACGAAAACCGGCGTCTGCGTGATGTCCTGCGCGAGCGCCCTTGCGGATTGCATGTCATCGCTTCCGAACGCCACGAATCACGGCGGATTGATCGGCAGCTGCGCGGGCGTTGCGCGCGCCAAGGCGATCCCGGTTCCTCGCGCTTTTACGTTTCGCTTGAAGACGACCTGATGCGCCTCTTTGGTTCCGACCGCATTGCAAATATCATGGGACGTCTGGGACTGGAGGAAGGGCAGGAGCTGCAGCATCCCTGGCTCAACCGCTCGATCGAAACCGCCCAGAAGCGCGTCGAACAACATAATTATTCCATCCGAAAACGCACGCTGGAATATGATGATGTCATGAATAAGCAGCGTGAAGTGATTTACAGTTTCCGGGGCGAAATTGTGCGCGCGGCGGAAGTGCGCGAACATCTCTATGACCTTGTGGCTGATGTAATTGAGTCGCATGCGGATGAAATATTCAATAACGATAAGAAGGGAGCGGAATGTGCCGCTCGTTTTGCGGAGTGGGCCAACGGCGCCTTCCCGCTTGGGTTGCGTCCAGAGGAACTGAAGGACATTACGAATGCCGAGCAGGCTGCCCGCGCGGTTTATGAGCGTGTGCGCCAGGCGTATGAGATGAAGATTGAGGTGGAGGACCCCAATGCCCTGCCGATGATGGAGCGATTCATCCTTTTGCATTCCATAGATACGCTTTGGCAGGAATATCTGCGCGGCATGGACAACTTGCGCCAAGGTGTGGGATTGCGCGCTTACGGACAGAACGACCCGTTGGTAGAGTACAAAAAAGAAGCTTTCAGTATGTTTTCCACTCTTATGGATTCAATCAAGAATGAAGTGGTGATGCGCATGTTCCGCTCGACCACCTCACTCCCGGCATACGAACGCTTGCTGGCATCGTTGCCGCGCGCGCGAGCCGTGCATCAGCCGCTGCCGGACCCAGCCCTCGCCGGCGCACCGCGCGATGGCGAGAGCCCGGCGCTTGGAATGGGTCGGCGTCCGGCGCGACCCGCGCCGGAACCTGTTATGCGTACTGAACCCAAGGTGGGACGCAATGATCCCTGTCCGTGCGGCAGCGGCAAGAAATATAAAAAATGCTGCGGCGCGTGATGATCGTTGCCGGCGCCAGGTCAGACGCGCTACGGATGTATTTCTATGTACTTGTACTGTCCTTGTGTTAATATATTCCGCTACATATGGCGCTGGACATCCATGCCGGAGCGTCCATTCATTGGCGCGGTTATGACGGGATTTCTGCTGTTCTCAGCCTTCCCGCCGCTGGGTTGGAGCTGGGCTGGCTGGGTGGCTTTAATCCCGCTACTGGCGCTTTGCATGCAATTATCGCCTGCCGCCGCAGCGCGTCTGGGGGGCCTCTCCGGGGCGATTGCTTGGCTGCTTTCACTTTTCTGGTTGACGCGCGTCACCTGGATTGGCTGGATGGCGGTCAGCCTGTATTGCGCTCTCTACTTGGCGGCTTTTGCTGCGGCCGTATCTTTTTTATGGCGGCATATGCGGCGGAGGGATGCCGGGCCGGGATATGTTTTGCCGACACTGGGGATAGCGGCGCTTTGGGTCTCGCTCGAATTTTTGCGTGCTCACCTCTTTACTGGGTTTCCATGGAACCTTCTGGCTGTCAGCCAATATTCCCACCCGGAATTATTGCAGGCGGCTGCCTGGGGCGGTGTGTATGCTGTGTCATTTGTCATGGCTGGTGTTTCCGCCTTAGTCGCAATTTGCCTGGTCCATTGCCCGCCGCATCGTCAGTGGTGGCGGCCGCTGGCGGCCGCTGCTATGCTCGCTGTTCTGCCGATCGCATCATACGCAGAGGCTGTTTTTTATCGGATGGCGGTGGAACCAGCGACGGATGATGTGTCAGCGCCGCGGATAGCCTTGTTGCAATTAAATATCCCACAGCAAGTGAAATGGGATGAAAGCTGGACGGAAGTCATCTACCGGAGATTGGAAAAGGCTACGGCAGACCTACTGTCGCTGGATGCGCCCGATTTAGTAATTTGGCCGGAAACTGTCATGCCGGATTTTTTCCGCGGCAGCGCCTTAGCGTCGGACATCTTGGCGCGTCTTCTAACTAATGGCGTGCCGATTGTCGCCGGTTCGATGGATTGGGACGAGCGCGACGGGCGGGTTTCTTATTACAATGCTTCCTTTTTTCTGACCACACCGGGCGATTTGAGCAATTATTATTTCAAGCGCCATTTGGTGATGTTCGGAGAATATTTGCCGCTGGAACGCTGGATGGGGTGGGTACGGCGTTTTACGCCGGTTGCGGAAAGTTTTACCCCGGGTACGGAAGCGACAGTCTTTCAGTTGGCATCTGGGGCGGCGTTGGCGCCCTTGATCTGCTTCGAGGATATCATGCCGGGTCTGGCGCGCGCTTCCGTGCGCCGGGGCGGCCGCTTGCTGGTGAACCAGACTAACGATGCCTGGTTCGATCCGTTGGCGGGCGCCCGCCAGCACATGGCACATTGTGTTTTCAGGTGCATCGAAAACAGGACGCCGGCCGCGCGTGCCGCTAATACAGGCATTACATGTTTCATAGACCGCTTCGGACAGATAGTGGATGAGTTGCCGCCTAGTGGTCATTTTGCATCGCCGACGACGATCTGCCGGCGTGTTTTTATTCCCCCAGCGGATATGCCGCTGACATTCTATACCCGTTACGGTGATTGGTTCGCTTGGACCTGCGTGTGCTTTTCTCTGGCCTGGTTGGCTGCGGCTTGGCGTCACAGGCGTTTGGTTGCTGCGATTAGTTCAGAATGAAACTTTTTGATGCCCATTGTCATTTACAGGATGCGCGCTTGTCGGCCAATTTGCCGGCGGTATTGGATCGGGCAGTCGCCGCCGGTGTGATGGGTTTGCAGTGCTGTGGCTGTACCGAACGGGATTGGCCGATGGTGGCGGCCATGACGCGCGGATCGCAAGCCGTGCCGGATAAAATACCCGGTAAAAGCATAAAAATCATTCCGGCTTTCGGTCTGCATCCCTGTCATCTCGCCGGCCGCTCGTCAGACTGGCTGCGCCGTTTGGAAGAAGTTGTTACGGCACAGCCTGCCGGAATAGGGGAGATCGGTTTGGACCGAATTACCCCCGACGAGGATGATTTGACGCAGGAGAAAATATTCGTTGATCAGTTGGATTTGGCGCGGCGTTTGGGCCGGCCGGTGACTGTTCATTGCCGGCGGGCTTGGGGGCGGCTGCTGGAAATTTTGCGCCGAGATGGTTTGCCGTCGGCGGGGTTGATGGTGCATGCATGGTCCGGTTCGTTGGAAGTGCTGGAGGAGTTGTTGGCGATGGGGGTGTATATCTCCTTTGCCGGCAATATCACTTTCCCGCATCATCGTCGCGTGCGCCGAGCTCTGTTGGCAATGCCCCTGGATCGCTTGTTGCTGGAAACCGATTCTCCCGATTTGACGCCGGTCGGCGCGCCGCCAGGCGAGTTGAATGAACCTGCCAATCTGAAGATGACACTTCAAGCGGCGGCGGAATTACGTGGAGCGCCGCCTATGGAATTAGCTGTGGCGTTACAGGCCAATATCCGCAAATTCTTAGGTGAGTTGCTGTTATAGTGTTTATCCCGCGTCGCGATATGATTGGGATCTATGCGCGGCTCTATGGGCGCCACGTATGCTTGCTTCTGCCTTATTAATTAGAACCCGTCGGCTGGTTTGAGATGGGGTAGCTGATTATTTTGATAATGGAGTGTGTAGAGGTCTGGCTCAAATCAACGATTGCTGAGGTCTGGTGATTGCCGTTCGCATCCACGATTACATTAACCTTCGGGTTGAGTGGATAACCGTCATTCTGCTGAATTACCTTGCAGACTGAACGATCACTAAGTTCCACAATTGAGCCATTGGGATAAAACCCAACAATACCAGCCATTTTCTTCAAAAGTGCATCATCGAAAGCGCCTCGGTACCCCTCTAAAAGTTGTGGAATGCCAATTGGAATGGTTGATACAATTTCGCCGGTGGGAAGCAATTGACCGAACCGTGCCTGCTCGAAAATGTTGGCAATTGCGATCATTTGGCTGATCAAAAGCATTTTGCTGCCGGTGATGCGGTTGGGGAAACCCTTGCCGTCCAGTTTTTCATGATGTTGTAAAATGGCGGTCACTACAATGTCCGGCGCCTCCAGCTTCCGTGCCAGATCAACACTGTGGATGACATGTTCCTGGTAATCCGCGTTGTTTTCTTGGGGGGCGCTGTTGAAAAAATCCGGCACCATCAATTTGCCGATGTCATGCAGCAAAGCCGCTGCGCCAAGTTCCTGAATAGAGCAAGGCAATCCGGGTGTATGCCGCGCTAAAGCCATAGTTAAAATTGAAGTATAAATGCTGTGCCAGATCAAATGTTTCGCAGCAAGCCGCGGCCGCGGCAATTCAGTCAATACATGGTTGGTTGTGCTGATTATGGATTCCAAGTCGCTGGCAATGCTTTTGGCCATGGGCCATAATATAGATTTATCTGTCAGATCGTTGCTGATTACACGAAACACTGTGCCGAGGCAAGCGGCAGCTTTCTTCAGGACCGTATGGTTGTTTATCGTGATGTCAATACCCATATGCTCAGCCATTTTATACATTCCATGTGGCCGAGAATCATATAGTGTTTCGTCCTGCATAACGGCGACGATATCAATCGGCGGGGAAATCAACTCAGGCGCGGGCGTTTCCTTTGCTGTCAACGCTGCCGTCAAATTGGGCATCAACGGTTTTTCCGATGGCGACGGTGTAAATTTGGCCGCTTTGTGGGACGTGGCCGCGTCGCCACCGCGCTTTTTTTTGGTCATAAGTTCTGATAATTTCACGGTATGCTCGCCTTGTCTTGCTCGACTGGAGATAGTGCAAGGTGTTTATTCAAAATGCCATCAAACAATTTCAATGTAAAAAACTTTTTTTCAACAATTGCCGTAGCCCGTTGCAGTATGTTGTCTTTTTCGCGGCTGGATAAAACCGCGCCTGTAAGCACCACGATAGGCTTATCGCGGCCGTTGGGAGATTTATCTATTAAGTTAATGGCTTCCCATCCGGTGATTTCCGGTAAAATCAGGTCCACAAGAAACAAATCGAACTTTTGTTCGGCGTTCAAAGCTTGGCTGATTGCAGCCTGATTCTCGGCGATGACAACTTGGATTTTGTGGCGCTCGCATAATTTGACGATCAGCTTTTGAGCGATGTCATCATCTTCAATCAGCAATATACGCTTGTTTTGGTGCATACTCAGTTTTCAATCATTTCAGTTTCGCACTGTCATTTTAATGCCTATTGCCGCTCGTTAATGGCTTCTGAAACTTCCTTAGCCGTGATTTGGCGGGCTTCCGTCAAGCAACCGATCAACAGCGCCAGGTCGCAGATGGCGTTGATTTCACGTGGGTTGCATTTGCTGTAGCGCGCAATTTCATCGAAGGCAGTCTGGTCGAAAAGATTATCCCGGCCGCCGGCCAATTTGATGCGCGACAGGATATAGGGCTGCAACTCGGCCGGCTGGAGGTTCTTGATGTGATATTTCAAGGCAATCCGCTGCACCATTTGTGGGATGGATTTCAGCATGTCGCCGAATTCCGTCTGGCCGACCAGTACCAGCGTCAGCAGGAATCCCCCGGCGCGGTGATGGTTCAATAAGAGGCGGATGTCTTCCAGCACGTTGGTATTCAGAATCAATTGCGCTTCGTCAATCATGACGACGCAGTGCTTGCCGGTGGCGGCATGGCGCTCCAGCAGATTGTTCACAACGTGCAGGGTGTCGTACATTGAGCGCGCGGCAACTTCCTCGCCCAGTTTATAGGCGATTTCACGGGACAAATCCAGCGCGTCCAGCCGGGGATTCGTAATAAATGCGACTTTGAATTTTTCCTGCGGCAATTGACTGATGACGGTCTCGCAGACGACGGTTTTGCCGCTGCCGTAATCTCCTGTCAGCAAGGTAAAGGCCTTTTTGCTTTGGATAGCAAATAGCAGCCGTGTGACGGCTTCCTTGTGCCCCTCAGATTCAAAGAAAAATCTGGGATCTGGAGCGTTATTAAACGGCATGATATTAAATCCCCAGTATTCAAGATACATGAGATTATACCTTTCTATTATCGTTTGCCGCGCCGCATAGTTTTTGTAACTTTGTTTTGCGTTATTATTGCAAAAATCCTGCAAAAATCAATATCGGATTTCATCGGGTAGGGAAAATACAATGTTTTCACGAGCGGAGCCGATTTCCTGAGCTGTGGTGTATCCATGTTTTTGCAATAGCGCGATGGCTTGATTGATGAAATGTTCCGGCACGGATGCTCCGGCTGTCAGGCCCAGTCGCACAATACTGGGGTGTATATGCTTCTCCAAGGTGGGCAAGTCGGGAATAAGCTCAGCGGGCACGCCTGCCGCGCGGGCCACTTCAACCAGGCGGCGTGAGTTGGAACTGTTGGGCGACCCCAGTACGAATACCGCTTGGGCGTGGCGGGCCAATTCTTGCACTGCCTGCTGGCGATTGCGCGTGGCATAGCAGATGCCCTTTCCGGCAGGCGTTTGAATGTTTGGGAAACGCCGTCTCAGAATTTCGCGGATGACTTGAGTCTCGGCCCAACTC
This sequence comes from Kiritimatiellia bacterium, assembly GCA_050944835.1. GTDB lineage: Bacteria > Verrucomicrobiota > Kiritimatiellia > JAAZAB01 > JAAZAB01 > JAXGPF01. The sequence continues at coordinate 27,331 of JBMNRV010000025.1, forward strand.
AAGGTTGTTTGGGTCAGCACAGCCGTACGGCTGGCATCCGGTGCGTCGGTTGTGCGGGCTTCTTCCGCTGTTTCGATTACGCGCACATGGTCTGGGGCTTCCCCGGCGATGCCTACTACTTCCTCGTGGCCGTGTTTGCCGATTAAAAAGATTGTAAACCCGCGGTCGGCGTAAGCCCGCGCCGCTTCATGCGCTTTGGCAACGAAAGGGCAGGTGGCATCAATCACACGCAATTTTTTTCGTTGTGCGGCCGCGCGGGCAGACGGTGGCGCCCCATGAGCGCTGAAAAGCAGCACGCTGCCGTCGGGGACCTCTTCCAATCTGTGCACGAAAATAGCGCCTTGGGCGGTTAATTGCTCCACCACTTGGCGGTTATGCACGATTTCATTCAGACAGTAAACCGGACGCCCGAATTTTTTCAGTGCGGCTTCGGCTGTCTCAATAGCTCGTTTGACACCGGCGCATAAGCCGCGTGGCGTTGCCAACAGCAATTGGAGTGTTGAATCGTTTTTCCCATGATGGCTGGTTGATGACATGGTGCACATGAAAGGTGATTTTCGGGGCAGTTGCCGGATTATACAGACATTTGCGCCGGCGGCGGATTGTATTTGACCGGCAAATCCGCCGTTGTATCCTGACGGGGAAACACGAAAGTAATTTGTGTAAGTCCAAAAGCTTTGGCTAAGGATGAGAGTGTTTGTTGCGCAGAATGTTCAACTTCCGATCCGAGTTGTCCAATCAGCAAGGCCGCTTGGCGCTTGGCGCTGTTTCGCGCGGCATCCTTGAGACGGTTGCGGTCCTGTTCGGTAAACCCATCGGTAAACAGGGTGTTTAGCAAGTCGGGCAGGAGCCATGGAACCAGGCGGCTTTTCTGCTCGTCATAAAACTGTATATCGCGGATGTTGATTTCATGTTTGCAAGGCGGCATTTTGAAAACACATTCTGTGCCGTTGACTTCGACTTGAAACTCCGGGCTGCGCAAGTCATAACGAAAATCAATTTCAAATGCGAAGATCATCGCCATTTTCTTGTTGGATAGAATCCAACTTAAGTATTTACGGCCGAATTCGCCCCAGGTGTGGTCCACTTCCGTGACGATTTCCTTGGTTAAGGCCTTGAAAACCGAGAGTTCACCGATGGCTTTAAGTTTTTCAATACTGGAAGCCACCGCGGTCTGGCGGCCGCCGGCGCCTTTGCGGCGTCCGCGCAGCAGGCGCAGGCCGCTCAACGCCAGCAAGGCGATGACGAATCCGGCGATCAGCGCGATCAATGTATTCATATTTTTCCCCTGCTGCAAGCGGTGGAACCGCGGACGGCGGCCTGTGTCAATTCTGACTATAGCATGCTAACAAAAACGGCGGCGTTGGTCGAGCGGGAAATCCGGCGCCCGCGGAAAATGGCGGGAGCAGATAAAGCATGGCGCGTCATGCGCCCTGGCCGGCAAGGCGGGCAAGAGCCTGACCAGCCTGCCGACCCCATTTTTGTTTACCGGATCGTTTCCGCTGCGCCGTCATTCTCCGATTTCGCCGCCGCCGGGCGGGGCGGGGACCGCGCGGCGGCCGGTGTTGATTTCGCGGCATTCGCCGAGTACCATGCAGTTGAACAAGGCGCGGCCGACCTGGTCGCGCGTCAGGTAGGCATTACTCCCGGGCGCCTCCTCCAGCGATACCACGGTCTGGCGGTCAATGTCGTAAAGGCGCACGGTAAGATGTTCATGCCGCCACATGGCCGGGTCGGCGATTTCCAGGTCGGAACTCACCCGGATCAGGCGCCGGCCCGTCTCCCAGAAAATCCACAGTTCGTTGGCCACCGGACTTAACGGCGCAATGTGCGCTTCATGAATTTCATGCTGCATGACGGCTGCCTCATCGGCAATCTCGTTCCGGATGGCGTCACGGACATGCCGGGCCAGCTCGGGCGTGAGCGGATCCCGTTGCGACCGTGTGCGAAACACGAAGTCCTTGATTTGTTGCACCGGCAGTTTGATTTCCAGCGCGTTGCCGGATGCCGGCATGCCATGCTTGTCGCGCGCGACGTCAATTATTTTAAAATATTTACTTTTGACTTCCAGTTCCAGTTCGGGTATGCGGTAGTCGGTTTTCTTTAGAGTGACCCGCATTGCCAGCGCCGGCAATGCCATTTCGATGATGCGGCTGCGATCACCCGGGTCGAGGTCGGGCGGGGTGGCGTCGCGCAGCCGGATGGCAATCCCGGCGGCCGGCGCGATATTTTCAATATCATGCTCGTCCAGGTGCCAGCGGTAAAGGTGGCGGATGACCTCGCACAAAAAATCGGGTGATTGCGCTTCCTCCGGGATCGCGGGTGCGGGAGCGGCGTGCGCGGGTGCGCCGGCCAGGGATGCAATGACCGCCAGCATGCAAAAAATCCGGACTAAAGTCGTTGTGCCCATGAGTGAATACCCTCCTTTGATTGGTGTAATGTATCCCATGCGCATCATAAGTCAATGGATTAAATTTCAATAAAATGTTGACATTTTGGGCTAACCTGATAAAAAATACATGTAGTAAATACATGTCTCTGATTGGTGTAAATGGACGCCGTTTGCTTTTTAGCGGGTTAAAATATTAATCCGTGGAATCTTAAGGGGAATATGTCATGCCGCGTAACGATGTGTCGCTGTTGATCCGTGAAATCCCGGCAGATGAAGCGCCGTTGGAACTACTGCTGATCGCCGATCCGTCGGAGGATAAAGTTCGTTCCTATCTGCCCCGCTCAATATGTTTTGTCGCGCAAAGCAACGGAGCGGTTGTCGGAGCGTGCGCAGTGCTTCCGCTCAAGGCGGGGGTATATGAACTTATGAGTATTGCCGTGCATCCGGACCATCAAAAATGCGGCTATGGAGGCTTGCTCTTAAAGTGGGTCATCGGTTTTTTCCGGAAATCCGGCGCGTGCCGGCTGGAGGTTGGCACCGGCTCGTTTGGCTACCAACTGGCATTCTATCAGCGCCATGGTTTTCGGGTGGACCGCATTGATCGTGATTTTTTCACAAAAAACTACAACGAACCGATATTTGAAAACGGCATCCAGCTCCGCGACATGCTGCGCCTGACGCTCAAATTTGACAACGATGCCGGCTAAGGCTTCATGCTGCATGGATTGACGATATGGGCCAGTCGAAAACTAAAATTTACGCGCCCCTGGTGGTTGATTTGGCGGAGGCGATCGGCCAGGGACGGTTGATGCGCGATCAGTGTCTGCCCTCGGAGAATGACTTGGGCCGCCAATATGGCATCAGCCGCGTTTCGGTGCGCGCCGGCTTGCGGGAACTGGAGGGCCGCGGTTTGATTTGCCGCCGGGCGGGTAAGGGGACATTTGTCGCGGACATTAACGCCGGCTTTTCCGCCGCCACAAACAGGATTGTCGGGTTCAGCTGCAATTTTGCCGCGGGGCAGGCGTCGGGCATGTTTTTCGGGCCGGTTTGTTCCGGGATCCAGCAGGCGGCGGAAATGCTGAAATTACGTCTGGAATTCATCAATGAAAACACTTTGACGGAACGCGCCCCGGATTTGCTCGGATATATCGGAGTTTCTTTCGATCCTTATCACATTAAGCTTCTAAAAAAACTTAATCCCAGCGTGCCGGCAGTGTTGATCAATCGCCATCCGGATGAACACCCTTTTCATTGCGTGACAATCAACCATCCAGAATGGGCGCGCCGCGCGATGGAGTACATCCTCCAACTGGGCCATCGCCGGCTGGCCCTGGTGGCCACGGGCGGACAGCCCGGGTTCGTCCGCCAACGCCTGGCCGGCGTGCGGGCGGCGCAGGTTCAGGGGGCGCTTGGAACGGAATTAATTGAAATATTTCCTGATGAGCGTCCGGAAGATTTTAAACGTTTGCGGGATTTATTGGCGGCACGGAAAATCACCGCGTTGTTTGTGCTGATGGGCAATCAGGTTGTTCCGGTTCTGGCGTTGATTCGAGAGTTGGGCTTGCGGGTGCCGGACGATGTTTCCGTCCTCGCCTTCGACGATGTGCCCCATCCGTTTCATCCCTGGATTCCTGATTTGACGGCGGTGCGCCAACCGCTGGAAGAATTGGGGCAGCGCGCCGTCCAATTGCTTGTCCGGATCGGCCGGGAGGGTGCGCCGGCGCGGCAGGCGGAATTTGTGCCGGCCGAATTGGTCGTGCGCGAGTCATGCCGGTCGGTGAATTAATCCGTCAGTCGTAATCAACATGCACAGGGGAAGTCCATGAGCGAGACAAAAGCAATCCGGTTGGGGTTGGTGGGGTTCGGGTCGCCGCATGGGAAGTTTGACTGCGGCCGCGGCGGCGGCTTGTTCCAGCAGGCGGTCAACAGTTTCGACGGGGTTATGCCGGCAGCGGTATGCGATATATCGTGCGCGTCTTTATCCTGCGCCCGCAAGGTGTTTCCCAAAATTAAAACTTTCACCGATTATGACACAATGCTTAAAAGCGCGTCTTTGGACGCCCTGCTGATCGGCACCCCGGCGACCTTGCATGCGGAATTCGCCGCCAAAGCCTTGAAAAACAACGTCCATGTTCTTTCGGAGATTCCCGCCGTCATGGATTCGGACGAGGCCGGCAAGTTATGGGCGGCGCAAAAACGCAGCAAGTCGTTTTACATGACCGGCGCCAACCCGAATTTCTGGGGGTTTGTGGATACGGCCGTGGAGTTGAAGCAAAAGGGGCTGTTCGGCGATCCGATTTACGTGGAAGCGTCATATATACATGATCTGCGTCATTATTTCGACCGTACGCCCTGGCGCGCCGATTACGAGCCGATCCGCTATTGCACGCATTCCCTGGGGCCGGTATTGCGCCTGCTGGAAGAAGAATTGGAGTGGGTCTCCTGTTTCGACACCGGCAGCCATATCAACAAGGTCAAGGGACAGCATGACGTCATGGCCGCGTTGTTCAGAACCAAGAGTAACGTGGTGGTGCGCCTGCTGGTGTCTTTCATCAACAACTACCTGGGGGGCGGGCATGCCTATCGCTTTTTCACCACCAAGGGCTGTTTCGAGCGCACTCCGCCGTATCGGACCTTCCGCAAGGAACCGGTGGAAAGCCAGCGGACCTTGTTTTATTCCAGCGATTTGAAATTGTTCAACAACTGGGTTGAATTGCCGATCGCGGAAATGCCGCCGGCCTATGCCGGCAATCCCAAGGCCGTCGGTCATGGCGGAGTGGATTACGCCATGCTGGACGCATTCATTAAGGCGGTCAAATCCGGCGGGCCGTCGCCAATCGGTTTGAAGGAGGGCTTGCGGATGACCTTGCCGGGCATATTTGCCGCCGAATCGGCGCGCCAGGGCGGGAAATTGGTGCGGATAAAATATCCCTGGCATGCGCAAGCGTGATTGCGGAGGGCAAAACAGGAGGTTGTGTGATGCGATTCTTAAGCGGCATGGTTTGCCTGTGCCTGGCGGCGGGGCGCCTGGCGGCCGGTTTGGCGGAATATGAGATCAACCTGGTGCGCAATCCGGAATTCCTGCCCGGACTGGACCGCCAGGGCCCGCGGGATTGGATTTATTATGCAAACACCAATCTCCTCGATACCGGCCGCGGGTTTGTGGATTTTTCACCGGAAGGCATGACCGTCGAAGGTCTGGCGAATTTGGTGCAACTTGAAATGTGCAACGATATTTCACCCGGGTACAGACTCTCCGGCCGGGTCAAGGCGGAAAACGGTAATTGCGCTTTCACCATGCGTATGGGAGGCGCATCCAGCCATACGGTGACAACCAGCCGGCAGGGCGAATGGGAGGATATCGAACTGCACGTTGCCGGGACGAATCATTTCGGCTTCAACATCAAAATCGTGATTCCATCGGGCGCCCGGCTCACGATCAATAATTTGCGGGTGACCCCGGTTTTGCGACCCGCCGCGGATATGTCCGGCACAGTCTGTTGGGACGCGGGGGGCGGCGCGCGCCGCGTCCGCGGAATTCGCCTGCCGGCCGATCCGAACTGGGCGGAACAATTGGCGGCGCATGAAATGCGGGTGAATATATATCTGGTTTCAGGCGTGGTATTGCCGGTTTTCTCGGGTGCTGCAGAGAATGCGGCCGGCGCCGGTTATATCAACCTGATCAACCTGCGGCAACCGCTTCCAAACGCTCCGGCGCGCCGGCCGGGCGGGAGCCAGGCGACGGCCAGAATGCCGGGCGCCAATGGCTTCCGGCTTGCCAGCAATGCCAGCAGCGTGGATGTGATCGGGGGCAACGATGCCGGATTGTTGGCCGGCGTCATGCATCTTTCCGAGCGGTTGGGGTTGAAATTCTACGCGCCGCGCGTTTTCGCAATTACCCGGAATCCTGATTTAAAAATCCCGGCCTTGGACATTACCCGGCATCCAGCCTTCGAATGGGCCGACGGCAGCGGGGTACAGACCCGCAATCCCTGGAAGTATGGTTACTTGTATTCCGAATCCAGCGTGGCGGACAGCGCCAAGGTTTCGCCGCCTGGGCGTGCCGGCTGGGTGCATCCGCCGGCATTTCTGGCGCCGCCTTTTCTCTATGCCCGCAGCCACCCGGAATTTTATGCCATGGTCAAAGGGCGGCGCATCGAAGGTTTTGCCGGCAACGCAGGATATATAAACTTGTGCCTGGGAAATCCGGAATTGCACAAGGTCATTGCCGGACGTATCGCCATGCTGATGGAGGCCTATCCGCAGGCGAAATATTTCAGCATCGCGCAGGGTGACGGCATGAGCTGGTGCGAGTGTGAAAAATGCCGGGCGCTGGATGCGGATCCGGCGGTCTTGACGGACCGGCTGGTGGCCTACGCCAATGCCGTGGCGGAAATTTTGGATATGCCAACGAAATATCCCGACCGGCGGCTGCTCGTGATGGCCTATGCCGCGCAGCGGGAAGACATCCCGCTCAGGGAAAAACTGCATCCCAATGTGGCCGTGCAGTATGCGCTTTGGAAATCTTCGTGGCCCATGTGGGGCGATACGTTTTGCCGTCAGAACCGGCGCGGCCTGGCGCTGCTGGAAGCCTGGAATGCATTCACCGGCACCAACCTGACCTTGTTCCTGTATCCGGTCAATACTTACGAAAATGCCGATAAAATCAAATTGGCGGCGGAAAATGGCCTTCGCGGTTTTTATCAATGCGGCTGGCGCGGTGATTTCCCGGAAACCACGATCTACACCACGGGCCGGCTGATCTGGGATCCTGGCGCCGACGTGGATGCCATGATTGATGAAATCATGCCGGTAATGTACGGCGGCGCCGCGCCGCCAATGCGCGATTACTTCAAACGCGCGCACGCCTTCCTCAAGCAGGCAATTGCGGAGCCGGCGCTCTGGAACCGGTATTATGACTTCAGCATCGCCATGCCCTGGCTGATGCGCGCGCCGGCGGAGTATGCCGAACCCGCGCTGGCGCTGTTGCGCCAGGCGGAACAGGCGGCGCTGGCGGAAAACAATGCCATGTTGCCCGCGATCCGGGCGGAAAAATTGAAATTATTGCTGGCCTGGATGAATCTTGAGGCGGCGCATGCCGATAGCATGGATCGGGATCGCTTCGAAGCGCATGCCGCCCGGATGGCGGAACTGGTGGTCCTGGCGCGCGCGTTGCGCGCGGAAAAGGCTTTTCGAACAGTGTCGTTCCCGGATTGGCTGTTTGAGGCCAGCGCCGGCGCCCTGGATCTCGAACGCGATCCGCGCAAATGGCCGGAAGATCCCCGGCTGGATGAGTTCCTGGCCGCGCCGGCGGAAACACTGGCGCGGAAAAAATATTTGCAGCAGCCTGTTGGGGGAGGGTTGGAATTGCCGGCAAGCGCATGGCTGGGCGGGCGGTATTATGCGGAATACGCCGGCCAGCCCAGTGTAGTCTTGCGGCGTCAAAGCTCGCCGGAATCGCGCGTGCGCGCGTATTTCCGCCTGGACCAGGCGCTGGACGGCGGCGAACTGCGCTTGCAGGGCCTGGACAACGATAAAAAAGAAAAAGCTGAAATCAAAATCACGATCAACGGCAAGATCATCTTCAACGGGCCGGTGGATTTCGCGAAGAACAAGTGGAGTTGGCGGACTTTTGAATTGCCCAGGGCTTGTTTGAGCGCCGGTGAAAATTTGCTGGTAATTCAAAATACGACCGGGGATAATAATCAAATGCTGGTTGGCGCGGCCGGCCCGGCCGACGACGCGCTGGCCCAGGATTACAACTGGGGCTGGTGCATGGTCGGCCAGGCCCGGTTGATTTTTGAGGAAAAAAAGTGTGTGAGTAAGTGAGTGTGTGGGTGTGGAAGTGTGTCAGTGTGGGTGTTTGGCGATCCTAGTCCTTGTCGTACTCACAAACTCACGCACTCACAAACTCACACACAGACGTCACGGTTAGCCGGAAACCGGACTTGAATTCTTGACGGAATAAACCATCACATAAGGAGGGGAATATGTTCGCACGTGTTTGCATTACCCGAAGTATGCTGGCATTATTGGCATGTATGATCATGAGCAAGGCGCCTGCGGCGACCACCTGGTATGTGGCTACGAATGGCAACGATACGGCCCACGATGGCACCAATGGATGGGAAGATGCTTATCTGACCATCAATAAAGCCGTCGCGGAATCGGCGTCGGGCGATACGGTGCTGGTGGGCGCCGGCGAATATCTTTTGACCGCCGTCATTTCCAATGCCAGCAAAAACATTCATTTGCTGGGCGTGGCCGGCCGCGAGGCCACGATCATCAATGGGAATTATCCCGCGCGCAATCTTCGTCCGCTATGGATGGGCGCCGGACGGGTAGGCGGCTTCACCATCACCAATGGCGTGCACAATACCCTCGGTAATTACGGTGGTGGGGTGTATTTAGCCAATGCCTTGATGACCAACTGTATTATCAGCGGGAACATGCCGCGCCGGTATGGCGGAGGCGTGTATGTGGGGATTGGCGCAGTCATGTCCAATTGTGTCATCAGCGGGAATCGGGTGGAATGGCTATGGGGCGGATCGGCCGGCTGCCTGGGCGGCGGTGTTTTTATCGAAAACGGAGAGGTCTGGGATTGCCTGATCGCCGATAATTCCAGCGAGAATACCTGCGGCGGGTGTTATTTTTCGACGCTTGGCGGCGGCTTGTTGATGAATTCCGTGGTCTCCAACAATATAGCCGCAACCAATGCTGGCGGAGTTTATCTTTCCCTGGATTCGCATGTGGTCTCCAATTCGGTGATCTGCCATAACCGCGTAACCGGTTCATATGCTTTCAGCGGAGGCGGCGGCACGTTATATCGCGGCGGGCGGATTGCCAATAGTCTGATATACGGCAACCATGACAATGCCGGCGGCGGCGGACTTTATGTCAACCGGAATGCCGTCATCGAATCCTGCACAATTGCCGGCAATGATGGTTATTTTGGCGGGCTTTACCTGTTCGCCGGGGTGGATGGTTATACGGTTCCTGTCATGAACTCAATCGTTTATTCCAACACCGCGGTCTCAGGCGATGGCAATTTGTATGGTGCAAATTCCCGCACGCCTTTCACGAATTGCTGCGTCATTCCCTCCGTCAGCGCATACGGCGAGGGGAATACAACCAATTATCCGATGTTTGTCGATCCGGTCGCGGATAATTACCGGCTGCAATACGGTTCGCCATGCATTAATGCCGGAATGAATCAGAGTTGGATGGCGGACGCGCTGGATTTGGACGGAATTCCCCGCATCCTGCCGGCCGGCGGCGTGGTGGATATCGGCTGTTACGAATTTTATTTGCGCCCCATCACCATGATCATCATCCACTGAAATGGGCGTAATCACAATGCTTGCGTCCGGGCGCCGTGCTGCTGCGCGGCGCGACAACAGGGTGGGCGGCATGAGCAAAATGACCGCGCGCGGGCAATGTCCGCAACCCAAATCGAAATTGGTATCGGCATCGATCCCGATTACGATAGCGATTTAGATTATATTTTGCTGCGCAAAATGATTGTCCCTGGCAACGAGATATCATGTCGCAATTTAACGATTTAACCATACTGCGCGACCTGGCCCGGCGGTATCTGGATGTCTGCTCCCGCCCGGAACAAAACCAGCGCCGTGATTGGTGGCGCCGGCACAATAGCCTGAAAACGGTCCGTCCGCCGATCTATGTCCGCGCCTTTGCCTGGCGGGAAATGCCTCAGGCGCAATGTGTCTGCGAGGATGGATTCCTGCGCCAATATGAAGATTTTTTCCGGCGGCATTTGTTCTGGCATTCTCTGGGCGACGATTCGATTTTTGAGCCATGGGTGACGGTGGGGGCCGTGCATTTGCGCCGCGGGTGGGGAGTTGCCGGCACGCGTAATTTCAGCGATGAACCCGGCGGGTCATACAAGATGGATTATCCGCTTAAGCAGTTGGACGACATTGAAAAATTGCGCGTGCCGCGCCATGCCATTGACGAGGCCGCGACGGCCAGGCGCGTTGACCTTTTAACCGCGGCGCTGGGCGACATCATCGCCATCAATGTTGACCGCGGGCCGGCCTATCGGATGTGGAGCGGCGATATTTCCACGGCTTTGGGGCATTTGCGCGGCATCGAACATTTCATGCTGGATATGTCGGACAACCCCGCGTGGCTGCATCGGCTGGTGAAATTTCTCAGCGACGGCGTGCTCAAGGCGCAGACCGAGGCGGAAGCGGCCGGCGACTGGGGCTTGTGCGCGCATCAGAATCAGGCCATGCCGTATGCGGAAGAGTTGGACGATCCGGCGGCCAACCGCAACGGCATCGCGCGCAATCGGCTGTGGGCCTTCATGGCGGCCCAGGAGTTTACCGGCGTCTCGCCGGCCATGCACGAGGAGTTTTTGCTGCAATACCAGTTGCCGATTCTCCGGCAGTTCGGCCTGGCGGCATATGGTTGCTGTGAAGATTTAACCCGCAAAATCGGCATGTTGCGCAAAATCCCCAACCTGCGGCGCATCGCCGTCTCGCCGTTTGCCGATGTCGCGCGCTGCGCCGAGCAAATCGGACGCGATTATGTGTTGTCGTA
>JBMNRV010000026.1:0-34733 GCA_050944835.1 Kiritimatiellia bacterium
CGGTCTATCCCAAGGTAATCCAAATGCTCCACGAAAGATTGGGCTGTGGGAAAATCCGGTACTTCGTAAGCGCCACGTCCTATCGAACCGTTGATGTTGAAAAACGATCTGTTCTGCATAGCGTGTCTTTTTGTCACAATTTTTTCTTAAAAAATTTACCCTGCAATTCACTAATAAAAATATTCTTCCTCTTACACCAACATAGGTATGCAAGGTGCCCTAACAAGATAAAAATGTCAATAGGAAAAAAGCATAGGAAAAAAGCAAATTGTCAAAAAATGTTAAAAAACAATGTGGATTCCGTGTGGTCTGAGTAATTTTCTAATAAATCGGTAGAAAAACAGTATAATTTGAACATCTGAAAAGTAAAATGGCGGCCTTCTATTGCTGCTAAAACCAGGAGATTGTACAAATTGCCAGTACTATCCGCATGGGGGCAAAACTACGCGGAATTTATCTTGTTAACCGCGACGGCGCCTTCCAGCAGGCGCACCAGACGCAAAGCCAACGCGGTTTTTCGCATGCGCGGCCAATCCTCGCGGCGACCGTCCGCCGTGAACAATGTCACCTGATTATCTGGCACATCAAACCCAATGTCAGAACGTGATACATCATTGGCCAGAATTAAATCCAAGCCCTTGCGCCGTAATTTATCACAAGCGCCGGCCGACAAATTTTCCGTTTCCGCCGCGAATCCTACAAACAAGCGGTCTCCTTTGTAACGGCGGACACGCAACAAAATATCGGGAGTGGGACGCAACACCAAAGTTAAATCACCAGTGTGTTTTTTTATTTTGCGCCGTGCCGGATGCGCCGGACGCCAATCAGCCACCGCCGCGGCCATTACCAGCACATCACACCAAGCCACATGCTGCCGCACAGCGCCCAGCATTTCCAATGCCGTATTCACTTTCACCAAGTAAACGCCGGGCGGCGGAGTCAACGCCACCGGCCCGGAAATCAACATCACATCATGGCCGCGGCGTGCCGCGGCGCGGGCAACGGCATAACCCATCCGGCCACTGGAGCGATTGCTGAGATAGCGGACCGGGTCCACCGGCTCGCGTGTCGGACCGGCGGTCACAAGAAAATTCAGATGTGGCAAGCGCTGCCTCACAAGTTTGGATGGGGTCGTTTCCACGGATAACCACCTTATTCTATGCAATTATTTTTTGCAGCGCGGTCAAAATTTCACTGGGCTCGACCATGCGCCCTTGCCCCTCCGCGCCACAAGCCAGATCGCCGGATGCCGGCCCGACAATGACAGCGCCTCGCGCTTTCAAAAGCTCAACATTCTCCGCAGTGGCCGCATGTCGCCACATGGCGGAATTCATGGCCGGAGCCAACAGCAACGGCGCTGGACAAGCCAACGCGACAGCCGTCAGCGCGTCATCCGCCAAACCATGCGCCAGCTTGGCTATAACGTTGGCGGTGCAGGGCGCAACCACCATGGCCGCGGCTTGATCCGCCCAGGCAATATGCGAGGGGGTCCAAACACTGGGCTCGGCAAACATATCGGTCAAGACCGGATGCCGGGAAACGGTGCGAAATGTCAATTCGCCAACAAACTTTCCGGCGGCGGCCGTCATTACCACACGTACAGCATACCCCGCTTTGACAATCAAACGTGCCAGCTCCACAGCCTTGTAGGCCGCAATTGAACCAGTCACGCCTAAAATCACAACCTTATCCGATTTGCTCATATGCGCCCTCCTTAATTCGACGCGCGGTGAATGTCGCCCACCGGGCGCCGCCGCTCGGTCAAAACGATGTCACGCAGCTCGTCGTAAGCGCGCTCCAAGTCGTCATTGATAACCACATATTGGTACTCTCCCCGCGCCTGCATTTCGCGCGCGGCATTAGCCAACCGGCGCTCAATCACATCCGGACTATCCTTCCCGCGACTTTCCAAGCGGCAGCGCAATTCCTCCATGCTCGGCGGCATAACAAACACATCCACATACGCGCGCGCCAACAGCGAATCGGGCTCGCAACTGATCAATCGGCGGATTCGGTCGGCGCCCTGCACATCAATATCCATCAACACATCGCGTCCAGCGCGTAATGCTTTTTCAACCGGCTGGCGCGGTGTGCCATACGCATAGCCATGCACCTCGGCCTCTTCCAGCAAGCCGCTGGACTCAGAACACCGACGGAACTCCTCCGGTGTTAGGAAGTAATAATCGTGACCATCCCTCTCGCCTGCCCTGGGCGGGCGCGTAGTACAAGATATAGAGTAATCCATGACGGGGAACTCCCGCAGCAAGCGATGACAGAGCGTCGTTTTGCCGGCGCCGGACGGAGCGGAAATCACCAACAACAGCGGCCTATCAACGGTTGTAGCGGGTTTATTCATTCCAAATTCTGCGCCTGCTCGCGCACACGCTCCAATTCAGTTTTAGCTTGAATCACAAGGCGGGCGGCGGCGGCATCACTCACCTTAGCGCCAGCGGTATTGATTTCCCGAAACATTTCCTGCAACAGAAAATCCAACGCGCGCCCCATCGGCTTGCGCGCACGCAGATATTGTTCCGCCTGCTGTAGATGACTGCGCAAACGGGTTAACTCTTCAGAAATATCACTCCGCATCACAGCAGTGGCGATCTCACGCTCTAAACGCTCACTAGACAAAACAGATCCGGGGGGCGCCCAATCCCTGACTTTTTCACGCAAGCGCCGCTGGGCCCGAGCCATTGCGCGCGGCGCTAAACTTTCAAGACGCTCGACAGCCTGAGAAATTTTGCCAAATCTGGCAGTCAGGTCTGTCACCAGCGCGCGCCCTTCAACCAACCGCATGTGGTCCAATTCCTTTAACGCCTGCCGCATGGCGCGTAAAATAGTCGGCTTCAAAACACCCGGAGGGAGCTTATCCGGCGCAGTCGTCCAGATACCCGGAACGGCCAATAAATGCGAGGCCCGCAAATCATCTTCCAAACGTAATCGCCGGGCCAGCTTGCGCACCTGAGTCATAACAGCAACAGCTGATTCTTCCAGCGCTGTGCCGACTGGTCGTCCGCCTTCGGCGGCGGCGAATGATAACCGACACGTCACCGCGCCCCGGACGATGCAAGAGCGCACCAAGCGACGCAATTCATGCTCCATAAAACCCAGTCCCTGTGGCAGATCCAAGCGGATATCAGTCTGGCGGTGGTTGACCGCAGAGATTTCCACACTGACGGTCCAAGCGCCGACTGACGCCTGCCCCTTGCCGTATCCAGTCATGCTTTTCATGAAGCTGCTCCCGCCTGGTCAAGTTCTAACGCGGCCCGGTAAATATTGTCGAATAATTCTTCCAGTTGAGCACAAGGAACAGATGAAAAGGCCAACCGCACCACGCCATTCATGGAAACTACTCCGGTCGAATAGTCGGCAACTAACTTTTGCCTCAAACTCTCTGGATCAACCCGCCGCATTTTCAGACACATAAAATACCCGGAATTGAACGGCATCGGAGTAAATTGCGAGGCATACTCCGGGTGCACAGTCAAAATCCGCCGCACTTCCAGATAGCGCTTCCGCAACAGCTCATATTTCGCCTGCTTGTCAATCGCATAATCCGGCGCGAAGTAGGCTTTGGCTAATAAACTCTGCGCTAATTGCGAGCAATTGGAGGTTGAGGCGCGGATAGCGCCGGCAGTTTTAGCCTCCAGCGCTTTATACAATTCCGGCTGAGCCTGGGCGATGCCATAAGTAATGAAACCTACCCTGAACCCCCACACGTAATCTTCCTTAGTAGCGCCGTCCAATTTCACAGCCAACAGATTGGGATGTAGATCGCAGAGCAGAGCAAACAGCGATTCACGCAGGATACCCTCCTCAAACACCAACCCGAAATAGGCGTCATCCACCAGCACAACTATTTTCAATCCACGTTCTGATGCCGCCAGCAATTCATCGCGTAAGCGGTACGCTTCTTCCGGCGTTGGAGTATAACCGGACGGATTATTTGGGAAATTCAGCAGCACGACCAAGCGCCCCGACCGATGCTTGCGCAACTTTTCCGCGAATCCAGCCACATTAAACCCGTCACCAGCAAACGCTGGATAGGTTTCCAACCGGGCGCCCCAGGTTAAATTAAAAATCAGCTCGTAATTCTCCCAGTGCATATCCGGCAGTAACACCGTATCTCCCGGATCGCAGAACAAACAGCCACAAAGATACAAACCATGCGTCAAGGCGCTTGTGACCACTGGTAAACTGAAGGATTTATCGGACAAAGACGGATTTTTTTGCAGCATCATCTTCCGCCAAATCTGCCGCAAAGCCGGCTGTCCAAACGAAGGCGCGTAAGCGACTATGCTACCGACATCCAATTTTACCTGACCAGCGATGCACGGCAGTGACATTGGTGCGCCGTCTTCCTCCAATGCCGTGCCAATGGTGGCATTGATCCGGCGGCCCTGCGCCTCGGCGGATTGAGCCAGAATGCCTTGGCGGGGAAAATACATCCCTCGGCCACGCATTGAAAACATATCCAGAATGGCGGCGCCGGAAGCTCTGATCGTCGCATTTAATTGTTCAGCTTGCGGGTTCACCCCCATAAAAACCTCCACCGCGTTAAAATAGTTGCATACAGATGTGATATAGTATTTAATTATTCATTCCAACTCAATAATTTTTACTTGGATATACAGTTCTACCATGACGACTTATCCTGCCCCTGCTCCAACCGCCTCTGATCTTGAAGAAAAATTCCTCAGCCTGCTGGCCGACCCCACAGCGTCCTTAGAGAAGATGGCCGAAATTTTACGCGCATTGGCTAACGCTGCCGACCCTGCGAAAGCCGATGCTTGCGCCGAGCTGTGGCAGGGCGAGTTGATCGCCAACCGATCAAACGACGACCTGCTGGCCTTGCTGCGCTTGCGCGCGGAATGGCGCAGCGACGATAAATTCAAACGTACCGCCACCGCCACGCTGGAAGACTATTTCCGTACCGACTCCCTGCAACAAATATTTATACGCAATGCCGGATGGAATGACCCCAATGTGTCCACAACGGAAGCGCTCCGGCGCTTGACCGCCCTGCGCGCAATGCATCCAGGCGCCCCTTGCTATGACAAAACCTGGGGCGCCGGAACCATCCGGTCAATCAACGAATACCACCAACAGATTGAAATTGATTTCGCCCACAAACCGGGACACCGCCTCGCACTGAGTCACGCCGCCGCCAATCTCATGCTGCTGCCGCCGGAAAATATTTTGGCGCTGCACCTGTCCGATCCGGCAGCCGCGCAGCGCCGGATAGACGAAGCGCCTGATGTCGCCGTCAGGGAGATACTGCTGACATTCGGACCGTTTACACCCGTCCGCTTGCAAGAATGGGTCACCACCCATCTACTATCGGAAGCCGCTTGGAAAAGGTTCTGGGATGCCGCGCGCAAAAAGCTCAAAGAAGACCCGCTGGTCTCTCTGCCGACGCGCCGCAACGAGCTGATCATTGTCCGCGCCAGAGAACAAACGACCGACCCGCAATGGCAGGCAGAGTTCCAACAGGAAACAGACCCCGAAAAAATCATGCAAACAACGGATGAAATCCGCGCTCGAAACGAATCCCTGCCGACAGATATTCAAAATCTGCTCGCGGAACGTTTGGGCTTTGTTTTATCCGCCGCCGGCAAACGCGAACAGGACCGGCGTGCCCGCGCCTGGCTGATGCTGGAAGAAATGAACATCGCTCCATCGGAGGTGGATATGACAGTAGTTGCGGCGGAGTTGCTGGCCCCTGAGACCTTCACAACAGCAATGGCCTCCATACCCGCCCGTAGCCGGGCTCCATTCTGCAGCTACCTGCTCCGCCGACAACCGAATTTATTCCACCAGATATTGCCGGAAATCTTGCGCACTGCAGACGCTGGCGCTTTACACGAAATTTGGCGCGCGTTGGCCGATGCCGGCGAACAGGAACGTGCTGCGGAACTGCTGCGCGAATTACTGCAAGCGCCGGAACCATCCTTGGAACTAGTCGCCTGGTTGTGCCGCAACAGTGACATTTGCCGGGACTTCAATCTGGTTGCGCCAGACAAGTTGGCATTCACAGTCCTGAACCTACTCGAAAACCCGGCCATGTCGGGGGTCGGGCGCACGCGCGCACGCAACCAACTGCGCGACTCACTCACCGATCCCAATTGGATGGGCGCGGCGCTGAATGCGATGAGCGAGCAACAACGCCGTGACTTTGTGCTGCGCCTGCAAACAGCCAATCTTGGAGCAGACCTTAACAATGCCACACTCTTGCTGCTGGCCGTTAAACTACGCCCGGAACTGGAACAGGCGCTACAGGGATCCCCACAACCTGCGGCCGCTCCGGCACGCATTACATCACAGCGCTCATACCACGCGCGGCAGGCGCAATTGCACAAATTAGTTACGGAAGAAATACCGGCCAACAGTCACGAAATCGGCATAGCCCGCAGCTATGGTGATCTGCGTGAAAATTTTGAATACAAAGCAGCCAAGGACACACAAGGCTTGCTGATGCGGCGAAGGGTGGAATTGGAACAAATGTTGTCAGAAGTCCGCGCCGTTGACTTCTCCGGCTTTCCAACAGATTGCGGCGGCCCCGGCACATCTGTCACCTTACGCTACGACGACGGCCGTGAAGAAAAATACCATATACTGGGCGAATGGGATCATGACGAACAATTAGGCATCATCTCCAACCGCTCGCGTCTGGCGGAAATTCTGCATGGCCGGAAAGCCGGAGAACGGGTGGAAGTTCCCGACGGCAACGGCCAGATGCACGGCGCTTTGGTAGCCGCCGTCGGTGGGCTGAGCGATGCCGTGCGCGACTGGATCAATGCCGACCCCGAAAAAAAACAAGAAAGAAGGTATGTATGAACTATGTGGAATTGAAAACCAGAGAACTCACTGTGGTTGTTGGTAATAATGAAGTTGGCGACGAACGGTGGGCATCTCATTGCCACCCGGGCTACAATGGTATTTGGCATCTATCCAGTGTCCACAGCCCTGACAACTGCTGGGTGCCACGCTATGCAGGCTTGAACATTGAACACTACATGGATGACCTCTTTGATCTTGCTACGGGAGAGGGCGGAGACAGGTTTGAACCCCGTAATGCCCCCATGAGTTTAACGAAAGTTTCCGACTCCAGCGTGCTCTTGTCGCAAGGGCCGACGCCTTTGACAGGAGTAGAATCTGAGACGCTATTCGAAGTGATTGAGCCGCACGCGATTGACATGCGATTCCGGGCCAAGTTACATCGTCCGCCGCGGAGCGGAAAACGGTTTGGTTTCTTCTGGGCCAGCTATATCAATACTCCCAACAACCCAGCCCTTTACTTCCGGGATGGGAAGGGCATCCTGAACTGCCTCAGCCCAGACCAACACGGCAGAGGTGGGGGGAACACGGTATGCCACGAATCCATCGAGACCCCGTCCCTTGGCCAGCAAGGGCGCCAGTACAACCCAGGTAGTCTTGCATATTCGTTCAGCGCCCGAAGATTTGGCCCACCTTTGATGTTCGGTTATCCCGGACAGGGACGGATGCTGCTTCTTATGATGTTCGACCAGTCTCATCCAGTACGATTGACCATGTCTCACCGGGGTGGCGGATTGAACGAGGCAAAGAGAGCATATAACCCCGCTTGGGATTTCCAATACATCCTCGATGAGGCAGATCAGGGAACCGAATGTCATTTGCGGACACGCGTGATCTACAAGCCATTCTCTGATATCGAAGAGATTGACCATCTGTACGCCGAATGGGTCAAAGAAACAGGACAGGCTCAACAACCGCCTAAACGCTAGGATTGCGAAGGCGTATGCTTGCTGCTACATCGTCCATAACGATTCGCAAAACACGGGTTATAGTGCTGGACCGAACGCCGGAAATCTCAGATACTTTCAGAGATAGCTGTGACGACTAGCGCGCATCTCCCACATCCCGGGGTTAAATTGACGGTTTTAATCTGCCCGGCGACACGTTAATGGTGAGTTTGGATGTAAAGATGTTGCTTGGCCTATTATGCCAAAAGTGGTATAGTACTGCTAATAATTATGAAAACAGTAGAAAGCATTATAAAAGAGGGGGATTGCGCACAAGTCTTGCGCGATTATCCTGATAATTTCTTCGATTTGATCGTTACCTCACCACCATATGCCGACCAGCGAAAGAACACATACGGCGGCATACCTCCTGCAAAATATGTGGATTGGTTTGTGCAGCGATCGGCAGAATTCCTGCGCGTTCTAAAGCCAACGGGAAGTTTTGTGCTTAACATCAAAGAAAAGGTAATCGCCGGGGAGCGGCACACCTATGTTTTAGAGTTAATACTGGCCTTGCGGGAACAAGGCTGGAAATGGACTGAAGAGTACATTTGGCATAAACGAAACTGCCACCCTGGCAAGTGGCCCAACAGATTTAGAGATGCATGGGAGCGTTGCCTCCACTTTACAAAAACTAGCAAATTCAACATGTACCAAGACGCCGTAATGGTGCCAATGGGAGATTGGGCAAAGACACGCCTGAAAAAACTTGGTAAAAACGATGTTATCCGGTTTAATTCCCAAGTTGGGTCTGGATTCGGTAAAAACATTCAGAATTGGGTTGGCAGGGACATGGCATACCCATCAAACGTGCTTCATTTCGCAACCGAAACAGGCAATAAGAACCATAGCGCCGCATTTCCAAGGGCACTTCCTGAATGGTTTATCAAATTATTCACCAAGGAGGGCGATTGGGTTCTTGACCCCTTTGTTGGCAGCGGCACGACCTGTGAAGTTGCGCAGAAGCTTCGCAGAAATTCCGTCGGAATAGACATTTTACCAGAGTATGTTCAGCTTTCTACGGAAAAAATTAATCCTGTTGAAATTATGCTATTTGAAAAAAGAGCTGAATATGGGAAGAGTGACAAAAAACGAAATAATTAACTTCATCGAACCCCGCATTCACGAGTTTCACAAGCGAAGGCTCGAAAACCTTTTAGCCCTTCAATTAAAAAATATACTTTCCCGAAAAAACCCTTATCTATTCAAAGCAAAAAACCAAAATACAGCTCATGACTTGGTAAAAACCATCCTTGATGCCCACCTTTCGTCTCAAGAAGAAGGCATTTTTGGCGGTTTTCTGGAAGAACTTGCCGTTTTTATTTGTGGGCGGGTGTACAACGGAAAAAAATCCTCATCAGAAGGGATTGACTTAGAATTCAGGAAAAACGGTATCATCTATCTAACCTCTATTAAATCTGGCCCTTACTGGGGAAACAGCCGCCAAATCGCTAAAATGAAGGAAGATTTCAGGAAGGCAAAAAGAATACTTGGCACTAACACCAAGGGAATCACTGTGGTCGCCGTAAATGGATGCTGTTACGGCAAGGATGACAATCCCGATAAGGGGGAATACCTCAAACTATGCGGTCAACGGTTCTGGGAGTTTATTTCCGGCAAAGACAACCTTTATGTTGACATCATTGACCCCATTGGCCACAAGGCAAAAGAGAAAAACGAACTGTTTCTTGTCGAATACGCCAAAGCAATTAACAAATTTACACTGGAATTTTCCAAGGAATACTGTGGTAAAGATGGCTCGATCCTATGGGAAAAACTTGTCCAATTTAATTCGGGCAAGAAATAATTCATCCTACAAGGAGTTACTCGGACGTCGCGCAAAATACGCTGCCAGTCCGCCAAAAATTTACGAAAAGAGACAATAAATGAATGTCCGGCATCAAAAAAAACGACTACCCAGAATATCCGATATAATTGCTCAGGACGACTGGTACTACCAACGGCCTGATGGTAGCGCTTACCGCACAAGAATTATTATCGGGCGTCCCCGCCCTGCAAATAGACGAATAAAGACCAGTGACTGGCTATGCCCGGTGTTTATCGAAAATGTTACGGCAAAAGTTTGTAAGGCTATGGGCGTCGGCCCCGTTGATGCCCTTATGAACGCCCTGACCCTCGTCAAGAGCCACTTTGACGCGACAAAACACCAATTGGCTGATTTGGGGACTAAAACAAAAACACAACTAACAAGGCATTCCACCGGACATCACTAATGTTTTGACAATTAAAGATTGGCTTCTTGACAGCAGTCACAATAACAATTAAAAGCAACATCATCCAATACTTGCCTGCTTTTTGTGCCAGGCAAGCCAAATGATGCTGTTGGTGTTGGCACTGGAAAGGACAGGCTTGAATTGACTGATTTTTCGACAAAAATACCGCGCAAACTTCTGGATATTGAAGACAAGAGCCGGTCTAACCTGTTTGCATGGCGCGGACAGTTCTCGCCACAACTCATCGAGACATTAATTCAAGCATACTGCCCGCCAAACGCGACGATTCTGGACCCTTTTGCAGGAAGCGGAACAGTCCTCTATGAAGCCGCCAGAATGGGACTCTCTGCCTACGGATTTGAGCTGAACCCTTCTGCATGGACTTTCAGTAAACTTTACGAGTTTGCCAACGTTCCTCGGCGCTTACGAGAAGCCGCAATCGTGGAACTTCGGGCAAAGGTCGCCCGCGAGTTCCCAATCGTGCTTTTCTCGGACAACTTGATACCACCTGAAGAGGTGGAATCCAGAATTATCCGGATCAGCACGTCAATTAATGATCATGCAAAGATTCTCTGTAATGCACTCGTCGTGCTTCTGGACATTTTCAATAACAGGATTTCCAGCGATCTTGTTCAGAGCAAACTCATAGCGCTTGCGAAACTGGTCATGGGGCTTCCATACTCTGAAAAATTAATAAAGGCCGACCTCCAAGATGCTCGCCGCCTTCCCCTTGAAGGTCAGTCTGTTGATTTTGTTGTGTCTTCGCCTCCGTACATAAATGTATTCAACTACCACCAAAACTACCGTCGTTCTGTCGAGATTCTCGGTTGGGATGTTCTGCGTGTCGCTCGCTCCGAGATCGGCTCTAACCGGGCGAACCGTGGAAACAGATTCCTCACTGTGGTGCAATATTGCATTGATATGGCAAACGTTCTCCAGGAACTTGCAAGGGTTGTGCGCCCAGGTGGGCGCGTGGTGCTGGTCGTGGGGTACGAATCAAGGGTGCTCGGCGTTCCATTTCATAACGCAAGAATAGTTGAAGCTCTTGCGGAAAAAATTGGTATGTTCGACCTCATAATCAAACAGCAACGTGTATTTCAGAACCGTTTTGGGCAAGACATCCGTGAGGATATTCTTAACCTTACACGGCGATCTTACTCAAATAGCGGTGGTCTCCCTGAAGAGGCTGGCCGTACAGTGGCGGTCAGGGCGTTGCGTTACGGCCTCTCCTCTGCTGATCCGAAGAACAAGCCTTTGCTTCACGATGCTGTGGCAGCAGCAGAACGTATGGAGGGAACTCCGGTATTTGACAGTGGCGCCTACAGCGCCTACCAGACGCGTGACTATGTAATGATGGTTAAAGAAGAAAAGGAAGAATACCCTATGAGTGACAAGAACATTCAGCTACCAACACCACATTTCGCTAAGCTCCAGGCTCTCCTGGGGAATCCACGATTGCCAAAGGCAGACAAACCGCGAGTTCAAGAGGCGCTGGTTCGGTATCAGGAGTGGATCAAGGAGCTTGAGTCTATACGCACTGGACAAAAGGGAGCCGTGCAAAAGCTTGTTGATGCAACCAACGAGTACAAGATGTTCATTGAGCTTGAGTTGATCTTTGACAGTCCCGATAACTTCCTGTACCGGCAGAAGGGGCAGCTGAAACTTGACAATACTATTCTTGAGGAATTCCTTCCTCAGTTGATGTTTCGGGGACTCAGCCTTCCTGCCGGCACGTTCGAGTTTGGGCCACAGAAGACATTTGCGGGGCTGAGTTTCACATCAAGCCTTGGCAATACCGGACCAGGAGGGCAAGCAAGTCTGAGGACAAAAGATCAAGACTTCGTCCTTGGGAAGCGCCTCTTCATGATGACTTCTTTCGACAGAGAGTTCCGTAATGCCGAGCGAATGGAAGCTCACTTGGGATATGTGTGCGCGGAATGCAAGACCAATCTGGACAAGACCATGTTCCAAGAAGCCGTGGCAACTAGCAGGGATCTCAAAATCGCAGTTCCAGCTTCCCTTTATTTCCTTGTTTGCGAGTTTCTTGATATGACACCAGTCTCGATAACATCCACACATATCGACGATGTTTTGATCGTACGCAAGGCCTCGCGGATGAACTCGAATGTTCGTCAGGAATACCGAACTGCGAACAACCGTAAAGCACATCGTAGCGAGTACGTTGAGTTCCTGAATGGGGCCAACTACCATGCGGATGTGTTCCAGCGCATGATTGACAAAATACAAGTGATGGCCGATGATACCGATCCTACTGCCAGGAAAGTGCTAAGCCGAGGCTATTTCTGAGAGGAACCGGACAATAACATGCACACGGACGAGGATTCTGCTGCGCTCCATTTCCGCCGGTAATTTTGCAGCGCTGAAAGCGAACAAGGCGCTCACCCCAGCGCGTGGATTTCCGCAGGCGTCAACTCCCGCCAGACTCCGGGGCGCAAACCTTGTAAGGTCAAGCCCCCGATCCCGGTCCTGACCAGCCGATGCACCTTCAAGCCGGCGCGCTCGCACAATCGGCGCACTTGACGGTTACGCCCTTCAGACAGTTTGAATTCCAACACTATCCGCCCGGCCACGGCGCCAGCGCGCGACACCGATACATCCGCCGGTCGTGTAACATAGCCGTCTTCCATAGTCAATGGCTCACGCAACCCCTGCAGAACACGGGGGTTAATGGGGCCACTGACTGTCACCCGGTAGGTTTTAACGCAGCCATGGCGCGGATGCATTACCCGCTGCAACAAATCCCCGTCATTGGCCAGTAAGACCAATCCTTCACTGTCCTTATCCAAACGCCCAGCCATTCGTAAGGCGCGGTCCGCCGCCGGCAATAGATCGTAAACTGTGCGCCCGGCGGCGGCAGTGCATTGATAACCGCGCGGCTTGTGCAGCAGCAGCACGCGGGTGGCTGGCGCGGTGTCAGCAACGGGATGTCCATCCAACAGAACTTGGTCTTTTCCCGGAACAACTGACATGCCTAATTCAGCAGGCCGCCCGTTGACTTGTACCCGACCGGCAGCTATCAATTGCTCACAGGAGCGGCGCGAACCGGCGCCACGCGCCGCCAAAAATTTCTGCAGACGTATAGCGCCACTAGAGATGTTATCAGACGAGAACGCGCCCTTCATAAAAAAGACGTCAAAGGACTGGAAGGTTCCGGAGTATCACCAGCGGACATCAAGCCCGCCAGACGGGCCTGACGGCCGGCACGAACCGCCTGCGCAAAAGCCGCGGCCATAGCCGGGGGATTATCCGCCGCGGCAATGGCGCTATTCACCAATACGGCGTCGCACCCCATCTCCATGGCCGCAGCCGCCTCGGAGGGAGCGCGCAAACCGGCATCCACAATAACCGGCACCCGGCTGTATCTAATGATAATTTCCAACATGCCACGCGTCGCCAAACCTTGTCCCGTCCCAATCCCGGAGCCAAGCGGCATAACGGACACGCATCCAACCTCTTCCAAACGTTTGGCCAGTACCGGGTCAGCGGGAATATAAGGCATAACCATGAAGCCATCCTGCACCAAACGTTTGGCAGCCGCATAAGTTTCAATCGGGTCGGGCATTAAATGCTGGGGATTGGGATGTATTTCCAGTTTAATTAATGGGTTGCCGCTGATCTCACGCGCAAGGTGTGCGGCCCGGATAGCCTCCTCGGCGTTGCATGCGCCGGATGTGTTGGGCATCAACATCAAAACCGGCAGGTTCGCCAGCGCTGTCGGCAAATCCTCTTCTGGACGCGCAGGATTGAAACGGCGGAGAGCGACTGTCACTACTTGCGTCTCAGCGGCGCGGACAGATTCAAGCATCACCGTCCGGCTGGAAAACTTGCCTGTACCAATCAATAAACGCGAGGAAAACCGGTAATCACCGAGTTGGAGGAAGTCATTATCGGACATGTGCGAATTCAAGAAATTAACCGACAGTTTGCGTCTCGCCGGCTTTATCTTCCTCCATACTAGCCAATGTCGCCTCAACCTGTTCCAGAGCGGAGCGAATATCGGTCAACAGACTCCTGATCATCTGCATGCCGGACGCAGTTATTGCACGCTGTTTCTCCAAGTGTGCGCGCCGTGCTTGCAATTCTTGAGCTTCCAACACCAAGTTGCGCACTTTTTCCTGCAAATCCGGAGGCAAATCGTCCAGATTTAAAACATCTGGGGCTGATGTTTGCGTTATTCCGGTCAAGTCCGCAGTGATGCTCTTGTCAATTTCCGCCAAATCCACGTCATCCGGAATCGGAACTTGCAAATCAACATTACAATCCGGACAACGAATGATCAAACCGGCGCCCTGGCGGTCTATGACCAAGCTCTTGCCACAGTTGCCGCATTCAAACAGGATATCGTCGGCATGAATCTCGCATGCTCCCGCCACACTTGCAATAATATCATCAGGCATACGCGCCTCCGCCGATGTTTGATAAGTTTAATCTTTGAAGTGAATGAATTTCTATTCACCATTTGTATTTTATCTGCAATATCCGCCAACGCAAGTATTTTGTTCGTTAATTTCAGCACTTTTTCCAGCACTTTTTGGTTGACCATCTTAAATGGTTGCCATAGAATAATGCGCCTGAAATAGATTGCAGCAAACGGCGCGATAGCCAAGTGGTTAGGCACGGGTCTGCAAAACCTGCTACGCCGGTTCAATTCCGGCTCGCGCCTCCAACATTGTCTAAACCGAGACCACCGCCGCATCCTCGACGGCCCTGAAAACCCGTAAAAAGTTGCCGCCCAGTATCTTGGCTATGGTTTCCCGTGAATATCCGCGTTGACGCATTCCCACGGTGAAATACGGCCAATTCAGCCAGCTCAAACTGGCTTTGCCTTCCGGGGTTATATGCACGTCAGGATACTTAGCTTCGCCCCAAGCGCCGAACCAGCGATCCGCGCTATAGGCGCCGGCCTTAGGAAATTGTGTCTCGAACTCAGCGAGACCGCCCGGGAAATCGCTCTGGTAAGCAGCATCCGTTCCGATAGCCACATGATCCGCCCCGATTAAATTCACAGCATGATCCACATGATCCAATAAGGCATTGATGTCAGCGCTTCCGCCAAGGAAGTGCGGCAGCACGCATATGCCCACCAACCCACCGGACGCCGCAATAGCCTTCAAGGCATCATCACTTTTCCCCCGCGGATGATTATGCAACGCCCGACAGGTGGTATGGGAGGCCATGATCGGAGTCTGCGAATATTCCGCAGCTTCTATGGTAGTGCGCTCGCCGCTGTGTGGGGTGTCCACCACTATTCCCAGCCGGTTCATTTGACGGATCACGTCACGTCCGTGCAAACTCAGGCCACCATTGGCCGGCTCCAAACAGCCATCCCCTACCCAATTGCGCCGGTTATAGGTCAGGTGCATAATCCGGATACCGAACCGGTAAAAAATCTCCACCCAATTCTTTACATCCATCCCATCCTCCAGCCCACTTTGCGCCGGTGGACAGTTGGCGCTGCAGACCACCGCCAGTTTGTTTTCCGTGAGCGCCACTGCGATATCATCGTAACAAACCGCCTTCCGCAACCAGGGCGCGAGGTAATCGAACATCTGGATATACCAGGATATCCGGTGGAGACTATGGTGCAGGCTCTTTTCACTACCCACCGTCAGCGCCATGCAATTCAAGCCGGTGGCCCGCACCGCACCAAGGAATTCCTGACGGCAATCCTGATTGAAGACTGAAGTCTCCCGGCAAATCGCCTCGCGCACTGGACGAATTTCCGCGTAGGAGGCTCCATTGGCAATCATGGTCCGCAAAGTGTCAGCGGCTTGCAGAGACCAGATAGCCGGCAGGAAGCCAAAGTTATCGCACACCATTAGTTCCTCATGCCAAGCCAGACCCGGGGCCGCTTCCTCTGGCGTCATGCCCAAACATCCCAACGCCGCCGCCCGGGCTGCGGCAATATTTCGTTCCAAAGACGTCATTTCCATAATTTTATCTCGTCTCCTGAATTTCAAATGCCGATTATAAAGTTTATTTATGCGGTTATGGTCTGCATTGATCATTTTCCGCTGGTTATACTGACCGCTGGCTTATAAGTCCAACTCTGGCGGCGGCAGGCGGCACAGACCGCGCGACCGGTAAATCCTTCCGGATACGACGCCTTAGTGAAAGTCGTTTCTGCGAAATAAGGATGCGCGGCCATTCGCGGCATTTGCAGAGCTTCGGTTGATGCGCGCCAGGTCCATCCCAACAGCGTTGGCGACTGCATGGCTTGGGACAGCAATGCCGTCCCGGCCGCCAGGAAACTGCCGGGCGGTAGTTTTACCCCGCCGACATCAATTACCGTCGGCAGACGCCGATAAAAATCAAGCTCGCGATTGACACGGCGCGCGGCGTTTAAAATCTCCGGCGCAGTTAAAACGGCATTGGGTACCGGCGGCGTGATTTCCACCGGCCCAAGCAAATCACGGTACGGCGCCGCATCCGGCAACGCCTGCCCACCGGCATACGCATCCAAAACATATACCAACAAACCGAAAATTTCCGCCGACGAATAGTAAACTCCGCCGGACAATTGATAATTCAAATCCCCGGCGGCAGCCGCTGTCAGCTGAGCGACTTCCTCCAAACTTATGTGCTTCGGCGGCATTCGACGGTATTGTTTCATCAGGGCAGATGTGCTCAAAAATTCCACATCCGGCTTACCCTGCACATAATCCAGAAATTGTTCAAAATCGGCAAATAATTTACCGGTAATCTCGCGCCCATACACACCAGCCCGCGGTATTTGCCAGGGAAGATGGATATCGCTGCGCCGGTAAAGTTGGTTAGCCGAGACCCATGATTCGATATTGTTGTTGTACAAGAATTTATACGGATGGTTAAAAAGCTTGACCACTCCGTCATAGGCGCCGGCAGCCGCCTGAGCGTAGAGCGACTCGAATTCTTTCTGGAAGGCCTGCAGACGGCCCGGCGCCCATGGCGTTTCCAACCCCATGTGCGGCGCGCTGAAACACAACGAGCCGCAGTACCACGAAAAAGGTGCATTATCGCTTGACGGCACACCGGAAAATCCGAGCAGATCAATACCCAGCCCCTTGAGGGCGTAAATTAATTGCGGCGCCTTGACGAATTCCAGCACGTAATACATGGGTTTTCGATCGAAAATATCGGCGATGTCCATAATCCCCCGCGCCTCAGTGGCCATCAGCGCGGCCACAGCATCTTCCCAGGAACGTTCCTCGCAGATGCCGATCAGGAACGGCAATGCGCCGTGAGTATTGCCGTGATATCCTATTTCATGTTCGCGCAGGGCGGTAATCACATCCGAGCGCCGGCGTTCGCGCAGTTTTCGAGCGTAATCTCCGGTCAAATGGAAACTGCCGGTGATCCCGCGCTGACGCAGGATGGTGGCCAGCCGCAAAATAACATCGTCATGTTCCGGAGTGACGAATTCCTCCGTAGCAAACGATATGGTGATTTTCATTGGGTGCGGCCTTCCAATTGGATGGGTTGGTTGCTGCCGTTGCAACCTGTGAGCGCGCCATCGAAATGAAACAACGCCCGTGTATTATGATCCGGAACAAACGGGGCGGACGGCGGTGTAAAATCTCCCGTGTAACGCAAACCGTCCGATATCCGCAACTCGTCAATCACGCCCTGAGCGGCGCCGCATAATTTGATAGTTTCAGCAACGCCCGTCAAGTCATAATCAACCGCAAACTCCTTCCCCAAGTGCAGATAAATCGGCCATCCCTGGTTAAGTTGCACACGCTGGTGTTGTTTGCCGTTGACATACACCCAGAAGGTTTCGGAAGATGCCCCACGCTGGTAATCGTCGCGCTTGTATTTGGTCGCGAGACTTTCCGGCGCGGTGATGGAGACATCCCATGTCAGAGCGATATGAAGCCAATGATGCCGGCGGGGAAAGATGCGCGCCTGGTTGCCGAAACGCTTATACCGGCCAGGTTTTTTTTCGTATTTAACGGTTTTACCGCAGTAAAAAACCAGAGCGTTCTGGGGATAATCCTCGTAAGGCGCTTGGCCATACATGTAAACCGCGCTCAAATCGCCAGCATCCAGTATTGTGTGACTGTACCGCTGGTTTTGCGGAACAATCAGCTCCAACGCATCCCAATCCGGCCGGTAAAAAAATTCAATGGTGCCGGCGCGGCCGGGGAAATTTTCATAACCAACATCCAGACTGCCGGCGCCCCGTGGAAAACAGTAGTCAACGCGTCCGGAAAGCGCCAGCCCCTGTCCAAACCGGCCGGGTGCGAAGGGCAGCTCTAAGTCCGTATTAACCGCCGCAATTGCAGTTGGCACAGTGGAAGCCGGCATTGATTTTGCCGGCACAAACAAAACCTCAGGGGTAAGATAAGCGACATACGGCGGGAGATTGATGAACTTGACCAACGCGGGGAAGTCGGCCTCAATCTTCCAGGGAGCGGGGTGGCGGCCGGCAGCGGGCAAAGTCAAATCGCCGTAGGTTTTCCCGGTTTGGTCCACCACTGGCTGGCCGCCGGCATCGGTAATCCGAACCGGGCTACCGACGAAAAGTTTGACTTCCGCCAGAGACGCATCCACTGCAAAATAGAAGGCGCCCGGCGCTTCCAAACCTGCCTTGCCCAGCCAGAATCCATCCGGACATTCCATCACGACTTGTGCGGCATCGGTGTGGCTGATGGCAAATCCAGACGGGCCGGCGGGATTGTCCAGTCCCAGTCGGTAATCTCCCGCCGGCAACCCGGCGGGCAACTCAATCCGGGCGTAAAATGTTTTCAAGCCATAGGCGAACGGGTCAGGGATCCCCTGCTGGCTGACCGGCATGTCAAACGGCGCGGGCTGCAAATCCGGACCCAGAACGCTCAACTTCAATTCATCGGACTGGGCAACTTGGAACACGCCTTCAATGCGGACCGGCTGGTCAGGAAGTTTGCGCACAACCACCCAGGCGTTCGTCGGGACATCGTGATACTTGCGCAGGACGGGGAATGGCGCCGCGGTGGGGATACGGCTTTCCGCCAGCGCCTTTAAAATCACCGGCGTGCTCAAACAAGCATGATAATTGAAATGCGAGCCATACCGTATCATTTTATTCGCACGGACCGTGGGCGGCAAGGCCAGGTCTTCCGCCAAAGTGGACTGAAAATCACGCATAGCCATGCGGTTAGATAAAAAGGCGATCTTCAGGTATTTTTCATCGCCAGTTAACCAATAACCGACCACATTCTCCCACCCTACCGTGCTCTGATATTCAAACGGCGGCGACTGCTGCAAGAAGCGGAATTTATACTCGATGATTTGCTCCATACCCTTTTTCGCCAGCTCATCGCCGGTCAGACGGTAATAGTCGTAAAGCGCCACCAGATTGCGTCCGGTTTTATACAGAGGCGAGGGCGTCATCTCCTCGTAAATCCCGCAGGAGCTGTCCAGATCAATGAACTGATGCGCCAGCGACCGCGCCATCTCCCCCAGTACCGGGTCCCAGCTCATCGAGTACAAGGCCGTGATATAACGCAATTCCACCACGCCGCGATGTGGCGCCGGTGTTTGAAGAAAGTCATATTTCTTAATGGCCTCCGCGTGCATCTCGGCCAGTTCCAGCGTCTCCCAGTCACCCGAAAAATAAAAATGGTACAGATGATTGAACAAATCCACTCCCGATCCACCGGAAACCTTGCCACTGCTCCATCCCCAATAAAACGGCAGGTCGCTAAACGGCCGCCCTTGCAAGTCAACATCGCTGGAAATCACTGACGAGGCAAAGCCGCCTTTTATCTTGCGTGTCACCGCCTTGAATTCCGGCAATTGGGACGCGCTGCTTAAACCAACATTCTCATCCGTATCCCAATGATGCATGACCATGTCACCGGCAAACCGGTTGAACCGCTCACCGTATTCGAAATACTTGCGTTCGCCGCTGCGGGCATAAAGGCTCCAGACATTGCGCCGCAGGTGGTAATCAATCAACCCGTTGCACCGGAACCAACCCGAGCCCTTGACATTCGGGCAGCGGCCGAAGGCGATATAACCGGTTTGAGGGAAAACGACCTCACCGTAAACGATACGGTCGAAAAAGTCGGATATATAAGCTTCTTCATGCGGAAATTTGTCGGTATCCTTAGCCAACATCGGCGCACCCAGAACGCCGACGTTGCAAGTCCATTGCGGATCGGGAACCGCCAGAACCCGCCGGGCGGCGGTAGCAGCAAATTGCGTCCGGGCAGCGGCGTCCATTGCCCCTCCAAACGGCAGCAGCCACAAGGTGTGGGTTTTGGCGGAAGCCGCGGCATCGCTGTAGATGCTTGCGAGTTGTTCCGGAGTAATCGCCGCGTTTTTACACCACTCGCCCCAATATTCTTTCATCAGGGTCGGCGCGCGGAAATCCAACTCACGGCCGCAACGCCCGGCCCAGAGATGGACAGTGATGCCGGTAGGTGTCACCGTAAATTCCTTAGGGAATTGCTGAGCAAAGTCCCGCAAGGTCACATTCAAACCGCCTGCGGCGTCGGCCAGCCCGCACCAATTGCCGCAAGCCGTCCCGGCAAGTATTTCGCGTTCGTTCTCGCCGGACCGCAGCATCAGTGAAAAATGCGCATTGGTTGACAGGAAATGCGGATAATCATCCTGCAACATCCAGGATTCCTCCCCCGCGCGCAACGGTACAGTCATCGGTATTCCGTCCGCGGCGGCCGTATCGAAGACCGCCTGATCGCCGACAAACGCCATCTGGAATTCGATGCCGATATCCTTGAACCAAACCCGATTGGTGTTTTCTGTTAGCACCAGCCGGTGGACCAACTTAACAAACGGCGAGCCGCCAAAAAAGTGCAGCCAGACGATCCCGCGCGCAATGCGCTGGCCATCTTCCGTGACATACCAGCCCTCCCGGCGCACCACCGTCCATTGCGGACCCCGGACTTTGAACGACGATTGCATTTCGCTCAACGGCCCGCCCAGACGCGCCCGTCGGCCCTGCTGGTCCACCACATAGGCGCCTCGGCCGGAATCATGCATGATTTTAGCCGGATCCACCCCCAAGACTTCGGTTTCCGCAATCAGCGCTTCGTCGTCCAACAATGTAAAACGCGCCGCCCCGGTATCAATCACCAACCGGCCTCCCGCGGCTTGGAGCGTGATCCTCGGCTGCGCCTTGTCCACCGCCGGTTGGGCGCCGGGCGCCAAAAAATATTCACCCGCCGGACTGGCATTAAAATTCAATAAAAGCCAGCGGATGCTTTGGTCGTCCAGCCAGGTGGCGGTTACATCAAACTGGCACGGCGCCACCCGCCCCGAGGCATCCTCCACATGCAAGCCGTCCGGATTGGCAATCATTCCACGCGGAAACGGCACACCGCAGGTGATCGGCCAATCCCGATCCATACCGACCGGATTATCAATCGGAATAGCGATCTTCCGATCCAATCCAGCGCCAGCGCAAACGATGCCTCCCATGAAAACTCCTGCAATTAAGCCTGCGCAAATTTTTGCACACCAGCTCAATTTTTTCATGCTATGCATATTGTTAAAAATGATCCAAATCCCAGAACACATAATCCGACGAACGCAGCCGACAAACCAACTCCGCAGTTGACCGCACGTCAAGCTTGTTGGAAATCAGCTTGAACAACCCACGATACAAGGCTTCCTTCTTGATGTAATATTCCTGCCAGCGCATTTCATCCAGTGTCGGCGCCACAGAATGCGCCGATACGTAATCAAACAAATCCGGCAGGAAGAAACGGAATTTCACGGTTGCGCCGATTTGATCAGCGAAAATCGCCTGCACCACCGCCGCCATAGCGTCGGCCTGCGCCATGTCCCACCCCAACTCGCAAATCTCGGAGTCGCCCTTCAGCACGAAATATCCCACCGGCGCATCACCGTCGGCGCCAACGATGCGCAAGCGGTATATTTTTTTCTGACTGATCACTCGGGAAATCCAGCTCCGCCAGTATTGTTCCGTCCGCTGAAACGGCCCGTTCAACCGTGAGCTCGCCGCCTGATGGATACGCGCTAAAACCGCGACGTCACGTATGGGATCGCCATCCCGGACGGGCAGACTTCCGGCGTCAGCCAGCTTAAAATTGGTGGACATGCCGAAGGCGCTCAAGGTCTGCCAGCCGCTCTTCCCGTAGATGGCCGGTTCACCGAACAGCAGCGACACGTCAAAATCGTGAGCGCGCATATAATTAGTGCAATCCTCCAGCAGGGCCCGGACGTATCCGCGCCCACGAAATTCCGGGGAGGTGCAAACGCCACCGATAGCGCCCACGCGCAGCAGTTTGCCGTTCAAAAACATCCGGCGGTCGTAAATGCCAATGCGTGCGACCAGCCGCCCGTCAACTTCCAAAACCCGGTTCAAATCCAGATTGAATTCCAGATCGGATTCGATGACCTGCCGGAAGGAAGCGCGCAAGGCCGCCGGATCCGCCCCTTCCTTGCAGTAGGAAATCGCGAGCAGATCATACAAGGCATCCAGCTCGTCGGCCTGCAAACTTCGAATTTTCAAGACAACATCTCCATATCTTCGGTATGACAAACGCCGCCCCGTGTTAATCAATGCGCATGTGTCGGACACTTCTTTTTGGACAGGCAGGCAGTGGAATCGCGCACAATCAATTCGGCATCCAAAACGATGGATCCCGGCAGCAAAGCTCGCTGTACGTCATTGCCCTCAATTAAGGCCACCAGCAGCCGGGCAGCCGCGTCGGCCTTCTCGTCCATTTTAACGCCGACTGTGGTCAGGCGTGGGCGAACAGCAGTGGCAAACGGCAGATCATCGAATCCGACCACCGATATATCGCCAGGGACATTCAGTTTCAAATCTGCCAGACCGGCGATCAATCCCGCGGCGAATTCATCGTCTTCGCAAAGCACAGCGCTGATGCGCCCATGGTGAGCGACAGTGCGGGCCATTTTCATCCCGCTCAGGAAGGAATTGTTTTCCGCGTAAACCGGCACGGTAAAAATCTGGCGGGCTAAACCGGCCTTCCGGCACAGGGAGGCATAGGCGGACTGACGGCTGGAGGTCGGTTCATGGTACCCCAAATAGCCGATTCGGCGATGTCCCAGTTCCTGGAGGTGTCGGAATGCTTTAGCCAGCCCAGCGGCATTGTCCGAGGTCACCATATGCACGCTGGGATTGTCCGTCACCTTGCGACGGACAGTGACAATGGGCAAATCCCGGCCAAGGCGGACGCAGCGTCCGACCATCTCGCGTTCGTGCTTGGAATACATGCAGATCGCTCCGGCCAGGTGGGTAATATCCAGAAATCCTCCGGCGGCAGAGTCAGGCGCGCTCAAGTCAATCATCACCGCCGCGTACCCCAGTTGCCGGATGCATAGCGAGATTTTTTCGATCAAGCGATAGGTAGCATAGGCATTGTGCGTCTGGGTGGTAATGCCAATCAGGCGGGTTTTTTTCAAACGCATAAAACGCGCGGCGGCGTTCGGCACATATGCCAGCGCCCGAGCGGCCGCCAGCACCTTTTGGCGCGTTGCCGGCGCATAGGTATAGCCCTCGGCATTGCGCAGAATGCGCGAAACCGTCGTATGACTGACCCCGGCCTTCATGGCAACATCCAGAATGCTGCTTGCCATCTTTACACTCCGTGCGCTTACGTTAAATGTTCACGTGTGCATAGTAATAAATTCCTGAACGGTGTCAACCATAATTTTATCATCAAAAGATTTCCAAACAGGCGCCCAGTTACCAGCGTGTACACTACGTCAATGTTTTACTCTCAAGACGGATAGCGGTTATTTACGTCGCTAGTGGACAAATACCAACCGGAACCAAGATATTATCAAATGTTATGGATGGGCACATTCCGCTCCCTATTAAAAGCTTGTTATTTCACCAGTTTAAGCATATCTTCCTTCATGAAACGTATCCTTTTCCCGGCTTTTGCCAATTCTGTTTTACTTGCCAGAAGGATACGTTCTTTTTATTTAGGTTTACACATAACCAAAAAAGGCTTCTCAACATGCACATAAAAACAATTGACGGCATCACTTTGCAATGGCCAGCGGTCACACTTGTGTTTCCGGGCCGGAAATACATTCTTGAAAATGAGCTTTACGAGGATGACGACATCCGCATCCAGGTTTCGTTGAAAAAAGAAGACGGCGTCTGGCTAAAGCATCTGG
Organism: Kiritimatiellia bacterium; assembly: GCA_050944835.1. Lineage (GTDB taxonomy): Bacteria > Verrucomicrobiota > Kiritimatiellia > JAAZAB01 > JAAZAB01 > JAXGPF01. Next base: position 24,140 of record JBMNRV010000026.1, read on the forward strand.
ACGTGATGGCCAAACGACCGATGCCGACGCCCGACTACGTTGAGACGGACCGCCAGAGCGTGCCTGATCCGAAGATGCGCCTTTGTGGATATGTCAACACACAAAAATGGAAAGCAAAACCCAATTCCGAGGAAGAAGGCGCAGGCGATATTCCCGGTTGCGGATATCCGCTGATCGGCGATAAAATCTTCGTTGGCTTGGCGCATCAGGCGGGATTTGCCGCCATTGAAAAACAGGATGAAACATCAACGACCTATTCCCTCCGCCACCATCCAGTCTGGAACGGCAACCGGTTGGAAACTTTGGATTCCGTTTTCTGTGTTTCCGCAGATCCAAAACGTTCGTTTTCCGATTACATTGATCGCATCCGTGTGCCAATTGAGCTGAAGCCGTTTTTTGCATTTTGCTCCTTCTGGTCAGACCCGTATATCGGCGATTATGAATATGCGGTTACAGGCGAGGCGATGCAACGCTTCATTGCGGCCTATAAAAAACTTGGAATTAAGCCGGATGTGTTTACCTTCGATGCGGGTTGGCAGAAGCGAAAGAGTTTTTTTGAACCGAAGCCCGGCCTGGAATTTGAAAAATATCCGTATTTGAGTCTTTGGGTTTCACACAACGGACCGATGGGTATTTCACCGGAGTTTCTCAAACAGAAAAAAATTGCTGTCGGCGAAGGATACAGCTCCGCTTATTGCGGCAAGGATTATGGAGTCCTGATGGATCCCGCGCTTGAAAAGGCGCTGACTAAGCGTTTCTGCGAGCTGGCGCGGCATTGTCAGCATTTTAAAATTGACTGGGATAACGATTGCGCAACGGCGCCGGAATTCGCGGAAAAATATCCAACACGCAACCATGTTCGGGAAGCTTCGCTCAATGTAATGAACCGGATCATGGCCGCCGTCCGGAAAGTTAATCCGAAAATCATCGTCCGCAACGGCTGGTGGCCCTCCCCTTGGTGGCTGCTGCATGTCCAGCATGTATTCTTGAGCCAATCCGGCGACTCCGAGTACGCGAGTCTGCCGACCCTTCACCAGCGCGCCTCTGCCGCGACGCATCGCGATTTGATGTATTACAACCATCTGCTCCGCGATCACACGATGGTTCCGCTTTCGAGCTTCGACAACCACGAATTCCCGAATTCCATTAGAAACACCTTCGCGGACACCGATGGCGTGCGGGCGGACAACACCATGCTCTGCTTGTTGCGGGGTAGCACCTACTTCTCATGGACCGTCCAGCCGGAAAGCCTGACCCCGTATCAGGCCGATGTGATGAAGCAGGCAATCGCGTTTGCGCGAGCTCATGCAAAACATCTTTTTGTCCGCGCCGGACGTATGTTCGGCGGTAATCCGGGGTTGGGAGAAATTTATGGCTTCATTCAGCCGGGCGAAAAGGAATCATGGTGTGTGCTGCGCAATCCCGCGCCGATGCCGCAAACATATACGCTGCCTGATGAATTCGGGTGTGCCACGCAGTTCTATCCGGATTTTCGAAGGCTTGAGCGCGAATTTGTGATGCTCCCGGAAGAAGTCAAGTGTCTGATTCTCACGGAAAAACCACTGAAACTGCCGTATGATATTCCATTCCAAGTATTTCAGAGCCGGAACAACGGAAAGTTTGAATACTATTTTTCGGCAACCAGAACAGTGTCTAAAAAGATTCAGCCGATGGTCGCCGAACTGCATCAAATCAAGGAGCTTCGCATGGAAAAAGCGGCATGGGATAAAAGCGGAAGCAATTTCTTTTTTACGCTCACCGCGCCGTACCGCATGAACGATTTGCGTTTATGCATAAAACTAGCGGAAAAGACGGATTGCAATGCAGCGTTGAAAATTTATGAATCGCGTTTTTATGGAGAACGTCAGGGGGCGAGATACGCGCTTCCTCTGACCGAGATACCGCCCGGAAAACACGGACACGGAGAATTGTATAATCCGGCAACTTTGTTCCAGAAACGAGAGCGGTATTTCACGGCTCCTGTTCCGTCTGGCGGAGAGACCTCTTTCCACTTTGCTTTCGACGCTTCACTTGCGCCGGATCAATTGGAAGTTTGGGTAGTCGGCTTTGAGACGCGTTCCGCAGAATGCGCGGAGCGGAATTCCGCTCCGCTGGACTTCGCCAAAGCTCTGCCGATCCAGCATCCCTACGGCTTCCCATGTGCCGTTCAATGCATTACATCACTTTAAAACCCCGAATTATCGCGTAGCGCTTGGATTTGGGATACCGTTGCCGCATCGGCGCTGATAACCAGATTTTCCACTATACCTGCGAATTCAGCGCCACCGCCGGATAACTGGCCGATCATTACCGGCACGGTATTGGCACAGAGCCGCCCACTAGCTGGTTGTTCATTGACCAATTCGCCGTTGATGTAAAGCTTCACTGTCGCGCCATCATAGACGCCGGCCAAATGCACGCGGCCGGCGGCCGGCACACGGTTGGCGCGCGCGGAAAATACGCCGCGGTCAGTATTAATCGTGAACGTCGGGCCTGGGATAGCGCCGCATAGTCCGCCGTTATGCCCGTAATCCATGTATTTCAAGACAAATGTGCCGTTGTTGCCGACGGTGTCATAACGCAACACGCGACCGTGTCCGACAATTTTTCCGCCATCGGCGTAGGCCAGCCCATCATGCCAAGGCGCGAAATACAGATAACGCCCATCCGAGGCGCCGGCATTGTAGCCCACTGTTAACAATCCATCTGTCTGTCCGACATCTTTCCACTGCCAGGCCGCAGGACTGTCAAATGCCGCGCGAATATCGTAGCGGACAATCTGGGAATGGATTTTTTTCGGCTTATCAGGCGAACCGGGTTGCTGTTCGTAAAAAGGGATCAGGTAAAGGTAGCGGCCATCGAAGAAGCCGCCGTCATAGCCGGCCCATTCTACGTTGCATACCTGCTTGACATTCACGCACTGCCATGCGGCCGGCGCCATGAAATCAGTCGCCGTGTCGTAGCGAACAACGTTATGGGTATTATAACCGCCGAAATATACATGCCGACCATCGAACACCGGGCCGACACACATTTTCAGTCCCTGCGGTTTGAACCAGGCCCAAGAACTCGGCTGGGTGAACGGCTGCCGGGTATCAAAGCGGACAACAAGCTCACCGATAAGCGGCGCGTAATACATATACCGTCCGTCGAAACTGATACCATCCAAGTCCACGCGGGTATCTTCCAGCCCTGGATGGTTGAATAACTCATAAACTTCATAGCTGGCACGATCGGCAAAAGGCTTTTGCGTGTCATAACGCAGCATCGGCGCCGGCCAGCCTCTGGCGCGTTGCTTATCCTGATTGGTACCGGGCGCGAAATAGACATACCGTCCGTCAAATGCGCAGCCCTGATAGGAATTATTCAAGCCGACATCGAAAGCCGACCAACTGGCGGCTTGCTTAAACGGCAAACGAGTGTCGTAACGCAAGATGCGGGTATGGTAGGATTGTCCATCCGTGCGCGGAGTGAAGTAAACATAAGCGCCATCGAACACCGCGCCGTAGAAGCCACGGGTAGCCAGTCCGTCAGTCTGTTCAGCATCGTATGCCTGCCAGGCGCTCGGGTCTTTGAAGGTGGCATGGGTATCATAACGCAACACCACACCATGACGGCGGACGGTATTGTGCTGGGGCGCAAAGTAGAGATAGCGTCCGTCAAACACTGCGCCCAGAAACCCGGTGGTGTCGAGTCCGTCAGTCCGGCCGGCATCATAAGCGTCAAAGGCGTCAAATGTCGGTTGCAGTTCCCACTTCGACACCACTGTCCGCATACGTTCAGCCAGATTATCGGCAGGGACGACCCAAGCGGCCACCGTCAAAGCTTCGCCCAACGGCATTTTACCGGCCGCCGGCCAGATCTGCCCGTTTGCGCCATCCAGTTTTATCGGCCCGGTTACGATTTTCTGCATTCCAGCCTTCTTTTGCATATTTTCCTCATTTTCCACCGCCTGTCCGGCGCCAGTGGCAATTGATAACGCGCATATAGCCGCCATCATCCAAGCAGTCGTATTCCTGATTTTACCTTTGATATACATTTTGTTTCCTCCTCCTGATATGCCTGTTTACTCCATACGCTCCGACTCCGGAATTTTTAAATACATGATCGAGCAATGACCCCAGAAATCCACTCCGATATTAGGCGCCGGATGGATGAACGCGCCATTCCATACGATAAATAACCCGGCGCCATGCTCATCCAGAGCGAACGAATACGAACCGGTGGGAATGTAACCATACTTGGCATGATAATAAGGATAGAGAAATGCCAGCACCTTGCGCGTATCGGTCTTGGTATCGTATTGAATCACCGGCGAGCCATCCTGGTAGGACATGATGTTGTAATACAGGTAGCGGCCTTGCGGACTGCGCGCCATCGTGGTGGTGCTGCGGCGAGTGCCAGCCGGGCCGGGCCAATTCAATCCGCGTGGCTTAATTTCCCGGCGGTCAGGATCGAATGTAAAGAGCGCGCCGGATTCTGTGGCCGCCCAGAACAATCCATCCGGCCCGCGCTCACGCGTATGCCCGCGCAGACGGTCAAATGTGCCAGTTACCGGATTGGACGGCATATGGCAATCGAGCAGGGAAAAATGCTTGTCGGCATCGTTATAACAGATCATTCGACGCTGCCGATCGCCCGGCTCGTCATTCGAGGTGAAGACACAGCCGGAATTGGAATCCACCAGAATAGCACGGTTATTCCAAAGCATGCCCTCTGGAAGGTATCCCGCCCATTCAGCGCGCTGCTGACGAATATTCCAAGCCAGAAACTCATTGCGGAAACTGACGGCATACAACATACCGCGATTGGCATCCAAATGATGAAAAGGCCAGGAAGTGCGCGGCAAGGGCGCGCCGTAGTCCACAAACAGGTTAGCAACTGGATCGTAACTGACGATATGCCCGCCGTCATAGCCGGTGGCGTAGTCAGCTTCGGACGGCTCGGGGAACTTGGCCCAATAGCTGCAGAACCAGATTTGCGGACGCGGCATACCCGGCGTCTGGAAGAAATCCAACCAGCCGTGAATTATGCCGTCGCCGAAATCGTCCCGACCGCGTCCCAGCGAGTAGTTAAACTCGGCCCGGCACTGCACCTGCCGCGCCGCCGGATCATATTCCACCATGTAGAGACGCGCATCGCGAGCGCCGTGATCGGCTACCGCCGAGTAGAATTTACCACTGGCCGGATCGTAAGCCGGCTGGCAGTAATTGCCCCACCAACCAGAACGATACTGATTATGGTACACGTATGGCCAACGCGGTTCAACCGGGATAATGGCAAAATCAATTTCCGGCGGTGTCCGCGCCACGGTAAAATCTCGGCCGACTGCCGCAGCCAGATGTTCCGGAACCGTCAGCAGACTCGGATCGGCATCGTTCACCATCCGCCCGGAATACAACAGGTTATGCGTATCCAAGCTCTCCGCCACTTCCTTGCGGGTCAGGGCTTCTTCGCAGGGCTGTTCCGGCCTGGACGGCGGATTCTTTCCGGCATATACAGTTCCGAACGGACCCATGCGTCCGCCAGGGCGCAGGCCGCCAGGGCGCAGGCCGCCAGGGCGCAACCCGCCCGAGCACAGGCCATCATAAAATTGATCGCTCCCGTGCATAAAGCATCCTCCCGCCGCCGCAAGCAAAACCAGTCCCAGTGAGAACGATATTCTACTTATTTTCATTCGGCGTGTTGAACCTTCTTTTAATAATTTATGTTTCATTGGCGGTGAATATTCTAATGGCCACACGCTCAGATAACAATTGCACAATCCGGCATAATGTGTGCACTATTCGGCATGGCTGAGGTACTGACGCGGCGACATTTTGTAGTGCTTTTTGAATGCCCGGTAAAAATAATGCGAGCTGGTGAATCCGGTCATTTCCGCGATGGCAGCGGTTTTATGATCGGTTTTGTCCAACAGCCACAGAGCTTTTTCCAGGCGGTAGCGCACCAGGTAGGCGTTGAGCGACAATCCGGTTTCACGCCGGAAACTATGGCTAAGGAAACTGACGCTCACATGGATGGTGGCGGCAATGTCGTGCGCACTGATTTTGCGCATGTAATTGGCATGGATGTAGTCCACCGCCTGCTTCATTTTTTCATTGCCGGCATCCAATTTCCGGCGCGCGCCCAACGCCGACCCACCTGCGCCAGGTGCGGCATGGCGACCGCGCCAAAGCCATAGGAACAATTCCGCCAGATACAACCGCAATGCCGCATCGCGCCCAGGCCGGGCACCGGAAAATTCGCGGATCATACGCTGGAACACCTCCAGCGTTTCGTCGCGGAACACCACCGGCATTACCGGCGGCCAGGCTGGCAATTCCGGCAACCGGAACGATACGCTGTAAACCTCGAACACCGGCGTGGGCGTCGGCTCCCGGGAACTATGCCGACGGCCTGCACGCACGAACAGCGCCTGCCCGGCATCCAGCACGTATGATGCTCCATCCACGCACACCCGGGTGCGCCCCTGTTCAAGCACATCCAAGTGATGCAAACCCTCATGCCGGTGTCCAACGCCGAAAAACTCGCCGACATACCGCATGTGCCCAACGCGTTCAATGCGCGCCCGCGCTGCGATTTTTTCAACAATGGCATCAATACGCATCAATGAACTCATTATCCACCGCCGCAGCCAAAATTGGCGATGAATATTCTAATGGCAGTGCGGACGCGTAGCAATCGTAAAATCCGTCCTAAAACGGCATCTGAAATTCAGGAAACAAGATAAAGTGTTGAGAATAAGAATGTTAAGATTTAGAGTTACAGCGCTCATTTGGTGAAAGAAAGTTTCCTGAATTTCAAACCCGTAAAGGGGTTGGCGATTTTGCCGCATCTGCTTTGTTGCAAATGTGCGAGCCGCACTGGCGGTGCGAGCCGCACTGGCGGTGCGAGCCGCACTGGCGATGCGAGCCGCACTGGCGATGCGAGCCGCACTGGCGATGCGCAGTATGCTTATACAGCTTCATCCTTCGCGCCGCGCATCTGCAACAAACTTGCCAACTGCCGCAGTTTTAGGATATTCTTGTGCCTTTACGAGAGAACATTTTCACTGTTTTTCTTCGAGCTTCACACCGGTAAACCATTCCACCGCGCCACGCACCAGAACGGCATTAAAACCGCTCAATTCGGTTTCCTGATTATGGCTGTCTATATTAATGTTCCCGTCGAAAATAACTTTGCCGTGGCCGAACTCTCCCGCCACTACCACCGGTGTCCCCATCTCATCCGCAGCCAGCGCCACGCCACTGGGGCCGGGTCGGGGTGTGATATGGTCGTAGTACATGTGCCAAGTTTTACTGCCCTGTACCAGGCCGGGCATAGCTGGATGTGTCAACAGCGCCACCAAGTTAGTAGCATCACGGCGTCCATCGGCGTAAGGGCAGATTTCCGGGAAGGGCGTGGATTGGCCAAATGGATAGCGGCCGAAGCCGCACATGTCATGCTGGAAGAGCACGCCGCGACCGCCCTCGCCGACAAAACGCGGCAGATTGTCAAAATAATCGGCACGATTGACCGACCTGGTTTGTAAGATGAAAACGCAATCATAATCCTGTAAAACCGCCAAAGCCAGTGAATCAATAAAGTCCGCCTGAACGTTTTTGAACCGATCAAAAAACTGCTTGGTGCTTTGTGCGCCAGGCGCCTTTTCCAGATATAGCCCGATCTTGACGATTTCACCGGGAGGCCGCGGATGCAACACCACCTCCAGACTGGCCAACCGGGATTCCAGCATCGCGCGCACTTCTGCGGGCGCCGGTTTAACATCGCCACGCTTGGCATCCAGCGGCCCACTTATGGTCAAATCCGGTTCATGCTGCGTCCTTTGCAGAACTTCCTCGGCCTGTAACCGGTCAACTTCATATTCGTCAAGCGCCTTGCGCAACAACTCCAAGGCCTCATCCTTGCGTCCCTGCTTGTGCAGCTCGCCGGCTAAATACTCGGCATGGCGGGCGCGGGCTATCAAACGCCATAGCGGCATGCGTTTGTAAAAGAACATGACGATTTTTCGCTGGTGAGGCGATGCGGTGTCCAAAGCGGCATAAGCCTGTTCGAGCGCCTGCATGGCAGTTGTAGTAGCTTGGACTTGGACAGCCATCCTCGTCGCGCTGTCCACTATGGTCGGCGCCATAGTTTTTTCGTTAGTAGCCTTGCCCGCGGTTTCCGGATCAACATCCGCCATGGGTTTCTGACGATGCTTGTTGGCCAACGCCAGAGCGCCACCGGGGTCTTGAATATAACGCGACAAAACACCGGCTTGATATACTGGCGCCATGGCATTGCCCAGTTTTTCGCCGAAAAACGCACGGCAGGCGCGGGGTAGCCAATCGTTAATGATCTCAGGCGGTTCGGTATGATCCCTTTCAGCATCGTAATACACACCGTCAAACGGTTCGCTGCCAGGCGCCGCGGTATTCCACGCGTATTCGCAATCACAAATCTGGTTCAGCCAGAGCACCTTAGAACTGGTATCCATGTAATAGGCATAGGCAAAAATATCACCGGGATGACCCTCGTAATTCGTGCCATTACGCCGATGCCAGGCGCCAAAATAGCCCAGACCGACGAAACTGTGGGCATAAATATAGATCGGCCTATCGGCAAAACACTCGCGATAAACCTTCATGTTTTGCGGACGCGCACTCCAGGTCATGGGGATGATGGACGGGTCCAGTCCCGCATGTATGTGCTTCCAATAATCAATGCTGTTTTCGCGCCATACGTCTTCCGAAATGCCGGTGAAGCGCGAAAAGTCAGCGTATTCCGCATTGTAAGGATAAAGCGGACTGGTGAACAGAACATCCGGCGCCACTTCCTTCAGTATTTCGGACCAAGCGTTGAACTGGTGCACCGTGGCCTTCCAGCGATCAGCGCCGAACCGCTCGCGGCAGCGCTGGCAGCGTTTGCTCCAGTTTTCCGGATCATAAGCCCCGCCGCTGTCCACCGGGTGTACGCAAATCATTTTGAAATTACATGCGCGGACGAACTCGGCTACCCGACGTATATGCTCTTGTGCCAACTCATCCCTGGACCAGCAATAATAACGCCCGACCTTTCTCTTGCTGTTATAGATGCAATCCCAGTTCTGGAATTCGGGCCGTTGGTCGTCATAGACACTGTGTCCGATGCGGGTACTTTCCCATAACACTGGATAAATGCCACGTTCAATCGCATAATCGTTAATCTCACGCACGAAATTCCAGCCATTGGTGTTTTCAGGATGGCGGATAAGACCCTCCACTGAGGCATGATTATCCATCAAATTCATTTTGAAATGCAGCATCCAGTCAATGCCCGTCCTGTACCCCTGCATAGTATCCTTATCGCCCAGGGTCAGCGGCCAGAGCCCGCGGCGGACGCCCATGGCGGAGCGGTAACGGTAATCGGGCTTATCATAGACGCGCGCCGCAGCAACCACTACTTGGTTCGATTCCATCTTCAGCATCTGGCGCAGGGTCATTGCCCCGTATAAGGCGCCGATTGCATCGCTCCCGATGACCACTACACGATTGGATTCCACGTGAATCACATAACCTTGGGGTCCGGGATTTGCTATTGTGATAGCTAAATCCAATTCAGCGGCCAGAGCCGCTGCTGCTGGCTGGGGCAGAGCTAGGATGTATATCCCTGGGTTGTCGCCGTTGACGCCCACCCCCTGAATTGCTCCGGCGTCGCCGCCCAACGCTCGCACCTGCTTTATAATTTCAACGGCCCCGATTTGGCACTGCCGGTTTCCCAGATCAATCACTAACGGCAGACCCGTCACCGCCACACGGCCCGTCAACGCTTGGTATTGTTTCGGCATGGGCACAAGGTCTGGAACGCTTTCTCCCGCCTGTGTATGCACACATTGCGCCCAAAAAGCACAAATTACGATTGCCAGCCAAAAACGCAGTTGCATGTACGTTATCTCCTGTTTTGTTTCATTTAAAGAACATCCACCAGCCGCCCATCCGGACCGATGGCGGTGATGGGTTCATCGAAATGCATATGAACCGTCCGGCAATGGCGCCCCGCGCTTAAAGCGCAGCGTCTCCTCGCCTGCCAATTGCACACACCAGCCGCTGCAGGCTGTCTCAGCCCCATCAGGAAAGTCCACTACAATCGGAATGCGCAAAGGCTGCGCTGCCGATGCGGCAATGACACCGGCCGCCAGCAAGGCCGCAGGCCAAAACGCCAAACTGCTGCTTGTAATCAAATGATATTTTGTGTTGCCAATCACATTCCACACCTGCCGCCACGCCCGTAACAGGGATTGAACAGCGCCGATTTGATCGTGCCGAGTCATTATACGGACTCCCTTGCAGACACCATCGCATTCAATCTGATTATAATACTAATCCGCCTTTCAAATTAATGCAAGTTTTTTATCTATGCTCCTTAAGTTAAGGTGTCAATTGATGATGGCTGGGGCATCACCAATTTCTGGGGTTAAAAATAATACGCCATACCAAAGGACAGGACAGGATTGTAGGCGCGCAGTTTATTTGCGGGAAATAATTGAAAATTAAATGAAGACATTTTACGACGTGCATTTGTATTAGATTGTGGATATTGGATTTATTTTCATCATTATGCTGAGCCGTGCGTTTCG
>JBMNRV010000027.1:0-34455 GCA_050944835.1 Kiritimatiellia bacterium
CGCGAAAAACCCCGTAATCGCAATAATTCGGCGCAAACAAATCCAACACCAAAATAACCGTGAAAAAACCTTTGACAAACAACGGGAGGTGGCCTAGACTTCACAAAGAACGTTCAACTGTAGAGAATTTAAAAACTCAAGCGTCACCTAAAACTGCGGCACGACAACAACAAATTTTTCAATAAAAATTATATAGACAAATTTACCCTGTAATTGTATCCTGTGAATGAATGCAGTGTAGTATTTTTCCATGTTTTTCAAAGAAAATTCACTCATGAGGCTGTCACATGAATTCAATCACAAACGGTACTGAAATATATCGGCAAAAATCAACCCGACCGATTTGGCTAATCTTATTGCTGTGCTGTCTGGCCGCTGCGCCGGCCTGGCCGACCACTGCCCTGCCAACCGATGTGCGCCCGGAACTGCCTTTTATCCTGAATCAGGGTCAGATGGCTGACGACTCCATCCTGTTCCATACTCGCACCTTCAGCGGCGCCGCCTTTGTGAAAAAGAACGGCGCTATTGTTTATACCATTGCCGACAAAGCCCGCCCGGATGCCTCCGGTCAGCCAACACGCGCTGTGGCCGTAGTTGAGGAAATGCTGCTGGGCGCAACCAGCATCAATCCGGTGGGAGTGGACCCGGCCGCCACCCGCGTCAATTTCCTGCTGGGCAGCCCGGAACAATGGCGAGTGGACACTCCCGCGTTTCACGCGGTTGTTCTGCCGGAAGTCTATGCAGGCGTTGATCTCAGACTGCAGGCACATGCCGATAACATCGAAAAAATCTTCACTGTGGCGCCGGACGCCTGCCCTGCGCAAATCCGCATGCAACTCTCTGGAATTGAGCGGCTCAGCGTAAATGACCGCGGTGAATTAGTCGCCCACAGCGCCTTGGGCGACATCCGTTTCACACAACCTATCGCCTGGCAGGAGACAGACACAGCTCAGCGGCAAAGTGTGGAAGTGGCCTATGACGTGGACGGCGCGACTTTCGGCTTCCAACTTGGCGACTATGATGCCACTCGTCCTCTCATGATTGACCCACTAATTGCCGGCACTTTCATTGGCGGCAGCGGCACTGACGTCATGACGGCAGTAGCAGAAGATGCGGATGGCAACATATACGCCGCCGGGTTCACTACCTCATTGGACTTCCCTATGGCGCCCGGCGCATATACCAATTATCAAGGCGGAGCATCGGATGTAATTGTCGTCAAGTTTAATCAAAAGCTTACTGAATTATTGGCAGCCACCTTCCTGGGCGGCAGCGGTCAGGATCAAGCCTGGGGCATTGGCTTTAATTCATCAAACAACTGCCTTTACATAGGTGGTAACACCGATTCCTCCAACTTCATGGGCTATGCCGGTATAGGTGGAACGGATGGATTTGTCGTAAGGCTGAATACCGACCTGCAAAGTCCAAATCAGGGCACCTATCCGCCCACCTATCGGATGGGCGGCACATCCAATGATACCGTCAATGCACTGGTTATAAGAAACAACAAAATCTATGTAGCAGGCGAAACGGCTTCTTCCAACTTCAACCTGATGATTACCGGCAACATAAAACCATCCCAGATCACTCTAAATGGCCAAACCGATGCCTTTGTTGCGGTGTTCGACCAGTTTTTCAATCCGAATGCCAGCGGCGCCACATATTTGGGCGGCAGCGCTGACGAGGCGGCGCTGGCGTTGGCGGTTGACGGCAATGGCTCCCTGATCGTGGGCGGACGCACCTCCTCCACCGACTTCCCTGCTATCACTTCCAACAGCCCACAACCAACCAACAAAGGCAATACTGACGCCTTTGTGACCAAGTTCAAGATTTCCCAAACCAACTTTAGTCTGCAAGCTGCTACATACTTGGGCGGCAACAATCTTGATTACATCAATGCTGTGGCAGTGGATAACCATAACAACTATTATGTCACCGGGTATACGACTTCCATCAGTGAGTTCCCAACAAACAATATTTTCGGCGCCACTTACAGATCTAATCCGGCGGGCTCCGGCGACATGTTCATCACACGCCTGAACTCCGGCATGACGGCTTTCCAGGCCTCCACTTACTTCGGCGGGAACAGTTATGACGAGGGTCACGCTCTGGCCGTTATCTGTAACACTAACGGCACAAACATCATCCTGGCCGGCACGACTTCGTCAGGCGATCTCCCCACAACCCCTAACATTGACTACCCAAATCCCAGCGGAGCTGATGACGGCTGCCTGATGCGATTTAACTGCACCCTGACCAACGATAGTCTGTTTGCCTGCACTTACCTTGGCGGCACACACAGTGATTCTTTGAACAACATCATGGTTGACGCCCAAACCAACAGCATCATCTTGGCTGGCGCCACCACCTCGACCAATTTCCCAATGCCGGGCTCCGGCTTCCAGAACCACAATGCCGGTTACTCGGATGGCTTCCTCCTGCGCATCAACACCTCGATGCAATTCGGCGCCAGAAAATGGAAATACGAGATTAACACGAATGACGGTTTCGCCATTTTTGGAATCCCGACCATGGGCTGGGATGGCACAATTTATGTCGCCGGCGGATCCAACCTATACGCAATAACCCCAGACGGCGAACTCAAATGGGAATTCCAATCTCGACCAGAAGACGGACGTTTTACGCCATCCCTCTCAGGGGATTTCTATGGCTTGGGTTCAACTCCGGCAGTTGATACCAATGGCAATATCTATCTTTGCTCGTCCCCCACTAATAAAAAAATGAGTGTTTATTGTATTTCCGCCGATGGATCGTTGGTATGGGTTTCTGATGACCTGGATGGCTGGCCGGTGTACACTTCACCGGCGATTTCTGAGGACGGCACCTTGTATGTCAACGGACCTAACGGGCCTTTGTACGGGTTGGATATTAACAACGGTACAGTAAAATATTCTTTTACAGGGACGGATATCGGCAATCCGCCCGCCTCGCCGGCAATTGGAACAAACGGCATTGTGTATTCTCTGTTCTACCATTCTAGCTTTGGCCACACGCTCTGCGCCGTCAGCAATGGCGTCCAGGTATGGACCAACTTGTTAACCAACAACGCTACTTATAATGGGCGTTCCTCGCCTATCATCGGCACGAATGGAAACATCTATGTCGGCGCCGGAAAGCACCTCTATAGCGTCAGCGCCAACGGCGCTACACTACACAAATGGCCAATGCCGGACACCATTTATGCTTCGCCGGCAATCAGCAGCAACGGCATGATTTATATCGGCAATAGCAACCGACTTTATTCCCTTAACAGCGCCGGCGGCACCAACTGGGACAGGCCGGTTGTTTCGACGATCACTTCATCTCCCGCCATTGATAACAATGGCAACATTTACGTCGCGGATAGTCTCTACCTTTATTCTTTCTCACCAAACGGCCAGACCAACTGGAGGCATGAGTTGGATGAGTATATCAGCCATCATTCCCCATTGATTGGCGCGGACGGCACAATCTATATGACAGATTTTGATGGATTGTATGCCATTTACGGACCGGCGCCGGCAAGCCAAACTTCGCCTTGGTCAACCTTCAGCCATGACGTGTTGCGCACCGGTAATGCCGGATTCGATCCGCGGCGGCATGCCGTCCCCACCGGAGTAACTGCCTCTAAGGGCACGCACCCCACAAGCGTTGCCGTCACTTGGAACCCCATTCCAAATGCCATCCATTACGAAGTCTGGCGCTCCGCCAATGACAATCCGGCAACAGCCCAACTTCATCGCCGTTTGATAACAACCGAATTCATGGATAAAAACATTACCCCGGGCCAAATTTATTACTACTGGGTCCGGGCTAAAACGCATGTGGCGCTGTTGAGCGACTTCAGCGACAGCGACTTCGGCGGCGCACCACCCCGCCGCCCACAAGGTGTCACCGCGACTAAGGGCATACCGACCAACTATGTGCAGGTAACCTGGCAACCTTCGGCGTACGCCGTATGCTATGACATCTACCGTTCCACGACAAATCACGCCAATACAGCGCAATACGTAACAACCATTGCCACCACAAATTATGACGATTACGACGTCCAGGCCTACCCCGGCCGCTCGCATTATTATTGGATCAAGGCTTCCAACAACGTTGCTTGGGTCAGCCCATTCAGTGCGGGGGATGGTGTGACAAACGCCGGCGGCATTCCGCCTGACAGCCCGACAAACCTGATCGCAGGCAAAGGCCTGACATCCACCAATGTTCCGCTGAATTGGGATGTCGCCAATTATGATGTCACAGCTTACGTCATTTACCGGCATACGGAATCCAACCTTCAGGAAGCCGTGCCCATCGCCACAAACGGGGCTGTCACAACCTACAATGATCGTGGCTCCGTGCCTTTCCGCCCTTACTATTACTGGGTCCGAGCCACCAACCAATACGGACTCAGCGGATACAGTCCCATGGACTCCGGTTACACAGCGCTGCTGCCGCCCTTATCCGTCACGGCTACGGTGGCTCTCACTAACCGGATCTATATCACATGGGAAATTGAATCCACCAATGCCACCAGTTACAAAATTTACCGCAATGATACACCCGATACGAATCAAGCGGACCGTGTCGCGGAGGTGCCCTATAATAAACCGGGAGATACCAATTTTACCGATTTCAACGTCGTTCTGGGCAACGAATATTATTACTTCGTACGTGCCTGCAATATATATGGGGAGAGCGATTTCAGCCCGCCTTCGCAAATAGGCGGCACTTTCCCGCTGCCACCGTCCAATCTTGAGGCCACGGATGGCGCTTTCAATCATCTCATCCGTATTACATGGAACCCCTCGCCTTCTCCCGGGGCGCTCGGTTACAATATTTACCGTGCTACCACATTCGATCCACAATATGCCGCCTTAGTCGGCACAACCAGCGGCCAATGCGTCTTCGATGATCTCAATAACGAATTCGGTAAGCGGTACTATTACTGGGCCACTGCCACCAACCGCTTGGGTAGCAGCAGGTTCAGCGGCCTGAATTCCGGCTGGCGTCCACTGCCCGCGCCTGCGCTTGTTTTGGCAACATCAGGCACATCCACCAACGGCATTTTAGTAACCTGGTCATCTGTGGCGAACGCCAACCGCTACGAAATCTGGCGCAATACGAAAAATGACACCAACACCGCCGAAAAAGTTCAAAACGACTGGCAGCAAACTGTGTACACGGACAAGAGAGTGCCAAAGGGCATTCGCTACTATTACTGGATCAAATCCAAAAACAGAGAATTCGTCAGCGTTTTCAGTCAATCCGCCCACGGGTTCCGTTCGGAAGGCGAAGCAGACCTTGTCGTGCGTCTTGTGACATGCACCCCCAGTGTGTTGATCCCTGGACAACATCCACAAACGATGAGCTTCGAGTTTTCCAATCTCGGTCCGCACAGCATGCCAGCCAACAATGCCTATATCAGCGCTGAATTCTTCCTCTCACCCACCACGAATTTTAACCCGGCCACTGCTGAAAGCATGGGCGTGTTGCAGTTAAACCTGCCGACGCCTGCAGGACGTACCCGTTCTTATACCTTGAAGGCCAATGATTTGGAAAAATTGACCGTTCCGCCTGTTACGGGATATGGAAAATACTACCTCTTCATGTATATTGATCATGTTCCGCCATCTACCTGGAGCGATCAGCACAAGTATAACAACCGTATCCGCCGCGCCGGCAATCCTATGGTTGTCAACGCCACCGGCTGTGGTCAACAGCCATGGAATGACTACGATGGCGACGGCAAATCCGACCCGGCCGTTTACCGCGCCGCGGATGGGCGCTGGCGGGTCTGGATGTCGGGTTCGGGCTATATGGAAATTGCCGCATCTGGCCTGGGCGGCCCCGGTTATATTCCGGTGCCGGCTGATTATGACGGCGACGGCAAGACTGACCCGGCCGTTTACCGCGCCTCAGATGCGCGCTGGCGGGGCTGGATGTCCAGTGCAAATTATACTGAGGCCACTGGATCCGGCATGGGCGGCGCCGGTTACGTGCCAGTCCCAGGTGATTATGATGGCGACGGCAAGGCTGACCCGGCTGTTTACAGTGCTGCTACCAGACGCTGGCGCATCTGGCGTTCGAGCTTAAATTATAAAGAAACATCTTATATGCGCGGATTGCCCAACGCCAGGCCTGCGCCCGGCGCCTATGATTACGACACTAAAACCGATCCGGCGGTATATTTAATGGCCAACGCCACTTGGCGCATCTGGCTTTCCGCCTATGACTACGCCGAACATAACATAGGTAAATGGGGCGGTGATAACATGCTGCCCGTCCCCGGTGATTATAACGGTGACGGACTGACGGACATAGCCGTTTACCATGCCACTATGGGCTATTGGTTCATTGCTGACATTAACGAACAGCCAATCGTCTGGGGCGCCTACTGGGGCGGCGCCGACTTGGTTCCTGTCCCCGGCGATTACGATGGCGACGGCATAATGGATTTGGCAGTATATCACACCCCTTCCGGACAATGGTTTGTCAGAACCGCCGCAGGCAATACCCTCGCTTACGGCGTGACACTGGGCGGCCCGGATTACATCCCAGCCGGCAAATGCAGCGGATTCTGAAAAACCAGCCGCAAAGGAAGAGTGTAAAAATGAGCTTAAAAAAAACAAATCCGACATCGCTCCGCTATGCCGCACGTGCCTTCACCCTGGTGGAGCTGATGGTCGTCGTGGCGATCATCGCCGGGTTGCTGCTTATGATTACGCCTAATGTCCGCCGACATCAAGCCCGCGCCCGCTCTACTCAATGCCAGAATAACCTCCGGCAATATGGCATCGCTATGGCGCAATACATGGCGGATTGGAACGGATATTTCATTTTTCCCGGTGGCGCCGGCTCGAAAGGCATCGGCAATGTCACTGTGCGGCAAGGTTTCGATGCAAGAGATTTTGCCGATCTGCAACAATACGACGCCCGTGTCGGCAGCGGTCACCAGCATTATTGGTCAACCATGATTCGAAACTATATTCCGCTACCGATGCCGAGAATTACCGGCAAATTCCTGCAATCAGGGGAGAATTGTGTACGCATCTGCCCGGAAGTAAACCGCAATGTTTTTATCCCGGGTCATCCCCAGCATAAGGGAATAAAAAAGTCTTACCATAGATATTTCGGCGAAATCTACACTACGGATTTTGAAATTGACTACTCTGAAAAAGATGCCTTTAAGGACACCGACGATGTGATTTTTGGAGATTACTTCACAACCTACGGGATCAACTTGATACGTTCCGGTGAAAAGGGCCAATCCGGCAATTACTTGTCCTATTATCAACTGGCTTCCAATATTCCCAGCCATGTGGTGGCCTTTATTGATTGGAATGCCGAAGAAGGCTGGGAGGCCAACATTGTGCCGACAAACAACGCCTGGCAATACACAGGACGAGACCGCCACGGCAACGCAGTTAACCAAGGCGACCCTAAAAACGACGACTGGTGGCATACCGAAATCGGGTTTTACCACCCCGGCAAAGATGGGATGGTGGCAAATTACGTGGCCATGGACGGCAGTGTCCACAGCGTCAGCTCCAACGAAATTTCAACCAATTTCTTCCGTTAAATGTGTTTTGTCGGCGCTGAAACACTCTTGCAAATGAAACGGGAAAACCATGAAAAAATTAATCCGAAACAGCCGTGTGGATGCCTTTACCCTGATTGAATTAATGGTGGTGCTGGTCGTTATAGCTATCTTGACCGGAATAACTATACCAGTAACAAAATACGTTTCCCAACGCGCCAAAGACGCCCAGTTCGAGGTACAGATGTCGAAAATCAAAAACGCGCTTGAAGACTATCGCGCGAAATATGGCGAATACCCCATCACCCCTCGTTATGAAACTTACAGCCCATCCGATAACACAGTTACTATTATAACTAATCCAGCATACGCAATCCGACAGCATTATCCCAGTAATTATCCCACCTTCTGTTTTGAAGCTCTTCAGAACCATAAGGATGCCCCGCCCAATTACACCAATATGGCCTTCTTCAACACCACCAGCAACGGATGGACGACCATTGAGCAAATTGAAGGCATCTTTGTGGATTATGCTTTGACTTACCCGTTGATCTTAAAACCGCTGGCTAACGGCGAAACGCCATATCTGGGTGACGGTGAAGACACTTTGTTGACTGTGCTTTCCTTGATAACCGACAAACCCGCCCCCATAGGTGATAAAACCTTGATGTTTTACATTCGAGACAGACATGGCAACCTCAGACCCGCAGAGGGCGAACGCCGTTACGGCTGGCCCATTAACCGGCATTACTTGGCCGATCCACGCAACGGCAAACAGATCAAGTACACCTCCGACGGATTGAATTACTCTATCACAAATTATTGATTCAATCGGACGCCGTCGCCATTTTTTGCCGCGCTCTCCCCTTGGCGTCTCGGCGGTTCATCCTTTCCTTTGTCAGTCCGTGTCGCCGTCTCACGCCAGCATATCGGATACAGGGGCAGTGAAAGCCCAGATGCCGCCCCGGCTTTCCTCGTCATCACGCAGGGCTTGCAGACGCCTCATGGCAACGCCAATCAAATCGTCATTCTGAACCGTCATAATTGCGGCGTTGGCGCCCGGCCAAACATTGTTGTCCATGCGCGTGTTCTTGGGGCCATGTCCAGTCAGACGTGGCCATCGGGTGAATCCGGTGATTTTAAGATCATCCAGAATCTCCAGAATCGTTTCATCCAACACAATATCATATAAAATCCAAAGAGCTTTCATGATATGGCTCCTTTCTGCTTCAACGCGATAGCCGCAAGGCGTTTCCGTTCCGCTCGTGAATGCGCCAGACTGTATAGTGTGGGCACCAGCACCAATGTAACCAGCATGGAAAACGTCAAGCCACCGGCAATTGTGGCGCCCATGGGCTTCCAAATCGCCGAGCCTTCGCCACGGCTGATAATCATGGGAATCATTCCGGCCACAGTGGTCAAGGTTGTAATCAACACCGGCCGCAGCCTTGACCGCCCGGAATTCTCTATCGCCTCGGCAAGAAGTTGGCCGCGGGCGCGCAACAAGTTAATATAGTCTATCAAGACGATAGCATTATTAACCACCACTCCCACCAGCATAATCATGCCGATAAATGACATGATATTGACAGTCAACCCAAGCGCCGCCAGCGTAATCGCCACGCCGGTGAAGGCAAATGGGATGGAAAACAGGATGAGAAACGGGTCCAGCAGGCTTTCAAATTGCGCGGCCATGACCATATACACCAAAACAATCCCCAGAATAAGCATCAATCGCATATCGGCAAAAGTTTCCGCCTGACTCTCAGCGGAGCCGCCGAAATTGATTCCCACGCCAGATGGCAAAGCCACTTGGCTGCCGATTTTCCGGCGCAGATCGGCCACCACGTCGCCGCTACTGCGCCCGAAAACATCAGCCTCTACCGCAATCATCCGCTCCTGGTTTTTGCGGTCAATTTTCAGTGGGCCGGTCCGTTCAACAAGCGAGGCAACGCTATCCAAGCGGATGCGCCGGCCATCGGCGGTGGTAAGCTCCGCGCGCGCAAGGTCGGCAGTCTCCACCCGGTGCGGTTCATCTAAACGCAACATGATGTCATACTCTTCATCTTCATCGTGAAATTTGGTAGCCGACGTGCCGTAAAACAGTGTCCTTAAACCGCGGGCGACCTGTGATACATTCAAACCGTGGGCCGCCGCCTTGACACGGTCAATTTCAACATGCAACTCCGGTCGCCCCATATCTCTGGCGATGTTAACTTCCACCGCGCCCGGCGTAGAGCGGACAATGGCAGCGACCTGTTCGGCAATCCCTTGCAAAATATCAAAATCAAATCCAGTCACCTCGATTTTAATAGGCTTGGCGCCATGACCCGGGCCCATACCGCCGGCAGTTGTTGAAACCTTCACTACTTCCGGCCAACGCTCCACCTGATCCGCCACGGCGCGTCCGATGGCCTTGGCGGTTTTCGCGCGTTCGAGCGAACCAACCAACCGCAATTGAACCTGGCCGATATGCGTCCCGGAGGCGCCACCCCACCCCCCACCCTCCCCACAACGCATGGAGTAATTGCGGACTTTCCCTTCACCCGCCGCCTCCAACGCCAGTGGAATTATGCGGCGGCAAACTTCCGCCGTCTCCTCCACACGGGTGCCTATATCCAGTTCCACCCGTATAGTCAAACGATCGGTATCATCTTCCGGGAAATACTCCGACCCCACCACCCAGAACAGCAACCCGCCTCCTACCAACAATACCAATGACACCACAATCACCACCCACCGCGCGCCCAAGGCCTGTCGCAACAGGCGTCCATAGGCGTGATCCAAAGCTTGAAAAACACCTTCCGCGCGGGCGTGCAAAGCCGCCAGACGCGCGCTCATGCGCGCGCGTTGATCTCTGGCGGAGCGCAACAGTTTACTCCCCAGCATGGGAGTCAACCACAGGGCGCAAACCAGGCTGGCCAGCAACGTAGCTGTCAACAGTCCACCCAACTGTTTGAACATAACACCGGCCTCGCTACGTAGAAAAATCAGCGGAAAAAAGACCACGATCGTGGTCAAGGTGGAGGCGGATACCGCCATGCCAACTTCTGAGCCGCCAAACATTGCCGCCTCGCGTGGAGCCACGCCGGCTTCTACCTTCTTCGTAATGTTCTCCAGCACCACCACCGCATTATCCACCACCATCCCCATGGCAATGGCCAGACTGGACATGGAAATGATGTTGATGGTCCAGCCCATCGTCCACATAAAAATAAACGCGATGATCAGCGAAAACGGGATAGTCAAAGCAATGATCAATCCAGAACGCAAATTGCGCAAAAACAGCAATACAACTAAAACCACAAAGACAAACGCCCAACGGATAGTACTGGTAACATTGTTGATCGAGTTGACAATATCCGTGCTGGTATCGGCAATCAGGTGCAATTCAATGTCACGCGGGAGATTCGGTTTCAGGCGTTCCAATTCAGCAGTAATTTCCCGGGCCACGGCGACGGTGTTGGCGCCGGAACGCTTTTGCACTATCATCATCATCCCGCGGCTGCCGTTAATCTCTGTAATACGCTTTTCCTCTTCAAAGCCGTCCAGCACCTGCGCGACATCCCGCAGATAAACATAGGCGCCCTTGTCTGCGCGCAACACCACACTCTCCAATTCTTCCGGACGGGCGAATTCACCGGGCACACGGATGGTATAATCCATACGCCCGACCTTGAGATTGCCGGCCGGCAACGTAAGATTTTCCGCCGCCAATATCCGGGCTACGGCTTCCAGGTCAATGCCGTAAGCAGTCAACTTCGCAGGATCAAGCAGCACCTGTATTTCGCGCTGCAATCCGCCAAAGAGGTTGACTGTGCCGACTCCCGGCAGACGCTTGAGCGGGTCCGCGACGTCACGATCAATAATTTTGTATAAATTTTCTACACTCTCCCTGGCGGTAACGCCGTAGAACTGAATCGGTATCTGTGTGGTGTTGAATTTAAAAATACGCGGATCAAGAGCGTCTTCCGGCAAATCTCGCTTAACACGGTCTATATTACTGCGCATATCGTTGGAAGCTTCGTCAAGGTCCGTCCCCCAGATAAATTCGCAAGTAACTAATGAAACACCCTCCAGCGTAATGCTGGTCAGTTCTTCCAAGTTGTTGACGGAGCCCAAAGCGCGCTCAATCTGCTTGGTGACTTTGTTTTCCACATCCTCGGCGCCGGCGCCAGGCCACTCTGTCATAACCGTCACAGTGGGTCTTTCAATCTCAGGCAGGTAATCCACCGAAAGCCGTGTAAACATGACCGAGCCGATCATCAGCACCGCCAGGAAAAACATCAGTGTCGCAATGGGTTTGCGTACGCCTAATTCAGGTAATTTCACGGATATGGTTCCTTTATAGTGCCGATTCCGAAGAGGACTGGCTGGTTAGCGAATTGACCCGTTCCACCTTGACACCGTCCGTAAGTTTATTCTGTCCCGTGACCACATATTCTTCGCCGTCCTGCATACCTTCCAGAATTTCAACCATATCGCCGCTGCGAATGCCCACGGTCACATTCCGCGCGCGCGCCACATCGCCTTCAATCACAAAAACAATTTGACGATCCAAAACACGCAAAATACTGGCAGCGGGCAGCAGCAGCGCATTTTTGTGTCCGACCGAACGAATTTCCGTTGTGGCATACATTCCCGGACGCAACAGCCAAAGGCCGTTGCCGTTGCGTTCATTTTCCAGCAGAATTTCAACCGTTGCCGTGCGGGTGGCAGGGTTCACTGTCGGGAAAACCCGCCCCAGCGTGCACTGAAAAACGCGATCGGGATAGGCATCCGTCATGACCGAAACCGGTGTTTCCCCTGGGTGCAGCAACGGCAACATACGCGCCGGCACAGAAACCATCAAGCGCAACGGCGACATTTGCACCAGACGCACAATCGGCGCGCTCGCCCCAACCATGGCGCCCGGATCAACATAACGCTCGGCCACAACTCCATCCATTGGCGCGCGGATAAACGACTCTTGCAGGTTGACCTGTGCCAATGCGCGTTGGGCGCGCGCCTGTTCCAAGGCCGCCGCAGCGCTCTCGTGCGCCGCCACAGCCGCATCGCGCGCTTGCTCCGTAGTGACTTCCTGAGCAAAGAGCGCTTCCAGCCGATTTCGCTCGCGTTCTTTGTCATTTAATGCCGCCGTAGCTTGGCGCACTTGGGCTTCCGCAAGCGCCAGTTGCGCCTCCAAGTCGCGGTGTTCGATTTCGGCTATCACCTCACCCCGCTGCACGGACACCCCTTCCGTCACCTCCACCCCATTGGTCAACTCCAGTTTTTCCAGGCGTCCGGATAATTTAGCGGATACCTGGACGGAAATCGGCGATTCCAGCTCGCCGGTAAACTGCAAGCGCTCGGTAATTTCACCGGTACGCAACACAGCCGTGCGCACAGCCACTGGCAACATTTTTCTCCCATTACCAATATCCGTCGGCGGCTTCCCCGCGGGCGAGCAACCCGCCAACCCAAAAACGAAAAGCAAAACCGCAACAAGATAAGACAAAGTGTTTTTATGCATATTTTTTCTCATTCAGTGTCATCCCGCAAGATGAATATTTAGACTGAAAAGGCCGTTATTCCAGATTTCCATCTGCGCCCATCTGCGTTTCCCCACCGTGTGTTCATCTGTGTCCATCCGTGTGTCATGGTTCTTCCGCTACCGCGCCACCCGGCAGATTATCGCTAGCAAGCACTCCCATCGCCTTTTTTAAGGCCGCCCACGTAACCGCATGATCAAATAAAGACCGATAATAATTTGCCGAAGCAGTCGTCAGTGCCTGACGGGCATCCATGACTTCCACGGGCGTATTTTGCCCTTCTCGCATCCCTGTTTCCACCAGACGCACTGCTTCCCTGGCTGTTTCCAGATTGCGGCTTTGGGAAATTGCAAATTCCTTAGCCGTCTTAAGCGAGAGCGCCAATTGCCGGACTTCGCTGATGACCTGCTCTTCGGCGTCACGCAAGACAATCTCATACTGACGCAGACGGGCGCGCTCCTGAATCAGTTCGCCCGACCGCCCCAGACCGTCAAATACTGACAGACGCAGTTCCAGCCCGGCCTGCCATTCATCGCCCCACTCGTCACGGCTGGGATCATGTGGATCTGGATTAGCCCATGCCTGCGAGAAATACCCGGACAGCGTGGGGTAATAACGATTGCGGATCGCAGCCACATTTTCACGCTGTAATTGCACCGCATATTCCGCCACCTTCAGATCGGCGCGTTGCTCCAATGCCGTGTGCAGCGCCGTCTCAAAAGGAATCTCCCCTGACACCGGCGGAATTAAATCCACCAACCGCACCTCGCTGCCCGGCGAAGCTCCGATCAAGCGAAACAACGCTGTGAAAGCAACATCCTTGTTATTGCGCGCCTGCAACACCTGCGCGCGGAAGTTCGATACTTCCACTTCCGCCCGCAACTCATCATAATTCGATGCCATCCCCTGACGCCGCCGCGCTTGGGTATCGGCCAATTGGCGCTCGGCCGTTTCCAGCGCCAAAACATTAACTTTCAGAAGGTGCTCCGAAAGCACGGCATTATAATACGCCTTAATCACCTCATAATGCAGAGTTTCCTCTGCCCGGCGGACACTTTCCATCGTGCGCAGCCGGTAAAGCCGGGAGCTCCGCATAGCCGGACCAGCCGTATTGTTTAAGAGTGGCTGAATCAGCTTCACACCGATTCTGTATTGGTCGCGAGACGCTCCCATTTCCTCGTCCAGAAACAGGTAGCTGCCAACCAAGTCAAGTTTTGGAAGTACTTCGGCATAGGATTGCTGAATGCGTCCGCGGGCAATCTCCAATTCCTCGCGTTCATTCCGTAGTGTCAGATTGCGCGCCAAAGCCTTAGCGATTGCCTCCGACAACTGCAGTTCTCCTTCCAGATACTCCGAATCCGCAGTCGTCACCCTGTCGGAAAGCTCATGCATACGTGTGGCCGAACGCTGCGCGCGCAATTGGCTCATGTCGTCGGCATCCGGCAGATTCACACATCCTGCACACAAGATCATTACCAGGAGCACAGGCAAATTATGCAGGCGTATATATTCAGCAAACCGTTGTGTATCGGTTATCATCATTATCTTCCCTTGGACTTGGACACCCGAGCAACCTGACGCTCATTTGCCTGCACTGCGCGCACCCCAGCCAGACTGAAGCGAATAATATGTTCCACCAAGACATCCAGCTCCAGCGCTAATGACGGCAGGTGGCAATGACCCGACAGCGGCATCTTGCGCACACGGCGCTCATAGCCTATTACTGCGCGACATTGCGCATGCACACTCATCGCGCACAGCCGCACCGCCTCCGGCGACGCCGCAGGCCCCAACAAATCGCGAATAATACTATCCAGTATCTCGCGCAACGGCTCAATGGAATGATGGACAACTTCCGGAAAGATACCGGAAGGGTGCAACATCTCACGATCAACAATTTTCATATCCAACGAGCGATCATCCATACACCGGCGCACCAACGTCATAACATGCCCGCGCAAACGCTCCACCGGCGGCGCATCGGGCGGCACTCCGCCATCCAGCGGATAGGCTTTGGCACTTTGGGCGACGGCATGTCGCCAGGCGGCGATGTAAAGGGCTTTTTTACCGCCAAAATGATAATTCACTGCCGCCACATTAGCTCTGGCGGCGTGGCAAATTTCAGCCGTCTTGGTGGCCTGGTATCCCTGTTCGGCAAAAAGCCGGCAAGCCGCAGTCAGCAATCGGCTTCTGGTACCCAAGCCATCAGCGCGATTCGAAGTCATACGTTACTCCCAACACCGTTTCAATAAATTGTGTTTTTAAATCGCGCATTTTAAATAACCATTTGAATTAGTCAATAGAAAATTCAGGCTATCCAAAAAATCCGGTCATTGATCAAAGACCAGCCCGAGCGGGTTAAATTCGGGTGGCGGCGCCCTTAAAGGGCGTGACATAGTTGTGCCGTTTACAAGTGAAAGACCAACTCGCCTTGCACGGGGCCTTCCACCCGCAAACGGCGGATTGCCGGCGTGTCACCGGCTTCAGCTTCGGCCCGGCGGAACTTCGCCGGCAGATAGACAAATATATGCCCAGGACGCTGCACACGAAGTCCGCGGCAAACCATTGCCTTCCGCTGCGGATCGTATTCTACCGCATCGAATTCCACCCCACCCTGCGTAATATGCCAATCCGTCCCAACCACTTGCGGCACATCTTTGACTTCCCGAATGCCTATGACGCGGCAATGGCCGGCCGGCAAATCCGTCACCTTAAAGCGCCCTGAATGGATGCCCAGATAACTGCCCGACCAGAAATCGAACAGGTGGTAATCCCGCTTGGCATCCAACCCGAAGGCGGCGAAATCAACGACATAATTACGTGGTCGCGCCAGAGGATGCGCATTGATCACTCCCGCCACACGCCAAGATTCCGTGGCATTGGCGACTGGCAAATCCAGCAACGCCGGATATTCCTGCTCGAAAAAGTCCACCGTGCGCGCGCCCGCGGTGTAAGGCGGCAGAACCTTGCTCAAGACTTCCACCTGCTCTGGCGGCAGCGCCGGCATATGATCGCCCAACATCACCAGCCCATTGGTCAGCCCCACCACAGAAGCCCAGGTTATGGTCTGAGCAGGCGTGAGCTCTGACCGGTCGCCCGCCAAACGCACTACAAGGTAATCCGGATCATTCGCCCACCAGCGCCGATGCAGGAAGGCAAAATTCATGGCGGTAACCACACAACGCCGCATATAGCCCGGCCCATGGTAGCGGTCACGCTCCCCGTGATGTTTATCAATAAACTTGGCATCCCAGCGCGCGCCGACATCGCCCCCAATACGCATGGCATTGCTTAAGCCGGTTAAAGACCCAAATAGGCAGGCATTCAGCAGATAAACATCATCACCTAACCCGGCGCGGAATGCCTCCATTCCCAGACGCATAGCTTGGATTTTAGTCACTTTGGGATCAGCCAAGACACCGGCAGCGGCCATCGGCCGCACATTGGCTCCATCCAATTTGACATAATCAAAGCCATATTCACGAATTGAACTGCCCAGTTGCCGCACCCACTCCCGCGCTGCCGGAATGCTGCAATCCAAAGTAAACGAATGTCCATCGGGTGTTATTGGCTTCCCTACGCGATCCCGGATGACCCAGTCCGGGCGCTCCTTGTAAAGGCGGCTGGACTCTGCTGCCAAGAATGGGCAAAGCCAGATACCCGGCTTGAAGCCCAGTCTTTTGATTTCAGCGGCCAACCAGCGCAGGCCATGCGGAAATTTTGCTTCATCAGGCTCCAGCCACTCCCCCGTACAGCGCTGGAAACCAGCGTCAAGCTGGATATATTCCACCGGAAGCTGTGCGCGATGCTTTGCCAGCCAACGTGTATTTTCCAGAACATCGTCTTCAGTGATATCGCCGAAAAAATAATCCCATGTAGCCCACCCGACGGCGACATGCGTTGTCCGGCGCTTCGGAATTTGTTGATTTTTCACCACTAGACCGACATATTCCTCCAAGGCCGGCGCCGGCGCATCAACCACGTTGACATACAACGGCGCTGTTTCCACTTCCTCGCCGGGCGCCAAGGGCATGCGGTCAAACTTGCAGATAGCGCGCAGATAGTCCAGCCCGTAAGCGGCCTCATCACAATGCATCCGGAACGTGCCGTATTGCTGACCAAACTGCAGGAATCCCATTGTAAGGTATTTTTTGTTCCCGCGATCTCCTAAAACCATGTAATCGGTGATGTAAAAATCATTTTTGCCCGCCTCAACAAAACTGCCACCAAGGTCATACACTCCGCCGCCATCCGCCACTGTATCGGACGTCATGCCAAAAATAGTCCAAGATGTCGGCAAGCTGCCAAATTCCAGACGCCCACCCCATTCCGAGTCAATGGACAGCGGCATAACTTCGCGCAACGACAATTGCCGGTCGCTGACATTCCGCACCTTAGCCCGAATCTTCCAGCAGCCGGGGCGCACCTGCTCCACCTGAGATGTCACCGTTACCGGCGCATCTGGCATACCAGTCCCTACCCGCATGATCAAACCATCTGCATCCTGCACCACAGCTTCCGCCGCCGCATGTTGAATAACATCCGTCGCCAGTTCCAAGTATTTGATTTTCATATAAATCCCAAAACAATAATTTTACAGTGTCACACCAACAGAATGAATATTCAAAACTTCCTCCTCCGCGTCTGCGCGACCATCTCACTCATCCACACTCATCTGCAGTTCTCCTTTGCCAGCGCTGCTCGCACACCCGCACGCATCTCCTTCCGCCACTTTGGCGTCTTCTTGGCGGTTAATCTTCCTTCCCTTAACTGTTATTGGATGCTGTGTATTCAGTTCGGGGATTTACACTATTTTTCAAGTTTCAAGAGTAAGTTCATTTGATTTTTATCGCCGGTGAAACAGCCGATTTTATAAATCCCGTTTCTGTTTGGCGCGTCAATATTTTCGATGCTTGTCGTTGTATTTGCGGTAAGGCAACTGACACGATATGCAAAATTATCCAAAAGAACAAGGAAGCCATTGCTCAATGTCTTGATTATTGTTTCATTAACTCCATTGGTTTTCAATAAGGGTATTCTGAAACTAAGGGGATGACCATTGTGCTGAGTCACTAAAATTTCGATTCCATCCTTGGAAATGTCATATTTTTCCGTGATACTGCAGGAATCATATGTGTAATCAATAGAAAAACAGACCCGGTCCCGGCTTTCTTCAAACACTTTACAAGTGGAGTGAAGTTTTTCGCCGGTAAGATTTGACAACCATGCATTATTCCAACCTGGCGAGATCGAGAAATTACTTCCCGCCGGAGGTATGACCATCAGGTAACTGGGATTTGCATTAATCGGTATAGACAAAGCTAATTCAGCAGGGAAACCGATACGATGCACTCTACCAAGCCCAGTGGCGTCATAATGGATATCAGCATTGGTGTCAATTTCAATATGGTATCCAGCACATGTGGCAAAAACTTTGTGAAAACTCTTTTCTGTGATGAAAACGTAGCCGCCGCATTCAGCAGGGCACTTTGTCTCTTTGATGTTATCGTCAGCAAGTAGAGCGGCAAATCCCAACTGGCTTGCGATCAAAAGAGAATAAGCCCCATAATATCCATATCCCTTCTGCCGTCCATGCTGAGTTTCAGGCGGGAATAAATTTTTCGTGAAAAATATGGGAGTTGTTTGCAAGTATTTTTCGACTGAATTTATAGCAAGAGCAGCAGCTCGTTTAAAGGAACCAGCCATCATCAGGTCGCCCTGCCTTGCCCATCTACTGGCTTCAAACTCACATATTAAGGCAAATGTCACTTCAGTGAAATTTTGCTGATTACTACGCCCGCCAAATGGACACTCTCCAACAGGAGATTGATATAACAATTGCGACAAAGCTCCCAGTTTAAGAAATTCACTCAGTTCTTCATAGTACTTATCCGCATAACCCGCCCAAAGCGTCAAGGAAAGATTCATTCTTGGAGTTATATCGTAAGTCATGGGGGAATTCTGATCATTATACATGCCGTTTTTATCAAACAGTGTCAGTTGCAGTTCGATATATCTGTTGATGAAATCACAATTATCAGCTCCGCCCAATTTTTTCTTTATCGCCTCTCCAGCAATCGCAAAAGTACAGTAATTATTCGGTTGATAAAGATTATTATTAGTGAAGGTTCTATCATATGCCAATTCTGGATCATAGTCATTTATGAGATGACTCCAATAGGCTGCTTGCTCAGTCTGAACTTTATCTTCAAGAGCCATATATGCCATGCAGGCTTCTTTAATGATAAATTCCCCCCAATTAGTTTTCCTGTAAAATAAATCCTCCAGCGCCGGTGTTAAGGCTCTTACACAGCGTTCTGTCAAATCAAGGCAACGCCCATTTAGAATAAGCAGGCCAAGGGCTCCAACGAATCTGGCAGTTGCTGTGTTTGTCTCTTTCTTTTCATATGGATCAATGATTCTGCCTTCTTCATTTTGCCAGCTAACAGCATGACGGACAATGTTTTCAGCAAGATGTAAATAACGTTTCGATGCAGAAGGAATAATTTTTCCATGGATGAAACTGGCGCCCTTAAGCGACTGTCTTACTTTTACTTCAACATCGGCTATTTTATTAACGCTCATAAAAATTCCTATGTAGATAAATATTCAGCCTGAAAAAATATTTCCTAATAAATTGGTGCTGATCCCCAAAAAGTTAAGTTCCAGTTTTTTACTTTATTTCAACATCCACCCCCCTTTAATTAGATTATATCGCCGCGGATTATTTCTATTTATTTGTTTGCAATGGGATTGCTATCATGTAACGGTTGCCGACGATTATTTGACTAAGAACATCGCACCCCGGAAGTGATGTTCGTAACACCCAATATCTACTCGCCTGGTAAACCGGTCGAGGCGCGGGCGGCCATCCAAATCCACAGCGGCGGCCATCCAGTCCTGATTTAACCCGGCATTGGCACAGGGAGATGCTGCTGTTAAGCGGTAGTTACCATTAGCGGCATCCGCAAACTTTGGATCAGCGGCGATGTTGCCGGAGCCGTTCATCCCGGTGACATCCGCCGTGCAGCAATTGTAAAAAGTCCCTGTGCCGATCGGACCCCAGTCCTGGTTCGCCCCCGCTTTTGAGGTGTTGCCGTAAATAATGGTGCTTCTTACCACCCCATTCGACTCCATGTAGATTCCACCGCCGGAGCCAGTTGTAGTTTTATTGCCGACAACGGTGTTGTTCTCACAAACTACGCTATCCGATCCAATTTTTATCCCAGCGCCAACGCTGTTGATAGATGTGCTTGTAACAGCATTACTGACCACAAGACAGCCAACCATCCGACATGGACCTTGAAGATACGCACCGGCGCCGCCGACTTTGTTGTCTGACGCATTATCGCGGATAGTGCAGTTCATAATCTCAGCGACATTAGCCCCTGCAGAAGTATAGTAGTAAATGCCGCCACCAGAGCTCGCTGTAGAATTAGTTACCACTAGACAATCCGTCAAAACCACGTTGCCGCTTCGAATATCCAATCCGCCGCCAGCCCCCACGGCGTGATTGCTGCTGATGGTGCAATTCACTATTTTACAGTATGTAACAGAGCTTCGCAGAAAACATCCCCCCCCACTGCTATTTGCGGCATTATCTGAAATCACACAATTTTTTATAATTGCGCCGGCGCCGCCATAGTAAGCATACAAACCAGATCCCGAATTTGTGCAGCTGTTATTAACGATAAGGCAATCATCAAGAACTGTCGCGCCTTGGTCCAGATAAACTCCGCCACCATATCCATCTGTAGCATTGTTGGAGAAAACGCACTGACTTGCTTTGATATCGCCAGACATGTAACAACCGCCTCCACCGTAGGACGAAATATAAATACAGGTGTTCGAGTAAAATTCGCAGTCCCGCGCCACTCCCGAACCACGCACATAACCGCCGCCACCAACGTTGCTTATGGAAGTGTTATTATATATCGAACAATTGTAAAAATACCCGGTATAACCGCTGGTTGTATAAGAAAACATGCCGCCGCCGCCATTATTGTAACTTCCAAAATGCTGATTATTGACACTGGCATTGTTGAACACTACACAATTGCTCACCATACCACCATAATCGCCGATTAAAATCCCGCCGCCACATCCGGCGCGTCCATTGACGACCGTAAAGCCGGAGAAAACCGCTCCGGTGGAATTCAAAGCGACCGGACGGTTGGTGATGTCAGGATAGCCGCCATCCAGAATGGTCACGGCCGGCCCGTTGACGCTGCGCAAGATGACATGTTTGGCAATGTAAACCATAGTGGTGACACCCCAAAAATTAGCGCCGGCGCCAGTAGCCTTGTAGGTGCCGTTCGAGACTAAAATCGTGTCCCCAGAGATGGCGGCATCCACCGCTAATTGAATATTGGTCGCGGCTGTCTCCCAAGAGTCGTAAGGCGATTCGGGATTTGCCCCGGGAGTGCCCGGCGCAACAACATAGCGGGTTGCAGCATATGCCGCCGGTAAAAACGTCAATCCAAACGCCACACTACACAACACAAGCATTTTTAGTTTCATTTGAGTGAACATAATATTATTTCCTCGTTTAGGTTTGCTTTACTAGCATCCCATAGGATGACACTGAAGCAAAACAATCGTTTCCTGCCGCAATCAGCCCTTAAACAGCATCTTAGCTATCACCTCCACGCTATCCCGCATCAGACCGTAACTGACGACCACTGTGCGGATTTCATCAGGAATCAACAGTTCCGAGTACGGCACAGTTGAAATCAACACCACCGGCTTGCCGAACTTCATCAATTTCTGCAAGAAAGGTTTTGTGTCGTTTTCAAGACCACGAGTGTAAGAGCCAGTCGCAACAATGATGTCGAAGTGCTTGATCACTTGTTCAATGGTCTTCTCGGCTGCCGCCGTAGTCTTCGGGGTGTAATCAACATAACCAGCATCAGGCGCATATTTCAGCACACACTCCCAAAACATACCCGGATGATTCCAGGAATCATTGATTGTCTTTTGGTTATAGGTAATACGGTCCACCAACAGGATTTTTTGGGATGGCTGCAGTGGCAACACCCCATGCTCATCTCGCAGCACCCGGATCACGCGGCGTGCGGCTTCCAATCCGACTTTGCGGTATTGCGGCTTGCGTATAGCGGATTCCACGGTGTGTGGGTCCACCAAGCCGCCATCCTTAAACAGGCCATGGTCGTATTTCATGCTCCAGATTCGCCGCAGCGACTGGTTCACCCGTTCCTCGCTAATACGGCCACTGCGTATAGCGGCCACAATCGCGGCGTGCATTTCCCAACGCAACACATTGTCATCCTTAAGTAACAGGATGTCCACCCCGGCTTCCAGCGCACGGATGCAGGCCTCGCCCACATCATACTTGGCCATCAGACCACCCATGGTCATGGAATCCGTGGTGATTACACCGTCAAACCCGATCTCCCCACGCAGGATTTCATTGACAATTTTAGGCGATACGGTGGCGATTTCACCAGTCGGGTCTAAGCTCGGGAAACTCGAATGCAACAACATGATCGCCGGCACTATCCCTTCACGGCAGAGCGTACGGTAGGGCGCCAGATGGTCACGCCATAAAGTATTCTTATCCAATGTTACACTTGATATGCCATAATGCGTGTCAGTCGCCAAAGCGCCGGCGCCGGGATAATGTTTCAGACAAGAGATTATATTCGCCCGCCGGAACCCCTTCAGCGCCGCCCGTGCGCATTTGGTCACCACATCTGGATCAGCATTATATGAGCGCGTATAAATCCCCGGATTGCTCGGATTGGTATTCACATCAACGACCGGCGAATGCAGCATATCAATCCCAACGGCCTTGAGTTGCTTGCCAAGGGCAAACGAAACACGACGCACCAAGTCAACATCGCCCAAATCGCCCAACCCCATGCATTCCGGCGGAGTTATCATGCCGTTCGAAATAAAATTCGAGCTTTCACCGGACTCGGCATCCATCACCGTATGCAATGGAACGGCATGCCGACGGGCCAGCGCCCGATGTCGAAAGACGTTCAACATCTCCGCATATTCCGGCGCCGTTATATGCGGCGGCGGGATGGATTCATCGAACAGCTTTTCACGCGGGGCTTTCGGACGCAGAACATTTTTAATGCCGGGCGAGCCATCCGGCAAGTACCGAATGAATTTGCGCGCCAGAAACGGGGAAAGGCGTAACCCTCCTAGACCGTAACGATCAATAAACTCCAGCAATTCCGGTTCGATGAAAGAACCGGTATAACCCAACACCATTAATTGCGCCGCCTTTTCCTCTAGCGATAATGTCCCCAACAACTTATCGAACGTCTGCTGCTTATTCATAACAGTTAGTCCTGATATGTTAATTCTCACTAGTGTCATCCTATAGAATGAATATTTAGCCTAAAAAGGTTATTGTTCCATAATAAATTCACGTTGATTCCAAGAAGTTCTGATCCGGTTTTGCTTTATTTCAATCGCCCTTTCTATTACATTCACCGATAGTGCCTGTTAATCCGTGGTATTTGGCATGGCCGGTTCATCCGCCGGCGCTATCACCACCACTTCATATGCATAATCACGTTTAAGTTTGCCTTGCCTTTCACTGTCCCACCTTTCGCGAGTGATTTTGTTCAGATAGTCGGCACTGCTTTCACTCTTGAATTCAGACAAATCAAATTCTTCCGGCAGCGGCAGGTGGCGCTGATTGTTCACCGGCAGGCTGACCGTAAACCCTTTTTTCAACTCCTCCGGAGTCCAGAAACCAGAACCGCCCAGCCGGTCGCCCGGTCGTGTAATCTCCATCTGTTTGCCCAGCATTAACATCCGGAACGCCTTCTTTTCAATGCCTAGCGCCACCGTATCTACATGTAACGTCAATTTCGCCGGCGGCCGCTGGGGGAACAACGCCACCGCCACCCAGTTGCCTTTTTTCAGGGCTGAGCGCAACTCAACCCCTTCACCGGCAACCGCCTTCACCGGCGGCTGTGCGTATTCCTCCAGGCAGGCGATAAAAGCCGCAGCCAAGGCTGAATTGCCTATTGGACGGGACAATTCCGCTCCGGCATCGAAATGCAGCGCCACCACTTTTCCCTTGCCGATGGCCTTTTCAGTCACCGCCGGAGTTCCATTGCTGAACTCGGCCAATACGACTGTTCCGGCATCCGCCCGGGCGACCCGCCGGGGCATTGCAGGATCAAGCGTAATCGTTTGTCCTTGCCATTCAAAACTGACTGCTGCTGTGGACGCCGCAGTATCATAAACCACGCCGGCCATTGCCGCAGTGCAGAGCTTTTCATCTTCCATGTCCGCACGGGAACTGCTCCAATCGGCATCCGCCGCTACCACGGTGCCGCCTTCTTCAAGAAAACTACGCAAAGCTGACTGTGTCTCCGCCGGCAGGCAGCGGACGCCATATGTATCCGCCACCAGCACGCGGTAATTCTGAAACAGTTCAGACGCCTGACTGTAAATCCGATGAATATGCTGGCTGCGCTGGGCTGTCTTATACAACGTGTTCAGGCGGCTCCAGGACACCTTTGGGGATGATGCCAGCATTTCCAACGCCTGCTGATTTTCCAAAACCGCCACCCGCGCCAAGGGTTGGGAGTCCGCGAACATTCGCATGGTATAAACATGGCGAGCAAACTCCTGCGCATAACGCGGATTGTTCCCATACATAATCAAACGCCAGAGTTGATTGAAGCTGAACAGAACGCCTCCCATTCTACCGAGTAGATTGGCGGTGGTATAATATCCCCAGGTGTTGTAAGCATGCGTCCACATAAGACTGTTCGAATAGCCGTCCGACGCATGTCCGTCATAGCCTAAAAGAAAATCAGCCCCCAAGCGTGAAAGATTGGGGTTATCCAAGCCAAAGAACCAGCGGTCGGGTTCATAATACGGGGTGACACCCATCTGCAAGCCACGCTTGTGGGCGTGCGTTACCAGTTCCTGGAAAAAGTCGGTCATAACCTTTTGCTTAAACAGAATGTAACGCCGGCGCCAAGGGTCATCATGAGGCTTCCATTTTTCGCCCAACTTCAACTTTTGCGCGAAATCGTCCGGAAGCGATTCGCCGAATCTTTCGCAACAAAATTTATCAATGGCCTCTAAATCGTCGCCATGAAAATCAACGTAGGTGAACCATAACTCATCTAAGGTAAACAACCCTTTGAAATTACCCATCGGCACATACTTATCCGCGTATTCGTCGAGCATCTTTTTGCAGCGGTCCAGTACGGCCGGGTTCAATAGGTCCTCCACATATCGGATGCTATATATGTAAAAATCGCCGGCGCCGTCACGTGCGCAATATTTTTCCGCAAATTCCTTGGAACTTGTGCAGGAATGCCAGGATGCCCACACATTAAGACCTTCGGACGTGGCAATTTTGATTAATTCCGCCAATTCATCAATTTCCGGCTGAGGCTGTACAGAATCCGGAACTGTCGTTTCATGCCATACGCGTTGGCATGTCATATCAACCCAGTAAACAATATCGGTGATTCCCAACCATTTCAATTGTTTCACATCCAAGCGCAGCCGGTTCAGGAAAAACTCACGCACATCAGGATTTGTCAATTTGCCTGTAACCTGCTTCCAGCACGAGCGATCATGAGTGATGAAAAATCTCCCGCCGATTTCTGTTACCGGCGGCAAGGCAAAGTAGCTGCCATACAACATTTCATGGCCGAACCAGTCGGCATTGGGTGTATAAGCAGCAAGCTCGGCATACTTGATTTCGGTTTCCGCCTGCCGACGCCGATCAGCCAACTCTTCCTCTGATAAACAGGTCAGACGTTTTTTCCCCGCCGCCCAGTTGATGGTGTTCAGCACCCACTGCAATTCCGCGCCTTCAGGTTCTTTTTCACCCTGCCTGAAGTCGGCAGGGTCATACCAATAACCCGGCAATGCGCCGTTAAAGACCACTCGCCCGGCGCCGACTTGGCCGGCCACCGCCGTATCCGCCCCTTCACTATCAATCAGCACCCCGACGCCATCCGGGCCAGCAGCTAGATAAAGGTGATCTATGTAACCATGCTCGAACTCCTGCGGTAGGCCGGATGTCAATGGATGAGAGACATCCTTCACCCGCAGGCGGGTATCGGCACGCCGATCAATGACTTTGCTGACAATCGAAGGGAAAATCGTCTCCGGACGGTTCCGACCGCAAGCGGAATGAGTTAAAATCAGGCCGCCACCACAATTGACAAACGTTTTAACGGCTCGAATCAGGTCCGGCTGTTCAAAAGCGCCACCGCCAACATACAACACATCGTATTGCATCAATTCATCGGCAGTGATTTGCTTCAGCATCACAACCTGCATGCTGGAATCTTCCTTCAACACATTCAGCACCGCTTGCGAGCCATGTCCCTTATACATTGCCACCTTAAGCGGGTCAGTCGCTCCAGCTACAGCCGCGATGATTAAGATTCCCAAAGCCACCAGACCAAATTTTAATGACAAATAGCGCATACGTTTCCTCTTCGTTATTTGTTTTCACTAGCATCCCATAGGATGAATATTTAGCCCAAAAAAGGCATTATTCCCTAATAAATTTGCGTTAGTTCCCAAAAGTTCAGTTCCGGTTATTCATCATGTTGGTTTTGCACAAAGATGCATAAGATTCACAAGATTTTTCAGAACACGACCTTGCCGCGGACACAAACCACTATCTTTGTCTGTTCCATTTTACACCTCTTTACAGGCAGAAAAAAACGCCTCTATGTTTTCCATAGGCACTTCAGGTTCAAGCACGTGCGTAGGCGAAAAAATCAACGCCCCGTCGTAACCAAGTTGTTCTTTTCTATCCCGCACAACCTTTTTAACCTCTTCGGGAGAACCGAAAGGCATTGTCGTCTGCGTTCCTATCGTACCATCAAACACCAGTTGCTTCCCGTACGCTTTTTTCAGCGATGCCAAATCAACGCATTCCGGCTGGACAGGATTGAGTATTGTCAGACCTATCTCTATCATCTCTGGTATTATCTCAGTGATATTGCCATCGCTGTGATACCATATCTGGATGTCCGGCTTAATTTCCTTCGCAGCCGCATAAACCTTCGCCCATCTATCCTTTATGAATCTCCTCCACATGGGTTTTGAAAACATAAGCGCATTCTGATTGGCTACATCGTCACCAGTCATTATGTAGTCAACGCCCGCTTTTGCGCCGAGTACCGCAACCTGAAGATTTCTCTCCATATATCTGTCGAGGATATATTCGCACCATTCCGGGTTATCAACCATATCAACGAGAAATTCTTCATGCCCTCTAATCTGCCATGAGCTTTCATACATGTGTCCAATCGATGTCGTGGCAACTTTACCTTCTCTGTGAATCTTATCAACCTTCTCCTTCATGCCAGCTCCGTCAAATCCGTATGGCGTAGGGAAAGGGAAGTTTTCAATATCGCTGAGTTTGCTTGCATTGCGCAAGGGGCTGACCATCCCGGTAAAATGATAAAAATTGGCGGGTATTTTCAGCACTCCCAAACTGTTGATAAAAGAACCTTCCGGCTTTTCAACATCCTCATAATAGCGTGAAAAATCCGGCGGAGTTTCCGGCTTCGACTTCACCGGCTGTACCATGACGCGGTCGAACAGACCGAAAGTTTTCGTTATGTCCGCATCCTCTTTAAGTCTGTATTTCCGCTTTACCCTGTCTGCAAGGTCCGGCGTAAAATCTGCATAAAACAAAAAATCATTGTGCGGTTCATGGGCAATTGTCTTTTTGAAAATCTCCAGTTGTGTCATGGTATCGCCCTTTTAATTTTCGCGCCGAGAACCCTCAACTCCTTTTCAAGTTTTTCTTGTCCTTGTTAGTACATTCTGTTCCACTAGCATCCCATAGGATGAATATTTAGCCCAAAAAAGGCATTATTCCCT
Source organism: Kiritimatiellia bacterium (assembly GCA_050944835.1). Taxonomy (GTDB): domain Bacteria; phylum Verrucomicrobiota; class Kiritimatiellia; order JAAZAB01; family JAAZAB01; genus JAXGPF01. Next base: position 27,925 of record JBMNRV010000027.1, read on the forward strand.
AATAAATTTGCGTTAGTTCCCAAAAGTTCAGTTCCGGTTTTTTGTTTTATTTCAATATGCACCTCCTTTTCAAGACATCCCATAGGAATTATCCAAAACCCGGCAAATACGCCTGTTCTGGGCATCCGCATATGCGCCCAGGTGGTTTGGCTGTCCCATAGGAATTCAGCAAATCAATCAGATTAAAATGTGGACTTCCAAAAAAAATCCGCTCATTAATCAAAAACCAGCCTGAGTGGGTCATATTCAGAGGACAAGCACCTGTCTTTGAGTGGATTTTCCCTGAAACCACCCCGGATATCTCCCGCTGTTATTTTACAACTGCATTGTATTTCCTGACAATGTCAATACAGTTAACACTAATGGCACGGACATCCGAACCGCAGTTCACAAAATCAAAACCTGCCTCCAAACAATCCTCCAGCGATGGAACAGAAACCGTCCCGGCAAACTTTCCATGTCTGTGCGCCGTCTCCAGAACCAGTTTCCGTACCCGCCCAATCTCCGGATTGGAAAAATTGCCGGTATCCCCAATAGAATGACTGAAATCGCCGGGGCCGAAGAAGATCATATCAATTCCGGGCACGGCGCAAATGGCATCCAAGTCTGACAGTGGTTCCGGATCTTCAATCTGAACTATGACCAAACGGTTTTCATTACAGAACTGCGTGTATTCTCTGGAATCCATGTTGCAAAATAGTCCATCCGTATTTCCCCCATCCAGCGGGCGCCGGCCGGTAGGCATATAGCGGACCGTATGGGCAATATGCTTGGCCTCCTCCAGACTCATCAGATGCGGAATCATGATCCCCGCCGCATCAACTTCCAGAGGACGAATGTAATAGCTGTACGAGCCTTTGGGAACCCGGACGATCACATCCATGTTATGAACCTTCCCTGCACGAACAAAATTCTCCACACACGAGTAGTCCGTCGCAACGTGTTCCTGACAAATCCATAAAGCATCAAACCCAGCCATCCCGGCAACTTCCGCGACTCGCGGGCAGGTCAGATTTGATTTATAACTCAGAGCCGGTTTCCCTGAACGCATTTTTTCCAGAACGCGGCATTTTCTCGGCATGAATGTTGATTCCATGGATTCCCTTTAATTTTCTTGTGCTTTTTTGAGCCCCTTGATCCCTTTCTTCTCCTTGGTCCCTTGCATCTTGGCGGCTCACCTCTTTCCTTCATTCATATCTTTGTTTGTGGTTTTCTATGGAATACTGGTTATTCTAGCTAATAAGGTATTGCCTACTTGACGCCGTCCCGGGATATTTTCCCCGACGCTTACCAAGACAATCTATCACGGCCCAGTACAACTCCTTAGCCATAGCCGCATCACGGACTTTATCAGCATGGCTCAAATTGTTGCGCGTAGGTGGCGTGGCGCCGCGGATTGTTGCCAACGCGCCATTGTTCATTTGCAAGGCATCGCAAACATCGTTCAAACTTATAGCGTGTGCAAGATGCGCATAAATCAATGTCACCACATGACTCCATGGCGTAAACGTCCGGCTCTTTTTGTCAACACCGTGTTCCTTGGCCAACCGATTTACCAAATGTGGAGGAATAAGATTGCAAATCTTCTTCAACATAGTGTATCTTTTCATCGTTGGAATAATCCTTTTGGGTTGTTTTTTGTTTTCGTCATTATGTAATGACGTTGAGGATTATTCCAACTTTTTTATTTCCTATGGGATGCTAGTGAAACCACTTCAATATGGCCTCGGAAATCTCTGGTCAGTCGCTTTCAAATGCGCAATAAATATATCTGCCGCAGCAACACTACGCCATGTTCCCGAGGCGCCTGTTTCATGCTGTGAATAGTAACTCATCCAGACTGTGCCATCAGGGTTGACAACGGTTCCCGTGTAAGCGTTGTCACCAGAACTTGGCAACTCAAGCGCTTCTTCGATAGACACATCTGCGCCGACTTTCCATATCTTTGTACGGTGAAGCCCAAAACTCGGCTTTTTAGCATCTGCGGTTTTCTGATAATCCGGGCGTTCACGTCCGGACAAGAAAACTTGTGAACCAACCGTGAATACATGAGGCGCTTGAATGATTTTAGGGACAATGACTATTCGCTTCCAGTCAGTAAAGGGAGGAGCGCTCTGGAATATCTCCAAAAAGTATGGCGGGGTTTCAGTCCGAACAAATGCCAGCAGACTGCCGTCTTCCCATGGATATACAGCGGTTTCACTGCCATCGGCAATTCTGACGACTTTTCCCCAATTTATACCATCGGCGGAAGAGAACAAACAACATTGATGTCCCTTTCCTTCCTTAACACTGTACCCTGCCGCATAGTATTTCCCAAACGCAGACACCGGATGCCATAAAACCACGCCCTCAAGTTTAGTGGGGGCGCTCCAGTTTCTGCCGTCGGTGGAGCTCATAACTTGCGTACTGGAAGGCAGGCGTTTCCTATCCTGTACCGGCGTGAAAAAATGATAGAATAAAATGCGGTTCTGTTCAGAAAGAAAATATGAATCACGAAAATCAAAGGAGATTCCATCTTTTTCCGGGAGGGAAAAACTTTGCTGTTCAGCCCAATGTTTTCCATCGCCACTTTCCAGTAATAATATTTTACCGCTTGCATCAGCATGTCCATCGGATTGTCTGAACGCTAAAACATATCGCCCGTTAACATATCCCAGCCCGGTAAATGCGTTGTGTTTGCCATTGGCATATACTTTTTCAACTGATACAATCTTCATGCTGATATCTTTGGCCATGTGAAACATATATGATCCTCCTGTAGGTTTGCTTTCAGTATTTCTCGCTCTTACGTTCATTGGTCACACTCATCCCGCATTGCTCATCATTAGCTGCTTGTCCCAAAAATGGGGCAAACTTCATTACTCCTGTAATGTCAGCCAGTTCAGTGTTTTAAGGCTGAAACAGTTGGAGGCAATTTGACAAACCCAAGGGTGTTTCCCTTGTAGATTCGGCGCCACAAAAATGCAGGCGCCGTTGCCCATGTGCTTGTATGTCAAAAACGGCTGATTCCGGATTGCGTCGCTCTTGTAGGTGCCGTTGCAAGTTATGACCACCTCGGCGCTATTGTTCATGGTCTTGCGAGTGTTGATAGGTTGCCCCAAGTCTAACAACTGACCGGTCGGCAGCCCCGCACTGAGCAGACAATCCATCACGACGGTAACATTTGTGATGGTGACGGAGGAATGGCCATAGACACCCAAGGTCGGGAAACAGCCGCGTTTGCCCGGCCAATAAGTGTCACCCTTATCCAGATTGAACTCCCGGTCGCCATCTTTGTCAATGCCGAGAAGGCTGGAGTTGCTGATCAATAACCCGCCATCGGTTACATAGCGTGTCATGCCGGCATACATCAATGGCGTGAAGTGAAATGCATGTCGCGGCAGCAGAATACGCCGGTATTGCCGACATTGCGCATGCTGTTCAGGCAGAAATATATCCTCATCCACCCACTCCGGCGCCAGCCCTAATGCCTCGGCAAGTTTTTCCAACGCGCGCACTTCCGCCGTGTAAGACTTGGATAATTTATGGCCGTCCAGCGAGACGATAGCCAAATCTTTGCTCCAAGGAACCGGGTTGGCTGGATCCGTGACCTCAGCCGCTATGCAACACCCAGTGATGATGGAGAATAAACTGTAAATCAGTTTAACTTTTTGCATAGCAGGGTTCTTCCCCCGGGCATCAAGGTTGTTCCGCAGACAGTCTGTCCCCCGCCAGCCAGCGGACGGTGTTTAAAAGCAGATTTAATTCCGCTCCGTCCGGCGCCTGACGGTTACGGCCTGACGGCTCATCGCGCGCGCCCAGCAGCCCCGGCAACATGCCATTCAGGGCTACCCGGCCCTTCCCGGACGGACCAGTCACCACTACCGGCGCGCCAACGTCATTCACTATCGCGGCCGTGCCGTCGGGACCGAGTTTCACGATTATGTGGTCGAATTGGAACATCGGCTCGAACCAGTCATTGGTTGACATCCCCGTCGTGATGGTATGTGGCACCCCCGGGCGGACGCGGTGGTGGCGTTGGGTTGCATTAAACCGCATTTTACCATCCGATGCGCCTACTCCAGGGAACATCGGCCAATCCAACACACCGTGCAGCAACAAAGCGCCACCGCCATCAGCAACCCAGTTAGTGAAGCCGGGAATACCGGCTTTGATGTATCCAATGCCGCCGGATTGTGGAAGAATGAAAACGTCGCACTTGCTAAGCGCGTCGGAATCCATGCGCGGCAGTATGAAAGCATTAATGTCAGGCTCACGGTTGAGCGCTTCCATCAACTCTTTGGCGGCTATCCCACTGTGATATATGCCGACCTTGATCCCGGGCTTGTCCGGCACATACACCGGAACTTCCGGATTTTCAACGCCCTTTGAGAGTCCGGCATTTTGCTTGTCAGTCGAAACAATGTCCGCAATCACCGCCCGCCAATGAAAAGGCGTATCGGCGCCGGGCGCGGCATCCAACTTGATGGTAAATTCCCGCTCGCCGATTTCATCCACCCAGAATTTCGCAGCCTGACCCAGGTTCCCCGCAGGTGTCACATGCACCGTTTGGGCCGCAGCAGCTAATCCATGCGCAACCACAATTTGCGTTTGGTCGCCGGCAATGGTGGCAACTCCGGAGTTTTCCGTCACATACCCCGGATTTTTACCCCAAATCACATTGCCTCGCTTATAATTTACCGGCGAATTAACGAATGCATTACCATTGATAAAAGTAAAATATTCTTCATTGTCATCAAGACTGTCTATCGTCAACGGACTATTAACCAGCATATTATGCTCGAAATTTTGCCATATTCCGCCACCGATAAGTTTTGTGGGGATATGCTGGGCGCCAAGCTCAACCGTCACTCCGCGGAAAATATTATTGTTGATAACATCCACATATCCCCGCAACCACACTGACCCCGCCTTGCCGTTATTCACGAAGATGTTGCCGGATATAATGCCATGATAAAGATTAGTTCTGCTGCCACCACCATAGTGAAATGGCCCCCAATTATTAAATATATGACTAGAAATCTTACCGCCTTCCTCAACAAAAATTTTATTATTGACGATATGATAATAGCCACAGGCATCTGTAGCCCACCCGTATCCCACCACATCGTCCTTACGCACCCACATCGTGCAACCCTCAATCCTGCCCGAACGTCCCAGTATTTCTATCACATGTGAACCGAAACTACCGGTGAAATAACAATTGACCACCTCCACCATATCGCCCACCAACATCACGGCCATGAGCCGACAATTCTCGATATGACAGTTTTCCACCCGGATGTTGCGTGGGGAGGGGCCTAAGCCACGATCAATCGCCTTGATGCCATTACAGCCTTGCCAACCTTTCTCCCGGTTGCGGATTTGCTGCTTACCGTTGCCGTTAATGTAAAGGTCCCGGACGGCGACATCGCAAATGTCGCCATGAATCCAGATTACATTGACATCCGCCAATCCGCCCTGCAACATCAGGCGGGTACCGCTGCCTTCGCCGGTCAATAACACATTGCTGCGCAGGATGTTGATTCCGCCGTAAGTTCCCTCCACTCCGCCAATGCTGTAGTTGCCGGCGGAAAGGTGTACCCGCCCGCCTGGCTCCGGTAGAGCGGCAATCGCGGCGTTGATAACGGTATGGTCATTCGTGCCCGGGCAGACAAAGTCGGCCTGCGCCTTCAGATGATCCGGGGAATCGGCAGCGGCAATGACAAATGCGGCCGTGCGGACCTTTTGTGCCGGGTCAGCCGCCACCGCCGGTTGATTTTCCGGGGCGATAGCGGTAGCCGAAGCTGCCGACGCGTTTACAAACCCACCGATCAACATCGCGCATAACACCAAGACTAATCTTTGCATTTTGCCTCCACTAGCATCCCATATGATGAATTTTTAGTCCAAAAAAGGCATTATTTCCTAATAAATTCGCGTTAGTTCCCAAGCGGCTTGTCCCCCGCCAACCAGCGGACGGTGTTTAAAAGCAGATTTAATTCCGCTCCATCCGGCGCCTGACGCTTACGGCCTGAAGGCTCATCGCGCGCGCCCAGCAGCCCCGGCAACATGCCGTTTAAGGCCACCCTACCCTTCCCGGACGGACCAGTCACCACTACCGGCGCGCCAACGTCATTCACTATCGCGGCCGTGCCGTCAGGGCCGGGCTTTAAGATTATGTGGTCAAATTGGAATGACGGCTCGAACCAGTCATTGGTTGACATCCCCGTCGTGATGGTATGTGGCACACCCGGGCGGACGCGGTGGTGGCGTTGGGTTGCATTAAACCGCATTTTACCATCCGATGCGCCTACTCCAGGGAACATCGGCCAATCCAACATGCCGTGCAGCAACAAAGCGCCACCGCCATCAGCAACCCAGTTAATGAGGCCGGGAATACCGGCTTTGATGTATCCGACGCCGCCGGATTGTGGAAGAATGAAAACGTCGCACTTGCTAAGCGCGTCGGAATCCATGCGCGGCAGTATGAAAGCATTAATGTCAGGCTCACGGTTGAGCGCTTCCATCAACTCTTTGGCGGCTATC
>JBMNRV010000028.1:0-34343 GCA_050944835.1 Kiritimatiellia bacterium
CGCAAATGCGGGCATGAATTTGAATTCTTTCAAACCATCACGGCGGAACCGTTAAAAAAGTGTCCAAAATGCCGCGGGCAACTACGGCGCAAAATCGGCAGTGGCGCTGGGCTGATTTTTAAAGGCAGCGGCTTTTATATTACCGATTACCGCAGCGAAGGATACCGCAAAGCCGCTCAGGCTGATGCGGGCAACGCCTCGGCTACATCGTCAAAGCCCGCTAAGACTCAAGCTAAAAATGAAACATCCGCTAAAAAGTCTAAAGCCGCCAGTTAGAGTCTCATGTATTTGACCGTTGATGAAATTTCCCGCATCCTGCGCACGTCCCGCTCTACAGTAGAACAATGGATCACGCGCATGGGACTGCCGGTCGAAGAATACCAAGGCAAGCGTCGCTGCCGTGCCGAAGAACTGCGGCTCTGGCTGTCAAAACGCAAAATTGCTATTCCAGATGAATTGATGAAGACTCCCTCCCACACGACTGAAGTATTGCCGTCATTTGCCGATGCCCTTGAACGCGGCGGTATTTTTCATAATCTGCCCGGACGGGACAAACGCACGGCGCTGGCGGCGGCGGTGGGATATCTACCGCTCCCGGAATCCATCCCCGATGAAATGCTGTTGCAGCGCTTGCTGGATCGGGAAGAAATGGTTTCCACTGGAGTGGGCGACGGTATAGCTATTCCGCACCCGCGCGATCCGCTTCCCCAACTGCCTATGCCCTTGGCGATGCTCTGTTTCCCGGAAAAACCGTTAGATTTTGACGCAGTAGATGGCCTGCCGGTTTACGCCTTGTTTGTGACAGCCAGTCCAACCCCAAAAATCCATTTGCATATTCTTGCACGTCTTTTCTTCCTGTTGCGCAAACCGGAATTTCATGGATTGATTATTCCTGCCACGCCGGCTGAGTTAATTATAAGTGAAGCCAAACGCATGGAAAAAGCCTTAAAATAAAATGATTATGCGGTCGTGACGCGCCCGGCATGTCGGCATCTCAATGCGATAATAATAATGCCCACACCTGCATGGCGCGGTCGCTTATAATCGTACTCGATCGCAAACAGGATAATTTTTTGATTGTAATAGAGCCGGACTTCAACTATGTTTATTTATTTACTAGCGCGGTCTTAGCCGATCCTGCGGACGGCATCGCGCTGCAGTCAGGAGAAAAGCGCAGCATGAAAAAAGACATTCATCCCAAATACGAAAACGCCACAATTACCTGTATCTGCGGGAACGTGATTAACACTCGTTCGACGGTAAAAGATATCAAGGTTAATACCTGCTCCGCGTGCCACCCATTTTATACCGGCACGTCGAAACTGCTGGATACCGCCGGACGCGTGGAACTGTTCCGTAAAAAATACAATATTAAGTAAGCCGACGTCTCCGACGCCGCCCCTACCCTGTACAGTGGTTGCATTGGGTGATCTGTATGCGGTTGGTCGGTTTAACTCCCAACCCACGGAGAGAATGTCATAACCCGATTTCGCCCTTACGTCCTTGCAACCTGTTTTCCTTATGGAACGGTGTTCGATGGTCAATGTCAATATCGCTCCAGAATTTCTTGAGGAAGTTCGACGACGCCTCGATGAATGCGAACAACGCCTGGCCGACCCGGCAGGCGCCGCCAATCCCGTGCTTTTGCGCGATCTGATCAGAAATCACGCCAGATTGAAAAAAATTGCCGAAAAGGCCGATGACCTCCTGAAGGCGCGCCGGGCACACAACGAATATCTGGAATTGCTGAACGACAAAGCAGCCGATCATGAATTACAGGCAATGGTGCGCGATGAGCTGCCGGAAATCGAAACCCGGTTGCCGGAAATCGAACGCCTCCTCCTCCTGGAACTGATTCCACCTGACCCGACAGATAATCGCAACACCATCATGGAAATCCGCGCCGGCGCCGGCGGACAGGAAGCATCATTGTTTGCCGGCGACTTGTTGCGCATGTACACCCGTTTCGCCGAAAATCAAGGATGGCGCGTGGAATTGATGGACGCCGCCCCTTCAGAGACCGGCGGCTATAAAGAAGTGGTATTTGCGCTGCAAGGAGAAAATGTTTACCGGGCATTACAATTCGAGGCCGGCACACATCGTGTGCAACGTGTCCCCATAACAGAAGCTTGTGGCCGTATCCACACTTCCACAGTCACAGTAGCAGTGCTGCCAGAAGCCGCTGAAATGGATGAGATTGAGATCAAGCCGGAGGATTTGAAAACTGACGTATACCGCGCCTCCGGCGCCGGCGGCCAACATGTCAACAAAACCGATTCCGCCGTCCGCATCACGCATTTGCCATCCGGCATCGTCGTCGCCTGCCAAGAAGAACGCTCACAGCATAAAAACCGGGCCAAGGCTATGCGTGTCTTGCGTTCGCGCCTGTTGGCGCTCCAGCGCGAACAAAGTGTCAGAGAAATAGGCGACGAACGCCGGGCTCAGATCGGCACCGGGGAACGCAGCGAACGAATCCGCACTTATAATTTCCCGCAAAATCGCGTCACCGATCACCGTATCAACTATACCGCGCATAACTTGGGACGCGTAATGGAAGGCGACCTTACAGCCTTGCTGGACGCCTTACAGCAAAACCGTCTGATGCGGCGTATGCAGGCCGGTGTGGATTTGAACCGAATGCTTGACGCCTGATGCCAATGCCTATCCCATCTGTCAACGTGGCTGTATTCCTCAAAGAAGCCACTAACGCACTACATAAACTTCACCCGGAGGAATGTCGGTTGTTGGCTGAGTTACTGGTCAGCCGCGCGTTGCATTGCCCGCGTCTGGAATTGCCACTGCATTATTCAAATGCCATTCCACCGGAAATCATGCCAAGTTTGCGCGCCGATTTGGAACGCCTGACGCTAGGGACACCCTGGCAATACCTTGTGGGCGAAACGGAATTCTTTGGGCGAAAATTCAAATGCGATCAACGCGCGTTAATCCCACGCCCTGAGACGGAACTGCTGGTGGAATGGTTCTTGCGCTATTCACCCATCCATACGGCAAAGGCGCCTGTTATTGTTGAGGCCGGTGTCGGTAGTGGTTGCATCATTATCACCATCGCAGCGGAATTGCCGCACGCTACCTGTATCGGAACCGACATCAGCAATGACGCTCTGAACTTGGCGCTGGAAAATGCAGAACGCCATGGCATCGCCGGACGTATCGAGCTCCGTCCCAATGACCTGCTGGCAGACCTGCCGCCCTGTCATTTCGATGCGGTAATTTCCAATCCACCTTACGTCACGACCGCCGAATACCAGGAATTGCCGCCGCACATCCGCAACTTTGAGCCAGCCTTAGCCCTGTTGGCAGGCGATGATGGCATGAAAGTGGCGGCATGGTTGGCGCCTCAAGCAAACCGTTGCCTGAAACCTGGCGGCGCTTTATTCATGGAATTTGCACCTGCACGTATAGGCTTATTGCGCAAATACCTTGCAGATGCCGGCTTCGTGGACATTACCACGGCCAATGACTACGTCGGCCGGCCGCATTTTATATGCGCCCGCCTACCCGAGTGATACGAAAAGCTGGAAGTTTCAACTTGTTATTACCTTCAAACAGCTATATCATGTCAGAAATTACTAATGTTTTGTTTAATGGAGTGTTAAATGTCTAAAAGTATCTTGAAATTAGGAGTCAATGTTGACCATGTTGCCACCGTGCGACAGGCGCGTGGCGTGGATTATCCCAGCCCCATGGCTGCCGCGCAATTATGCGAAAAAGCCGGCGCTCATGGCATTACTATTCACCTGCGAGAAGACCGCCGTCATATTCAGGACAGTGATTTGTTCGAGCTCCGGCGCGGATTGAAAGTGCCGTTAAATCTGGAAATGGCAAATTCCCGTGAAATAATCGAAATTGCCTTAAAAGCTCAGCCGGATGAGGTTTGCCTTGTGCCGGAAAAACGACGGGAACTGACTACCGAAGGCGGACTGGATGTCGCCGGGCGCTTGTCAGCGATCAAAACTACAGTTGCCAAGTTGACCGCAGCGGGTATTCGCGTGAGCTTGTTTATAGACCCGGATGCAAAACAAATTCGGGCAGCGGTTGCCGCCGGTGCACCGGTCATTGAGTTGCACACTGGCACTTACTGCGATGCCCGCGGCCAGCGTCGCGGCGCCGAACTAAAGAAACTCATTCGGGGCGCAATCCTGGCCAATCAGCTTGGGCTACAAGTCAACGCGGGACACGGCATCAATTTGGATAACATTGACGGTATTATGCGGATGCCGCATCTCGACACCTTGAACATCGGACACAGCATTGTGGCGCGCGCCGTCTTAATTGGTATGCAGGCCGCAGTGCGCGAAATGCGCCGAGCCATGCGTCGTTATCATCCCGACGGAATCGCCCATGAGGCATAAGCACTCCTGAGAGCGCCGGAAGACTTTTGATTTCGCCTTGCAACCTGTTGTGCCAATTTGCTTTTTTTATTTGACTATAACATAAATTATGTTATAGTCTGCGCAAATGAAAAAGACAAATTCAGATGGCACGACTAAGTCAGAATCTTTGCCTTCCATGCAGGATTTGGCGCAGGCCTGCGGAGTAAGTTCCATGACCGTCAGCCGTGCTTTGCGCGCTGTCAAACCGACTGCCGCGCAACGGCGTATCAGAGATATGGCAGTCAAAATCGGGTATCGTGTCAACGCGCGCATGGGTCGCCCACGTCGCGTCCGGCGCACAACCGGAACGCCTGGTCCAGCTTGTGAAATCATTGTCGGCGCCTCGATCGGTGGCGGCAATCTCTACCACACTCGTCTCTTCGGTGAAATCGAACTGACTTTGCGTCGGCACGGCTACGACTGCATAATCCGCATGTGCGACGAAAATTATGACAATTTCATATTGTTATGCGAGGCGCTGCGCCGCACCCGGCCTCAAATTCTGATTCTCATTGGATGGTTCCACCCCGACCGCATCCATACCCTGATCAGCTTCGCCCCCTACTCTATTATGGTTGACCGCCATGCAGACGGTTCAATTGAACAACGATGCGAATCCATCAGCTTTGATAACACGGCCGCCGCGCGTCTGGCTGTCAAACATTTACTGGAGCAGGGTCGCCGCAAGATATTGCTGATCAAAGGGCCAGGCAAACATTACTTCTCAATTGACATAGAGCGTGGTTACCGTGAGGCGCTGGAAGAAAGCGGCATCCGGATAGTCCCCGCGCTGATTCAAACCGCTGACTTTACCGCCGACGGCGCCAGACAAGAAATCACGACAGCATTGACACAAGGGATTGAATTCGACGCTGTATTTACCAATGATGAAATGGCGTTGGGCGTACTCAGGGCGCTGCATGACACCCGCATCGCCGTCCCTGACAAAGTGGCTGTAGCCGGATGTGACGGCCTGCCGATCGGGAACCACGCCATTCCCTCACTAACAACGGTTATGATGGATTCCCGGCAACTTGGCCGCTTGGCAGCGGAACATGTAGTGGAACGGCAACGCCACCCGCAGATGCCGTTGCGACGCATTCAGCTGCTGCCACAATTAATAGTGCGCGAAAGTTCTACTACCTCTCCCCCGCCCCGGCAATCTACACCACCCGATTTGTAAAACATCAAACTAACAGGAGGACATCATGGCATATCTGACTGATACTGAACGGGACCGCAGGCTGGAAGCAGTGCGCGAATTGCTCAATCGCCACGCATTGGATTTCGCGTTAATTTACTACGATGAATTCAATATCGGAAATGGCTGGTACCTGACTGGTTGGTGCCCGCAATTTGAGAGTGGAGCAGTCTTGGTGCCCCGTGTCGGCTCACCTATGATACTAGGCGGCCCTGAAAGCGAACCTTTTGCCAAGTTGGACAGTGCGATCAAAGAAACCCGCAACTTCCCGGTTTTTATGGTCCCAGACGAGGAATACCCCAATGCGGTCATTATTGATTTCCCAGCCCTGTTTGCCGAACTCCGTGGAAAGATCGGAGAAATCAAACGCGTTGGGCTGGTTGGTGGCGACCGCATGCCGGCCGAATGCCTGAATCAGATCAGGGCCGGTTTGCAGGGTTGCGAATTAGTTGATATTACCGGCGACTTCTTAAAACTCCGCTATATCAAATCCGAATGGGAACGCGAGCAAATCCGCGCAGCCTTCCAACTAGCAGGACACTCCTATGCCGCCATGAAAGCTGCGATCAAACCGGGTGTGAGCGAGATCGCCGTGGCGGCGGCCGGTGAATTTGCCGCGCGCAGTCGCGGCGCCACCGGCTTCGGTTTCAGCGCTATTGTAGGTAGCGGGGCGCGTTCTAACGCGGTTGTGCCGACGGCCAGCTCCAAACCGTTAGCAGAGGGCGAATTGGTCATGATTGGACTGGCTCCCAAGGTGCGGGGATATGCCGGTGTAATCGGCGACGTGCTGCCGGTGTCGGGGAAATACACCGCGCGCCAACAGGAATGCGTCAATCACCTGAAAAAGGCTTTTCAACTTACCCGTGCGCAATTGAAGCCCGGCATGGTAGGACGTGAAATTGATGCGCCGGCACGCGCTTATTTCAAGCAACACGGATTTACTAAATACTTGGTTTGCCCGTTTGTGCATACCATCGGTCTATTGGAAGCTGAAGCGCCGTTTTTCGGACCAAACAGCGACGACGTTCTGCAGCCCGGTATGACAGTTTGTGTGGATATCAGCTTCTTCGGACATCCGGAATTCAACGGTGTGCGCATCGAAACCGGGTATGAAATTACCGCCACGGGCACTGTCCCGATGGCGCCGGAGATGGATCAGATGTTCATGAATTAAAGAAGGAGTATCTCTAAATGCCTGGCACCGATTTGCCGTTGGGCAGCCATCCGCCAGCACTGGATTTTCCGCATTTCCCCACCCGGTGGCAGGCGGTCGTTTGGCGCAACTGGGGGTTGATCCCGACGGAACGCATAGCGCGGGTATTGCACGCCTCTACGGAAACGATCGAGGCCGCAGCGGCGGATATGGGGTTGCCGGTACCAGCTCCTGACCCCGGGTACTGGCCCGCGCGCGGCTATTGCACCATCATCCGTAAAAACTGGCATTTGCTGCCTTACGCGCAATTGCTGGAACTGCTGGACTGGGACGTTGCGCGCATGAATTTCACGCTCAAGGAAGATGACTTCTTATGGAATAAGCTGGGCGGCTTGAAACCTGCGGCCGACCATGTTTATTACGCGCCGCTAACTAATGCGCAGCGTCGGCAAACAGCGGCCTTGCGTAAAGTAGTCGCGCGCTATTTCCCCAGTATGGCGGCTAACACTGTTCCGGGATTCCACTTCATCGAGCAATACAAAACACCAGTGTTTGAGTCCGCCTCATCTACAGATATGTTAACCTGTACCTGCCCGCCGGACTGCATCCGCCTTGACGACTCCTGGCGGCTGGCGCTCCCTGCCGATGCCAGCCGGCATCTTCAATCGTTCACCAAGCGCTGGTTACAACGCTTGGCTGGGCAGTGGGCTCTGCATCTGTCCATCGCAGATGAAGCCACACCGGCCAGCCACAAACGTATCATACTGGAAATTGTGCCTGACCCGCAGGCGTCCAAGGAAACTCATTCCATTGATGTTGCCCAAGATGGCATCCGGATTGCCGCAGTTGACGAATTCGGGCTGATGCGGGGGTTGAACTTCCTGGCCGACGAAATGACCCGGCAAGCTACGCCCTGCCTCCCCCTGGGCGCTAGCCAACGCCGCCCGCGATTTACTTGGCGTTGTGTGTATCCGTATTACCTGCTCTATGGCGCCCCATTGTCCGATCCGGAATTTGCCGAACCGCCTGCTGGGTTGTTCGAAGAATATGCCCGCTTAGACATTAACGGTATCTGGCTGCAGGGTGTCCTCTACCAGCTTGCAGCAATACCCGGAATGGCGCAAAATGACGCTGCCCGTGAAAGACGTATTGCATCTCTACGGAAATTAGTAGATCGGGCTGGTGACTATGGCATCGGCGTTTACCTTTACCTCAATGAACCACGGTGCCGGCCGTTGGCCTTCTTCGAAGACCATCCCTCTTGGCGTGGCGAACTCCACTTCAACGGGCTCTGGGCCGGTCTATGCACATCGCAACCGGAGGTACGGGAATATGTGCGCGCTGGAGCGTATGACGTTTTTCGCAATGTTCCAGATTTAGCCGGGGCATTCCTGATCACCATGTCGGAAAACCTCAGCAATTGCTGGTCTAAATCCACTAGAAATAAACCGCCGAATTGTCAACTTTGCCGCGAACGCGATCCGGCGGATGTGGTTGGCGAAATCAACCGGGTACTGGCAGATGGTATTCTACAAGCCAACCCTCGCGCTCAAGTAGTCAGTTGGACCTGGGGATGGGCAAACACATTCGATGTGGCGCGGGCAGCGCGACATCTGGCGCCCGGAACCATGCTTATGTGCACCAGCGAGGAAGCCATGCCGCTAGAAAAATCCGGTGTTAAGATCATCGTGGGGGATTATACCATGTCTAATCCCGGCCCCGGACACCGGGCATTGGAACAATGGGAAATCGCCCGGGCAAATGGTTTAAAAGCGGCGGCCAAGGTGCAACTCAACAACACTTGGGAATGCCCGGCCATCCCTTGGCTGCCGGCTATGGATCTGGTACGAGAGCACTTTGATAAATTGCAAGAAACGCCAGTCAGTGGTTTGCTGTTGAGCTGGACACTAGGCGGATACCCCTCGTTCAACCTGAAGCTGGCCACACGTTATTATTGGGAAGAAACCGGCTGTTGCGGTAAATATAACCGGTTAGCTAATCTGGTGGAGGATGAATTCGGCGCCGACGCCGCGCCATTGATCCGGCGGGCGCTCCGCAATTTCAGCACGGCTTTCCGTGAGTTTCCGTTCGAAGTCCGGGTGGTTTACCAAGGACCACATAATCCCGGACCGGCCAATCTCCTCTTCGATACCCCATCGGGCTATCGCTCAACCATGGTGGGGTTCCCTTACGATGCGCTGGATATCTGGCGTGGCAGTTACCCGGCTTCAGTATTCGAGGAACAATTCCGCAAATTAGGCGTCGGCTGGCGTAAAGGGCTGTCATGCCTGGCTAAGGCGTCCGCTCTGCCGGCTTGCCGCAATCAAGAACAACTGGCGGGATTAGAACGCGCGGCCTGGGGCGCCTGGCTGCATTTTCGCAGCGCGTACCTCCAGATCAGATTCATCCGTCTGCGTGACACACTGCCTGCGGTGGCCGGGCCGGAACGAGCGATAGCTCTGCGTGAAATCCGGAAAATCCTGCGCGAGGAAATCCAATTGGCGCGCCGGCTGCATGACTTGGCGGCGCAGGATTCCACCATCGGTTTTGAGGCTACTAACCAATACGCCTACTCCACCCAGGACTTGATTGAAAAAGTCTTAAATTGCAAGTACTTGCTGGCAAAGATGTAAGAATATTTCTCGGTTAATCAAATAAACGCTACGGAACAGAAGTTTGTATATGAAAAAAATCGTCAATGTGGGATTTATCGGGGTCGGTAATTTTGTGACTGGGAATCATCTGCCGAATGTGAAGGCCAATCCCGGCTTGCATATACGGGCGTTGTGTGACTTAAACGAAGACCTGCTTCTGCAACGTCAGAAAGAGTTTGGCGGGGATTATGTGACAACGGATGCCGACAAGGTGTTTAACGACCCTACGGTGGACTTTGTAATCATAGGCACCCAACACGATCAGCATGATACGCTCAGCATCCGTGCGGCACAAGCCGGCAGGGATGTTTTTTGCGAGAAACCTATGGCGCATACTCTTGAACAGATGGGCGAAGTGATTCGGGTAATGCGCCAGACCGGCCGGCGTTATATGGTGGGCCACAACCGGCGCTTCGCGCCGTCCATGCAGGCGGCCAAAAAAATCATCGCTGGCCGTCCCCGTCCGTTAATGGCGCTCTACCGGATCGTGGGTAACGCCGAACTTGGCGCGCCCTGGGCGCGGATGCCGGAACATGGCGGTAAAATACTGAACGAATGCTGCCATGTTTTTGACTTGCTGGCTTGGTTGCTGGATGCCGAACCGACGCTCATCCATTGCATCGGCGAATTGGGCGACAACAATATCGTGTCGCTCAACTACAGCGATGGCAGTATCGTCAGTGTGGTTAGCGGAGGATTGGGGTCGGAACAGTATCCTAAGGAACTGTTGGAAGTGTTTTGTGGCGGTGCGACTGTGGCAGTGGATCATTTCCTGCAGTTGAAAGTCAATGGTATTGATGGGGTTTCAGACCAATTTTTCCCTTACAGTGATGATCCCTGGAAGAATGAAGGCATCACCGAATACGGCTCCGAAGGATTCCGCCGGCGCATGAGCGCTTGGCGGAAAAGCCTGAACCTTGAGGATTTTCTCAAAAATCCTTACGTCGTGCCCATGGCCTCGACGCTCAAGGGCCATTACCATGAAATTGATTGCTTTGGTGATTGCATCCGCCGCAACATCCCATTGCCTGTGACGGCGGTGGACGCAGCCCGCGCAACAGTTTGCAGTTGGAAGGCCATTGAATCAATGAAGTCCGGAATGCCTGTGGCAATTAAACCGGCGGATTATTTTATGGACTAGTTGATAGAAAACAGGAGGCAGCGTACATGAAACTGCGTTTTTGGCGGACAATCGGAGTTTGCGCTTTATGGGCGCAATGCGTGCATGCACGGGCTGGGGAAAGCATTCCTGATTTAGTGCCCATGCCGAAGCAATATCAGGCGTTGGAAGGCCATGTGCCGGTTACGGATTTGCCATTGTTTATTGATCTGGAAAATCGGCAGTGCCGAATCGGCGCCGATGAAATTATAAAGCAGGTGCGGGCTTTGGGTGGCGCTGCCGGAACAATTGAGGGGGTGAGCGCCACTAGTGACCATCCCGGCATATACATCTTGGCGCTGCCCCATCCAACGGCAACGACTCTGGCCACTGAATTAGCTTTGGATGTCACGATTACAAATCCCGGACCACAGGGCTATGTGATCCATGCTGAATCTAATCGCGTGGTGGTCATCGGAAGCGACGCGATCGGCGCTTTATACGGAGCGATGACTCTGCGCCAGATGTTGAAAACGGAGTCGAACCAGGTGGTGGTTGCCGCGGCGTACATCTATGACAAGCCCGATTATCGCTATCGCTCCGCCATGGGCGTCCGCCGCGGACTCAAGCCACTGACCCTGGGCGATAAGGATGGTATGGCGGGATATCGGGCGGGCATTGACTGGATGCTGCATTTCAAAATGAATTTGATGGATAATCATGACTCGGTAGAGGAGCTTATACGCCATCCGGAAAACACTAATGGCTGGAATTTCGTGCGTGCGATTAACGATTATGCGATCGAGCGCGGCATTTACCCGGTGCTGTGGGAAAGCACCCGTATCGGACACGGCACCTATGACGACCAACGGCCCGAATTTCAGAACTGGGATTGCGTATATAACAGCAAGTGGAAAGGAGGGCGTTATTATTGCTGGTCCCGAGATGAGTTGGCGCGTGAGCATATTCGCCGAGTAGCTGAATTCGTCAGCAAATGTAATTTCAAAATGCTTTGTGTACACCCGGTGGACGGTGGCGGGGCATATGATCCGGAAATCTGGAGTAAGCGTTGCCCACGCTGTCGCGAGCGATTTGGCGACGACCGCTGGAAGGCCAGTGTGCATCAGTTCAACACTTGGGCCGAAATACTGAAGGAGCTGGCGCCGGATATACTGTTCACCAGTCCGCTTTATCCTTACAACGCGGAGTACGCTGATTATTCGCGCTTCCCCGACATTCCAGAAAACGTGTGGCGTGAAAACACCATTGATTATTGGAAGCGCATACACGCGGAACTGGACCCAACCATCATCCCCATGACCTGGAGTGCGCGGCCGGAAAACATGAAAGTTTATCGCGAGTGTTTTGCCGGCCGACCGATCTATGTATATGCCCACAGTTTTGTCGGCATGGGCTATTTCGGAACTTGGCATCGGCGCAATGGCACAAATTACGAGGGCCATCCCGGTGATATTTTTGCATATGCCTTTTACTTGGATGCAAATTCCAAAGTGCTATGGCTGAACCAGATTTGTGATTGTGAATACGCGTGGAATACCGCGGCGCCTGGCAGCGAACCGTTTGACGGCTTGTATTACGATGCCGAAAGGGATCATACCGAACCGCCTGAAATCATTAACGATTGGCTGCCACGCGCCTGCCGTGCATTTTTCGGGGAAAAACTGGGTAATGCCATGGCGCCAGTGTATCAGGCCAACGTTTTGCCGCGTTATATTCAAGACCCCGGCGGCTCTCTGGCCTTGGCTAACAGGTATCGTCAAAAACCTATGGCGAATGTGGATCCAGAAACCGCGGACCAGGCTAGTAACGAAAAGGGTATAGCGCCGGCTATGGTGGACAGCGCGGCGCGGATGAATGTCCAGTTACAGGCTACAACAACTGCCATGCAGGCGCTCGAACAGGCCTATGCCGCTTTGGACACCGCATCGCCCTACCAGCGCAAAATCGTCATGTTCTTTTACAAACGCATGCCGTTGTGGCGTTTGATTGCGCGCGCGCGCCATGCCGATTATTTGTCCGGCGAGCTGTATAAACAGGGACGCAAGGACGAGGCCTTGAAGTTGTTACGTAAGGCGATTGGCGAATATGAAACTGACCGTTTAATGGCTGAGGAGGTTTTGCAAAGAACGAAACATGAGCCGGATTTGACCCCGCGTGGGCCACTGGACACTAGAAGCGGCGATGTTAAACCTACGCTCACCGAAGTGCGCGCAATGCTGGAATCCAAGTTGGCCAGTCTGGAAGTGGTGTTACATCCGCGGCCGCCCGGCGACATCATCAAGGTCGGGCTATATCTGGAAAAGGCGCCCGGGGCGCAAAGCACCAAGCAGTTTTTTGATCAGTTCAAAAACGTTCAGGCGGACTTTATTGATTCGTTGGCTATGGCGGTTTTGAAGGATTACGATTGCGTTTTCATCTTGCAAACCAGGTCGGTCAATCGCGCCGATTATTTTGATAATCTACCACGTTTTGTCAGTGAGGGCGGTCGTGGTGTACTCTTCCAGCATGACATGTGCGGCTTCGGCCGCTATCCATTCGGTCAATCCACGCCCTTCCCGGAAATCTGCCCTTACGCCGATGGACGCCGCGATGCTACTAACCTGGTTGTTCAGATGACACATCCAGCTATGCCAGGACTAGCACAGGGCAGCAAAACCTGGCACATGTATTACGATCATATCACTCCCCAGCCCGGTCCCAATGGCGTGACGCTGGCCGTGGATGAGATGGGGATGCCGGTGGTAGTGGCGGGCGAGTTAGGTCACGGTAAAGTTATTTTCGATGGGAATATCAATATAGACATCTATAATCAGGAAGCCGAATTGAGTGGTTTTAACGCTGTCCTGATACGTGGCGCGGTGGAATGGTTTACCGGTGTGAAGCTCGAAGAAAAGGAACCCGATGACAAGCAGCCAGTGCAATAATAGCCATTGGTTATTTTAATAGTAATAAACTATGAAAAATCATAGCTGCTTTTTTATTTTCATCGCTTTGATGATGGCAGCATGCTGCCGGGTTGCATCCTGTGCCATTGACAGCGATGGCGCCCCCCTGAATAATCAGGATGCTTTACCTGTGCGTGAGTTACCCATGACCGCAGATGTGCCTCTGCCTGATGCAGCCCTGACTTGGACCGGTGGCGTCGGCCAGTGTTTTGTTCTGAATCAGGGCACTGCCATCCGGCGCGAAAAACTCGACGACTGGAATCTGGAACGCAGCCTGGATTTAATGCAATCCATGGGCGTAACGGAAATTTATTGGAGTCACCGCAACTTTACCCAAGTTCTCCATGCTAAAGAACACCCGCAGAAGGTACTCCTCCCGGAAGAATTCGACCACATACTTGCGGAAGCCGCACGGCGTGGCATGACAGTGGGATTGTTTCTGAATTGGAACGAGGCGGAGATTGACCTGAATAGCCGCGCCTACCGTCAGACCATGCACATTCTGGTGGACGCCTTGAGCGCAAAGAAACGCCAGCACCCAAACCTGACATCACTCTGGTGGGATGAAATCTGGTGTGCCATGGGCAAAAATTCCTATTCCAACCATTTGGGCACCTTCCGCGACTTTTGCCGGGCCGAGTTTGACGAGGATTATCCCGGAGAACAAATGCCTCCAGCCGCCAACCCGAAGGACAAATGGTGGCGGCGTTACATTGTTTTTAAATACTGCATTTATGAGGATTTTTCGCGGGATTTAGCCGAGTACAGCCGCGCCAACGGATTGACTTGCATTCCCTTCTTGGTCAATCCGTTCGCCTACCGCCGCAGTCAGGGATGGGGGCATGACCGTTATCGCCTCTCCAAGATCGGCGATTTCACATTTGCGGCCACATACTACAAGAACCCCATGCCAGTGGAAAACAGCGTCATGCACCTTCAATCTGACTTCAGTGGGTTCGCCTTCACCCAGGTGTTGCGCGGCTTGCCTGTGGAACACTGGACTTTCGCCATGATGATCAATAATCCGGAACTGGTAGCCAGGTGCAAAGAAATTTACGCATTGGCTCGCGAATGGCGCGGAGCGCTCCCAGCAGAAGAAGTGGCGGTCTTGACTTTTCCACCGGCGCTGTTGGGGAAATTTTTAAAAGCCGAAATCGTCCATCGCGATACTGAAGAACTTTTGCAGCAGACACTGACAACATATTTTGCCACGCGCATGCTTGACGTCCGCGAAACCCGGCTTTTCCGGCAATATAAGGCGCTGCTGCTTCCAAAATACGCAGGATATTCCATTCCGCAATTTGCGCTGGACGGCTTGCTGGAGTTTGTCCGCCAAGGCGGCGCCCTCTTCGTAATTGACTCCGAAATCGCTGTTGGCCGGCGTGACCTCACTGATCCCACCCCTTGCAATGAGATACTTACTGGATTCCAACCCGGGCTGGAAGGCTCTCTTGCTGGCGTCGCCAGCTTGGCCGATTTGAGCAACCTGCAACTGCCATTGGCGGAAGGTACACAGGCTGCCACCCTGCCAAATAGCTGCGACAATGGCCGCCCAATAGTTTTCACCGGCGATATCCCGCTTGGATTTGAACGTTCTTTGGGTGCGGGACGCGTGATCAGCCTGTATTTCGATCTGGCACGTCAGATCCAACACGACCCCGCCCGCTGGGGATACGCCCTCGCCCGCCTTATTACCGAACGCCACCAGCCGACCGTCACCACTGAAGGCAACATCAGTGTTCAAGGTGTAATCTGTAAAGATAATCGAATTTTGATCTCCCTGTATTCAGCCGCCGGCCCTTCCATGGCGCTTAGCACCGAGCCAACCCAAGTGCCGGAAGTAGCGCCTACTCTGGAGGCGGCGCAGGGGATCATACGTGTCCGCCCTGCCGATCTCGGGGTTAAACTGGGTAAATTCCAGGTATTCAGTCTGGCAGAGTACCAGACCTATCCATCACCTGATGGCGGGAACTGGACCGCTGAACAACTGGAACAAGGTATCAAGGTATCCATCTCTCCCGAACGCGATTTTGAAAACATCGTGATCGAACCGCCGAAAACTGAGCATCCCAGCACTTTTGTTGCCGACTTGGAGCTTGAAAAGCAGGAACTCGCGGCAGCGTTGCAAAAGGCGCGCAATAATCCCCCTATCGGATACCGCCCATTTGCCGACCGCATAGTCGTTGATGACGATTTGCCTCCACCCAATATCATCTGGCATGAGCCCTCGGCAACACGCCGTTTGGCTTTTACATTCAAATCCGACACTGCCGCATCTAATGAGATCATCACTCTCCCGGAAAACAAGCTTCAGGAACTCGCCGACGCCGACCTGAGCCGCTCGTCCTTCCTGTTATACCGGATGCTGCCAAATGGGCATGAAATTATCCCATGCCAGGCGCTGCCTGCCGGCGTTATACCGCCACCTGTTCTGATAGAGGGCGTAAATAGCATATCATCGAATGAATTGGTTTTTGTAACCGATGTCACGGCCGGGATTAATGAGTTCCTGGTTTATAGCGGTTCTGATGTAAAGCTCCAATCGCCCGGCGTTCTGGAGATGGCGGCACAAAAAGACGGACACCTGGTGGTAACAACCGAATACAGCCGGGTGGAATTTTACGATAATGGACGGATAGCTATTTTCGCTGCCGGGATGCCTGAATATAGCCTCGACATCTCTGACTTCGGCGTCCGGTTTCTAAAGAATTGGACGACGAAAGCGCCGTTTGAATTACTGGCAAACGGCCCAGTGGCCGCCATGCTAAAACGTGAAATTATTGCGCCATTCCGAAACCAACCGGAGGTGCGTTTGACTGCCATGGCGCGCCTCTATCAGCATTCGCCCTGTATGGAATTAGAATTCTCCAGCAATCTGACCGGCAAATTCAATCATCTGCGCTGGCCAATGGGCAATATTTACCGGCCAGCCAAACGGCGCGAGCAACCAAAGGTCTTCACCGCGGACGGGTGGCAGCGCTTGGGTTTCGCCAATGTGCCTCTGCACGATGATTACCAGACAATTGTTGCGTTTGGGGATCCGCCCGGGCCGCACAGTTTCGGCCTGCTGCTGGCCGCATCAACCTTTGCCACCCCACCCCGCTGGCTGATTGAAACCCCTGGTCTATTCTGGCTCCAGCCGACGCGTAGCCACGCCGGCTTCGCCCGGATTGACAATCCATTAGTGCGCTACATACTGATTCAGGGTTTGACTGATCCAGCCAAACTTAATAAATTAACATCACATTTGCGCCAAAAGCTTCACATTCAATTCAGTACAATACAAACACGCGGACAACAGACAGAAGTTAACCCCCAAAAAGGAGTCATACCATGAAGCTGAAGCATCTAGCAGTTGTTCCCAAACACAATCATCGCCGTTTAACATCTGTTATCGCTCTATCCCTGATGTTACACGCCTGCGGCGCCTTAGCCGTCACACGTTACGTGTCAACCAATGGCGCGCATGTCGCCCCTTACACGAGCTGGATTAATGCTGCCACTAATATTGCGCAGGCGTTGAATGTATGCACTGATGGCGATGTGATTCTTGTCTCGAACGGTGTGCATTATTGTTACCAACATATGGTGAATACTTCAGTGGAAATCCGCAGCCTGAATGGACCCAATGTGACAACCATTGATAACAGCCAGTCTTGGGGATTGTATTTAAACAACACAAGCACATTGAACGGTTTTACGATTCAAAATGGCAGCAATATTACCTCCAGCAGCACGCTTATTTACAGCAATTCCACAGTTAAAAATTGTATTTTCAAAAAGAACTATGCCTATCGCGGCGGTGCGCTGCATATTGCCGTCAATTCGATGGCGTCAAATTGCTTGTTCACGGACAATACGAGCAGCAACAATGGCGGAGCTGTTTATGTGCATTCCGGCGCAAGCAACCGGATTTATAATTGCACGTTTTATAATAATTGCTCTACAAACGGATCCGGTGGCGCCATTTATGCAAACCCTGCCGTCGGTGTCGAGTGCCGTAATCTTCTGGTCTATTCCAACCAGTCGGTATCTAGCCTTGGTGGCGGCATCTTTGGCTCAACCAACGTCATGCTCCAAAATTGCACCATTGTTTACAATCAATCTTCTAGTCATGGCGGCGGAGTGTACGGTTCCGTCGGCGCATACAACTCGATTATCTACAATAATACTGCCGCCAGTTCCGCTTGGAAGAATTGGAATGACAGTTCAGGCTTTACCAATTGCTGTATCGGCTGGCAATCCAGTCCGGCCATTCAGGGAGAAAACAATATTACCAACAATCCGGCTTTCATTGCGCCGCTGGACGGCAATTTCCAGTTAACGCGCACCTCACCTTGTGTCAATACAGGAATCAACGAGCCTTGGATGGTGGGCGCCTTCGATTTAATCGGACGGCGACGCATATCGCAAGGAATAGTTGACCGGGGCGCTTACGAATATATTTCTGCCGGTACAATTTTTAAACTGCATTGATTTAGTGATAAAAAATCCATTTTCTGATAACATATTGCTCATGTCAGTGATGCAGGTAAAATCAAATGCAAACTGTTTCATGCGCAACAATGCGGGAGATGGACCGGCAAACAATCGCCGCCGGGACACCCGGTGAGGTCTTAATGGACCGCGCCGGGCTGGCAGTGGCCAATGCGGCGGATTTTTTTGCCAATACTCGTGTCTGCTCAGGCGCTCCGCCATGGATCCTGCTGATTGCCGGACACGGCAATAATGGCGGCGATGTATTTGCCGCGGCACGCCACTTGAAAGCACGTGGTAGGCAGGTGGAAGTTTGGTTGGCCGCATCCATCTCGCAAGTCAAGGGCGATGCCGGAGTTCACTTGGAGCGCATGCTTGCCGCAGGAATACATCTGCGGGAAATGCCAGACGAAGCGGCATGGAATGAAGTATGCGACTGGCTACACACGCCGGTAGTGATAGTGGACGGCTTGCTGGGTTCAGGAATCAAGGGCGCGCCGCGGGGAGTGATAGCAGCAGCGATTGAGTTCATCAACCGCCGGCACGTCCACAGCCGTGTGGTCGCGGTGGATGTGCCTTCCGGCTTAAATGCTGATGACGGCACGACAGCCGGAGCCGCCGTACGCGCCGATTTTACTATTACCATGGCTCTCCCCAAAACCGGCATGTTACTGCCGGAAGCATTGGACTTCATCGGGGGATTGGCCGTCGCCGATATCGGCATTCCTCCACCTGAACTAACGCCGCCAACTACCGGCTTGGACGCGCCACCCGAGTTGATTACGCCCGCAGACCTGTCATGCCTGGCACAGCGACGGCCGCGCGCCACGCATAAGGGTACTTACGGACACGTACTGTTGATTGCCGGAGCACACGGTTTCACGGGCGCCGCCATCATGGCGGCTCGTGCCGCGTTGCGTTCCGGCGCTGGTCTGGTGACTGTCTGGACACCCTGCGGCATCCGCGCTGAAGTGGCGGGAGCAGCGCCGGGCGCCATGGTTCGGGGCTTGCCGGAAGATAACAACGGCGCCATAGCCGATATAGATGACAAGTGGCGAGCGCAACTAAAGGATGCCGAAAAATTTTCTGCTGTGCTGGCCGGCCCGGGGTTAACCACTAATCCCGGCATAGCGAAAATCACGGCCGAGCTGTTGCGAATATACCCCGGCCCACTAGTATTGGATGCGGATGCATTGAATGTGCTGGCATTGACACCGGACTATCCGGCCTTGCTGCGCGCACGGCAGGGAGCGACGATTCTTACGCCACACCCGGGCGAACTGGCGCGGATGTTGCAAACCACATCAGCGGCTATACAGGCGGATCGCTTCGCCGCCGCCCGCACTGCTGTCCAGCGTTTTAACGCAATCGTAACGCTTAAAGGCGGCGGCACTTTGGTTGCCGCGCCGGACACCCCTTTACAGGTTAATCTTACCGGCAATGCCGGCATGGCCAAGGGCGGCAGCGGCGATGTTTTAGCCGGTTTGCTGGCAGGGCTGTTGGCGCAAGGGATTGCGCCGTTTATATCCGCTAAAGCCGCAGTGCATTTGCATGGCCGTGCAGGTGATTATGCCGCAATCAAATATACTGAGCCCGGTCTCTCCGCGCCGGATATCATTGACTGCCTTCCTTGCGCCTGGGCTGAGTTGTCAGCGCGCTGAAGCCGGATTATGCCCGTGTCGGCCGATTGGCACGGCGCAATAACGCCGCACAGTTCGCCAACCTACCCCATCCCTGGACACAGAGTGACTCAGGGCGAATAGCAGGATCAACCTCGGCGGCTGCCAGCAGTTGATCCACTTGATCCACGGACCAGCCCGAAAACAAAGTCAGACCGCGCAATACCGTTCTCAATTGTTTGCGGCGGCGGCCGAAAGCCTGCTTAGTAAATTCGAAGAAAAATTGATGATCCACTATATCAGCTGCCGGCTGTGCCCGCCGACGCATCCGCACCACAGCGGACTTTACCTGCGGCTGTGGCCAAAAGCAGGTCGGTGAGATGATTTTGCATATATCCGTCTCGTAATGTAAATCTGACCACAATCCCAATAAACCATAACTTTTGTCACCAGGCGCCGCGGCCAACCGCTCGCCGACTTCCAGTTGTAAAGTCACCACCATGTCGCCCGGTGGAGACGGTGATTGCAAAAAGTTTACCAGCATGGCCGTGCCGCTGACATACGGCAGATTGGATACCACCTTATAATCCTGGCCCAGTATGGCAGGATAATCCAGCTCCAACGCATCGCCTGAAATTAAACGCAAATTTTGCGCCTCGGCAAATTCCCGCGTCAAATGCTCATAAAGACGGTGATCTTTTTCCACTGCTACAACTTGCCCTGCCTGTTCCACTAAAGCCTGGGTTAAGGCGCCAAGACCTGGACCGATTTCAAGCACCGTATCATCTGCGTTAACATCGGCGGCTTCCAGGATAATACGCACAATGTTGGCATCCACCAAGAAGTTCTGACCTAAGCGTTTAGAGGGGCGGTGGTTTCCAGAAAACCAGAAATTGCGCACATCCCCGAGTGACGTTGGGTTCATGACTTTTCCCTGCGCCAAGGGTTTGGCCGACGCGCCAGGTTGTTGGCCAGCGCGATAGCGGCCTGCATACTGCGCGGATCGGCAATTCCGCGACCGGCGATGTCAAAAGCAGCGCCATGATCGGGTGAAGTACGCACAATTGGCAAACCAAGTGTGAGATTTACGCCAGTGTCAAACGCCAGAGTTTTCAGTGGCCCCAATCCCTGGTCGTGATACATTGCCAATACCGCGCCGAAATCGCCACGTGCCGCTTTGTAAAACACCACATCCGCGGGAATGGGCCCGACAATATCCAAACCCTGACGGCGCAGACGGCGAATAGCCGGACGGATTATGCGTGTCTCCTCATCGCCCAGAACACCGCCATCGCCAGCATGTGGATTCAATGCGCATATTGCCAGCGGCGCCGGACGGCGGTTTTTCCCGGCATCCAACCAGGTAACGCCACCGGCCGCCAATCGCGCAGCGGTAACGATGGCGGCGCCGGTTAACGCACGCGGCACTTCCGCCAGGGGAAGGTGTCTGGTCGCTAACGCCACCCTTAAAGGACCGCCTAACAACATCATTGCGAAATCTTCGGTATTCGTCAAAGCCGCCAAGTATTCAGTATGTCCCGGATAAGGCGCTCCAGCCAATGCAAGACTTTGCTTGCAAAGCGGCGCGGTTATCATGCCGTCCAAGACACCACGCAAACAAGCACACGTTGCCGCCTCAACCCAGGCGGCGGCCAAACGTCCATAGAGGCGGGAAATCCGTCCGGGACGCCAAGTCAGACGTCTTGGCATACTGCCGGTAATATCAGGCTGCCATATACTGACACGCGGCAAGCGACGGCGTTCAGCGGGGGGTTCAGGTAGTTCTGGAATTACCGGCGGTTCTGGCAGTTTTAAGCTTTTGGCAAGAGATTGAAACAGGTGGGCATTGCCAATCAGCGCCAATTTCGCCCCTGGCGCAACGCCTGGCGCATACGCCGCCTTCAATGCGACTTCTGCGCCGATGCCGCCGGGATCGCCCATAGTGATGCCTAAAATCAGCGATTCAGATTGAGAAGGCATTGGTTTCACAAGCGTCCCAAAAGTATTGTTGGAATGTGTAACGACGAACCGAAACGGCGCACCTGAAAACAGTAGTTGAAATGCTGTTTTTAGGCTGAATGTTCTGCATATTAAAAACGGCGGATATAGGCGTTATTTTTCAACCGCTGAATCCAGGCGTTATACAATTGCATTGACTGATTTCGGCGCAATTCATCGTATATCTTATCTTGCACTTCTTCAAAAGGCAATTGCGCGGCGGCGCGCCGTCCTTCCACCTTGATGATATATAACATTTCGCCGGCAACCACTATCGGGCTTATGCTTCCAGGTTCAAGCGCCCGGATTGCCGCGGCTAATTCCTCTCGGCGGGAGTCTGGGTCTATCCACCCCCAATACCCGCCAGCGTCGGCCTTGGCGCCTTCCGACATCTGTCTTGCCATATCGGCAAAATCATGGCCGTCTAAAAGGCGCCGACGAATTTCATCGGCATGTTTCATTTTTACCGCTTGCTCCTCTTCAGTCTGGCCGCGGTTCAAAGCAATCATGCGCAGCTCTACCTGAGGCGGCAAACGGTAATTTTCAATATTTGATTCATAAGCATCGCGTACCGCCTGTGGTGATACCATTACCTTGTTTTCCACTTCACGGTTACGCATGAAGGCGACAATCATCGTTTCACGAAGTGATTCACGCCATTCATCCATGGTGAGGGATTCGGCTTCCAAGGCCTTGAGTAAATCCATTCGGCTGCCATTAAAGCGTGTGCGCTCGATTTCATTCATCCGGTTTTGGACAACATTATCAGGAATGGTCCCCTGCATGCGGTGGAACGCATCCACTATAAGTTCCCGCTCAATCAGCGCTTCCAGGGTATTAGTAAAAGCTTCTTCCACACGGACAGCCAGATCCTCACCCTTAAATGACTGTTGCAACCGGCGTTCCAATGGTTGCATGGCATTCAAGGTTTCGCGAATGTTAATCACTCGTCCGTTGACCGTCGCGGCATAGCCGTCCATAGGTATGCGGCGGCTTTCTGGCGCTTCCGAATCCGCATATAGAATATGGACTGCCATAGCCAACAGAACGATAATTTGCCGGATTTTCATACTAATTAATCTTCTCAAATTAGCCGCAAACGTTGCGGTTCTTCAAAGCAATTGCAACACATGTAAGGCGGCATCAATTTTGCCTAGTGGCGCCGACACCTGCAACCCCTGCACGGCTCCCGCCAGGCGATCACGCATTTCACAGGCAATGGCTGTACCTTCCTGTAATCCTTCTTCCTTAGTGCGACAGCGCGCCATACGCGCTAAAATAGCAGGCGGAACAACAACACCTGGAACATGTTGGTTCATAAACTCAGCGTTACGCAGCGAAGTCAACGGGTAGATGCCGGCAATCAACGGTATCCGGCGTGGGTATCGGCTGACCCGATCGAGAAAACGCAATAGGGCGTCCGGATCGAAAACCGGCTGAGTCACAACAAACTCGGCGCCAGCGTCAATTTTGGCATAAAACCGCTCTATCTCCCGTTCCATTTCCAACGCCAAAGGGTTGGCGCCTACGCCGATCAGCATGGCGGCTGGAGGGTCAATAGGGTGTCCCGCCGCATCAAGCCCGGCATTAAAATTCGTCGCCAGTCGGCAGAGACCGATCGAATCCAGGTCAAATACACCCGTAGCATCCGGGTAATCACCTAATTTGGGTGGATCGCCGGTAATTAAAAGCCAATTGCGCAAGCCCACCGCCTGCGCACCGAGCCAATCCGCCTGTATTCCAATCAAATTGCGATCGCGACCGCAATAATGCGGTAAACATTCCACACCGGTTTCACGTTGGGCAAGCATAGCGGAAATCACTACCGAAAGGCGTGCGCCGGCACGCGGCCCGTCCGGCAGATTGACCACATCTACACCAGCGTCTTTGCAACGGCGGCAACGCTCTAAGAAGGCAGACACGCCACCGACTGAAACAGGCGGCAGAAGCTCTACCATGTGCACAAGCTCGCCGGCAGCCAGTTTAGCGCCTAAGGGCGATTTCTGTGCCGTGGGGGTGGTCTCACGACGTGCATCGCCGGGCGTCGAGGGAGCGACGGCAATGCTGACATGTTCCTTGACCCCGCTCAACGATTTAACGGCGCGGGCAGCTATGCGCAAGTGGGCCGGGGTAGTGCCACAGCACCCGCCTACTCCGTGCGCCCCAAGTTCTATGTAGCGCTTGGCAAATTCTGTGAAAAACTCCGGGCTGTTGAGATATAAGACCCGGCCGCCGATTTGATTGCCGCCACCGGCATTCGGCATAACCACCACCGGCTTGCCTGTGCGGCTAAGAACGTCCTGCAACGGTCGCATGATCTCCGCCGGCCCCATGCCGCAGTTCAGCCCGATTAAGTCAACGTCATCATTCGCATCCAGTATCCCAGCCCAGACGGCTTCACGGGAGTCACCCTTACTGTCCGGCGGACACTCTTCGGGCACAAACGATGCCAGCACAGGCAGACCATGCTGCGCAGCAACACGTGCTGCAAGTTGCAACTCCTGGCAATCGTGAAAAGTTTCCAACACCATCAGGTCAACGCCGGCGGACGCTAAGGCGGCAAGTTGCTCATCAAAAGCCGCTTCCAACTCCGGTTGCATCGTCTCAGCAAAAGTTTGATCGGCACTCAAACACGGCCCCACTGAGCCGGCAATATACACTGGCGCTTCACCCACCGCTTGACGCGCCAGAGCAACTGCGGCAGAATTGATTTCCCCTACCCGGTCAGCTAAACCGTAACCGGCAAGTTTGATGCGATTTGCGCCAAAACTGTTGGTTTCTATGACATCCACACCGGCCGCAATATATTCACGATGAATGTCCAGGATCAAGTCCGGCTTGGTCAAGCACAATTCGTCGTAACAGGCGTTAAGGAAAACACCGCGTTGGTAAATCATGGTGCCCATGGCGCCATCGAACACCAACGGTTGCTTTTTGATTCGTTCAAGGAATGGCAAGAACACTTATGACTCCAATTATATATTTATCCCGAAAACAATACGCTTACAATAGCATGATCATGAGAATTTTAAAGCGAAAATTCCACAGATTGGCATGAAAAAACTGAAAAGGCGCTGTCGGTGGCGGTATCAGTGCCGCGCTTTTTCACTGCCAGCAATAGACACATGCCAATTTCGCTATAAAAACTTGTATATTATACAGACAGGCTTTTTTTACAATTCATCAAATTGTGCTTGAATTTCAGCACATATTCGGGTAATGGTAATCGTTTTAAGGCAGGTTTTAAGGGCCGTGCGGGCAATGATGTAAAGACCCAACGGCCAAACACCAAGAAGGAGTGTCGGTATGGCAGTAAAAATCAGATGCCGGCGCATGGGCGCCAATAATGATCCGGCGTTTCGCATTGTGGCCGCGGATGTGCGTTCAGCCCGCGACGGACAATGTTTGGAAACACTGGGATGGTATGATCCTAAACGCAAGGGCGAAAATTTCAAGCTTAACCTGGAACGCATTGAAAAGTGGCGCGCAAATGGCGCGCAGATTTCCGATACAGTGCGCAGCTTGGTTCGGCGCGCCAAGGCTGCGGCCGTGGAAGTGGAACCAACAACTACGGCATGAAAAACTTCATCGCATACATTGTTAAAGCTTTGGTGGACCATCCGGAACAAATCCGGGTCACCGAAATAGTCGGCCGAACCAATATCATAATCGAGGTGCGTTGCCATCCCGAGGATATGGGACGTATCATCGGCAAAAGCGGCAAAACCATCAGCGCTATACGCATGTTGCTGGCCAGTTTGGCGGCCAAGCATAAACGCAAAGCCGTTTTAGAAGTGGTCGAATAACTTTTCCCTATGCACAGCATGTCCACACCGTTGCAAATTGACATTGTCACGATTTTCCCGGAAATGCTGGAGGGGTTTATCGGCACCAGCATGCTGAAGCGCGCCACGCAGATGCAGGCGGTGCATTTTAATTTGGTCAATCTACGCGACTTCACAACTGACCGGCATCGCACAGTAGATGATCGCCCATACGGCGGCGGGCCGGGAATGATCATGAAACCGGAACCGTTTTTTAAGGCTGTATCGGCCTTGCGCACCCAGGAAGCGCGGGTGGTGATGACCTCGCCACAAGGCAAAACTTTTAATCAGACTATGGCGCGCGAGCTCTCCAATGCACGGCACCTGATTTTTTTGTGCGGACATTACGAGGGCATTGATGATCGAGTAGCGCAAACACTAGTAACGGACGAGATTTCAATCGGCGACTACATCTTGACCAACGGCGCCTTGGCGGCGGCGGTAATAATTGACGCAGTGGTGCGACTCCTGCCCGGTGTGCTTGGTGCGCCGGACGGAACCGCGGATGAATCGTTCTGTGGCAACCGTTTGGAATATCCCCAATTCACTCGCCCGGAAGTATTTTGCAATCTGCGAGTGCCGGAGGTTCTGCGTTCCGGCGACCATATGGCCATTGCACGCTGGCGGGCGGATGAATCGCGTCGCCGGACGCTTGAGCGCCGACCGGATATGCTGGCGGCAGACGAAGACAAATCAGAAAACTAATTGTGGATTTTTTTTGAAGGAGTAAATGACATGGGCATGGAAATTCTAAAGAAAATTGATGAAGAAAATCGCCAAAAGAAAGACATTCCGAATTTTAAGGTGGGCGATTCAGTTAAGGTCCACGTGCGCATCAAGGAAGGCGGCAAGGAACGTGTACAGGTTTATGCAGGTAATGTCATTGCCCGTAAAGGCGCCGGCGCCACGGAAACTTTTACCGTGCGCCGCGTTTCTTTCGGCGAGGGGGTGGAACGGACTTTCCCCTTGCATTCCCCCAACATCTCGCAGTTGGAAGTGGAAAACCGCGGCGTGGTTCGACGCGCTAAATTGTATTACCTTCGCGATCGTACCGGCAAAAACGCACGTTTGAAAACCAAGCAGGGCTGAACTTGCTGACTTTTGAGCGCCAATGTTGGGAACGTGGTTACATCCGTGTGGCCGGTGTGGATGAGGCCGGGCGCGGGCCCTTGGCCGGTCCCGTAGTGGCCGCCGCGGTGTTTTGTTCACGCCACTGGCTGGAGACGGAAGCCGCCGGAAGCTTGGTCGGCCTGACAGATTCCAAACAATTGACGGCATCCCGACGCCGACACTTTTTCCAACTACTTCATGACGCCCCAGATGTAAGAATCGGGGTGGGTTTGGCGGATGTTGAGGAAATTGACCGCCTTAATATTCTCCAAGCCACTCATCTGTCCATGCGCCGGGCGCTGCTCCAACTACCAAGCCTGCCAGAATATGCGCTGGTGGATGGATTGCCTGTCAATGATTTGCCCTGCCCATATACCGCAGTAATTCACGGCGATGGACGCAGCCTTTTGATTGCCGCCGCCAGCGTCATCGCCAAGGTTACACGCGATAACTTGATGATGGAGTTGGACGAAAAATTCCCGGCCTACGGCTTCGCCCAGAATAAAGGGTATGGCACACAAGCCCATATTCAGGCGCTGTTACGTAACGGGCCGACTAAAATACATCGCCGTTCATTCCGTCCGGTGCGCGAAATTGAAGCTATCCGTAATTCTATGCAGCCATCTGGAGGATCACCACATGTTGAGGAAAATACACGCCGTCATGGCTGGACTGCTACCCGCCGGGCATTCCGGGAGTCATGCTTCGGGTTTTTGGGGTGAAGCACAAGCGGCTAAAGCGTTGCGGCGCCGCGGATATACCATTATCGGCCAGCGCATACGCGTCGGCCGACGCGATGAAATTGACATGGTGGCCCGACATGACAATACATTGGTATTTGTCGAAGTCAAAACCAGGAAAACAGAAACTTTCGGACGCCCGGCGGCGGCAGTTACAAGCCGCAAACGCCATTGCTTAAGCCGCGCCGCGGTGCGATACATGCGGAGGATGCATCCGACGCCACGGTGCTTTCGGTTCGATGTCGTCGAAGTGGTCGGCGTGCCCGATGGTCCGCCGCCGGTTATACGGCATATCGAAAATGCCTTTGCGCTGGAAAGCCGCTATCGCATGCCATAGTCGTCAGCTTATTCGTCATCTTCCGCCACGCGCAGCACTTCCTCAATCGTCGTAATGCCATTCAGCACTTTTTCCCAACCGTCATCCCGTAGCGTGCGCATCCCCTGCTTGAGCCCGGCCTGTTTTATAGCGTTGGCGGAATCCCGCGCGATAATCATCGGACGGATGGCTTCGGATATCAGCAACCCTTCGAAGATACCCTGGCGACCTAGAAACCCGGAATGCCGACATTTCTCACAGCCGGTCGGCTCGTAAACAGCACGATCCGCCAGTCGTTCCACCGGAAAGTTTACTCCCCGCAGAAATTCGTGGTCAATTTTCCAAGGACGTTTGCAGGCATTGCAGAGAACGCGCACCAGGCGTTGCGCCATAATGGCCTCTACGGAAGAAGCCACCAGAAAAGGCTCTACACCCATATCCACTAAGCGAGTAATCGCGCCGGCGGAATCATTGGTGTGTAATGTGCTCAAAACCAGGTGCCCGGTCAATGAAGCTCGGATGGCAATTTCCGCTGTTTCAAAATCCCGGATTTCACCCACCATAATCACGTCGGGATCCTGACGCAGAATGTGACGCAATCCCGTTGCAAATGACAAGCCGATTTCCGGGCGCACATTGATCTGATTCACCCCGGCAATCTCATACTCGATGGGGTCCTCGATCGTTATGATACGCTTGTCTATGGTGTTGATTTGGTGCAGACAGGAATACAGGGTGGTTGACTTGCCAGAACCAGTGGGGCCGGTAACCAATAAAATGCCATGCGGCTTCTGGATCAATCGCCGCATCATGTCTTCATCGCGACGGCTCATGCCAATCCGGTCCAGCCCCACCAAGCCGCCACCACGCGTCAAAAGACGCAAACTGATGCTCTCGCCGTAAACTGTCGGCATAGTTGACACACGGATGTCCAACTCTTCGCCATGCACAACAAGGCTGATGCGGCCGTCTTGTGGCAAGCGCTTTTCGGCAATATCCACATTCGCCATCACTTTGATACGCGAAACGATTGCCGCCTGAAAACGTTTTAATTGCGGCGGCATAGAAGTCTGATGCAGCACACCGTCCACCCGATACCGGATGCGCAACTCATCTTCCATCGGCTCAAAATGAATGTCAGTCGCACGGTCTTTGTAAGCTTCCCAAATGATTTGATTGACGAATTTGACAATGGATGCTTCCTGATCCAGCTCGTTCAGATCAATTTTACCCATAGTCTCTTCCGGAGCGACTTCTATTCGGTTGTCCTGCATCAAGCGTTCCATCGTATCCGCGCCTACTCCGTAAAACCGGTTGATGGCGCGGGCAATATCCCCAGCCGGACATAGCGCCAAGCGCACCCGCTTGCCGGACACCAGGCGCAATACATCCGTCAGCGCGGAATTGAACGGATCGTTTACAGCCACCATCAAAACTTCTTTTTCCAATGACAGAGGAATGGCATTGTGCTGAAAAACCACTTTGGCCGGCAACAACTCCAGAATTTCCTTTTCCACCGTCAGATCATTCAAGCGTACGTATGACAGCCCCAAAGTCCCGGCCAATGCCTGCAAAAACTTTTCCTCCGGCGCCATACCAGCCTCTACAACCCGCCGGATGATGGAGGTATCGGTTTTGGCATCCAGAACGGCGCGAATCTGTTCGTCAGCCAACAAGCCGGTACGCTTAAGAACTCCGGTTATACTTGAATTACTCATGCCTTAATCTCAGAGCTCCGAGTTAAAATGCACTTGGATGTATTTGGCTGCCGCCTCCAATGAGGGCAGAATTTTCGTGCAAAAGCGCACCATCCAGGGACTGCAATTCTTAAAGTCAAACGGGGAAAAAGCCACAACGAATTTACCAAGGTCATGTGAGGCATAAAAGACTTCCATAGCAGTGCCGATAGATGGCTTGCTGTAATTCACCAAAATGATGTCGGCATCGCGAATATCCTGGAGATCAAATTCGACCACTTCGTTGGCGCTGTCCACCGCGCGGTCGGTAAAATTCCGGCGCATGGGATCCAGGAGCAGATAATGTTCCCCCAACAAGCGCACGGCCGCCTGACGCCAACTGCGTGCCACCCCGTCGTGTTCATCCATGATCGGGCCGCATAGATAAATTTTTTTTCTTGTTTTCATGAATACGTTCTATGGCAGGATTACCTTGCCTTACCGTGACTGCAAATATATCATCTGACGCAAAGCATGACAACTTTTTCCTTCAAAACCATCGGTTGCCGTCTGAATCAGGCCGAAACCGCCACCATGTGCGCCATGATAATTGCTGCCGGTGACCGCGTCGTGGAATTCGGCAAACCATGCGATATCTGCATAATCCACGGTTGCGCCGTCACTGCCCGCGCTGAAAAGAATACTTGGCGCCTGGCACGCGCCGCGCAAAAAACCGGCTTGGCGCGCCAAGTGGCAGTGGCGGGTTGCGCGGCGGAAATGGCGGCCGCCAGGCGCCACCCGCCGGGCACGGCACTCTTGCTACGCCAAGCCGACAAACTGGACCTGGTTCGCCTGCGGTTGGCGCTTGGTTTGCCGCCGGCATTGACAACCGGCCATTCCGTAATGCCTTTGCCATCTGGTACACGCGCATTGGTGCGTGTACAGGACGGCTGTGATTTCCGCTGTTCTTATTGCGTTGTCCCGCTGACACGCGGCGCGCCGCGCAGCCGTCCGCTGCCGGAAATTATGAAAGAAATTCAACATCTGGAGGGCATCGGCTGTCGGGAAATTGTCCTGACCGGCGCCAATCTTGGTTGCTATAACTGGCAAGGCACGCGCCTGCGCCAACTGCTGGAGAATATAGTATGCAATTCCGGCATCCGACGTGTACGTTTAAGCTCTATCGAAATATCCACGGCGGAATGCGAGGTAATTGACTGTATGGCGGATAATCAAGCTATCTGCCGCTTTCTGCACCTGCCACTCCAAAGCGGGTCGGACACCATATTGAAATCCATGCGCCGGCGTTACGACCGCCGCCATTATATTGATACAGTTACCTATGCGATGGATAAGCTCGGAACATGTGGCTTGGGTACAGATGTGCTTGTGGGGTTCCCCGGCGAAACCGATACAGATTTCGAGGATACCTTCCGTCTGCTAAACGACTTGCCTTTCAGCAACTTGCACGTGTTCACTTTCAGCCCGCGTCCCGGCACACCCGCCGCCACCATGCCAGAACAAGTCCCAGCAGCCGCCGTCCATGAACGCGCCGCGCGTCTACGTGAACTCGGCGCAGCCAAACGCGCATCATTTGCCCGCACATTTGTGAACCGCCCCGTAGAAGTTCTGGTGGAGCAAACACCGCCGAATGCTACAGATGCCGCCGGCTGGACTGGCGAATATCTCTATGCACGGATACCGCCAGGATCCATGGGCAAAATTCCGCCTAATTCCATTGTTAAATGCCGCCCGCGCAGTACGCAAAACAGTGAGCTACTGGATTGTGATATATTATCCTCAGGACTTCCCCAAAAAAATCGGGAGCAGTTATATATAATCTCTTGTAACCAAACGACATGATCCTTTTACGGGTGTGTCTTGAAGTGGAAAAGTGGTTTTCTGGAATAGCCCCAACGGGGCGTTACATACCCCGCCATTGCGGGCAAGCATTCCAGGGCAACGCCCTAGGTAGAGAACATAAAATCAAAATTAGCCCTGAAAGGGCGTGACATAGTTTTGTTCATATGTCACGCCCCTTAAGGGCTTTATGTATGGGTGTTGATCCCACCCAGGGCGTTGCCCTGGGCTGGGTATGTCATGCCCTTTCAGGGCAACGCCAGACCCCTAATTTAACCCGCTCGGTCTGATCTTTATGGAATGCCCGGATTTTTGGGGAAAGTCCACACATTATCCTCGCTTGACGCAACCGGTTGAAGTACATATTATTTTCCCCTATGCAAACAACTTCGGATCAAAAAATATCAGAGGACCGTTTGGCGCTGACCCGCGCCAAGCGAATTGTTGTGAAAGTCGGCAGCCGCGTCCTGATGCAGGATGCCGGGCGCTTGAACACGCGCCGCATACGCACCCTGGTCCGCTCTATAGCCGGACTAAAACACAGTGGCAAAGAAGTGGTGTTTGTAACCTCCGGCGCCATCGGCGCCGGCATGTCAGCGCTGGGATTGACTCACCGACCCAACCAATTGCCGGAATTGCAAATGGCCGCCGCCATCGGACAAAGCCGCCTCATGACCCGCTACGGACGACTGTTCGGCCTGGAAAACTGCTTGATTGGACAAGTGTTGCTGACACATGACGACCTGAAGCAACGCACACGCCACCTCAACGCACGCAATACCATGATGACTATGCTGCGTACCGGCATTATCCCTGTGGTAAACGAAAACGACGTGGTGTCAGTTGATGAAATTCGCTTTGGCGATAATGACCTGCTGGCTTCCCTGGTCGTTCACTTGGTCAGCGCCGACCTGCTGATTTTATTGACCACGACAGATGGCTTGCGCGAGTTTTACGCATCCGGGCATTCCCGCCGCATCCCTGTAGTGCCCGCAATTACCAGCGAAATCACCGCTCTGGCCCGCGGTAAAGGCGGCGAATTATCCAGTGGCGGCATGATCACCAAACTGGAATCAGCCCGTGCTGTAACGCGTATGGGCGCCATGGTGGTCATCGCCGACGGCCGCAAGGTCGGAGTTCTGGAAGCAATCATGGCGGGACATGATACCGGCACACTGATTTTACCCACCAGCAATGGAGTTGGCGAAAATCTGAACCATCGCAAACGTTGGATTGCGTTTTTCCACAAACCGCAAGGCGTGCTGACTATTGACGATGGCGCCTGCCGGGCAGTGGCACGCCAACATCGCAGCCTGCTGCCAATCGGCGTCAAGGCCGTAACCGGCGAATTTCCCGCTGGGGCGGCGGTAGATGTACGGACTACCGACCAAATCCTGATCGCCCGCGGACTGGTATCCTACTCCAGTCATGACTTGCGCCGAATTATGGGACAACATTCCGATGCCCTACCCGACATCCTCGGTGCAGCACATTACGAAGAAGCAATTCACCGCGATAATCTGGTACTGTTGAATTAAACTACAGTCGGCGGCGGTACTCCGCCCAGTATTCCCGAATAACCCGGTAATCGTCCGCCGTCATGGCGCGGAAACGCGGCAGACAGAAATCGCGACGTTCAAGAAAATGCTCAGCCTGATAGAGGCACGGCACGGCATCCGCTGGTGTGCCGCGTAAAACCTCAGACATTTCCAGCATCATATAAACCGGAATCGTATCGCAACAGCAACATCAATGAATCTAGATCTGAGCGAATCAGGGTGTCAGCGTGATCATATAAAACGTGTTTTTTCATTTATATCATCGCCTCGCATAATTGAGGAAACAACTAGTCCATAAAATAATCCGCCGGTGTAATTGACGCTGGGCTTCCGGACTTCATTGACTCAATGGCCTTCAAACTGCAAATCGTTGCACGGGCTGCATCCACCGCCGTCACAGGCAATGGAATATTACGGCGGATGCAATCAGCAAAGCAATCAATTTCATTGTAATGGCCTTTCTCCACCGCGGGTAGATTATAATAATATTTTTTGGCAAAATCCTCAGGATTCATGTTTTTCCGCCAGACACTCATACGCCGACGGTATCCTTCACTGCCATATTCGGCTATGCCGTCACCCCAACGATCATCCTTATAGGGGAAGAACTGGTCCGAAACCCCGTCAATGCCATTGACTTTCAAGTGTAAAAAATGATCTACCGCCACCGTCGCTCCGCCACAAAACACTTCCAGCAATTCCTTAGGATACTGATCCGACCCCAATCCCCCGGAAACCACACCAGCAATACTACCATCGCTGTAATTTAGTGAAACAATATTATTGTCGCTCAACTCACCAATGCAATGAATACACACTGGTTCGGCATCCAATAACCAAGCCAGCAAATCAAAGACATGGCAACATTCATTCAGTATTTTGCCACCATTTTCCGGCATCATCGGCCAGGCTGGCCAGAGATCGGCATTGTCCACGATCCGATAGAGCGCCATTAATGGCCGGGCCCGGCCAGCAATGATTTTTTTAGCCGCCAGCATGGCCGGTGCAAAGCGACGATTATGGCCAACCATATAACGCCGGCCGGTCTGACGCATTACCCGGACCACCTCGCCCATCTGTTCGAGGGTATGCGCCATAGGTTTCTCGCAAAAAACATCCTTGCCAGCCTGTGCAGCGCGAATGCTGAGTGGAGCATGTTGATCGTGTCGTGTGCCTATGATTACCAAGTCCACCGTAGGGTCGTTAAATATCTCATTGGCATCCGTTGTCACATAATCCCCACCAAACTGCTCCTGACGTTGTGCCAGCAGATCGCTGTTCAAGTCACACAACGCCCGTATATGCAAACCAGGATTGGCTTTCACATTCGGCAGATGATGTCCAGCCACAAAATTACCTACACCGACAAATGCCAGATTGACAATTTTCATGTATAACCCCAAATATTAACACCCGTCCCATACCGTGGAATTCAGTTAGCCGACCAAATTTCATGGCGACTTCAAGCCAGTGAACGTATTATGTACACAGGTTATGATACTAATCAGAATCAGGGGTAATGCAAGAAAAATTAACGTGACTTTTAAGCTACTGCGTTATAGCCTGCATACGTGATAAAATTCTATATTTCATAATGCTTCGTACATCTTAATCCGTGATTTATGCTACAGTTCTTAGCGCCGCAGCATATTGGAACGCGGCATAATAGCCGCATCACAGATCCAAACATGATTGATT
>JBMNRV010000029.1:0-33841 GCA_050944835.1 Kiritimatiellia bacterium
ATACGCTGAAAACCCGGATTTATTTGCAGAAGGAAGTCGAGAATGGCGTTGAATTGCCGGCTAAGGCCTGGCTGGGGTCGAGATATTATGAGCAATATCAAGGACAACCGGCAGCGGTGCTGCGCCGTAAGAGCTCGCCCGAATCACGTGTGCGGGCGTACTTTAAACTCGATGCTTTGCCTGTCGGCGATGCGCAACTGGAGCTACAGGGACTTGACAACGAGAAGGCGGAAATTGCCGAAATCGAAATAACCATCAATGGGCAGAAGATATTCGCCGGGCCGGTGGCATACCCGAAGAATAAATGGGGTTGGCAAACCTATAAAATTTCCGCCGGGATTCTGGCGCAAGGTGAAAATATAATCGCCATCGCGAACATTATGGGTGACTATAAGGGTGATCTCGGCGGCGGTGAAGCCGGTCCGGCGGAAGAAGCGCTGGCCCAAAATTACAACTGGGGCTGGTGTATGGTGGGGTCGGCGCGGATTGTTTTTAATAAGGAACAAGGTTTAATGGAGTAATTATAACGGGAACAGGAGGCGGAGACTATGTTTATTAGGAAATAATGCCTTTTTTGGGCTAAATATTCATCCTATGGGATGCTAGTGATTTAAACTCAGTAATATGTAAGGGAATGTAAATATGACGCAAGAAATTAAATTGGGACTGGTGGGGTACGGACAGAATGTGACGAATAGCGCTCTGGGAGGCGGGCGTGGCTCTAATTTGCTGCACCTGGCAACCACCGCTTTCGAGGGAGTCAAGGCGGTGGCTATTTGCGATAAGGATACACACGCTCTTGGTTGTGCGCGCGAAAATTTTCCCGGCGCTACGTGTCACGAAGATTTTAACACCATGCTGCAAGAAGTCGCTATGGACGCGCTCCTGATTGAAACTCCGGCGCATCTGCACGCGGAATTTGCATCTAAGGCCCTGGCACGCAACATACATGTTCTCAGTGATATTCCCACTGCGAACTCGGTAGAAGAAGGCAACCGCCTTTGGGAAGCACAGCAGAAAAGTAAGGCGTTTTATATGACCGGCGCCAACGCCAATTTTAAGGGGTTCATCGAAGCTGCGCTGGACTTGAAAAAACGCGGGCTGCTGGGTAATCCGTATTATGTTGAGGCGGCTTATTTGCACGATTTCCGCAAGTATTGGGAGCAAACACCCTGGCGCAAAACCATGGAGCCGATACTTTATTGTACTCATTCGCTAGGGCCGGTTCTGCGTCTGATTGACGAAGACCTTGAGTGGGTCTCCTGTTTCGATACCGGCAGCCATGTCACTGGCGAGCCGGGTGTGCATGACGCCATGACTGCCATTTTCCGCACTAAGTCCAATGTTGTGGTGCATGTGCTGATTACGTTCTGCCATAATTCACCGATCGGCTATCAGCATAACTACCGATTTTTCACCGATAAGGGCGCTTTTGAACGCACTCTGGCCTATCCGACATTCAAAAGCGCCGAGCATGCCGCTCAGCAGCGGACTTTGTTTTACTCCAAAGAGCTTTACGGCTATAAAACCTGGATTGAATTGCCGATTGACGTTACACCTCTGGAATATGCCAATAAAAAGGATTCCGGGCATGGTGGGATGGATTATGCGATGCTGGATGTGTTTTTTAAGGCCGTCCGCACAGGTGGGCCGTCGCCGATCAGCCTCCGGGATGGCTTGCGGATGACTTTGCCCGGCATTTACGCCGCTGAATCGGCGCGCAAAGGTGGGGAATTAATACGGATTGTCTATCCTTGGAGTTAAACATAAACGAAGTGTGCATTAGTCTCAAAGGGCGTGATATACCCGCCATTGCGGGCACGCCCCCTAGGGCGCTAGCATCTCATAGGAAACAAAAAAGTTGGAATAATCCCATGCATCATAACGCAATTAAAAGGAGGTGTATATTAAAATAAAACAAAAAACCAGAACTGAACTTTTGGGAACTAATGCAAATTTATTAGGAAATAATGCCTTTTTTGGACTAAATATTCATCCTATGGGATGCTAGTGGAGAGTGTTAGATGAAAATCAGGACGGCGATTCTAGGGTACGGGCGTAGCGGGAGTACGCTGCATGCTAATCCGCTCGCTGAATTGAAGGATGACTTTGCGGTGGTTGCGGTGTGCGACCCCGCTCCGCAGGCGCAAAAAAATGCGCGCGACCGGTTCGGCTGCGCCATCTATGATGACTATCGGAAAATGCTCCGGGCCGAAAACTTGGATCTGGTCGTGATAGTCAGTCGCAGCGACCAGCATTGCCGGATGGCCTGTGATTGCTTGCGCGGTGGGGTGCATGTCTTGGTGACAAAGCCTTGGGCTTCCAATGCCGCCGAAGCCCGGCGGATGATCGAGGCGGCCCGGCGTAGCGGCAAAATGCTGCTGCCCTGGCTACCGGCGCGCTGGGGATGCGACTTGGTGCGATTGAAGGAGCTGGTGGCATCCGGTGCCATCGGAAAAGTGTTTCTGGTGCGCCGGCGAGAATTCACCGTCGGAATCCGGTTTGATTGGCAGACTAAAAAAGAATACAGCGGCGGATACCTGCTCAACTGGGGGCCGCACATAGTGGACCAAGCAGTGCAATTGATCGGAGAAGATGTTAAAACCGTTTACGGGCAATTACGGCAGGTAATCAACCCCGGCGATGCAGAGGACAATTTTATGGCCATCCTGACCACGGTTTCCGGAATCATCCTGGCCTGCGAATATTCCATTGCAGCGGACCAGTTGCCGAATTGGGTGGTCCAGGGTGACCGCGGCACGATTTTCGTGAAGGATAAGTTCGTGGAAATCCACCAATTTGAATATCCAGCTAACTTGGATTCCGCCAGCTACGGGAACCAGCCGGTGGTTAAAGTCACCCGCGAGGAATTCAACGGATCGCATCCGCTCAAGATGAGCAACCGTTATGGCGATCCATTTGTCATCTATTCTGAAATTGCCCGTGCGCTGCGCGGGCAATGTGCTTATCCGGTCACTGTCGAAAGCGCGTTGTACCTGACCCGCATCCTTGATGCCATCCGGGCCTCGCAGGCCCAGGGCCGCGTTGTCAGGCTATGACGCCTTCATTCTGCGATATAGGAGGAAAATATCCTGATTTCACTAGCATCCTATAGAAACCGCTAAGGGAGGAAAAGATTCGGAAATATCTGACTTGTCTGTTGGGGATGATTTGCTTTACATGCGCCACTGCCGCCATTTCGGTGGAATATGAAATCAACTTGGTGCGCAATGCGGCATTCAAGCCCGGTTTGGACAAGCAGAGGCCGATAATGTGATTACAATA
Organism: Kiritimatiellia bacterium; assembly: GCA_050944835.1. GTDB lineage: Bacteria > Verrucomicrobiota > Kiritimatiellia > JAAZAB01 > JAAZAB01 > JAXGPF01. The sequence goes on from JBMNRV010000029.1 coordinate 3,286, forward strand.
GTCAATACCTTGACCGATGATAAGCAGGAGACGGCACTGCCGGTCCGACGGAAGAGGCGCTGGCCCAAAATTACAACTGGGGCTGGTGTATGGTGGGGCAGGTGCGCTTGTTGTTCGACAAGTATTAAAAATTTGACTGTAACAATGGAAGTTGGTTGAATGACAAAAAATAGGAGGTTATCCATGATTAATAAATTGTGCCGGCAAGTCATGTTGTCTTTACCACAAATCGCATTAAGGACGTGGAAGGCTTTATTTACATCAATTGCCGTGGCGGTAATCACGATAATCAGCCAGGCCCAGACCACCATTTATGTTGCACCGGATGGAGATGATGCGCGGAATGGCAGGGGGAGCTGGACCAATGCCGTGGAAACGATCAGTAGAGGCGTAGCGCTGGCAACCACTGCCGGTGATCTGGTGCTGGTGTCCAACGGCACGTACAACACTGTCGCCACGATTTTAATCAACAGAGCCATTACGCTACGCGGCTTGGATCGGGAAACCACTATCATCCGGGGCGATTATCCCAATACCACTCATCGAGGCATTCACATTGCGAATAGCGGCGCCACGGTCGAGTGCATCACCGTCACGGCCTGTGGTTTCACCAACGACGTGGGCGGCGGGGTGAGGTTAGATGGCGGTGTCTTGAATGATTGTGTGGTTACCGGCAATATGGCGAAGCAGGGTGGTGGCGTGTATGTCAAAACCTATGGCTTGGTTACGGGCTGTCAGATTCTGGATAATAGCTCTTACCATGCCGATGGCGGCGGAATGTATATTTATTCATGCAGCGGGTTGGTGTTGTCCAACTGCTTAATTGCTGCGAACAAGGTGGATGGCACTGCAACTTACAGGTATGGCGGAGGGTTGATGTTGGACGGCGGCGCGCCGGTATTGGTCGGCTGCGTCATCAGCAACAATGTTGCGCCCAGCATTGGCGGAGGGATTTGCATTGGCAGTGCCGGGTCGCCCTTGATGCGCGATTGCCGGATCGTCGGCAATCGCAGCGGGAGTTTTGGCGGCGGGATAGTCTTGAGCGCCAATTGCACCGCGCTGCTCACCAATTGTGTGGTGGCTGACAATAAAGCCGTCGGGAGTGAGACTCGTGGCGGCGGCATCAGTTCCGGCTTTTACACCAACACGGCGCTGACTATGCTCTGGTGCCGCGTTACTGGCAATATGTCCACTCGGTTCGGCGCGGGGATATTTATGGGCAACGGTTTACTGGATCATTGTGTCATTACCGATAACCTGTTGACCAACGGCACATTTCTGCATGGCGCGGGCGTCTATATCAATTCCAGCGCCACGACAGAACTGCGGAATTGTCTGATTGCCGGCAATTCCACTGGGGTTGATCCCCAGGGATATGGCGGCAGCGGCATGGTGATAGATCAGAACACTACGGCAACGGTGGTTAATTGCACGATCGTCAGCAATTACAGCTACCGGAATTGTGGCGGCGTTTATTTTAACTCGGACAATGGCGATGCCGACCGTTTTTATAACTGCGTGATTGCCTCAAATGAGACGGCTTATCCCAACTTGCGGACCAAAAACCTCTACTTGCGTACAGCGGCGCAATCAAATGCCTTTTATTATTCCTGCGGAGATTTACTCACTAATGTGGGGCAAGGCAACATCACCAATGATCCATGCCTGGTAAATCTGTCTGCCGGAGACTACCGGCTGCAAGCACAATCGCCCTGCATCAATACCGGCACAAATCTGCCCTGGATGGCCGAGTCCGTGGACTTGGACGGCCGGACGCGCCTGGACCGGTTCTCCCACCAGGTGGATATGGGCTGCTATGAACATATGCCGCAGGGAATAATTTTTAATTTACGGTGATCTGCTGACCCCAGGGAGGGGATAACCACGGATGAACACGGATGGACACGGATAGGGTTGAACCGCCAAGGAGGTGGAAGGGGGTTAGCCACAAAGAGGTACAGAAGGCACAAGGTGATAGGAGAAGTGAACCGCAGATGAACGCAGATTGACGCAGATGATCACGGATAAACGCGGATGGACACAGATGGGTTGAACCGCCAAGAACGCCAAGAAAATGAGAGAATGAAACCGCAGATTGACGCAGATGGGCGCAGAGGTAGAGAAGCTCACACAGAGGCACGGAGACACGGAGGTGCAGAAGAGATTAGCCACAAAGAGGCACAAGATGCACAAGGTGATAGGAGAAGTGAACCGCAGATGAACGCAGATGGACGCAGATAAGAAAGATTAGCCGACACAAAAGGCAAAGGGAAGGGAAAATTAACCGCAGATGGGCGCAGATTGACGCAGATTTTACCAGAGATACCGGCAGATGCCGGTCAGCGTGGCATTTGTGGATAATCCTTTCCCCAATCCGTGTCCATCATGTTTGCCAGTGCGGCCCGCACCTTTTAGAAACCAACGTAAATTTATTTAGGAAATAACGGCCTTTTCAGGCTGAATATTCATTCTGTGTAAATAATAGGCTCGATAGAAATGGAGGCAAAATGCAAGGATTAGTATTGGTGTTATGCGCGATGTTGATTGGCGGATTTGTAAGCGAGTCGGCAGCTTCGGATGCTGCTGCCGCCCCGGAAAACCAGCCGGCGGTGACGACCGACCCGGCGCAAAAGGTCCGCACGGCCGCTTTTGTCATTGCCGCCGCCGATTCACCGGATCATCTGAAAGTGCAGGCCGATTTCGTCTGCCCGGGTACGAACGACCATACCGTTATCAATGCCGCAATTGCCGCCCTGCCGGAGCCGGGCGGGCGGGTACACCTCTCCGCCGGCAACTACAGCATCGGCGGGGTGGAGGGAACTTACGGCGGGATCAATATCCTGCGCAGCAATGTATTGCTGACCGGTGAAGGCAGCGGTACGCGCCTGACACTGCAAAGCGGACTGGCGGATGTCAATGTAATCTGGATTAATGGCGACATTTGCGATGTCGCCGTCCGGGATCTTTACATCAACGGCAACGGCAAACAGCAAATCCGCAACCGGGAGAAAGGCTGGCAAGGGTGCAATGGCATCAAGGCGATTGACCGCGGCTTAGGCCCCTCCCCACGCAACATCCGGGTGGAAAACTGCCATATCGAGAATTGCCGACTAATGGCTGTAATGTTGACGGGCGATATGGTGGAGGTGGTCAATTGTTATTTCACCGGCGATTTCGGTTCGCATGTGATAGAAATACTGGGACGTTCGGGCCGGATTGAGGGTTGCACGATGTGGGTGCGCAAGGGCGATGTGGTGGGCTACGGGTGGGCTACGGATGCCTGTGACTATTATCATATCGTCAATAATAAAATTTTTGTTGAGGAGGGTGGCACAATTTCTAGTCATATCTTTAATAACTGGGCGCCATTTCAATACGGGGGTGGCAGTAGAACCAATCTTTACCATGGCATTATATCCGGCAACATCTTCGTGAATAACGGCAAAGCGGGGTCAGTGTGGTTGCGGGGATATGTGGATGTTATCAACAACAACATTTTCCGCGGGGTGACGGTTGAGCTTGGCGCCCAGCATATCCCCGAAAAACTTATCGGCGGCGGAATGTGGCTTAATTTCGAGCATAATATGCTGGTTAATAGTGTGTTGGCGGTAAACAGTCTTGATGACAATGAAGAATATTTTACTTTTATCAACGGTAATAGTTTCGTGAATTCGCCGGTAAATTATAAGAAAGGCAAAGTGATTTGGGGTAAAAACCCAGGGTATGTGACGGAAAACTCCGGAGTGGCTGCCATTGCCGGCGACCAAACGCAGATTGTGGTTGCGCATGGCTTAGCTGCTGCGGCCCATACGGTGCATGTGACACCTGCGGCGAACTTGGGCCAGGCTACGAAATTCTGGGTGGATGAAATCGGCGAGCGGGAGTTTACCATTAAGTTGGATGCCGCGCCCGGCGTTGACACGCCTTTTCATTGGCGGGCGGTGATTGCGGACAAGCTTTGATTGGTAAAATACCAGCATCCCATGGAAAACAAAAAACCTTAGCTGAGCTTTTAGAAGTAACGTAAGTTTATTAAGGAACAACAGCCTTTTTAGGCTGAATGTTAGCCATAGGGGACACTTAAGGGGATGAATTATGAGCAATGCTAATTGCAAAATGGACCGGCAGAAATCCGAAGTCGCGATAACTGCGCATGATGGTCGGCGCATGGTCTTGACTTTTGTGGCTGACGATATTGTGCGTGTGCAGGCATCGGTTGACGGACGTTTTTCAAAGGCATGGTTGTTGCGCTATGGCTTTGTCATATCTGATTGGCCATCAGTTTCATTTTCCACCCGCACACACGGCGGAAAACTTTTCATCACCACAAAAGCATTGCAAGTCATTGTGTCGTTGAAAACTTTAGCGCTGGAATTCCGCGATAAGTCCGGGAAAGTTCTTTTGCGCGAAGCCCAGCCGGGGCGCGGCAGCATTGAGGATGGGTTCCACACGGTGTTCAATTTGCCCGCCAAAACCGAATTTTTCGGGTTGGGCGATCAAACACGCGAGCGCATTGAGCACCGCGGAACCTGCGCATTGATGTGGATACGCAATTTGCTTGCTTACATTCCCATTCCATTCCTTTTGACCAATCATGGTTATGCCTTGCTGGTTAATACCACACGCAAGCATGTGTTTGATTTAGGGCAAAGCTCGCCGCGTCAATTTGGGTTTGAAAGCCGGGAAGGCAGTCTTGATTATTATTTTATGCGAGGTGAAACTCCCGCGCAATTGCTGGAATGTTATACGCGCCTGACTGGGCGTCCGCCAATGCCGCCGAAATGGACTTTTGGGCTTTGGTTCGTTGCACATTTTAAGAGCAATGCATATGAAGTGATTGACACCTGCCTGCGCTTTCGGGAGCGTGGCATCCCCTGTGATGCCATGTGCCTGGAAACGCAATGGATGTCAAAATACTATGACGATTCCACCGAGAAAAAATTCGACACGGAGCGTTTCTACATACTGCCTTATTTTTATCGCCAGGCGGAGGGCATCTGGGTAAATAACATACATCATGCCGGCAGTGCGGAAGTGATAGACTTCCTCGATGCTATGCGCAATCTGGGGTTTAAGCCGGGATTGTGGCTGGCCCAGAATTATGACCTAAGTTATGAAGCCGAACGCCAAGTTCAAGCAAAGTCAGCGGATACGGATAGTCGGAAAAAGAGTTTTAATTTTGCATCCGAGTCCGTCGTGGATTTGATCCAGGATGCAAAACTGAAAGATGGCGCCGTCATAAACGATAGAATCACCAAACCGGATGAACCATGGTTCGAGCATCTGAAAAAATTCGTGCGTGCCGGTGTTGAATATTTCAAGATGGACGCATGTACGCAAACGCTGGAACATCCGGATCGGGTGTGGCTTGGCAATGGTATGAAGGATGACGAGATGCACAACCTCTATCCATTGCTTTATTCCGATCAGATGACGCGCGGGTTCCGCGAGTTGACCGGCCGTCGCTCGGCGATTTTCACGCCCAACGGCTGGACTGGCCTGCAGCGGTTCCCTGGCACATGGACTGGTGATATAGGCGGCGGCCCCAAGCCGCTGGTTTCATGTCTGAATCTGTCCATGAGCGGACACACCTATACCACCACCGATATGGATAATGCCAGTGTGCCGGGCATTCACGCTGGATTTTTGCTGCCATGGTCCCAAGTTGGCGCCATCTCATGGAATTTTCCATGGCTGGCGGCGCCGGACGTCCGGGATGTGTTCACGGAATATGCCCGGCTGCGTTACCGTCTGATCCCGTATCTCTACACCCAAGCATACCAGGCATGGCTCACAGGTCTGCCGATTATGCGGCCATTTCCGCTGGCATTCCCGGACGATCCACGCTCTTCCAAGGTGCTCAATGAGTATATGCTCGGCGACAGCCTGTTGGTCACCGCCTTTGACAACAACGTCTATCTGCCGTATGGCGAATGGACCGATTATTGGACCGGCGCCCTTTACAAGGGCCCGACATCATTCGTTTACACTCCGCCACCAGGCAAGGGCGGTGGTTTGTTCGTTCGCGCCGGAGCCATTATTCCGTTCGGTCCGGTAATGGATTATGTCGGTCAGGTGCAGGAGACACCCATTACGCTGGATGTCTATCCCAATGCCGATGGTGAAGGTCTTTATTATGAGGATGACGGCGACAGTTACGATTACGAAAAAGGGAAACACGCCCTGACATCCATTCAAATGCGGCGCACCGGCCGGGATTTGCGCCTTGAAATCGGGCCGCGGCAGGGGCGGTATAAAGGTATGCCGGAGGAATTGCGGTTCGGCCTCCAAATTAACGCGGTCAGCCGACCTCGTCAGGTGCTGGTAAATAAACGGAATTTAGCTGAACAGTCTCCGGATACGCAATCAAAAGCCGACGGATGGAAGTTCGATACAGAGCGAAATCTACTCGTTTTGGCGCCGCGGGTGCACCGCGGGAAGATGATTATCGAGGTGAAAATGTAGCGCTGGGTTTTGTGCTTTAACAAGGAGCATAATATAACACCAAAAGAGCGGATGCTGATGACGCTGGCGCATGAGGAACCGGATCGTCCGCCCACAGGCGAGTGGGAATTCGGCCGGGAAATTGTCGCGCCAGTGCTGGGTGAAACCACGTACCGGTATGAATGGGCGGTGAAACATGCCCTGTGGGACGGCCGGCGTGATCAGGTGATCAATGATTGGAAAACCGGGCTGGTAAAAATGGCGGAACATTACCAGCGGGATGCATTGTTGCTGCATAATGCTATCGGCGCCGATACGCCGGTGGAAAAGCCGGAACAATTGCCAGACGGTCGGTGGCGGCTGCAAAATGGCAATATTATCCAATATTCTCCCGAGACGGACGGATTTTTCATTGTGGAAAAGCCCGTGGCAAGAATGCCGTGTTGCTGGATCAGATGATTGAGGCAGGCGTGGAAGTTTGGCAGTCCATCCAACCGGAAAACGATATCGTCGCCCTTAAGAAGCGTTATGGCAAAAACATCACCTTCTGGGGCGGCATGCCGGCGGGGTTGTTGGTCGCCGGGACGCCGGCGCAGGTGCGAGAGACCGGCCGCCAAGTGTTACGCGATTGCGCGCCGGGCGGCGGATTCGTTTACGCGACATCCCATAGTGTGATGCCGGGCGCCCGCCATGAAAATTATTTGGCCATGCTGGATGTTTTATCTTCATACGGCGCGGGCCGTAAAAATATTTAATTTCCATGCCAGTATTTTATGTAAAAGTATGGGCAAATCCGTCTGTGAAAGCGTAGATCAATCACTGGAACTGGAGCGTTGGCTGAAAACCACTGTTATAACCAAGCCGGCAAGGATGCAGAAGCTGCCGATAACCATGAACAGGTTAATCTTTTCCCCCAGCCAGACGACCGCTAACAGCGAGGCCAATACCGGTTTCAAGAAAAACGGCATAGATGTTTGAAACGCTGTGCAATGGCTCAGCCCATAATAATACAAGCCATAAGCTACTGTGGTGCCGGGCACTACCAGCGCCAGCACCGGCAGCCAAGCGTCAATTAATCCCGCTACCGCCCCGGGCTGCATCATGCTCCAGGCCGCCAGAGGCAGCACCAGTAGACTGCCAAACAACGATGAGAACCCCATAAGGATAAAAACACCATAGCGGTGAATGACGCGGCGGGAAATGCAGATGCCAAGCGCAAAAAATATGGCTGCAAGAGTGATCAGTGTCAATGCCTTCACCGCCTGCATGGTGAAAGCTCCGGACTCCCCTGCAAAAAAAGCTACTCCAACCGCGCCACAAAAGACAGCGATAGCTTTGGCTCGGGTAAATGGCTCGTTGTTGATAAAACGCGCCAGCAGCATGACAAAGATTGGGTTTGCGCTAAAAACCACGGCACATGAAGAAGCCTTTTCGAACACGATCAAGGCTAGATGGAACAACGAAAGCGCTAAGGTGATGCTGATGAAGCCGTTTAAGGCCAGCACCCCATAATCCCGGCGGGTCAAAGCTGCGATGCGACGCGGCAATTCTCGTCCCACCAGCGCCGGCAGAACCAATCCGGTCACGAAAAAACGCAGGAACACCAATGTCCATGGTGATACTCGTGTCCCAATGATTTTAGTAATGACCTCCACCGTGCTGAACAAAGCTACCCCAGCGATCAACGCGATGAATCCCAGTGTTTGTTTGTTAACGTGACCTTTTGATTTTTGCATAGCTTTAACTTGTTACCGAAATAGCGGAACCAGGAATAGTCATCCAGCGTAGCAGCGGTTTGCAATGCGTTAAGCTGGAGACGTTGACCTGAAAGCAAGGGCTTAGCCAGCGGGTTGTTGCTCCATCTTGGCGGCGATATCGCGGTAAGATATGTCAACTTGATAGATTTCCTTGTAAAAGCGTTGAATAGCTTCCTGCGTTTTCCCTTGCTGTTCCAGAATTTCGCCCATTTGGTAGTAAACTTCTTTTTTGAAGTCGTTCATATCTGTCAGTTCCGCCGCAACTTTTTCAAGTTGCTCGGCGGCCAGCTCTAATTGGCCTTTTTGCTTGAAGCAAAGCGCCATGTTAAACATGGAGCGGAGGCGGACTTGGGGATTGCGTTGGGCAAGTTGGAATTGCTGGATAGCTTCGTTCAGTTGTCCGGCGCCGAGCAAAAGCTCACCGAACTCGAAGCGCAACGCCCAATCGTTAGGATAACGCTCAACCCGCGTTTTGACGTCCTTGAAGTGGAAATCCGCCCGCGCGGCTGTGCGTGCAGCCACCCCTTCCGTATCGCCATTTGCTTTGGCTTGCTCAATCTCGTAATCGAACTGTTTCAGGCGTACTTGCGTCAATGCCTGATCAATCTGGGGATCGCCGGCGCTCCCGCGGCGCGCCTCTTCCAAGGCTCGGATGGCATCATTAAAGCGGTTGCCTTTGACATACAAATTGGCCAATTGGCGACGAAAATTGATATTGTCGGGGTTTTGCTTGACCTTTTCCAGCATATCCTGCAGCAGTAATTCCAGACTTTTAGCATCTTGCACGGCACGGGAGGCTTGTTCCAGGATTGTGGCTTCGCGTTCGTCCTTGATAGCATCCCGGAAGGATCCGCCGCTGCGCGAAGCATCGGTCCATCCGCCCTTAGCCATAGTTTCGCGCGCCATAATATCTTTCAGCGCATTGAGCACCCGTGCGTTGTTTGGCAGCATGGAGGCGGCTTTTTCCATACATTCCTTTGCCGCGGCCAACTGATTGTTGTCCGCCAACAGGCGGCCTAGCCGCACGATTAAATCCACATCGTCCGGTGAATATTCGCGGGCCGCCGTCAGCGACTGAATGGCGACTTCAGGCATACCGGCGGCTACCGCCGCCTTTTCCAAAGTACGCAGAAAAACCGGATGCAAAGGGTCTAAGCGCATTAGGTGTTCCGCCGCCATCAATGCCTGTGCGCCCTGCTTCCTTAGCAAGTACCAAGTGGCCGCCGCCAGTTGTGGCAGACCAGTCAGAAAGGCCATGGCGTGTTGCAAGGGTCCGCCGCCACGGTCGTTAAACTGCTTGATTTCAGCGGCACGCAAATAATTGCGGGCATTTAAAAAACGTGGTTCAAGCTGCACTGCGGCAAAAAACATTTCAATTGCGTAAACCAGATTGTTACGCTCCATGGCTGTCAGACCTTTGGCAAACAATTCACGCGCGCGTTTGGATATATTAACTTCGCCGGCTTCTCCCATGACAAAAACTCCTTTTGTTTCTTAGCTCTATAGATTATACTATCTCAATATGACTGTCAATCTGTCGCTTAAAAAACTAACCCCTTCACGATTTGTGATCTTGAGGCGGAAAGGTGTAGCAAAGTTGTTTTGAAATTACCGTGTTATTTTTCTACGCGGCATCTGGCCGCCGTCGTTTTGGCCTGCTTATGCCTGGTCAGCGCTGCCGCGCCGGCGGCGCCGGCGGCTTTTATTCCGCTGAGTAAGTTTGCGCGCACACACGGATTCAAGGACTTGAAAGTCCGCGATAAAAACATCCATATGTCATGCCGGTTTTATTCTCTGGCGTTGGAGGGTAACAGCCGGCGCGCCATTTATAATGGTACCGTCATTTGGCTGAATCAGCCAATCACACGGTACAGGGGGGAATGGGCCGTCTCTGCTAAGGATGCGGATAAAGTGTTATTGCCGCTAATCTTTCCGCACCGTGGATTGATAGCTGCCGGGCGCCGGGTGATTGTTTTGGATGCCGGACACGGGGGCAAAGATAAAGGCGCCGTTTCGCCGCGCCAGGTCGAGGAAAAACGCGTCACGCTCTATCTGGCGCGCAAAGTTCGCGATATCCTGCGCCGACAAGGGATACAGGTTCGCCTGACCCGTGACGGGGATCGCTATCTGTCGCTGGACGAACGCTGCCGGATGGCGGAGCGCTGGGATGTTGACTTATTTGTAAGCATTCACATGAATGCCGCAAAGTCGAGAGAAGCCAATGGCGTAGAAACACATATTTTGCCGCCGGCTGGAAGTCCCATCACCGCCCAGAGCAAAGTTAAAGCCAGCGACCGCTTGGCATATGCCGGCAATCGTTACGACCTTGCAAATACATATCTGGGTTATGTCTTGCAACGTCAATTGGTTCGGCGTTCTGGCGCCGCTGATCGCGGTGTGCGGCGCTCGCGTTTTTATGTTATCCGCAATGTCCCATGTCCAGCCGCGCTGATCGAATGCGGTTTTATCTCCAATCCCACAGAAGAGCATAAAATCATTAGTAAGGATTACCGTGACAAGCTGGCGCAAGGTATAGCCGACGGTATTACGGACTATCTGGAAGCCGTTAATAATGCGCACCGCATGCTGCGATGAACACAATTTTTACTGCATTGCCTGATATTTTCTCCATGGGCGACAAGATTTTTGAGCCGCATTGGTCCCTTCATAATCACAGGGCCAACACTTGCGAATTGCTGCTGGTCATGGAAGGTTGGTTGCGCACAGTGTTTTATCGCCGCTGTAGTTTTACGACCATGCCCGGCGGTTTTGTGCTGATCCCCGGCGGTATCCGTCACCGCGATGAATTTGATCTGGCGCTGGGCATGAAAGTCTTTATGGTGTCCTTCCGCTGGCAACATGACCGCGACTATTTCCGGCGCGTCCCAATAGACGCCTGCCGGAATGTTCCCACCGATGTCCGGCGCACCGTTGTTAAACAGTGTGATAAATTACGCGATTGCCTGGAGTCTGGCACTGACGCCGACCTCCTATTGGCCCGTGCACATTTGCTTACAATTTTATTAACCGTGTTGCGCTCGTTTGAAACTTGGAAAGGCCCCCGGGTGCCTCCTGCAGGTGATAATCGCAATCAGTCACACGCGTTGATGTTGCAAGCCCGTGCCTATCTGGATGCACATTACGCTGAGGAAATTTCGTTAGAGAAAATTGCTAAACATTTGCGTGTCAGTCCGTTTTACCTGTCGCACATTTTCAGCAAGGAAAGCAATTTCTCGCTGATGGAGTATCTGGTCAACCGGCGCATGCAGCACGCTAAAAAGCTCCTGCAATCTGGGACACATTCTATCAAAGAAGTGGCTCATGCCGTAGGGTACAATGACGGGAATTACTTTTCAAAGGTTTTCAATCGGCATTTTGGCATTCCCCCCCGCGATTGGCTGCAACGCACTCGTCGTTGACCACTTTCTTCCGCTGATTGCATACGCAAGAAATTACCCGTAATAGCAATTTCTTCCTCTTGTTTTTAACTGTCTTATCTTCAAGAATATTTGGCAAACGGATGCCTGTAAAAGCCAAACAAGGAAAGTGCGGCGGCAAATCTGGCCTACATGCGGAAGTTGGGATATCAATAACAACTCGATACAAGTTAAAATAAAAGGAGCGGAAAGATGAGTAAGAAATCTGACCAACTGGCAATAAACGGTGGCAAACCGATAATTCCGGCAGGACTTATTAAGGGCTGGCCGCCGATTGACGCGATTGACCGCAAAATGGTAATGGCCTCGCTTGAAGGCGACAATCATGCTTTTGGGCCTAACGCTGATCTGTTTTGCAAGGAATTTGCAGCGTGGAATGGCAATAAATATGCCATTTATGCGAACAGCGGCACTGCGGCTTTGCACATGGGGCTTTTTGGATGCGGCTTAAACGCTGGCGATCACGTTCTGGTGACATCTTACTCCTGGAGTTCCAGCGCCACCTGTATCCTGCATGCGAATTGCATTCCGGTATTTGTGGATATTGACTTTGATACCATGAATATAGATGTCAAAAAAATTGAAGCGGCGATTACACCAAAAACCAAAGCCATTATTGTGGTGCATTTGCATGGATTGGCTGTGGATATGGATGCCGTCATGAAAATCGCCCGCAAGCACAAATTGTTTGTGATTGAGGATGCCTGCCAGGCGCATGGCGCGCTTTTCAAGGGGCGCAAGGTCGGCACACTTGGACATTGCGCGGCTTTCAGTTTCAACCAGAACAAGTGCCTGTGCGCCGGTGAAGGCGGGATGTTCGTCACTGACAATGAAGACATCTACAATAAAGCCAAAATGCTTTGGTCATTCGGCGAGACTCGCACGCCCATGGAATCACGCGACTATCATGCCTATGCCTTGGGTTGGATGTATCGCGGCAACGACCTGACCGCCGCTTTTGGGCGCGCTCAGTTGACGAAAATGGACCGTTATTTCAAAATCCAGCGCGAAAATGCAGCTTTGCTGCTGGATTTACTGGAGAACACACCGGCCTTGATTCTGCCGATTGAGCCGAAGGGACACACTCATAACTGGTATAATTTCACCAGCCGAATTGATATGAGGGCGGCCGGGTGGACCGGTGACCAGAAGATGTTCCGCAACGCCGTCATGGCAGCCCTGCGAGCCGAAGGAGCACAGGTGGGCGTCTGGCAGAGTTTCATACTGCCGTCCATGACCGTCTTCCAGGCACAAAACGCTTACGGACATGGGTGCCCGTGGCGGTGTGCGAATACTAAGCCGGTTAAATACGATCCCAGCGCGTATCCGATGGCACAACTGCATACGGAAACGCATTTCGGCATGACCTATCCGCTGCGTGCGCCGAATGGTAAGAGTGTTGTTCGTGCTACAGCTCGGGCCTTCCAGAAAGTGTTTAACAATCTGGATAAACTGGATGTGGAAAAAATCAACGCGCAACTCAACACGCCGAAGAAGAAATAACACTAAAACAGCAGTTGGACAAGTTTGTCGCAGATGCGCGGCGTGAAGGTGCGGGCCGCACTCGCGGTGCGATCCCGCACTGGCATGGGGAAGGGACAGCAGTGACGGAAGGGACGGCAGGGAGTGCGGCTAGTCCAATGCTGATGAGGTCACGGAAAGGATAAAAACTATGAAGTTATCTAATGCTCCGATTAAAATCGGCTGGGGGGCGGCCGATCTCACGCCTGACAAACCGGCGCTGGTCGCCGGCCAGTTTCATGCACGGATATCCGAGGGTGTGATGGACCCGATCACTGCCACCGCGCTGGCAATTGAATCCGGCGCTGGTGGGCAATGTGCCATCATGGTCAGTTGTGATCTGGTGTACATCACGGACAACCTGCTGGAAGCCGTTCGCGCACAAATCAAGCAGCGCTTGCCGCAACTTGATTCTTTGAGCGTCTTTCTGAATGCCACGCATACCCATGCCGCGCCGGAGATCCGAATGGAGGGTGGACCCAAATCCAGTGCTGCTAATGTGCCGGCGCTTATGGGGGTGGAACTGGATGTGATGGATCCGGCGGAATATGTAGATTTTGCGGCACGGCGCATAGCGGAAGCTGTGGCGATGGCTTGGCAGTCTCGCGTGCCCGGCGGCATCGGCTTCGGGCTGGGACAAGCGCTCATCGGTCGCAATCGCCGTATTTCATACTATACCGGCGAAACCAAGATGTATGGCAAGACCGACGACCCGGAATTCAGTCATATCGAAGGCTACGAAGACCATGCCGTCAACCTGCTGTGTACCTATGATGCCGACAAAAAGCTTACCGGTATGATAGTCAATCTGGCTTGTCCGTCACAAGTCAGTGAAATCTCATATCATCTTAGCGCTGATTTCTGGCATGATACCCGTGTGGAATTGCGCCGCCGGTTCGGTGACAACTTGTTTGTTCTGCCGCAGAACAGCGCCTCGGGCGATCAATCGCCTCACGTGCTGTTCAACCAAGCCGCTGAAGCGCGCATGCTTTATCTGAAGGGGTTGACCGACCATATGCCGGAAAAACTGGACTCCAACCTTGGGGCGCCTTCGGCATTACGCAAGGAAATCGCTTTGCGGATTGCTGATGCCATCAGCGCGATATTGCCGGCGGTGAACCGGGAGATTGACATGGCGCCGGTATTTCGCCATCGGGTGGAAACTGTGGAACTCTCCCGCCGCGACCTGACCCAGGCGGATGTGGACGAGGCTTTGGCGGAAGCGGAAAAACTGCGGGCGCGCTACGAGGAACTACGCGCCGATCTCGCGGCGCATCCGGAGAAAAAGCAAGAACCGCGCTGGTATTGCGGCATTACGTCTGCTTACCGCCTCATGAAATGGCACGAAGGCGTGGCCGACCGCTATGCCCTCCAGCAAAAACAGCCGCGCCTGCCGATTGAAGTCCATGTGTTGCGTCTTGGCGCAGTCGCGCTGGCCACCAATCCTTTCGAGTATTATGTGGATTTTGGCGTCCAGATCAAGGCACGCAGCGCAGCAACCCAAACCTTTCTGGTGCAACATGTCGGCGCGGGAACCTATCTGCCGTCCGACCGCGCTGTGGCCGGCAAGAGCTATGGCGCCGTCCCGGCCAGCACCCCGGTGGGGCCGGCAGGCGGCCGAGAACTGGTGAACTGGACAATTAATGCCATTAAGCAATTTTGGGCAGAGTAAGGTTTTCGATGAAATAGAAAAGACGATTGTTAATGAAAGGGACGCCTGAGAAGTCCCGCCCTTGCGATAAACATGCGCAGGAACTTTTAATAGTTATTGAGAGATGATGTAAAACAGACAAAACCCTCAGCAATTAAGGAAATCACACCATGAAGCTATCCGTTATGTCATACACCATTGTACGCACCGGTTGGTTCAAAGATAACAAACTGGAAGGCTTGAAAAAAATCTGCCGCTTGGCACAGGAAATAGGCGCTGATGGCATTGACTGGGTGACAACCTATGACATCCCGCCTGCGGAAGTCCGAAAAGTTATGGATGATAATGGTTTGAAAACCGTTTGCTATACCCATGCTATCAGCGGTTTAAGTCAAGACACTTTTGCGCAGCGATGTGCCACTGTTGACAGCGTTTATGTTATTATTAAAACCGCTGTCAAACTGGGGGCGGACAAGGTCATGCTGGTTACACCTGGCAATGACAAGGTTCCGCGCGACATCCTACGCAGAAATTACATCCGTGGAATACAGGAATGTGCCGGGTTTGCCCGCCAGGCCGGCGTGACCATGACTATTGAAAACTTTCCCGGTAAAGATAGTCCCTTCGTTATTTCCAGTGACGTCTTGGAAGCCTTTCGGGAAGTGCCGGGTTTGAAGTTGACTTATGATAATGGCAATGTCGCAATCGGCGGAGAAGACCCGGGCGCGTCCTTTACCCGCTGCGCCGATTACGTCGTGCATGCGCATTTCAAAGATTGGGAACGCGTGCCGCAGGGCGAAGGGCGGGAAGCGCTGGATGGCTATTTTTACAAGCCTGCGTTGATTGGGGAAGGCATGGTGGACCAATTAGGCGCTCTGAAAGCCATGAAAGCCGCAGGCTATCAAGGCTACATCAATATCGAGTATGAATCTGACAAATACCCGGCCGATGAAGCCACGCGCCGTGCTGCAAAATATCTGCAAGGTCTGATTCAACAAATTGCGTGACTAAGCGTTCAGCGCCTATCACCGGCGATTTTTGCGTTGACGGCCAGTCGGCGGCAGGGTAGGCGGCGGGGTGGGCGGCACAGGCGGCGGCGGTGTAACCAGCGTCACGCGTCCATTCTCATCATGCCGCATACGCACATCGCCATGCGGTACGGCGAGCGCTGTTTCTCTGACCAACGGTACGCCGTATGGTGTAAAACCGGCATGCACGATAGCCATGTTTTTTGACTGAAAAAGAACGTGAATATTGGTCGCCTCATCCAGCATCAGCTCTGGTGTCCGGGTGCGGACCAGCGGGCCCAGATCAAAAACTCCATAAACCGTCTTGGTTCTTTCGTCCTCAATGCGCAGGTACAGATTCTCCCCGTTGGAAGTCTGGAGATACTCAAGCTGATACAGGCGCAGGGCGTCAACATCACCGGCCACTCCCGCACGCAGGCGCGCCAACTCGAAGCCGCGCACTACCTCCAGGGGTACGTCAGCCGAAGCGGCGCAACTTCGGCCTGAGTCCAGTACCGCCCGAATTTTGTAGAAGCCACAGGTGTGCAGCGCAAAAAGACGCGTCAAATCAAGATCAAAAACCTTTGTTTCGCCGGACATGATCTCGATGCCTTCCACTGGTGATCGTGACGACAACGGCGGCAGAATGCGTCCATCGGTGCGTTCAACTTCCAGGCGTAAATCCGAGCCCAGGCGTCCGCCGTCCAGTAGCAGTATGTGACCGCTGTTGTTGACCAATGTGATCTGCACGGTTGTTGGAGCGTGCAGCAACGTTTGGGGCGAGGGCAGACGGCAGCTTACTGTTATCTGCCCCAATGCCGATAGTGGGCCCAAAATTCCGATTGCCGCAATCAATGCTGTTATGTGTTTCAGCAATCTACCTCCCATTTCATGCTCCCATCCATCCATTCCATACTTTACATTTTTTACTTCTGTTGTTAGTATTTTTAACAAATTTTTGTTCAAATTGCAAAGGGATATCCCGGCCAATCACCGGCCTCCGCTAAACGGAGCGCCGGGTGTTGAATGACCGCCGATTTTTCGACGCTACGACGAAAGGACGTTGCTGTGAGCAATAAAGCGCGGACAGTCGAAGCCTTCATGGACGCATTTCCCCATGATGGCATAACGTTTGAAGATGTATCATTAGTTCCGGATTACGCGGATTTTCTGCCTAAAGACGCGGATATCACCACTCGTTTAACCCGGCGTATCAACTTGAACATTCCCTTTCTCAGCGCTGCGATGGATACGGTTACCGAGAGTCGTATGGCCATCGGCATGGCCATGCAGGGCGGTATCGGCATTATCCACAAGAACATGGATATTGCCCGCCAATGCCGGGAAGTGGAGATCGTCAAACACCATCTGAACGGACTGATACGCACGCCGATCACCTTCCAGCCCGATGACACATTGCAATATGTCATGGAATATAAAGCCAGCCATGGCTTTAATTTCTCCGGATTTCCAATCGTTGATAAAGAGCAAAATCTGGTCGGAATTTTGACCGCCGCTGATATTAAATTTGTGCGCGATCATAGCGTGCGTGTGTCGGAAATTATGACGCGTCAAGTCATTACCGCCGGACCGGCCACTACGCTGGAAGAAGCCTATGCTATTATGCAACGCGAAAAAGTCGGCAAACTGCCGCTGGTGGCAAACGGCAAGCTAGTCGGTCTTTACAGCTTTTCTGACGTCCACACATTGATTGAAAACGCCCGTCCGCTGTTTAATCGTGATGAACGCCACCGTTTGCGTGTCGGCGCTGCCGTAGGCGCCATGGACCACGAGCGTGTTCAGGCATTGGCGGAAAAAAATGTGGATGTGGTGGTGATAGACACGGCCCACGGTCATAGCCGCAACGTGATAGAAATGTGCCGCTGGGTTAAATCTCATTTTCCCGATTTGGATGTGATTGCCGGCAATATCGCCACAGGCGAAGCCGCTTTGGCTCTGCGTGATGCTGGTGCAGACGGTATTAAAGTCGGTATTGGCCCCGGCTCGATCTGTACCACGCGTGTAGTGGCAGGTGTAGGTATTCCTCAAATCAGCGCTATTTATCGCTGCGCTAAAGCTCTGCAGGGTTCTATTCCCTTGATTGCCGATGGCGGTATCCGCTTTTCCGGCGATGTTCCCAAGGCCATCGCAGTTGGGGCTGATACGGTGATGATGGGATCAATTTTGGCCGGCACCGAGGAGAGCCCCGGCGAAAAAACCATCCACCAAGGCCGCCAATACGTTGTTTATCGCGGCATGGGCAGCTTAACGGCTATGAAGGGCTTTCGCGGCAGCCGTGAACGCTATGACCAGGGGGACACGCCTGAGGCCGACCTGATTCCTCAAGGAATTGAAGGAATAGTGCCGTTTTCCGGCAAGTTGGAAAAAGTGTTGGTCCAGTTTTGCGGCGGACTGCGGGCCGCCTGCGGCTACTGCGGCTGCCGTACTATTGCCGATCTGCAGCAAAGAGGGCAACTGGTGCGTGTGAGCGCGGCTGGTGTGCGCGAGGCGCATCCACATGACGTCAAAATCATCAAAGAAGCTCCCAATTACACACTAAACCTGTCCCGCCCTGATATAGGGTAAGCCTGAATTGGCGGTAATCAGAAAGTCAGGTATGCAGCGGCTTTTTGCAGTCGTCGTCCTGTAAATCCAAGGTCATTTGCCGTCCGGAAACGCGTGCCGCTTGAACGGCGTGCCAGCAGCCGCCGCACTGTTACTATCCCCAGCCCTGGGACGCGTAGGAGTTGTTCGTAATCCGCCCGGTTGACGTTGATTGGGAAAAAATCAGGATGTCGTTGCGCCCAGTGTTCTTTTGGGTCAATCTCCAGCGGCAGGTTGCCGTGCTTGTCCAGAGGGATTTCTTCCAGGCTGAAGTGGTATTTTCGGAACAACCAATCGGCCTGATAGAGGCGATGCTCGCGCATCAGTAAATCGCGGTTTGACAATTGAGAATGCTCGCCCGGCAAATCGTATTCACCCAACCCGCGTTGGTAGGCGCTGAAATACACGCGGCTTAAGTTTAAACGGCGGTATAAGCCCCAGGTGTATTTCAGCAGTTCGGCATCGGTCTCATCCGCGGCGCCGACGACAAATTGTGTCGTCTGTTTTACCCTGCCGTATGGGCCATGTTCGTCGGTGAGGCGGCTGATAAGTTTAAGCGGATGGATGATGTCCTCCATATAGCGTTTGCGGCTTGATAGCTGCCGGAAACGCGCTTCGCCCGCCGTTTCGAGATTGATGGAAACCGCGCTGGAGAGTCGCACGGCTTCTTCAATCGCCGCATCTGATGCGCCGGGGATGATTTTCATGTGCAGATAGCCTCGGAAGCGTTCCTTAGCTCTCAGCCTGTGGGCAATGACCAGCATTTGTTCCATAGCTTGGTCCGGTGTGCCTGCGACTGCATTGGTGAGGAATAAGCCGAAGACTTTGCCGGTTTTCCAATAACTCATGAAAGCGCGCACGGTTTCTTCCGATGTCAGAGTGCAGCGCCGCACGTCCTGCCCTGTGCGCAATGGGCAGTATTTGCAGTCGTTGGTGCAATAGTTTGATACCAACGTCTTGAACAGAATCGAGTGGCCGCCACCGGGCAGGGACACTGGGTAGAGCCAAGTGTCATTGGCTGAACGGCGCCGATGGTCCTGCTTATTCGTGCCGCAGGAGCAGGCCAAATCATATTGTGAATCCTGTGACAGGATGGCAAGTTTCGATTGGGTATCAGGTGATGACAGTATAGCGGTCATTCAGTGCCATGCAGGGTTTGGAGATTAATTTTGCCGGGAAGGTTGTTCAAATTGCAAGCTGGGGCGAATCTGTCGCACATCCAGAACGTAATCCACCGCAAATCTGGAAGGCGAGGTGTCGCTCACTAATACTGTTTTCCCCGGCCCAACGACTCTGGGAATCCAAGGTGTGGCGCCGGTAGCGATTTCAGCGCCTTCGGCATCAATCCAGCGAAACTGGAATTCAAATGACATGGAAACTTCCTGCAGGTTTTCCAGCGCGATAGAAACCATCAGTAATTGGTTTGAGCCTTTGGCCTGTTTAACATTAACCACCTTGAAAAGCTTGCCGAAAATATGCGAGTTGATTTTGACTTGCTTGCCGGTATAGCTCATGCTGTCAATTGCAGCAGGAGGCGCCGGCGTGGTTCGGCAACCGATGGTCAGGCCGGCCAAGGCAAACGCGAACACAACGACATGGATAGTTTTAGTAGTCATGCTTCAATGACGAAAACAACGCTGGCCGGTGAAGACCATGGCGGCGTCGGCTTCGTTGCAAGCTTCGATGGATTCAAAATCCCGTTCCGAGCCGCCGGGCTGTATGACCGCGGTTATGCCTTCGCGTAAGCCTACATCCACGCCGTCGCGGAATGGGAAAAAGGCATCCGACACCATACAGGCGCCTGGAAGTCCACCGCGTAAACGCTTGGTTTCGGCGTCAATCTCACCGCGCTGTCCGGAGTCTTGGAGATTGTTGTAGGGCATGCCGAATTTTTCACGGCAAAGGCGGTCGGCCAGTTTGCGATAGGCCTTGTCCCGTGCGATTTCAGCTACGCCGACACGATCCTGCTCGCCGGTGCCGATACCGACTGTTACGCCGTTTTTAACGTAGATTACCGAGTTGCTGGTAACGCCGCACTCGACCAACCAGCCGAACAGCAGGTCGGCGGCTTCCTGCTCCGTTGGTTGCCGTTGGATTTTATACTCCTGCCCCTTGTATGTGGCGATGGCCGGCATGAATTGGGCCGGTGATTTGGTGACAGGTTGGAATGACCATTGCGCCACAAGGCCGCCGTCAATCAAAGCGCGGAAATCCACAACACGTGTTACGGCATATTCCGCCAGGCGATCAATATCAGAGATGCGCATTACTCGCAGGTTTTTCTTGCGGGCGAAGATGGCGAGAGCCTCAGGCGCGAAATCCGGCGCGGCCACCACTTCGGCGTATTGCTGGGCTATTAATTCGGCTGTATCGCTGTCCATGCGACGGTTGGCAACAATTGCGCCGCCGAATGCCGCTACTATGTCGGCGGCATTCGCGCGCTGGTAAGCTTCTGCCAGCGTACTGGCGCGGGCTACGCCGCAAGGGTTATTATGCTTGACGATGGTTACGCACGGCTCATCCATCAGGTAGCGTAGAATATTCAGAGCGCTGTCAACGTCGGTCAGATTGGTTTTACCTGGATGTTTGCCGGATTGCAGCAATTCAGCGTCGGATGCCAAGTAGCGTCCTGGCTGGATTGACTGGACTCCGCCTAATGAGAGATTGCCATTGACCAAGCGGTATAGCGCGGCTTCCTGCCCGGGATTTTCGCCGTAGCGCAGTCCTTTCTCAATGCCGTCAATCTGCCAGACAGCTTTTTCATAATAAAGCGTTTGCCGTTGGCCGTCTTGGACGAAGCTGATTTCCAGTTGTGGAGTGAAGTGGTCGTCCATAATGGTTTTATAGGCTTTTTTATAGTCAGGAGTACTCATGCTTGCTGTTTCCTCTTTTGTTAATGTCGGTAAGTCCTATGTTTTAGTGGGGGAGTGAGCTGCTTAGCCATTTTCCCGGATGTTTATTTCCCTCCACCGTATTGGTACCCGGCTTTGATTTTATCAAATGTGCATTGCTGTAGATACCCGGCAATATTGCTATCATATTCCGCCGTATGCGCAAAAGCTTTACGCGCCAATTCGAAGCGTGTTTGCAGTCCGATTGTGCCAGTGTTGTTTTTTAATTCCCAGACGATAAGGTCGTAATCACTGGGCTGCGTTACCACCGACACGCGCAGGAAATTCTTGGCGGCGGCGCGGATCATGCAAGGACCGCCGATATCAATATGTGTGCGCGCCATTTCCGGTGTGGCGCCGGGTTCGGCGATTACGCGTGCGAACGGGTATAGATTTACCACCACCATGTCAATCGTGGTGGCCTGCAGCCGCTGCAAGTCGCGGACATGCGCTGGATTGTAGGTTTCGCTAAGCAGGCCGAGATAGATTTTGAAATCGAGTGTTTTTACCAGCCCACCTTGCATTTCCGGTTGGCCGGTGTATTCGGAGACTTGGGCAAGGTTGCGTTTGGCGCGCTCCGGACCAAGGGCGTTTTGCAGGGTCTTAAAGGTGCCACCGGTAGAGTAAATTTTTACAGATGGGTTGATTTCGGTCAAATTGCGTGCCAGGTCGTCAAGGTCGGTTTTATCCCAAGCGCTGATTAATACATTGCGTATGGTAACACGTTCATCAATTTGTTGCACAATATTCAAGCTCATGGTATCCTCTTTACCGTTTCTGTTGCTGATGGCTCTTGTGATGCCGGTTGCCGTCCGGCGGGGTTGGCGCTCCCGGCAAATCCGCTTCCTTTTGAATGACGATTGTGCAATTTGTGGGCGCAAAAGTCACGCGGGAAATAAAAATTTTACAGAATAGGGAAGGGTGGCTGAGTGGTTTAAAGCACCGGTCTTGAAAACCGGCGTCCTTTCGGGGACCGTGGGTTCGAATCCCACCTCTTCCGCCATTTAGGCACAAGACTGATTGAGCAACAGATGTTTAGCCACAAAGATGCAAAAAAGCACAAGGGGGAGTGTGTCACGCAGATGTGTGAGCCACACTGGCGGTGCGAGCCGCACTCCCTGCCGTCCCTTCCGTCCCTGCTGTCCCTTCCACTCCGCGATGCTTGGGCGTCTTAGCGGTTAATCTTCCCTCCCATTATGCAATTTCCTATGGGTTAGTGATGATTATAAATTCCTTAACAAAAATCGGCAGAAGATTTCTTGTCGGGCAAAAGCAAAAATTTGTTTTTTTAAAAGCCAAAGATATTGAGCTTTTTTCTCTGAAAAAGATTGATTTGTATATACATATTCCTTTTTGCAAAAATATGTGTCCGTATTGTCCGTATAACCGCATTGCCTACAATAAAGAATTAGTTCAGCCCTATTTGGATGGAATTCTGAATGAAATAAATTTTTATCATGAAAAATTTGGGAAAATTGAAGTTCCTTCAATTTATATTGGGGGTGGAACTCCCACAAATTTAATAGACGAATTGCATATTATTATTAACTCGCTCCGTGAAAAATTTATTATTTCCGGTAATATTTGCATCGAAACAAGCCCCGCCGATTTAGATGAAGAAATAATAAAAAAATTGAAAAAAATGGGCATTGATTCAATTAGTATTGGTGTCCAAAGTTTCAACGATGAATATTTAAAAATACTGGGAAGAAAATATAACTCACAACAAGCCCGGAAAGCAGTTGAATCGGCTTTATCCGCTGGTTTTAAATCTGTAAATATTGATTTGATGTTTGTTTTGCCAAATCAGGATAGCAAAAATGTTTTGGCCGACTTGGATAAAGCTATAAGATGTCTGAAGGTTGACCAAATTACAGCTTATCCATTATTTACTTTTCCATATACTTCAGTGGGCCGGCACCTTAAACTCAACAAAATTAAAATGCCGAATGTCTTTAAGAGACGGAAAATGTATAAAAAAATTTACAATTATTGCGCTCGGAAAGGATACCAACAAGTTTCTGTCTGGGGCTTTAAAAAAGGGGACGTCCCAAGATATTCGTCAGTAACGCGGGATAACTATATTGGGATTGGCGCGGGAGCATGTTCACGGTTGCCAAATATTTTTTACTTCAATACTTTTTCTGTTAAAGATTATATTTCATCGGCTTTGAACCAAAAATCGCCGGTAGCTTTGGCCATGGAGACATCCTCGCAGCTAGGAAAATATTATTGGCTATATTGGAGATTTTATGACGCAAAAATAAATAAAAATGAATTGGAAAAAGTATTTGGACGCAGAGATTTTAAAATTATACTTTTGTTTTCATTTTTAAAAATTTCCAGGCTATGCAAGGAAATGAAAGGAGATTATGTTTTAACTGAAAGGGGTTCATTTTATATTCATTTGCTTCAGAATTATTTTATTTTGAACTACATAAACAAAGTCTGGACTATTGCCGGAAAGGAGGCATGGCCAGAAAGAATTGAAATATAGTTCTTAACTCACCCAATTTGGGGCCCCGCCGTTTGCCCGCTCAAAAAATTTCAGGGCTAACCCAAGCAGGCGGGCTGGTGAGGGAAGCGTTTCCGCCGTTTAGCGTTAAGCCAAACGGCAAAGCAATAAAATCAACATTAATAGAAATTAAACTGGACAGCAATGTTCTTTTGCATGTTTTGGGCTAAACTTTTCCCATGCGGCGCAATGCTTCCAGAGAGCGCCGAACGGATTCCAGGGGCGGGTAGGGGCGGTATGACTCTTCCACAATGTACCACTGCGTACCGCCGATGGTTTCACACAGCTCAAAAACCTCGGGCCAGGGGACATCGCCTTCGCCGATCAGGGGCTTGGGATTAGTGGCGGAATATTCCCTTACATGCACAGTCACTGCTCGGCCAGGGTAACGCCGCAGGTACTCGGTAGCCAGCCCGCCGCCACGCAATGCGTTGCCAATGTCGAACTGCATGATGACGTCCCGGCTGACGGCATCAAAGAAAACATCCCAGGGGCGCCGACCCTCTAGCAATTCGAACTCGTACTCGTGGTTATGGTAGCCCACCCGCAGATTACGCCGCGCCGCTTTTTCTGCCAAGCCGCTGAAAAAATCCGCCCAGCGCCGCCAGTCATCAATTGTCTTACGGCGCTCTGGCGGGATGCCGCCAACAATCAGGTGCTGATTACCCAGAGTCTGGTTGAAGTCGGCGCTGGCTTCCCAGTTGTCTTCGAGATGGGCCAAAGGGATATGGGCGCTGGCCAAGCGCAACCCGTTATCCGCCAGCATTTGCTTTAAGTCGGTGGCTGTATTATTATACCAGCCCGCAAATTCCACCCCGGCATAACCCATAGCCGCGACTTTTTTGAGGGTACCTGCCAGATCCTTAGCGCAATCCTCACGTACGGAATAAAGCTGCAATGCGATCGGTATGCGTGACATGTTTCTCCTTTATTATAAAATAACCAGGCCTGCACGAAATCTACTGTTTTGGTTCACCGTGAAATGGACAGCAGCCCTGTTCTGTTCATAGACAGAGGAGCCGCCCCAAACTCGGATTGGATTGAATATAGCATTCAGTCTGCGGATTGTCGAGATGGCTCATGCTGTAGGGTACAATGACGGGAATTACTTTTCAAAGGTTTTCAATTGGTATTTTGGCATTTCCCCCCGCGATTGGCTGCAACGCACTCGTCGTTGACCACTTTCTTCCGCTGATTGCATGCGCAAGAAATTACCCATAATAGCAATTTCTTCCTCTTGTTTTTGACTGTCTTATCTGTGAAAATATCCTACGGCAGGCGGGACTATGTATCTATAAAAGCCGGGAAAGGAGATAGACAGGCAATACTTAACATCTTGTTTTCCCATTCTGAAACTGCCCAAACAAATAGGGTAAAGTTCAGACAGTGAATGAACGTCGGTCAATCGGAATTATAATGGGGGATGTTGCGGATGAAAAAAGAAGTCGTCAATGTGGGATTTGTCGGCGTAGGTAATTTTGTGGCCGGGACTCATCTGCCGAATGCGCAGGCCAATCCTGGTTTGCATATACGGGCATTGTGTGACTTGAACAAAGACCTGCTTGCGCAACGTCAGAAGCAGTTTGGCGGGGATTATGTGACAACTGATGCCGACAAGATATTTAACGACCCCGCGGTAGATTTTGTAATCATAGGCACCCAACACGATCAGCATGATACGCTCAGCATCCGCGCTGCACAAGCTGGCAAGGATGTTTTTTGCGAGAAACCTATGGCGCACACCCCCGAACAGATGGCTGAGGTGATTCGGGTAATGCGCCAGACCGGGCGGCGTTACATGGTTGGCCACAACCGGCGCTTCGCGCCGTCCATGCAGGCGGCTAAAAAAATCATCGCCGACCGTCCCCGTCCGTTAATGGCGCTCTATCGGATTGTGGGCAACGCCGAGCTTGGCGCGCCTTGGGCGCGGATGCCGGAACATGGCGGTAAAATACTGAACGAATGCTGCCATATTTTTGATTTGCTGGCTTGGTTGTTGGATGCCGAACCGGTACGCATTCATTGCATCGGCGAGTTGGGCGACAACAATATCGTGTCATTAAATTACAGCGATGGCAGTGTCGTCAGCGTGGTTTCCGGGGGATTGGGCTCTGAACAGTATCCTAAGGAACTGCTGGAAGTGTTTTGCGGCGGCGCGACAGTGGCAGTGGATCATTTCCTGCACTTGAAAGTCAATGGTATTGAGGGGGTTTCGGATCAGTTTTTCCCCTACAGGAGTGATCCCTGGAGTAATGATGGCATAACCGAATACGGCTCCGAAGGGCTTCGCCGACGCATGAGCGCCTGGCGAAAGAGCGTAAATATTGCGGATGTTATCAAAAACCCTTACACCCTGCCCGTGCCCTCGCCCTCGACAGACAAGGGCCATTACCATGAAATTGATTGCTTTGCTGATTGCATCCGCCGTAACATCCCATTGCCCGTGACGGCGGTGGACGCAGCCCGCGCGACGGTTTGCAGCTGGAAGGCCATTGAATCAATGAAGTCCGGAAAACCAGTGGCAATTACACCGGTAGATTATTTTATGGAATAGTGGAGGTAAGGTCATGCGCGATAAAATCAGAATGTCAAGTTGGATGTTTGTATGCGGGTTTTGTTTGACAGCCGCTTGCGTCTCCAGTGCGGAACCGTCCTTGCGCGAATGTTTTCCGGCCCGGCAGATTCAATTGCCGCAGTCTCAGGTTGAAAAAACATTTACGCCTGCGTCGAACTGTGCGAATTTCACATCTTTCCAGGGGATCACCAACATCCTGGTTGATGGCGATTGTCTAAGTTTTACTTTAACCGCTGGACGGGCGATTCTGGGCTGGGGCAATTACAAGGGGGCGCAAGGCGCGCCGGAAATCGCCAGTTTATGGGAACAACGCAACGACGTTGAGTTGCGTATCCGGCAATCTGGAACAAACAGCGCTTGGACCATGATTCCCTGGGCGGATGGCGCCCCGATGCGGCGTCCGCAAAAGTTGGCCAAAACCCTTTCGCAGGTGTTGACCGGCACGAATTGGTGCAATTTGTTGTTCAGGGATGATCCTGTTCAATTTCCCACACCGGATGGATTCGAATTCATCATTACCGGCCGACGCGGCGATGTGTTTGAAATTTCCCATGTGAAAATCATCCGCCCCACCATGGCGGGCGTATGCCGCAAGGAAGTTGTGTTGCCAACCGGCAAGATATGGCGTGCTGTGGCCATGGTGGCGCCCGGGATGCCGGATGGTATTCAATATCCCGACGTCCGCATGCGCGCTCCGCTCTTTATTAATGGACGGGATGTGCCGCGCCTCGGCCCGGTTTGCGGGCAGCATGCTGCGGCGTTGGACCTGGCGCCATTCCTAAAGTCTGGAACCAATTGCGTCGGATTCGAATATTATGGCGTGTCTCCCCACCCACCCATGGTTTACTTGCATATGAAAGTCATTATGGAGTCCGGGGAAACCATCAATTTTCAAACCGATGATTCCTGGAAGGTTTTGGACGGCGTTCCGCCACCGGCCGGGTGGAACGAGCCGGGTTTCGATGATTCCCAGTGGGAGCCAGCCCGGACTCGGAACTATCTTTCCCGGCCACGTTCATATTTTGACGGCAGTGTGCTCGTGCCTGAGCATGACGGCTTGATCGTGATCGCCAATCCGTTGCGGGATCAATTGTATTACACGGACCAGGAAGAAATTCAATTTGATATCATCCTGCCGCCGGGACTGGCCGACAAGTACCCGGCCTTGAAATTTGAAATCGGCCGCGCCGGCGCGGATGGGCTCAGCTCTGTGGAAAACACCGGGACGCAGTCCGTATTCACTACGCGCCCGGAGGGCCTGATGGGAAGGATTTCTGTCGGCCGGCTGTCAGGCGGGGTTTACACCATTGCCTTGGCACTCCAAATCGGCGATGAAATCATTGAGCAACGCCCGCGCGAGCCGTTCATGGTAATCCGCAAGCTCGACCAGAAAATCGTTTCCGGCACGGATTATACCGAAGGTTTAGACTTGGAATTGGAAGACACAGTTGATTTCACCAATCCCGGCGCCCGCCCGTGGATCGAGTGGCTTGCCATATATGGCAAGGAAGCGCAGGGCGTTGAGCAGCCCCGCATCATCCGCCAGAATGGATTGACTTATCGCGAAGGCTTGGACGGGCTGGGCAGCGGATTCAGTTTCCGGTTGAATCCGTTCAAACATCTCGGCGATTTTTACCTGATGGAACTGGAGTATCCGGACGACGCTGAACGCGATTTCGTCGCTGTGGTGGCCTCCAAGTTTGGCGTGGGCGCCGATGCCCAAACCGGCGTGGGCGTGGGCACGGGCGGGAAATACCGGCTGACACATCAGCCGCAAAAACTTTACTGGCTGCACGTAGCCGACAGTGGAGTACATTCGATTGATATCGTCAACTGCTCGGCCCGGGTGTTGCGCCCGGCGGCTGCCTGTTCGTTGAAGATTTACCATGTCAAAGGTGATTTGCCAGCGGTGGCGTTTGGCGACAACCGGATGTTCGGCACGCTTAACGAGCGTTGTTTTTACGATTCCGGGCACGGTCTGAATTTCGGTGTGGATACTCCGCGTACTCTGGCCTCAGAACAGGATAAGGACAAAAACTGGCCGCCACTGCGCCGCTTCATCCAAGATATGGTCTGGATGCAGGCGACGGCGGATAAGTACACCCAATATCTAAAATTCGCCGGCCAGAACACCCACATGATCGGTGTTTGGCAATACAACCGGATGAATACCGGGCTGGTGCGCGATTATGACATGCCGACGTCGCGAATAGTGCCATGCCTGAAACGGGTCATGGCGCGGACGTTCGACGTGAACAATATAAAATTCGGCGCCTCTATTCAGTTGATGCGTTTTCGTGATATCGCCACTCTGGCTAACAACGCTCAGGTTGCGCAGGGCGCCGACACCGTCTGGGTTGTCAATGCTAAGGGTGAACAACTCCCGCCGGTAGGCGTGAAACGCGAGTGTATCAACTGGGTGCATCCGCTGGTTCAGGAGCGGTTTTACAGCCTGATCGGCGAGCTGGCCGATATCTTCGACATGCCGAATTTTACCGGTGTGCATCTGATGATCGGGGCGCCCGACTTGCTTTACCCTTACGCGGGCAGCCGCACTTTCACGGAAGCGTTGAATGTTTACGATGATTATTCCTTCGCCGCGTTCGCTCGTGATACCGGCATTAAACTGCCGTTCGATGACACCGGGCCAGACCGGTTCGCGCGGCGCGCGGACTACCTGTCCGACCCGGAGCATAAGGCCGCCTTCCGCGCTTGGCGCTGCCGGGCCGCATTTGAACTTGTAGACGGCGCGCGCAAAGTCCTGCAAGCGCGCCGCGGCGACCTGGACGTGATGTGCGGCTTCATGGGCTTAAATCCTGTCTCCATGGAATACTGGGGCGGCACGGACTTGACGTTCCATGAATTCATGCGGGGGTTCAGCATTGATCCGGCCTTGTTCGAACAGTCATCCGATATCTGGCTGGGGCAGACCCTGATGAGCTGGTCGCTTTACGGCACAAGTTATGGCGGGCGCAGCAGCCACCGCAGCGCGGACATCTGGCGCCCGGCCACAGACCCCGCCGTTTACAATATCTTCAACCGGGGCGATGCACGTTACGCGCTTCTCATGGTCAACCAAGCGGAAATTTCCGTGTCTGCCCCAGGCCATAAGGCCAGAGGCACATCCGGCGGCGAGCTGGCTATGGACGATTGGGTGCTGGAGCGCTATAAAATCCGCGCCAATGGTCAGCCGTCCGGCGCCAGCGCCCGGGAAGTCTTTATCCAGGCCCTGATTACCGCCGAGCCTGATCGGCTCCTGTACGGATTTTCAGATATCAACCTGCCGATCGGCCATGAGCAGGAGTTGCGTGAATTTGCCCGCGTCTTCACCGCCCTGCCGCGGGAGCGGTTTCTGCCGGTGTTGGATACCGGTCTGCTGAGCAATCTGGCGATCCGTATTCTGCGCCAAGCGGAAGCAACATATTTTTACATCGCCAATCCCACACCATTGCGATTGAATGCCGTTCTGGAAATCAATTCCGATAAACCAGCGCTGCCGCTGACCGGCGGCGAGGCGCTGAAAATCGTTGATGGCAGCAGCTCGCATAAAATCATAGCCGTGGAATTGGAGCCATTCGGGCTGGCGGCGGGCAAGTCCGATAGTCCGAACCTGGAAATCATCTCGTATAAAATCGAAAATCCATCGGAAGCGGAGCAGGCGTATTTCACGGATATCCGAAAGGAAATCGGGGTGTTGCTGGCCGACCAACACCTGGCCGCTGTGCTGGATCAGGACAACCGGGAATTTTTCGATGCCCGGCTGGCCGAACTAGACCAGGCTTTGGCCGACCATGAATACGGCCGCGCCTATGCCATCCTGACCCAGCACCGGTTCTGGCGGATATACCGCGAGGATTTGCATAACCGCAACCTGCCGACAGATACAGGGATGTTTCTGATTGACGGGTGGCAGGTGTCAAAAATTATCGAACCTAAGGGCTCGGTCAGCAATGCGCCCTGCATTGGACTGGATCAGGATGCCGGTTGGCGCCCCATCCCGGCTGACGACCCGGCATCCGGACGGATCGGTGTGCATGCGGTTTATCCCCCGGGTCATGGCGACGGCATCATTTACTTGGCCAGCCGTGTTGAGGTGCGGCTGCCTGGTAAATACAGCTTGCGGTTAGGGCATGACGGCGGCGCCCGCCTGTTTT
>JBMNRV010000030.1:0-32991 GCA_050944835.1 Kiritimatiellia bacterium
CGCGAAAAACCCCGTAATCGCAATAATTCGGCGCAAACAAATCCAACACCAAAATAACCGTGAAAAAACCTTTGACAAACAACGGGAGGTGGCCTAAATTGAATCAAGAATGTTTAACTGTGGAGTACCATTATATTTGCCAGGCGTCAACAGCGAACTGCGCACCCGCTAAACTTCACACTGTGATATCCGCCGATCCATGCCCGCACAATTTCTCTATCAACTCCGTCAACTCGACGAGACGCGCATCGGCGCCGGCGGCGCGCAGACGC
This sequence comes from Kiritimatiellia bacterium, assembly GCA_050944835.1. Lineage (GTDB taxonomy): Bacteria > Verrucomicrobiota > Kiritimatiellia > JAAZAB01 > JAAZAB01 > JAXGPF01. Next base: position 273 of record JBMNRV010000030.1, read on the forward strand.
GGGAATTGATGCTGCTCCTGAATATACCCGTCTCCCCGACGCAACATAACGCGGTCATCGCGCACCTCCACACCGACAATCCCAGCCGCCGCTGCGCGCTGGCGCAAAACCGCCATCTGCAAAAGGCGTTCGACAGGCTGTGGCAACGGACCGAAACGGTCGGCCAACTCCCCGCGCAAAGCCGGCAACTCATCCAATCCGGCCGATGCCAATTTACGGAAAAACTCCAAGCGCAATCTTTCATCCTCAATGTAATCCGACGGCAAAAAGGCGCCATTACCTTCATTCGCCAGCAAGGGTGAAAACTCGATGAAATCCAGATTAAGTTCCACATTGGCGATGGGCGGCGGCGCGGCGCCATCGCGCGCCCCGGTCACCGCCGCAACCGCCTGGCGCAAGAGCCGGCAATAAAGCTCAAATCCGACTGCCGCGATATGGCCGCTCTGCGCGGCGCCCAGCAGATTGCCGGCGCCACGGATTTCCAAATCCCGCAAAGCCAGACGAAATCCGGCGCCGGCGCCGCTGTATTCAACGATAGCTCCTAAGCGGCGGCGGGCATCGGAAAACAGATGCCCGCGGGCAGGCAGCAGTAAATAGGCATAAGCTTTGCGCCCGGCGCGTCCTACCCGTCCGCGCAACTGGTAAAGGTCAGCCATGCCAAAACGGTCGGCGCGGTCAATGATGATTGTATTGGCATTGGCAATATCCACACCGCTTTCAATGATGGTAGTGCAGAGCAATATATCCAGACGCCCTTCGGTAAAAGCCCGCACCACTCGCTTTAAATCGCCGGCGGCCATCTGTCCATGGCCAACACCTAAGCGCGCTTCCGGCGCCAACCGGCGCAACCGCTCGGCCGCCAGGTCAATCGTCATAACGCGGTTGTAAAGGAAATACACCTGCCCACCACGATTCAACTCACGCAGGATGGCGGCGCGAATAAGCGCGTCATCGTCGCGGGCGATAATTGTCTCAATTGGGCGGCGTTCCTGTGGCGGTGTCTGAATGACACTGATCTCGCGGACACCGGTCAGACTTAGATAAAGCGTGCGCGGGATGGGCGTGGCGGTGAGCGTCAGCACATCTACTAATTGTTTCATACTTTTCAAACGCTCTTTATGCTCGACGCCGAAGCGCTGTTCTTCGTCAATGATTACCAGCCCCAAATCCTTAAATGCCACATCCTTCTGCACCAGGCGATGCGTACCGATGACGATATCCGTCACTCCGGCCCGCATGTCACGGATGATGCGCGTCTGAGCGCCTGGCGTTTGAAACCGGCAAAGCAATTCCACCCGCACGGGATACTCCCTCATACGCTCACGAAAGCTATCATAATGCTGCTGTGCCAGGACCGTGGTCGGCGCCAATATTGCCACCTGACGCCCGGCCAGCACGCATTTGAAAGCGGCCCGCATCGCCACTTCCGTCTTGCCGTAACCGGCATCACCGCATACCAGCCGGTCCATCGGACGGGGGCTCTGCATGTCTTGCTTGACCTCCCGGATGGTACGCTCCTGATCCTCGGTTTCCTGGAATGGGAATGCGGCCTCGAACTCATGCTGCCAAGCTGTATCTTCCGGGAAGGAATATCCCGGGCGGGCGCTGCGCAAAGCCTGAACTTCCAATAATTCAGCGGCTAAGTCGCGCACTGCCGCCTCCGCTGCCGACTTCTCACGGCGCCAGCGGCTGCCACCAAGACGATGCAGAACAACTGCATGCGCCCGCCCAGAGCCGATATAACGGCTTAGCAAATGCGCCTGCGTGACCGGCACATACAAACGGGCCTGATCGGCATATTCCAGCGTCAACGACTCCTGCCGTTTGCCGTTGAACTCAACTTCATAAATCCCCAGGTAGCGTCCAATGCCATGCTCAACATGCACAACCAAGTCGCCGGGCTCAAGCTGCATCGCGTCGGTAATGGTTTCCCCGGCCGCATTCAACGCCGCTTGGCGCGTGCTGCGGCGCCGGGAGCCTCCGGAATGCTTTTTGCGCCGGCCAATCAAATCGGATTCCGAAACCACGGTCAGTCCAAGCAGGTCATTTTCAAAACCATCCGACAACGCGCCCAGGCACAGTTCAAAAGGCATTCGGGGATACAACTCGCGAAAACGTGCCCTTCCGCCAGATGAACCGAAAAAGAAACACACTCGCCGGCCATGACGTGCCATCCGCTCCATACCAGCCATCCACTCACGCCGCGCCGACTCAAAAACATCAGGCGCCGCCGCATCTCCATCGGTATTGAACAAAGGCGCCAATGGTTTGAATCCCAAATCCAAAACCTGCGCCTTATCCGGCGTCTCAATCCCGCCGATATGCAGCTCCACGGCGCCGGGCACACTCCCGGTAAATTCCGCCAAAGCCGCCTGCACATCAGGCAAAGACACCACCCGCCCGGCAGCAACGGCTTCCGGCGCCGCATTCAGAAACATTTCCGCATGCGCTTCTATACCACTGGCGCCGGAAGATGCCGCGGGAACGGCATCATCCGATGATTCAAACCAAAGATAAGCGCCATCCGCCGGCAATTGCTTTAAGGGCGTCTCCCAGACTACCTGACTGTCTCCTCCAGACGGAAGCAGCATGACAGCCAGCTCCTCCGCTCGCGCCTCCGAGCGTTGGGTCAGCGGATTAAACCAACGGAGCGTCTCCACCGTAGCGCCAAAAAATTCAATACGGCATGGCCTTTCCATGCCCGGCGGCCAAATATCCAATAGTCCGCCACGCCGTGCCGCCTGACCGGGCGTCTGGACTTCAACCCCTACGTCATATCCCTGCTCCACCAGATTTTCCATCAAAGCGATGGGGTCTTGGACATCGCCGGGACGCAACCGCATGACCATCTGCCGCATATCGGCCGCCGACGGCATTGTCTGCATTAAAGCCTGGACACAGGTCACCACCAGCGGGTTAGTTGTTTGCGCGAGCTTGCACAAAACCTGCGCACGCTCCCCATGCAAACCGCCGGCACCGACATTCCGGTCACTGGCGGTATCAAGCTCTTCTCCCACGGGAAAAAACAAAATTTTTTCTGGAGGACAGAATACTTCCAAGTGACGCTGGAATGCCTCCGATGTCAGCAGGCTATCCGTCACCACCACCACACCGCGTTGCAACACACGGCGAATCTCCACGGCAAGCAGCGCGGAGGCTGAAAACGGCATCGCGGACAACCGGCGGGTACCGTTTTGCGCCAACGCCTCCCGCAACCGCGTTGTTAACTCGCGATTGAATTTCAAACAGGATTTGTCTGTTGCTATCACCATGCTTGTCACCTTGCGGCGTCACATATCCATATCACTCTTTGATTAATAACTGGATTTTTTGGGAAAGTCCACACCGTAAAACAAGGACTTCCCCAAAAAAATTGGAAGCAGTTATATATGATCTCTTGTAAATAAACGACATGAGTTTTTAACAGGTATGCCTGGAAGTGGAAAACTGGTTTTCTGGAATAGCCCCAACGGGGCGTGACATACCCCCGCCATTGCGGGGCTCGTTTCCTGAATTTCAAATAACGTTTTAGGTTAAGATAAAAACCTAATTACCGGCGGAATGCGAGCGTAAAACAAGTTGCTACAGCTCGGTGTCTATGCTATCCTCTCCAACATTTATCGGCTCAACCGTAATATACTGGAGAAATCAACTGAAAACGGCTAATTTTTTGGCGAAACCCACGGTAAAAATCGTCGTCACCGACTCCGGTCTGGGCGGGCTCTCTGTTTGCGCGGAATTGGCACAAATCCTGGAGCGGCGCGGCGATTTCGAAGCGGCGGATCTCATTTACTTTGATGCCCGTCCGGACCCCCTCCGGGGATACGACATGCTGCCAAACATGGCGGAAAAAACTCGCGCATTCAACTGCGCCTTGGAAGGCATGCAACAACTGAATCCCGACGCCATCCTGATTGCCTGCAATACGCTGTCGGTGCTGTATGAAAACACGCCTTTCAGCCGCAAGGTCGCTATCCCGGTCGTGGATATCGTTGACTTCGGCGTTGAGATGATTCAGGATTATCTGCAAACCACGCCTGCCGGACAAGTAATCATATTCGGCACCCCAACCACTATCGAAGCTAACACACATTTTAAGCGATTGATTGCACGCGGTATGGATTCCCGGCGGATTGTCTGCCAATCATGCTACCGCCTGGCCGGCGAAATTGAAAACGGACCGGAGCAGCCGCCGGCAACCGATATGATTGAGGATTGTGTCAGCCAAGCTGCCGCGCGCCTGCCCGACCGTCGGCAACCGGTGGCGGCGGCGCTATGCTGCACCCACTTCGGCTACAGTCGAAAACCCTTTGAGCAGAGTTTAGCACGCCACATCCAAGCGCCTGTGACTATCCTGAACCCCAACAGCGCCATGAGTGCGTGCCTGACGGGACCGGGCAGCGGCAAAGCCCAAATTAAGCCGCGCATAAAAGTGTCCGTGCTGACTAAAAACATTTTCACCGAGCAAAAAATCATGAATATCAGCCGGATACTGGCGCCAATTTCTCAAGCTACAGCCGACGCGCTGCAAAACTATCACCACGACCCCGAGTTGTTTGTATTTGAAGGATAACATTATGAAAAACGTTTTATTGATTACCGGACCAGGCGGCGATGCTCAAGGTTGGGGCGATATGCGCGTGACGGAATGTATGCGTGATGCCTTGAACGCCGGTGGTTTCGACACGACAATCGCCTGGATAGAAACACCGGCAGACTTTGATAAGGCCTTGGCGGCGCGCAATTATGACATTGTCTGGTCCGCCCTGTATTACATAACACCACGCGCGGACATAATCGGCCTGAGCGAGGCCGGTGATGTATGGGTAGCCGACTTATTAGATGAGCGTGGCGTGCCTTATATCGGCCCCAGCGCACAGACCATGAAGAACCTGATAGATAAAGCCACCACGCACCGCATTCTGCTGGAACATGGCGTTTACGTGCCTGCCAACAAGCAAGTAAAGATCGGCGCGCCCATGCCTGAATTCACCTATCCGGCCTTTGTCAAGCCCTGCGCGGAATCCCGCTCGGTGGGCATCAGCGATGCGAGTGTAGTCCATTCACCGGAGGAGCTGGAGCGCCAGGTGAAATACATTCACGATAACTTTAAGCAAGCGGCGCTGGTCGAAGAATACCTGCCCGGCCAGGAATATACCGTGCTGGCGCTGGGCAGCGGTGAACGGCAGGAGATTTTACCCGGCATGGTTTCAGTGAATCCGTCGCTCTACGGCAAATACCGGATTTTACGCAGCGACCTGCGCGGAGTCGGTGTCACAAAAATAAGCATCCCGATTGAGCACGCTGATGAAGCCCGGCGTCTGGCTAAGACGGCGGTAGATGCTTTGGACTGTTATGACCACGTGCGGATTGATATGCGCGTGGATGCCAACGATGATTTGAAAATCATAGAAGTCAATGGCATCCCGGGGCTGAAGCCGCTTAAAAGCTGGAGCCCCCAGATTTATGCGCTTTATCATCCGACCGCTGACCCCAACGACGGGTATCGCCAGATGCTCTGCCTGATAGTTCAATCCGCATTGGAACGCCACGGACGCGCCGGCTGAATCCCCATGCAACCTAAAACTGCGGTAGTTGGCAAGTTTGTCGCAGATGCGCGGGGAAAGAACCACGTACGAGCAGTAGCAACCGGATGCACCTGATAGGCACGGATTTTTAGGTTGCTGTTTCCTGCTTCATCCTTCATCCTTCATCCATTATGCCAAGCAAAATCACAAAAAAACTTGACTGACCCCTATTCTCCTCCCTATTCTCCAAAAAAACTTGACTGACCCCTATTCTCTCTTCTTTTCTAACTCCAAGGCCTTCACCGCCCGCTCATAGCCGCGCTTAAGTTCATCGTCATGAATGACAACATCGGCTGACGTGATTTGTTGTGAGCACCATGACCGCCATGCCGTTTCTCGATTTGTCGATGGGGTAGTCATTTCGGCGATTTTGTCCATCAGTTTCCGATCAAGCAACATCTTCCGAACTGGAGCTTCAACCGTTTTAAGATCTTCTTCTGCTAACGGTTTGTGTTTCTCGAATCTCGCGATCTCTTCGTCGGTGTAATTGGCCGCTAAATGTTGCTTCCACAGTCCATAAGGCATGTAGCCTTTGAGTTGTTCATCAAATATCTTATCAGCTTGGTCAGGCTTTGCCCCTGCGTCTCTCAAGGCTTTTGGCAGACGAGCCAAGGTTTTGTTTGTCTTCTCCACGTAATCGCTTTTATCCTTCAGAATATCGCGAACTTTCTTATGTAGCTCATCATCCGAAACAGTGATGCCATATGTCTTGATCGCTTCTTCTTTGCGTTTTTCCAGAACCCAGTCCATCAGCGCTGCGACATCTCGTTTTTCAAGCTCATCCAACTTTGGAGATGTTGCCGCTACATGCATCCGCCCAGTTTCGCTGGGAAGCTTTTCCGACTTCAGCATTTCGCCATTCAAAGTGGCAACCACCCTGTTTGTACCCTCGGCATGAACAGATAACGCTAAACCGGGGGATGAGAGAAGGAGTATGGAAAGCATTTTAAAAATGTTTTGTTTCATTATTATTCAAGCTCCTGATCAATATTCTCATTGGCTAAATTCAAAGGAAGAATGCCATCCAGAGAGACGGATTCCATTTGAGCGATTCCTTCCAGATTTTTGCCTGGAATAAAGAATCGGTCATCAGTCGAATCATAGAATTTCCGATATGCCGTGGTTGGCGGTAATGTGGGCCCGCCTGTATACAACGTCATGGCCTGCTCATTATAGGTGCCATTATCGTCATGATATCGATGCTTTTCATGGGCCCAGTTGATCGTCACGGAGGAATCCGCCTCAAGTGTTACATGACTGCCGCCAGCATGTAGCGTATAGCTATCAGGCAGAACTGGAGCAGAATATGTAATTCGAGCATAACCTTCAGTCAATCGGTGAGATATCGGCCAATGTACCCATCCGGGACCTACTGGAATCGTTGCAATTATTATTTCCTCGGCTGGTCCTTTCCCAACGCCCTCCTTGTTGACTGTAACAATCGTTTCACAACCCAAATACGACAAAGTGATTTCGCTACTGCCGTAAGAAAGATCACTCTGGTTATAGGTGAAGAAGAAATCACCATTGACATTGGCTCTCGTCTCCGTCATTCCTGGTGCTGTAAACGTAACCGATGGAATAGATACACCGGACGGGATGACTCGGTAGTTGATTTTTGTCGGTCCAATGTCGCTGGTTGCATCAACGGAAACCACCTCCACTTTAATGACAGTCACCGTACATGTATCAAAGCAATTGGTGTTCAGGGAGGCGGATGCGACAACTGTATAAGTTGTCGGAGCTAAACTGCTGGGGTTGAACGTAATGTTGGTCCCAGTCCCGGAAATGCCGGTCGGTTGGCTATGCCAGTTGACTGTACCGGTACTCCAAAAACTATCCCGGGTTAAATTCAACACCTGATTGCTTGCCTGCTGGCAGACATATTGCTCTGTCTGTTGAATATCCACCTTCAGTGCCGTCACTCGGGCCGTTACTGTGTTCCCACATTCGGCCAGCACCGTATTGCTGCCGGGCTGATGAAACACCGCTACTGCTGTCCCGCCAGTACCAGCAGTCGCACCGGCCCAAGTCGGTTTGCCAGATGGCCAGTCGGGCGCAGGCTCCGGAAGGGCCCGAAAATGCACATTGCTGCCGACGGGAACATAAAGCGGATTGGGCACCCCAGACCAGTTACCCTGTCCGAAGCGATATTCAAGATGGCTGATTTTAACAAATTTGGCCGGCGCTTGCGCCGATTTCCCGACTTTGGCGCAAAAGGCCTCCACATTGCGCAGGCACGCTTGCTGGGAGGTGACATAGACACGGGATACGTTCTGGTTTGTTCCTTTAAAATACGCTGGAGAGCCAACGCTCCAGTTAGCTTTGATGTCTCTAGTGTCCTGTTCATCCTTTTTCAATAAAGATCGCATCTCGCACTCCCCGCCAATCGGACTACAGCCGGAACAGGACGCTTGGGCTCTACGATAAACTCAGCCGGCAAGGCTGTTGCCTTACTATCTGCCTCTCCGTATATCCAAGGCGGTGGCGGCCCGGGACCAGGCCCGCCAACCGGACGCCATGCACATTCAACTTTCGCTGACGCTTCTCCTGACACCCAATTGGCGTTTGCAATGTAAAATGCAAAATTGCGACCGCTCCCACCGCCTGACCAAAGAAAATCAGGATTGCTAAAATTCTTGAAAAAATCAGATTGCGCCAGAACGTATGAGGCGCTGTCCACAATATTTATACTGTAGGAGGCCGATTCATCCGGGCTCAGGGTTACCGGCCACGAATCAATGGGTTGTGATGGCGACAATGTTACAGACCTTTGGTATTGCGCGGAAGCAACGGATGCGCCAACCAACAAGTACAATATAACCGTTATGAATCTAGAAGCCATAACTGCTGTGTATTATAGGCCGTAACCCGGAGATGTCCACTCCTTATTTTAAATTGCCCTTGCGTTTTTCCCGCCGCTCATTCATGTCTATGCCACGTGTCCGGCGCAGCTCGTAGTCAAGAAAAAAGATGTTTTTGTAGTATAAATTGGCGGTTTTCTCGTATGAGGCGCGCGGCGTTGGATCCGTCCATTTCTCACTCAACACGTTGGCGCGTTCAAGCAGTTCCCCCGCGCGTTCCCAATCCCCTGCCTCAAACAATAATACACGCATGTATTGCGCGAAAAACTCTGGATCGTCCAGTTGTTCCGCATATTTTCCCCACCACCAAGTCATAAGACGTTCAGCGGCGCCGTTATTATCGCCAGCAAAATAAAGCGCTCTGCTCCAATGTGAGATAATACGGGTGCGCGCAATTAAATGTAACTGTTCATATTCAATATACGTCCGCATACGTTTCTGGCGGCTTTGCCATAGCCATTCACGCGCCGGAAGATCAAATTGATCTTCTTTAAACAATAGGTTGCCTTGGGTATACATCATGCTTAAGTACCATTCCATACGCGCTTCATCGGATAGACTCAACACCCAATCTTCCACCTCATCCAGCAACTTCACACATTCCGGGGCGTTGGCTTCCATCCAGCAATCAACATACAGAGAGACGATCCCACTGGCGACATATGCCGCCAGATTAATATTTTCCGTATTATGCGGATTCTCCGGGTGTTTACTGGCAGCAAGCGGAATCTCTTTCAGTATCCGGATGGCTTCTTTGATGGCTTCTTCAGCCTGTTTGTATGTAAATAATTCGTAAGACAAAGACCACTCATAACATGTGCTAAAAGGCAATGCCCAGTCAGACTTGGTCAGGCGCCCTCCGGCGTTTTCCCGAGTGAATGCCAGAACCTTCGCACGCGCATTGCGCAAGCCTTCGGCCGCTTCTGGCGTTGGGCCGAGTTCGGCGGCTATGCTTATTTGTTTTCCCAGCGAGTAAACCACATCTTGCAATCCTGGCTTATTCTCGACGTCTGAAACGTCCGTGGTTGCGGCGGATAAAGAACCAGCGCATAGGACAGTCCAAAACAACCGGCTTATGTATCCTCTACAAATGAGCAATCTGTATATATGTCTTGGTGGCATGGATTATTTTTTCGCTATAGCGTTATTACATTCTTCGATATAAGCCTTGATGGGCGGACTATCTGCCTTGTGGGGATAAGCGGCGATCAGCGCCTCAAATGCGCTTTTGGCCTCCACCCATCTCCGGTTGATTTTCAACAACCAAGCACGGGCAAACATGGCTTGCTGGCCCATAAAGGCGCCTTCAAATTCTTTGGCCTGGATTTCGCATAGTTCCATGGCCTTAGTAGTGTTGCTGTGTGGGCCGGCATTAAGCGCAATCAAGTGCCAGCGGCTACGTCCGCGCCATGGATGTCCAGAGTCACCGTCGGCTACAACCTGCAACCAAAGTTTTTCTGCTTCGGCATACTTGTTTTGTGTATATAAACACCAGCCCAGTTTAGTCTGAATTTCCATTCGTTCATCTTTAGTTGGTTGGCGTTTCAACGCTTCGTTGTATAAACGCATTGCCGTGGAAGTTGCGTCAGATTCCATGTGTTTGTTGGCCATGCGCAGAATCACGTCCGCGCCACCTGTCGTGGAATTCATTGTTTGTGCCAGTTGTAATCCATTGATGTCTTCCGGATTAAGATGCTTTTCAATCATTGTGAAAGCCTGGATTGCATCAGCCCAGTTGGTGTCTTCCAACGCCTGTTGTGCCAATAAACGCATTTCGCGTATTGTAACTGCATCTTCCGGGAATGCTTTGTATAACCGGCCGACGGCCTTGCGCCATTCAACAGGTTTTTTATCCTGGCGGTAATGTATTGCTAACATATCCAATGCTGCCCGCAAGGCTTTGCTCCGTTGCTTTTGCATTATTTCAGACTTGGCAAATCGGTTTAAATCCACGACTGATTGTGCTTTGCGCCCTGAATGATAAATGCACAGCAAAGTATATACGTAGGCTTCTTTAAGCCTGGAGTCGTGCAGATGCCGACGCTGGAACTCTTCAAATAATGGCTGAGCTTGAGTATAACGTTTGGCTTCATATTCCAAACAGGCGTTTTGCCAAAGCACATCAGCAGGTTGCGCCGTCGGTTGCTGAGCGAAGCAAACTGATATGGCGCAGAGAAGGACAATAACAATGGATATATGGCGCATAGGATTTTACCCCCTAGCGGTTGTTAAGATTATGTCTTTATATCCGAATGATGCGCTGTCCTGCAAGAAAAAACCTAAAAACGGGTTTACCGTTTTCAGGGGTGTCCGCCGGCTGAAATTTTACTGCAACACTAAATCTTTGACGCCGCCCAATCAAAAAACCTGACCACCACTGGCAGGTCCGACTGGATGGCTTTCCACGATATGGCATGATTGAATGCCAGATATTCATGCGCCAGAATATTACGGAAGCCAGCCCAGCGCATCAATTTCTCCGCCATATCTTTATCCAATTCACCGGCTTGTTGAAGCAATAAAAATATGTCCCGATTAGTTTCCGCAATCCCTAATTCCTGGTCAGCCAGATAGTGATTACCCAAGTCCAAGACACATTCCATCATCAGGTGCAGGTAACGTTCCGCCAAGTCGTGAATGGCAGGTTGGGCTACGAATTCATCAAGCGTCAGGTTTTTGAACGGTTCCAGTTTGCCCAAATAACCGCGCAACGCTTCGAGCCGCCGCAAGAATATCTCCCGATCTACCATGTTGGCCACCTTTCTTTATACGCTCCAGCCGCCAATTATAAGCCAGCTTGCGGCGATATTCCCCATCCTGCGAGTCCTTTGCGGTTTGCATTGCAAACCGTTTGCGGTCGCCGGGCACGCGTTCATAGAGCAAACGACCAGTTTGCACAACCCGTAACCGTAAAACAGATGAGGCCTCGTTCAAGATCACCACATCTATTAAATGCGAGGGAAATATTCCGGCGCAGGCATTCACCAGCCGTCCGATCAAGTTGAAATCCGAGGCGCCGGGCCACGGATCCAACCAAAAGGCGATATCAATGTCGCTGTCTTTCCGGGAACGCCCAGTGACACGAGAGCCAAAGAGAAACACCAGCCGGATATCCTTATGCTGCCGGAAACGCCGCGCCATTTCCGCCGCATCCAAGGATAAAGCATCCGTCGGTCTATGCTGGCTAACCGTAGTGTTCACAACCAATCCTCCCCTAAGGCGGGCCTGCGCCCGCCCGCGCTCACCACCCTCGCGCACATCCTGATGCTAGCGCAAGGCGGCAAATGCGTCAACGATTATCGCGAAACAGACCGCTGCCGCGCCATCGGACATCATTTGACGCTGAACAGCGAGCCATGGAAGATATATTCGTAACAGCCCATGTCCACCCGGCGGGAAAACCGATCTAGGCGCGGACGTCCGTCCAAATCCAGCGCCCCGGACATCCAATCTTGTGGCGCGCCTGAATTCACGCATGGCGAACCGGAGCGCAGCCGGTAATTGCCATGGTCCGGATCAACAAAGAGCGGGTCAGCGGCGATATTATTAGCGCTGGCAGGCGACAGTCCATTTGTCGGCGTCAGGCAGGAATGATAATACGCTATACTATTTAGTCTTGGGGCGCGCCAGTTTGAAATCTTGTCATTTTCCAGGTTCGCATATACAATCGTATTCGAAACCGACGCGAATTTGCCGGTTACCTGCGAGTAATAAAGGATTCCACCGGTATTGGTGTTGGCGGTGTTGCTCACAATAGTGCAATTCACCAAATGCCCGTCGTTGTAAATACTCACGCCGCCGCCGCCAAGATGAATGTTAGTAGGCCCGCAGGTCACCTGATTTCCGGCAATCAGGCAATTGCGCACAAGGGAATTGGCGTCTGACAAGTACATTCCGCCGCCATTGGTCAACGCCGTATTGCCTAGTATGCGGCAACCGTCCATAAGTCCGCCGCTATGATAAACACCACCGGCATAATCATTAGCGGTGTTGTCAACAATCTCACATCGCTCCATAGTTGCGTTCGGCGAAGCATACAAACCCACACCACCGCCATAATTTAAGGCAAAATTGTTGGAAACAATACAATCGCGCACAACTACAACAGATGCGATGCGCGCAAATAATCCGCCACCCGCGTTGGATGATGTATTGCCGATAATCCGGCAATTCAACACCTTCCCGCCCCCGGCAAAAAGCAACACGCCACCGCCGCCATGCACATTGGGTGCGTTAGTCGAAGTCCCAGTGTTCCCCATAATCCAGCAATTGGAAACAGTGCCGCCCGCATTAATCCCAACACCGCCGCCGCCAATGTTAGCCGCGGTAGCTACGCCGTTGGTTATGGTGAATCCTGCCACAAACGAATTCGTATGATTCAACATAAAACACTGCACGATCCCGCCGCCATCCACGCGTGTATCGGCAGGGTTGCCGCTGAATCCGATGATCCGACGGTCGCCCACAGTGATCGGCGCGCTCAGGTTATAGATACCGTTGGACACCAGAATTTCCGCGCCGGCGGCGGAACTAGCCAAAGCCTTGCTGATGGTGGCAAATGCCTGATCCCATCCTCCCGTACCGTTGTGAGCGACATCATCGCCATTAGTGGCAACGAACCAAGTCAACGCCGGGGCGCTGGCAGCGGACCACAGCCAGACGGCACAGGCCAGAAACATTGATATTCGGATGCTTTTCAACATAGCTAATCTCCTCCAAATGATCTTGCCCCGACTTTCCGGAGACTCGGAGCGAATAGTTTATACATATAGCGAACACATTTTTGCTCATAGTCAAGCAACAACAGATTACCGTGCCTTCTCCTTTATTTTGTTAGTTCAACACCCCCGCTTTAACTGTAAGACTTGATTCATACGCTCCACTGCCAGACATATCTGCCCAATTCAGATCATTGCGCCGTAACCTCCGCATCGTCCATAAACAAGGTGACGCTTTGAAAGTCCTCAAGCCGCTCGAATGATCGTACAAAACCAAAATATATATTGGCGGTTTCCAACGATTCATCGCTTTTAAAAACACCTTCGACCCGCCGCCACCGGTCATCTGCCATGATGATGCTCATTCCGTTTTCCACGGGCGACATCTTTCCATCCACCAACAAAGACGCCAGCGGCAAAACGCACCGCTTGTGCTTGCCGCGGCGCCGCAAGTATCCAGACAGGTAAACCTTCACCGTATGCGGCGCCGATGTCTTGAGCCAAACGGTAAATTTATAACGTGTCGAAGGGGTCAGCTCCAAGGCGTTTTCGCCGGTGTAACCGTCCCCCTCTCCGAGCAGCAAGGCGCCGGAATACATATATCTGCCTTGGTATGCAACCGGCCGAAGTATCCGCATAAACACAGCATTATCACCGGAACGCGGTTCGGCGGAATCAATGCCCCACACCATGGAACATCCGCCATTATAAACACCCCATCCCGGAGCATAGAATCCGCCCGGACAACGCGCGGTCAGGTTGTCGGCATCTGGATAATGCTCAATGGAGACAGGATTTTCCGCCCCGGGATCGCGGATCAAATTCGCGTTCGACGCTGATACCGACATGCATGCACACAACAGCAGAATGATTGTCATGGCTTTTGGCATAATGACCCGCCTCGCCTCCCACCGCTTACTCCTCAAATTCGGTCATATTTTCGCCTATCTCCATTTGCGCCGCATCAACCCAAATAGTGGAATTTTCGGATGTCGGACGCAGCAACCAGAAGGTATAGAACGGCGCATTGGGCGGCACAGTTATCAGACAGTTATAACGTTTCCACTCCCGGCCGACTTTAAAGGTCCTATAGCTTACACCTTTATATGCAAAAATCACAGGCGTATCGTCGCGGTCGGCCCGCATATAAACTGAAAACATGTATTTGACGGCTGTGCGATGTTTCGGCGCGATAAACTGCGCCACGTAAAAAAAGTTGCGTTCCGGCAACAGTTTATCAACGTGGATTCGCAGGGATCGTTTCCCATGGCAAGCCTCCTGATCATCCAGCGTCCATGGAGATTCCGGACTCCCCCAGGCGGGATAAGGATCTTTACGTCCACAAAAATAATAATCCGGCACACCGGGGATGCTGGCTTCTTCAAAACTGGGATTGGGAAGGATGTTGCGCTTGCCAGGCCGACCGTCCGTCGTATGAACAATTTCCGGCTCCCATCCGTCTTTCAATTCCGTGACCTGAAGATCAACCTTGATCTCCATTAATGCCGCATCGTTTTTACTTTTACCCAGCGCATAGACTTTCGCCGCAAAGGGCGGCAAGTCATCCGCAAACGCGCCATTTTCGACTTTCACCGATTCCCCGCCAAAGAATTCCCGGACGGCATCCTTATCGGCAAGCATGGCTTGCGGCAACCCCATGACGAACCGGACCGGCCATGGGCGGCTGTTGGCCGCCAACGCCAGATATTCACCATGCTCGTTAACCCGAATCGAATATTGCACCGGCACAGCGATCCCAGTTGGGGTTTGCGGAATATCCCGGGTCAACAACCAAGGCGTCAACGCCTTGACCTCGCGGCTAACACGCAGCAGCGACTCCATGGCCTGCGTAGTTCCCGCCGGATAAACAAAATAAATCAGCCCCTTGGCGCCATGGATCAGCGCCAGATAACTTTGGCAGCGGAATTCTTCCGGTGTAAGCAACCGCTTGTAAGTCATGCTCCAGTTTTCGAGCACGGGAACGGTCCAGCACATGCAATTGGCGTTATCCGCTCGCTGTTTGGTGTAGGCAGTGATGTGGCTGACAAAATTCACGTTGTATCGGTCAATCCTCCCGGGGTTGTTCACAGGAGGCGCCCAATATGGATCCGTACCCAAGCAGTCCATCCAATCAGTCGCGCCCGCGCCTGCCGGGATAGAGGTATAAACTATCCAAGCAGTGCGATATCCATCGGCCGCTTTAATGAGATGATATAGTTTTTTACCCTGAATGTTCATGTCGAACTCACTCAAGGGCGGTTCGTCATAGAAAAAATATCCAATTACATTGGGATATTGCCGAAGCTCCTCGACCGCGAGTTTATAATAAGGCGCGGATTTTTGATATAATTCCTCGAAAAGCTGGTTCTTATGGGCACGGGGCAAATTACTCCAGAGCGAGTCACCCATCGCAAACGCGCCTTTCATCCTCTGCACCGTCATACTTTCCGCCTGCTTGGCTATAAGTTCCTGTTTATCCTCCGGAAAACACTCCATCAGACCAGGCAACCCCGCGGCGGAAGTCCCCAGATTGTCCAAATTCGCTATAACATAGATATTATGCTTGGCTGCCTTTTTGATGAATTCGACAGCCCCCTCCAGATTATCCCGGTAGCCTTCCGCGGACTGGGACTTGGTAACAAACCAGGATACCACGGTGTTGACACCATGTTCCGCCAGTACCTGTAAATCCCCCCCATCTATGCTATACGCCACGCCAAATGGGAAAAACGACTCGCCATTGACCATCAGGCAGCGGGGCCCGAGATCAATTTTCACTTCCACCGTCCTGGATGGTTCGCATTTAACTAAATCAAAGGTCTGGTCATATACCAGTTGCCCGGCAAATTCACCAACTACCCGCGCGTGATTTGTGCCCACCGGCAACGCGGTAATATCCACCGACAGCGCGCCGACACTCGCCAGACCGGCAATGTTCGCGGCTGACTGGCTGGCGCCATTCAGCAGCGCCCGCAATTCCGCCTTGCCCGCCAATTCCGCGGGAAGCCGACATTCGTAGAGCACATTTACAACTTTCTCGGAAGTATAATAATTGCGATCCAGCCGAACTTTAAAAACGTCGAAAATTTCCGGCGATGGCAGCACGCGTTCTGCGATCGTCTCGCCCTGCTCATCCGTGACGCGCAGTTTAAGATCACGGGGCGTGAACGAGCGGCATTCCACAAACGCGGACAGAACGGGGCTGACCGCTGGACCCTGCATCACACTTAAAGCTGGCTCCACCCCAGTCGTCGGCGCCATCGGGTCGTCCACATAAACCAGAACTTTCCCGCTCTCCCGGGCGAATCCCTCCAGCCGGAAGTCCACACCATATTGGCATTTTCCATCCCGATACGCGTAATCTGTCACATTGGCCTGAATAATCGCCACAATAAACGGTGTAACCATCGTCGGCGGCGCATCCTTGAACTTCACCGAAATCAGGTCATAATCATATTTAGACAGGTTGTTTTTGGGCTTGGCGAGACTTAATGATTTTTTATGGAGCTCGTAGCCGACAAAAACTCCGCATTGATCCACCTTGTTCGACTGTAACGACCGGGAAAGATTGAGCGCCAGTGTGTCCGGCTGGAATTCCTTTTTGTCACAGATGCGCTGCCAAGGAATGGACATTTCCAAGTTCCATCCGTTTGAAGTAATCGCGGTAGCGGCGCGGCAAAAATCACCATAATCCCAATCGGTCTTGCCGAACTTATTGTATTCGATGATCTGCACGATTGCCCGGGGATTAATTTGAGCCCTGAACATCCGCTGACTCATCGGGTCCGGGGAAACTGCCAGCTCCACGTGTTCATCATAATGAACCTTGTAGGCAACACCCTCATCTTCGGTTTTCATCATTTGCGGATACGGATGCGGGCATGAAAACGCCAGGTAAAAGTAAGCGTCATCATAGGCGATTTTCGCCCAGGTACCACCTCCATCCGGAGCCGCCCCAGAGTCCCTTTCCACCATAAAATTGGTGATGGCGGCGACATGCTGCCAGCAGTCCTCGTCCAAATTTCCGTCCAAACTCGGCGGAACCGCAATCCGCCCAACCTCAAGGCCGTACCCAGTCAGCGTTATACCGGCGCACACAACCAATAACATCGAAGTTATTTTGCGCATGCGCTTCCTCCTCTGGCTTTCATTTCAGGTTATATGTCCTTACCGCTCTACCACAATCATTCCATAACAACGGATGCTGCGCGCCGGCAATTCGATTACGGCATATTCGCCCTGCCGCGAACAAATGCTGCCGCCCGGCGGTCGAAATCGCGCGGCGTGAATTCGAAGAGTTCCTGATCGCCATACCAATAACTAGTCCAACGCGCCTGCCATTCCCATGTCGGCTTGAGTTTAATCTTTTGTTTTGACATAAAAACCTACTTTGTTAATTAACACGACGCTACGCTTTCACGCACAATCAACTGGGGTTTCACGCGGCGCCAATACAACATGCTCGCGCCGGCCGCCGGCATTTCCGCCAGTAAATCTACGGCCGCCCGCCCCAACCCATCGGCATCTACCCGGACGGTCGTCAAGTGTTCCGTCGGCCGTCCTCCGGCAATATAATCGTCAAAACCGCACAGGCTGATATCCTCCGGGACGCGTATCCCGTGGCTTGTCAGGAAACGCCAAGCATTGATCGCGCCGATATCCTGGGAAAAAATGAGCGCAGAAGGCCGTCTTGTAGCCCGCAGCGTCCGAAGCAGGTCGAAAAAGGTGGTTTCCGCCAGCACATCGCCACGCATGCCGCGACTTGCCGTTGCCCGGACAAACGCCTCCATCCGCTCGGTCGCGTTAAAAACGCACCCCGGCGACGTGAAACGTCCCGCGAAGGCGACATGGCGATGCCCTAGTTCATAAAGATGGTTTACCAACAGCGTCAGGCCATAATCGTTATCGGTCAAGACGCTGCCGCAGTCCGGAAAAACCCCATCCACCAGCACACACGGACAACCTTTTTCCAGCATGTCCTGTAATAAAAGGAGATTCAAATCTCCAGTATAATATATAATCGCGCCTTCGCCGGGAGCTGGTTCAACCGGGAGCATGTAGGCCCGTTTGGCGGCCGGGGCGGCATACCAATGTTCCATTCTGAAATCCATCTTCAGCGAGGCAACCCGCGCCATGACCGATTCCAAAATCCGCCGGGGAAAGGCGCAATTCATCACCGCCGGCGATTCCGATAAAAACAAAACGCGCTGGATAGCCGGCGGGGCATACTGGGGAACATTAAAGGAGGCGGACGTGATGACCTTCCGTAGAAAGGTGCCTTTCCCCTTCCGCTTGACAGCCAAGCCCTCGCGCTGCAATTCATTAATGACGCGGATCGCAGTATTGCGGCTGACGTTGAAATTCTGTTGAATTTCCGCGATGGAAGGCAGGCAATCGCCCGGCAGGAATTCGCCCCGTTGGATTTTCCCACGAATACGCTCCAATGTTTGCGCATATAAATAATCTTGGGCGCGTTTCATAGGCATACCAGCAAGTGTTACCAGTGTTACCACATGGTAGTAAGACTAACGCCGCTGTCAAGCGTTTTTTGTGGCTAATTCTTCCTAAAACTGCGGCAGTTGGCAAGTTTGTCGCAGATGCGCGGCAGATCAGACGGATCGGACTGATCGGTCCGATCTGATAGATCATCTGCGTCCACCTGCGTGTCTGCGGTTTCCCTTTGTGCCTTTTTTATGCATCTTGTGGCTAATTATCCCCTCGTCATCCGTGTCCATCCGTGTTTATCCGTGGTTCATCCCACCGCAAATCACCGACACCCGTGCCCGGCGCCGGCCGGACGCCGCTTGCGCCTGAAACGCTAATTCGTTCACGCCTGCCGCCAGTTTGATCGGTCCACCAGGTATCGGCGCGGACTGGATTTCCCGGCCATCCGGCGCAAATGCGGTCGCCATTCCATCCACGCCAATTTCCAACCAATCGCCGGCGGTCAATTCAAAAGGCAAGGCAAGCTTACGCCCGTTAATTATCAACACCGGCTGGCTAAACTTGGTCTGGACCAGCGGCAGAGCGCGGATTTGCGAAAGCAGGCAGGCAGCGCCACTGATGGACGGCACGTGGTTAAGCCACAGATTGATGCCGGCGACTTGGGCGTATTGAAGCGTGCCGCGGTAAATATCATACACGCACCGTCCGTATGGCCAGGCATATTGCTCAAAACGATCGGATTCTGGCTCCACCAACTCCACGTACCGCCATCCGGTAAAATTCAGCGGCACATAATGATCTTCCAGCATCTGGGTATGCTCAAGCCCGGCAAACTGGACGTTCAAGACCGCGCCGCTGCCATCGCCATGCACCCAGAGTCCCAAGGCCGGGCACTTGGTCAAATCCAGTTCCGGAGTAAATTTCTTGCCTACCCATCCCCAGGACGCCGGACGATCCTCATATATCCGCTCGCCATGGTCGAACAGCGAAAGGCGGTCGGATGCCGATGAAACGGGAAACCGGCCTTCGCCTTTACATTCGGCCCGCAGCCGCACACTGGCGCGCACATCACCGGCGGGCACAGCATCATAAGGGAACTCAAGCCATAACTTTATGCCGGGGGCTAGTCCGGGATACGAATATTCTTTACCGCTATTGAGAATACGGGTAACTTCCCAGCCCGGACTGAATTCAGAGGTATCGTCGAAACCGGCAACTACAATGCCGCGCTCATCATCAAATGGCGCAACCGACCAGAGCGCTTCCACACGGATCTTCGCCGACTGCGCAGCATCGGCCTGCACCCGCCATGAATCCGAGCCGTCATCCAGGCCAGTGATTATATGACGCCGCACTGTTGCTGAAGATATAATCGTTTTTGTATGCCGCTTTTCCTGACGCGCAATCGAGTAGCATTTAAAAACCGTCCCTAACCGCTTCAAGAGAGGTGTTTGCTGCACTGTCTGCGGGGTGATACCCTGCAAAGAGAATCCCGCACCCGATTCTAAGGCCTTGGCGCACAAGTATTCGACATCCTCAACATGCGTGGTCTCGTTTTTACACGCCAGACCGGCCATGTTTTCGATATCGGTGGTGGTCATATTCAAAGCTGTGGCCGTGCGCGGCGCCCACCAGCCCAAGTGTGCCGGTAAAAATATCCGTGCGCATTGCGCATTGGACCGCACATGATGATCCATGAATGGCGTATAGCCGCGGACAGGATAATCCCAAGCGCCCATGCGTGAACGCAGGAACCAGAGGTGGTGCAGGAACGCCGCCATTTCCATTATCACCGGCTGCCGCAACTGCCGAAAGACTTCAAAGGCAAACCGGCCGCCGTAATGCCAGCGAGCTTCCTCGCCATCCAGGATGTGGATGCCGTCCAAGCCATCGAGATAAATCATGTCAAATCCACATTCATTCACCGTATGGGCAATATTGCCGGCGATTTCACTGAAGAGCGTGGACTCGCCGTCAGGGGCAAACATCCCCCAGCAACCCTTGAGATGGTGCGCTACCGTACCAGCAGCGTGTGGCGTAGCGCGGGTGCCCCAAGCGCCCCGGCGGCAACCGCCAACACCGAAAGGCGCCCGGTGATTAACCCGGGTAAACTCAATCAATTCATCGTCAACTTGCAGAGTCATACTGCGCCGGATATGATAGCCGATTTCCTCGGGCAAGCCGCCGGTGTTTTCCACCAGCAGCACGGTTTTATCCGTAGCGGTCAGCGGCGCCGCCAAAGTGTAGGGCGCTTCCCGTGCCAGGCGCTTGTCCGGCATGGGCGCAACATAGGGCGTGTTCTGGCGGATCGAGAACGACATGGTATGCAACCCTGCCATGATCCCGGCCTGGTGGAGGCGCTCAACAACTTTACGGGCCCCGGCCATGCCGTGGGGAAAAGATTTGGGTTCCGGCAGATAATCGCCATAACGGAACCCCTGCTGTCCGCAAAAATGCAGCTGATCCATCCCAAAATCACGGCACAACTCAATCCACTCATCCACCGTCTCTTCCGTCGCCACGCCAAAAAGATAAGAAGTAAAGTTTTCGCGCGCATCCATAGCCCACGGTCCACCCCGCGGCGATTTGGGCAAATCCGGCGCGGCATTGACGATTTGCTTAAGAATTTCCCGCATCTGCGCAAACGGGCAGCCCACCACCGCCACCGCGGCGCCCACTATGCCAAACTTCTGATAACACTGGGCGGCCAGGCGCGTTTGCGGGCCTGGCAACGCATCCACGCGCGTCTGCAAGTTCAGGGACAAGGCACAGGCAACGAAGTCGTCGGCGTCTGCCGCGCCCTGGCGCAACGGCACATCCAGAAACAACAGGCGGTCACAGCCGTCTGGCGCCGCTGCCACGCGCAACACCAGATACCGCTCCCGGATTTCCGTGTCCAGACTAACCGAACCAACACCCGGAAAATCCACAATCAATTGCCCACCCCGGAAGGCCGTACCAGCCGGCATGATTTCGCGTCCATCCAGCGCCAACCGGCAGAACTGCTGCGGCGCAGCCGCAGTGTCCAAGTGGTTTTCACCGGATCCCGCCGCGGTAAAAGCGCGAGTGTAACCGGCATCATCAATTTTCCAAGCGAAGGTTTTGGTTTCTAAAGTGATCATATATAATTCATTCCAGTAAAAGGAACCCCGGATTGGATTGAACCGCCAAGGTAAGAAGAACGCAAAAAACAAACAAACTTGAATTCTAACAGCTCCAAGTTATTATTTAGTGCGATATACGGCAATTAATAAAACTAACCAAGTTGTTAGTAAAAATAACATGAACCCAACCCCGCTTAAACCGCTGCTCTGGGGGCCTGTCAACATCGGGTACACACCCAAGTTGACGCTATTATGTTGTGAACATTTGCTGTTGCAGCCACCGAGATGGCGCTCCCAGAATTTCAGCAGCCCATACTGGCGGCTTTATTGGAATGACCGTACCGGTGCCTGCCTGCGGGATGCCGGCGGGAAGCGCCATATGCTGGAGCCAACCCATTTTGTCCTGGTCGCACCCAACACTACGCTTTCACAGGAACTGGCAAACCCGGTGATGCATTATTACACACACTTCACGATCGGCCTGCCATTCGCCCATGTCCAGAACAAGGTGTATCAAATCCCTGCGCCGCCGTCGCTGGTGGAGACTATGCGCGGCGTATATCCTCAGGGGGGCGCGGACACCGACCCTGACCGTCAGGCGCGCTGCGTTGCAACGGCTTTGAATTTATGTTGGCACGTGCTCTCGTCCCTGCCGGATAAAGCGCTACCTGTCGCCGATCGCTATCCGCCACGGCTATGGGAATTGCTCAAGTGGTGGGAAGGCCAGAATTGGCGACCGGCCTCTAATCGCGTGTTGGCGGAACGCATGCGGATGCATCCCAACGCCTTCTGCCGCTACTTTCGGCAGGCTATGGGGGTAGCGCCGCAAACTTACGGGCAAATCCGGCGCATTGACCATGCCTGCCTTCTGCTGCACTTTTCCAAGCTCAGCATCAAGCAGGTGGCCGAAGCCACTGGCTTCTGCGACCGTTACTATTTTTCCTACACTTTCCAAAAATTGCGCGGGATTAGTCCGGCCGCATTCCGCCGGCAATGCATAACGGCGGATATCACCTAACGCAAGCTTTGCCCGCTGCGGCTACTCTGCTCGCTTTCCTTCCAGCCACAGCTGTCGAATGTGGTCATATACGCTATCGGGATATTCGAAATTCCCTTCAGGCGCACAAGGCAAGAGGTCATCGCCTTTTGATATTTCAGGGTTCGTGCTCTTGTTGTCATGGCGCCATGCATCGCGTTCCTCAGGGTTGCGCAAATTAGGCACTTGCATGGGAATATTCCCAGCCAGAATACTACGGTGCGCCAGAATACCAATGATCCCCATATCCACAGCGTCATACACATCAATGGAGTACTTGTTCCCATCTGGATGCCCCAGTATTTTCTGTATGAAGAAATGTGTGGGGTAGAAATCGCTGCCACCGTGCGAAGTGAACTCTCTGGCGCCTTCGTAAAAGGAGGCTGGGTCAGGCGCATAGTATTCATTTTCGCCCACACAGAGCTTTTCGCCTTCCCGATATATGTGAATTTCAGATTTTTGTCCCTTGGGCGCATAACTGGGCTTGAACAGTTCGCTTTCCATGCAGCCCTTTGTGCCAAAAACTCTGTAGTGAATACTGCCCGGCTCTCTTTTCAATGCGCAGTGAATGCTGCGCACCACAGCGCCATTGTCCATAACAACTATCTCAATACCCGGGCGAATACCGGATTTGAACCCGGTTGGCCGCTCCTTGGCGTTGTGTTGGGTGGTAAAGCCCGTGACTTGAACCGGCCGGCGGCCGGTGATGGTCATCAACGGGCCGAAAGAATGTGTGCAGTAGAACGTCGGGTACCATATGTTGTTGCGCCAATGATTTCTATCGCCATATGTAATCTGGGGAGAAATGGATGCAAGGTCATGGATGTACTCGCCTTCGGCGTACTGTAATTCGCCGAATTCTCCGGACTCGAATCGCCACCGCATTTCAAAAGTATGCCACATGTAGCAGTAGTTTTCCGCGTAAGCATATACTTTGCCGCTTTCCTCAACCGCCTCAATCAGCGCCACTGCCTGCGCCATGGTTTCACAGGGAAGCACTTCACTCATCACATGGCGGCCGCTTTTAAGCAGGCGTATCGCAAAAGGGGCATGTTCATTGGCGTAGTTTGCCAGCACCACGGCATCCATGTCGTGCCGGAAGAAATCCTCGAAATCCGGATATAGTGCAACTGTCAATTGATTCTCTTTAGCCAGTTTATTTGCTTTGTCCAGAGCCGGCTGATGCTTATCGCACACGGCAACCAAAGTCGCCTGCGGATGTTTTGTCAGCACATTCATCATACTCATTCCGCGATGGGCGCCGAACACGCCAATTTTTAGTTTTTCCGCCATAACATTCGCCCTTTCGTAAAAGATTTCCTTAAATTTCACAAACCTCAAAGTTCATCATCTTGCCAAAGGCCAGGATGTCCTGTATCTCAGCATTGTAAACCAGCGCCGAATGATGTGTGCCGCCCAACTCGGAATAAGCGTTCAGAAATTCCGGCAACTTCACACCCGGCTTCATCCAGCCTTGCACAGAATCGCGATATGCGCCAAGTTGAAGCCCTTTGTCCATCATTTCCACATCCGCCACGATGAAGCAGAAGCCGTCTTTTGAAGGGGCAAGATTTACCCATACCGCCTTGCCTGGGCGATAGCAGAAAGCCGGCGCAACCGTGTCGCCGCAACTGTTGTAGCTGAAGGGCTTGTCAATCAAGGAAGGCTTCCATAACGCCAGTTCCGGGTTCCCCTCGCCCATGTGATTCAAGAGAACGATGTCTTCCTTCCAGTCTGGACAGAACATTTCTACAAAGGTTGTATCGTTATATACAGATCGCAGGGCGCCGACCAGACCAGCAGTCAGCACGTCGCCTTCCCCGGCATAGCCCAAACCGCGGACCATGCTTTTGCTGCATTCCACAAAGGGCATCTTGGGCAGTCCGCATTTATCTAAACTGAGGAAGTTGATTGTCAGGGCGTTTAGACGCATGGCGTCCGCCCATTTCCGAACTGCCAATCCCGCTTTTGTTGCCAGACGATAGGCCTCGGCGTTTTTAATATTTACGTGAAACTTTTGTTGATCCAGCGCAATTTCCTCGTTGATTTCCTCATCGCTCACCTTGCGAAGGAACTCAGCAATATCTTTCTCGCTCATCCGGAATACGCTGGCCCCGATGCTGCGCTTATATTCCTCATCTTCAATTTGAAAATCACCCATCCCCTGAAATGAACTGCCTACCGCGCCAACTCTGGCGCGCTTAAAGGCGCGCGCCGCGACGGTGGCGCGGCATTTACCCATTACTTCGGCAAGGACAGCGCTATGTAAAACATGTCCGGTACAGAGAAAGTACTGCACACCGTTCCTGCGCAGCAGATTGCACATATCCTGAACGCCATGGATGCCGTGATTGTTGTTAATTCCATTGTAATAGCCGGCCCGGTCAATCAGATCGTAGTCCGGCGTTGTGTTGAGGACGATAATCGGCACACCAACACGCTTGAGCGCATTAATAGATTCAAGCGAGGGGGAATAGGCCAAATGCTGTGTGATAATCGCAGCGACATCCTGCTCCATAAAGGCGTCAATCGCCTGTTCAAATTCTTTCTTAATGCGGCAAACCGGAGCCAGTACGATATCAAACCCCTCGCCCCGCAACATCTGAACGATAGAGCGCATGTAGGCTTCCATGGGCTCGCGCATTTCCGCGCTGGTATCATCATACAGCTTGATATACAGAGGAAGATAACCGAATTTCGTGCGTTTCATATTGATAAAAAACCAACATAATCCCACAGAATAAATATTAACCCCGACTTTTAACAGACTGTGCAAAACCAGCTAGTGATTGTCAAGGGTTTTCCAAAGCTTTATCTGTTGACTTTCAACTATTTTTGTGTTACACAATTTGTGTGCAAAAAAAAGGGTAGTTTAATGAAAAATGTTACATTACGCATGGATGAAAAATTATTACGCCAGGCGCAGCATATTGCTGTGGATCGAGGGCAATCACTCTCGGCATGGATGACGGCGCAGTTAAGAGAGGCTGTAAATCGAAACAGCGGATTTGCCGCCGCCCGACGGCGCGCATTGGCGCGCCTTCATACAGGATTGCATCTGGGCGGCACCCCTTTAAGCCGGGAGGCGACACATGAGCGGAATTTTCGTTGACACGAACATTCTGGTTTATGCCCACGATAAAGACGCCGGCGCACGTCATGAAAAAGCGCGGGAACTGGTGCGCGGACTCTGGCTTGATCAAACACCGCCGGCCATCAGCATTCAAGTCTTACAGGAATTGTATGTCAATCTTATCCGCAAAAAAATTCCGGCGGCAACCGCCAACGAAATCATTGAAGACTATATGCAATGGAATGTCATTGACAACACCAAACCCATTCTGACCAAGGGTATTGATTTCAGTATTCGCTTTCATTTGTCGTTTTGGGACGCCCTGATCATAGCGGCGGCGGAGAGCGCCGAAGCCGACGAACTGTGGAGTGAAGACCTGCAAACCGGCGCCACCATTGAGGGAATTCACGTTGTCAACCCGCTGCGCTAACCATATTAGATCAACACCGTAACATCGTACTGCTTAATGGTCAAGTCAGCGGTGCACATTATGTAATTTTCGCTTGCCTTGATGTCGGCTGAAGCATATATTGCCATTTAATGCTGGATGGCGTCGCGCCTCTATCAATTGGAAGCGTAAACGCCATCCCCAAACCACATACAGGAGCGCATCGTTATGTCATTTATTACCCTGATACTGATTATCGCCGCATTATTGGTGATTATCCTCGGCTCGATTTTCTTTTATTTCATCGGCGTTTATATACGCGCATTGATGTCTGGCGCGCATGTATCCCTGGCCTCGCTCGTCGGAATGAAATTGCGGCGCGTACCGCCGGCAATGATCGTTGATACTCGCATCCAACTGGTGAAGGCTGGGTTGAACATTGAAACTGACCTGCTGGAAGCGCATTACCTTGCCGGCGGCGATGTGCGCAGCGTAGTCAACGCCCTGATTGCCGCAGACAAGGCGGATATCACACTTTCCTTCCAACGCGCCGCCGCCATTGACCTGGCCGGGCGGGATGTATTTGAAGCAGTACGCACGAGTGTTTACCCCAAGGTCATTGACTGTCCCGACCCTACCAAAAGCGCCACTGGTATGCTCGACGCTGTGGCTAAGGACGGCATCCGTCTGTTGGTCAAAGTGCGCGTCACGGTGCGCATGAACATTGAACAAGTGGTCGGCGGCGCAACGGAGGAAACCGTCATTGCCCGTGTTGGGCAGGGGATTGTCAGCGCCATCGGTTCGGCGCCTTCTTATAAGAATGTGCTGGAAAACCCCGATTTTATCAGCCGCAAGGTGCTGGAAAGCGGGTTGGACGCACAAACCGCCTTTGAAATTGTCTCGATTGATATTGCCGATATCAGCGTAGCCGGCGTGGCCGACGCCGCTAACGTCGGCGCTTTGCTGGAAACGGAACGGGCTGAAGCCGACAAGAAATTACGTCAGGCCGAAGCGGAAGGCCGGCGCGCCATGGCCAGCGCCGCCGAACAGGAAATGCGGGCGCGGGTGCAGGAGATGCAGGCTAAGGTTGTGGAAGCCCAGGCGGAAGTGCCACGCGCTCTGGCACAAGCTCTGCGCGAAGGCAAGTTAGGCGTAATGGATTACCTGCGGATGCAAAATCTGATTGCGGATACCGGTATGCGCGAATCAATTTCAGGTGAAGCGCAACCGGCGATACGCAAGGAAGACACTTGAGGTTATGCCGATACTCCCGTCCATTCTAACGCTGGCCGCGTCGTCACTGGAAGGCTTGTTCTGGCTGGTATTCATCCTGATTTGGGCGGTAATTCAGTTGCTCCAGCGGTCTGTAAAAAAGGATCAGCCCACGCCGGGAGCGCCAACGCTGCCCGGTCTCCCCGGCGATACGGGAAATCGCGATCTCGATGATTTCCTGACGGAGATGCTGGAAAGGGTGG
Organism: Kiritimatiellia bacterium; assembly: GCA_050944835.1. Lineage (GTDB taxonomy): Bacteria > Verrucomicrobiota > Kiritimatiellia > JAAZAB01 > JAAZAB01 > JAXGPF01. The sequence continues at coordinate 27,964 of JBMNRV010000030.1, forward strand.
CGCCGGAAACCAAGCCTGCCCCGGCGCCTGACATGCCACGGACTACACCGCAGCCGCAGCCGCGCCCTGTGCCATCGAAAGTCAGCGACGTACATCAAAGGCCACAAAAAGTCATGACGCCCCACCGGGTGACGGCGCCCGACGCCATCCCTATAGCGCCTATTCCTGAGCCTGCCGTCAGACGCTCCAAGCCACGCCGGGTAGCTCGAAAACCTGCTCCCAAAAAAGCGCATGCACAACCGGCGCTGGTGATGCAAGGCTTACACGCCGGCGCCTTCCTGCGCAATGCCGCGCTGCCCGCCATGCCGGCGATGCAGCCACGGCCGCTTGCTGAAAACCCGCCTAATGTATTAACCGCGACCTTGAAATCCGCCCCGGGCATGCGCCGTGCGTTTTTATGGAGCGAAATCGTGGCGCAGCCCAGAGCATTACGGCCATATTAGCCGCGCTGCAACTGCCGCAACGCCTCATACACGACAATCCCGGTGGCAACGGCAAGATTCAGCGAACGCACCTTGTCAGCCAGCAATGGGATAGCGCGCACCCGGTCAGGATGCGCAGTAAGCAAATCCGCAGGCAAACCGCGGCTTTCACTGCCGAAAACCAAAGCGTCACCCGACTGATAAGTTACCGCGGTATATGACACCTGACCGCCGGTACTTAAAAAATGACAGCGCTCCGGTGGGACGATGGCAAAAAATTCCTCTATCCGATCGTGCCGGACCAGTTCCACCGCATCCCAGTAGTCCAGCCCCGCCCGGCGCACGGCAGCGCTGGTGAGACGAAACCCCAACGGTCCAATAAGGTGTAACGGCGAGCCGACCGCCGCGCAAAGGCGGGCGATATTGCCTGTATTAGGAGGAATTTCCGGCTCGACCAACGCCACGCGCAGTGGCGGGTCTGGCCAGCGCATTGTAACACAGCAACGCCGTTCATGTGTATGTGCTTTGGCTGACATGCGTCTCTTTGGCTAATGCCCTTTGTGGCGAATACCCTCCCGCACCATGGCGGCATCCACCTGCAAGCGTATTTTCTTCACCAGCTTTGCGGCTCCCGCGACACGGGCATGCAGCCGTTTCAATAAACGCGGCGATTCCACCCGCGCCATTTCTGAAAGCCAAACGGAATTTTCCACGCATAGCGTCAAGGTCTTGCGCTCCAGCCGCGCCGGCCAAACATGCTTGGCCGGCCCCGGCCCGGCCAAGTCTTCCCAATTAGTCTGAATCTCGCGCAAAACGGCAAAATCCGTGCCAGTTTCCAGTTTACGGCAAAACCCCATAATAACATCGCCCACTGGAACCGCTTCGCGCCCAGGCGGCGGCAGGTAGTCCAACCCCAATCGCTCGCGTTGAATCATCCAAGCACTAGGGTCGCCTTTCTTTTCCCGCCGGGGAGCGAATATATCCGGATCAGATTGCATACGTTTTTTGGCTTACTTACTTTTGGGTGTAGGCGCTGAACGCGGCGCCGGCGCAGCGGAGCGCTCCACTGCGGGTCGGCGGGTGGAAAGAACTTCAGCGCCGCCCAAATCGCCCAGACGCGCATTCTCTAAATCCGTCCACAAAGTGCCGTCGCCGGCATGAATGATGTTGATGCGAATCCAATCATTCAATCCGGAGGCAAACTCCGCCAGACTATAGGCGCGGGCATCGCCGAAAGCCTGCACCTTCATAATCTGTCCTTTGGCTTTCTCGCCATCAACCAATTTGATCACCTCGGCTTCCGCCTGCCCTATTTTCAACTTCCGCTCAGCACGAACGCCGGCGGTTTGCTGCGCAATTTCCGCCGTGCGGCGTGTGGCCTCAGCCAATGTCAAGGCGACTTGTTTATCCTGGTCAGCCTTGATCTCCGCTTTCAATTTCTCAGTTTCCTGAGCCACTTGGGCACGACGTTGTTCGATTAATGCCTGTTCGGTGTTCAACTCCGCCAGCTTGCGCGCGGTATTCTGCATCTCCCGGTTAGTCAAATCCTGTTCTGCGGCAATGCTGGCCTGCTGGATCGGATCAAGAATCTGCATAGGCACACCAACATGCCGAATCAAGGCGTTATGCACAACAATACGCTTTTCCTTAAGCGTGCCGGCCAGAGTTTCGGTAAGGTCTTTCTGAAATTTTTCGCGGCCTTCTCCGACTACAAAATCCTTGGCGCCATAGGCGGATCCCTTCAGACGCGAGACGGAAAGAATCTGCGGGAGAATGATTTTTTCCACCACCGCCGGCAAATCGCCATAGTTGCGGTAAATTTCCGCCAGAGCTTCCGGCAAAAGCTCAAACTCAACCGTCATATCCAGACTGATGTCAAACCCGTCGCGCGATGGGAATTCCACCATTTGATTCAAAGCGAATGTAGCCATGTCATCATCAATCACGGGCTGCGCCTCATTCTCGCCAAAAGTTACCCCCTTCATGGCGCCATCGGTGTCCATTATATTAGCGATACGCGCGACACGCATCATTTTTTGCTCTGGCACCGCCAGGCTCTCGGATTTTTCCAAATATACACGCCGCTGTTCTTGCTGTCCCATGAGGGTAGTGCGCTGCAGTTCATCCGTCGCCCTGCTCTTCGTAACAATTTGACGCTTGGTAATAACCTGGCCGCCGGCTCCGAGCAACGACACCTGATTAACTCCCACTTCCAGCACATCCACCTTGTATTCACGGGAATTGACGTAATACAATCCCGGTTGCAGCACATCGGCGCGCACACCTTTCTCTCCGGCGCCGGCAAACTCACCCACGTCAGGCTGCTTGCCGGAGAGCGAAGTCAGTACGCCTACATAACCGACCGGAATGCTGACGGCATTAATAATGTCTATCACATATCCGTAGGGATTCAGACGATACTTGCCCGGCCCCAGCACATGCCGCCGGATGCCTTTTTGTCCGGCATCCGCCAGGAATTCGCCTTCCGGCAACTCCGTGCCGATCTTGGAAGTGGCAATGCCGATTTTGCCGACGGGGATGTTCACAATCGCCACGATTTCCACATCGTAAAGCACTGGATTCAGGAAGTGCCGACCTTCACCGAGCACATCCTCGCGCACACCTTTCTGGTCCGGACGCGCCAGAATCTGGCCCGGGTCCAACGGCTGGCCGGTTTTGGCGGTAACCACAGCCATATATCCCGGCTCAACATAGAACCGACAGAATCCCCACTGCCAGACCAGCCACAGCAATGCGACCATTATCACCATCATAAAAACGCTGGGAAAAAGTTTTTTCATGATTTTTACTCCTTATCTGCCGTCGGCAGTAGCGCGTTAAAAATTCCACCCAAACCTTCGGGACTGTCGGAGGTCAACAACGAATCAATCCTTGGCGCAATTTTGTTATACAGAGTATAGCGTGCGAAATTCAACCCCGTGCCGAAGGCCCGCACCTGATCGGCATAGACATCAGCCTGAGCCTTGTTTTGCAGGCTGATAACGTCGCGCTCGGCGTGCGCCTCACGCAAGATGGCCTCGACTTGAAAATCGGCGGCGGCATTTTCCAATTGCGCCACCTCCAAATCCTTCTGGGCATTCACAATGCGCACTGTTTGATTTTGCTCCGCCTCAATAACGGCTTGAATGCGCGCGGTCTCCGCCACCACTTTTGCCTTGTTCTGCTCCGCCAGCATTTCCTGTCTGGTCAACTCAGCTTTGGAACGCGCTTGCTCTATCTGCTGCGCATACATCAAGGCATTCTCCACCGCTATTTGCCGGTCACGGATGATGCCGGCTATCTGATCCGGCGGCAGGATATTACGAATCAGCACCGATTTAATCGCCACACCCCATTCCTGACACTGCTCCTGTAAATCCTGTTGCAGCACATTTTGAAACTTCTGCCGGGTCTCACCCACGATATAAGCAATCGCCGGATTTTTACTGCCTTCCAACCGGCTGAAGCCGCGAGCGCGCGGCAGTATGACTTTCTTGACCACGTCTTCCATATCGCCGACCCGGTGCGTCAACAAGGCGGCGGCCTCGCGCATAATGGCAAATTCCAACGTGCCCTCGACATTCACCGTGAAACCATCCATTGTCAGGAAACTGATGGCATCTTCGCCGCTCATTTCAAACCGCTGGCTCTGAAGATTCACCTCCACGACATTAAACAAATAGGGATTCAGATAATAGGTGCCGGGGTCCAGAACGGTCGGCAACACCCCTTTCATCCCCTCCTGCACCAGGAACAAATTGCGCTCGTCAGGAGGCAAATCCGCATTCAGCGGATCGCGCCCATCCTGAGACGTCACAACGCCGACATAACCGGCGCGGATGGCCGTAGCGTCGAAAAAACGAACATCGTACGCATAGCGGTTGATGCGGTATTTCCCGGGCCGGAGCACTTCCGCCACAATGCCTTTGGTGTCAGGCCCGGCAATAATCCGACCGGATTCCAAGTCCCGCCCATACAGCCGGACAAGCACTCCCACCTTACCGGGCGGCACATCGGTAATCGGCCCAATTCTCCAGCCCCAGACATATGGATTGCGGAAGTAACGGCCCTCGGGCAACACTTCCATCTGGATGCCCTTCTGCGTAGGCGTCTCAGCCAGAATCTGACCGGACGGCAGATCATCGCCGACTTTGCGAATTAACACCGCCAACTGATCCGGACCCGGTTCAATCCGGCAGAAAAACCAAATCCACCCAGGAAGCAACAGCGCTGCGGCCAGAAGCAATGCCACTAACCAAACCATGGGGCTGAACCAAACTGGAGCGCCCGTTTTACCTTCGTGCATACCAACCTCCTTTTCAACGTGAGATAACCGCAAACATCCTAGCGCGGAAACACACCTGCCGACAATATAAAATTGACGGCAACGCCTTTTCTCGGTAAATTTAAGGCTTAATGCATGGCGCCGCAAAGTTAATTTAAACTATGCCAAAAAGTTTGTCAAATACCATACGCTGGTGGCAGCAATTCCGATTTCCCTTTTTTTGTTGTTCGATCTTCTGGAATTATTTACGGTTGCAGGAATGCAGCCAAGGATATGACGGCAAGAGGCTACCGATTTGTGCTATATCGGGTAATCATTGTT
>JBMNRV010000031.1:0-28742 GCA_050944835.1 Kiritimatiellia bacterium
GATTGGTTTAACTGTGAATGCATCTTACAAATGTCTTTCGCGAGAGCCGGATGCGGGAAATCTGCATGTCCGGTTCGACGAGGGGGAGGGCGGCTACCCACATGGATGCCCCCTCTCTACTCTACTGTTCATCCGTGGTTCTCCCCTCCGTCCTCCTGTCACATAAGTTGCAGTTCCTTATATGCCTGTACCAATGGGTCTAATGCGCCGGCAATGCCGTGGGCAATTAAATCCCGTGCGCGCTCGGCCACACTGGCATCGTGACGCAGCTCTAATTGCCGGGCCAGTGCAGTCGCAATCGCTGACGGTTCCTGAAGTGTCCGCGCCACCACATCACTCTCTGGCAAATCCAGATCAACCCCATCACTAATCACCAAAGGCAACCCGGCCGCCAAAGCTTCGCCTGCGGCCATACCGAAATTTTCACGTTTGGATACTAACGCGAAGACATCAGCACGAGCATATGCAGCGCGTAAGTCACGTCCTTGCAGCATCCCGGCAAAGATGACATGTTCCGCCAATCCCTGCCGTGCTGCTAATTGTTCCAATTCGCGCTGGTATCCCTCGTTGTCCGGGCCTGCACAAACCAGGCAGGCCTCCTGACGTTCCTGGCGCAGTAAAGCCATTGCTTGAATCAGTAAATCAAGATTTTTCACCCAATTAATACGGCCGGCAAATAAGACTACCTCCCGTCCGCGCAATATTGGAAAACGCGCCTCAAGTTCAGCGCGTTCCGGTAAATCGCGCCACTCATCAAGATTAATCAAATTAGGAGAAATTACCACCCGGCGGAAACTCCACCCGCATTGGGCGGCCTTCTCGGCCTCCGCACGGGCGGTAAAGTGCACACATGCCGCGCGTTCAAGATTGGCGCGTTCCCACAGAATTGCCCATGGCATTTTCTTCCAGCGATTCCGAGCAAAAACCACCGGATCCATCGCGCCACGCGGCGCAACTACGTATGGGAGACCTTGGCGACGCATGAGCCGCATACCGAAACTCACGACTGGGTTCCAGATGACATGGAAATGCACAACATCAAACTGCCCCACGCCATCCTGCAAGGCCGCCATCAAAAGCGGCGATGTCGGCACTCGCGGATCAAAGCGAAAAGGGGTGGACGGAAAAATTCTGATTGGAACGCTGTCGCGTAATTCCTGGCGCTCTTCAGTTCCTGGCTTTCGTCCGGCGAGCGGCCAATCTGTAGTAAAAATCTCAGCCCTATGGCCGATGCGTTTCAAAGCCGCGGCCAGCGCTGGAACGGATTTAGCAGGCCCGCCCCAGCAAGGATCAAGCGACGGCACAATATGTAGAATATTCATAGCAAACCATGTTTATTCAAATATCTACCCAACACAAACAATCCCCAAGGACGCGCCCAGCCCACCGCTTGAGGGCGTTGTACAAATGCGCGCCATAGACTGTGCAAAGCATCACTGTCAAAGTACTGTCCGGCGGCTAACGCAGCGATGCCAGCCTCCACTTCCGTGCGCATCGCGCCCAGCAGCCAGTCGTTCATTGGTAACACGAAACCCTGTTTGGGGCGATGGGTGTTGGCGTGTGGCAGCCAGTCGCCCATAGCTTCCACGAAACGGCGCTTGGGAATGTCACCCGGCGCGCGCGCTTCCGGTTCAAGGCGTAAAGCGGCAGTCGCAAATTCTGCATCCAGAAAAGGCGCGCGGATTTCCAATGCATTCGCCATGCCGACCGTGTCCGCATCACGCAAAAGCACGTCGGCCATATAAGTTTTCATTTCCAGCAATCCTACGGCATCAAGCGGAGAAAAGTCCCGGATAAAATCAGCCAAGCCAATAATATCCACCGTGGCCAACCCGGGCACGGACGGTGTCGGCAACTGGGCGGTAGTTTCCGGTGTCAGCAATCGAAATACCTGCCGGGAACTGAAGAGACGTCGCCACGCTAGAAAAGATAGCAGCAGATCACCGGCTGCTGCCAGACAATCCGCCGCCTTAAATATTTTCTTGCGCCACGGGCCGACGGCTGCGCCGGTCGCTGTAACCATAGGGCTTAAACACCGCAACCATGTTGGCCAGTTGGCCAGTCGCGGCACATCACGAAACGACGGGTATCCGCCGAACAGCTCATCGCCTCCCAATCCTGAAAGAGCAACACTCAAGCCTGCCTGACGCGCGGCGTGCGAGACGATATAGGTGTTGATGGCGTCATAAGTCGGTTGATCTAAAGAGTTCACGGCCGGTTCCAGTAAGCGCAACATATCCGCATCGGTCATTGGTACTTCCGTATGATGTGCCCCGATCAATTCGGCGACTGTGCGGGCATATCCCGCCTCAGAACAACCAGCCTGCTCCGGGAAAACTACGGACAATGTTCGGGGAGTCTGTTCGGATACCTTGGCGGCGGCTACCGCTACAGCCGAAGAATCTATTCCGCCTGACAAGAACAATCCCAGCGGGACATCGCTGGTTAAATGACGGCGCACCGCTTGCACAAACACATCTCGCAGGGCGTCGGGAGGCAACGAGTTTTTACCTGTCGGCGGCTGCCAGTAAGAACTAACAGTTGTCTTGCCGCCCCGCCAATTCAAGATTGAGGCCGCCGGCAAAGTTTCGATACCGGCGACAATTGTCCGCGGAGATGGCGCTGCGCCGAATGACAAATAGCCGGCTAACCCCATACGGTCAAACCGGCGTTCAATCAAACCGGATGCCAACAACGCGCGCACTTCCGATGCGAAAATCAACAGGCCGCTGGTGGTGGCGTAATACAATGGTTTTTGGCCGAATATATCCCGCGCCAGCAGCAACGTCTGGTTGTGTTCATCCCAGAGCGCCACGGCGAACATCCCATTACAGTCACCCAGCGCTTCAGAGCCATTCCGCGTCAGCATCCTGAAGAACACTTCGGCATCGCCGGACGAGAGAAATATTTCTCCTTGCCGCTCCATTTCAGCGCGTTTTTCTTCGGAATCGTATAATTCGCCATTGCAGATATAGGCGTAATGTCCGTCCTCCGTGCGCATCGGCTGTGCCGCGGCGTCGGATAAATCACGAACCGCCAAACGACAATGGCCGAGCACGCAGGCGCCCGATGGCGCCGCGTACAGCCCGGCGCTGTCTGGCCCGCGATGTGCCATCGCTTCCAACATCCGGCGTACGGTCGCTTGCTGTTCAACCGCGCTTTGTCCGACTATTCCGGCAATCCCGCACATGTTTCCCCGCTTGTGTGAAAAAGCTGTTAATTCCTAATAAATTGACTATAGTTTCCAAAAGTTCAGTTTCGATAGATTTTTAGCCACAAAGAGGCACAAAAAGCACAAGGTTGAGATAGCGGCTAATCAGAAGAAATTGGAACCGCCAAGACGCCAAGAAAGAAGCCGCAGATTGACGCAGATTTTACTAGAGATACCGGCTGACCCGAATGGCATGCCGCGCTGTCCGCTATGCGGACATGGATCGTCGGACACCCGGATACTCGAATAAATTCGCGTATCAGGGTGTCAGCCGATTCGTCAGACCGGCAGATGCCGGTCAGCGCGGCATTTGTGGCTAATCCTTTTCCCAATCCGTGTCCATCACTGTTTTGTCAGTGCGTCCCGAACCATCTGTGGTTCTCTGGTTCCCACCGTGGTTCTTGCTTCCGCCCATCTGTGTTTATCTGCGTCATCTGCGGTTCCTCTCCGCCGTCATCCGTGTCCATCAGTGTTCATCCGTGGTTCTCCTCCTCTCAGATTCTCATCGCAATCCGGCCGATCAAGCAGGTGATTTTTTGCTCTCCTTTGTCCGCTGCGGCGCCGATATGATAACACGCATGCACAAAAAGCCAATACGCACAAAAACGGCAAAAGCGCGGCTTTATATCGCGGGTCGGGATCTTTCAGCAAAGTTGCGCCGACATCGGTCATAAATATGAAAGCCACCACCAACACAACCATAGAGCGCAATCCGGCATTGCGCCAGATGATTTTGAAGTTGAAGAAGATGTATATCACAGCCACAAGCACTGTTATGAAAGTCACATTTGTTACACCCGCTTCAATTGAAAATATATTGGCGTCAAAACGCGGGAAAGGCAGGAAAAGGTAATACAGGAACGGTCCGATCAGCGGCAGCGCATAAATCCGGGATGTTATTCCGCCACTTGTCAGGACGATTTGATTTTGACCGTAACGTCCCGCCAAAAGATCAATCTCACGCAATGAGAAGTCGGATGTGTAAAAAAACCAAAAGACGGCCAGCGCCATGCAAATGGAAAGCAATAAATAGGCCGTCGGCAACTTTTGCAGACGCCCGATATGCAAGGCTCCCAGCATCACCAGCGGCAATATAATATAAACCGGCCGTATGGTTAATAAAGCGAGCGACAATATAATCAGCATTACAATCGGCCACACACGAATTTTACCATCTGAAGCCACCCGCGGAGCAATGCAAGCGCAGGCGATAAACACGAGCAGGTTCAAAATGACGTCCTTGCGGCATTGAGAAGTCTCCATGAATAAGTTCAGGCATATTGGCGCAAAGACCAATAAAAGCAGCAATGGATCAACCGGACCGCATATCCGGCTGGCCACCTGGTACGCTGCTAGATATAACAGGCATAAGAGTATTATATTTACACAGACCGCCGCGATATAATGCAAGTTGGTGTCATCAGGCAGCCAGGCGAAAAGATACGCCAGCACAAAAGGATAGCCTCGCAAAGAAACGGCAATCACACTGCGATCCTGTTCGCGAACATTGTTCCAGTGAGCGCTTAAATTCAAAGGCTCCGCGCGGATGCCGGGACGCATAACCTGCGTCATCCTGATATAATAATCATCGTCCGAGCCGTAATTAATCGAACCAAGCTTTGTCAAGCGCTCCTGCAACAACGCGCCGGTCAGGATGTGACCTCCGATCAAAAAGAGTGTGACGCCGAGCAAAACCGCCAGCCAGGCGCGGCGCGCAGTCAGCGCTGTAGCAGCAACGACTACGGCCCAGCCGATTGCCAGAATCGGCAAGGCCGCCACAGCTTCAAACCGGCGATAAAACAGCGCGCCGCATATCAGCAGGATTACAGGCGTGGTTGTTATATACCCAAACACAAATCGCCCAATGAAACCGGTAATGCTGTTTGGTTTTCGGCGCATAATAAAGTTTTCGAAATAGTAAGAACGATAATTAATGAGCGGGGTAGGGCAGTCTTTGTCTCCGTGTGAACCTCTCCTCATCTGCGTTCATCTACCGCCCATCTGCGGTTCCTCCTCCCCGTCATCCGCGTCCATCCGTGTGATTCTTCTCTCCCCCAGTCAAGGTTTGTATCTGGCGTTGGAGTATTTCCCGCCCGCGGGCGCTGCCATGGCGCAGAGCTTGGAAAGAAGTTACCAGACAACGCCAGGGGCGAAATTTGCGTCCCAGTAACATCCCGGCGATATCACGCGGCAGCCAGTAAAAGATTGCTCGCAGCGTCACAAATAAAGCCGCGCGCCGGTGCTTGGCAAAAACATAAGTTTCATTATAACGATTGTTGCAACGGACAATGTTGGGATCATTCCGCGCCGGACCCTCCCGTCGCGGTGCGGACCAGTGATCATTGACTGCCTCGGCATCCAATATCACACGGAAACCCAGCGTCTTGACAGTCAGGCATAAATCAACTTCGTAACAATAACCGTCGCCTTTGATTTCCATATCGCATGGAGCCAGCAGCTTGCGGCGGAAACTCATATTGCATCCGGTAAGGAAATCCACCTCCCGTACGCCTTGGAACTGATACATTTGCCCTGAATCCATCCGCCCGAAAATGGTCAATCGGTTGGAATGCCGGGCAAAAACGCGGTCGGCAAACACCAATCGGTCCTGGCGATGATTGCGGATACGCCCGCCGACCGCTCCCACCGAAGGATCATTGTAGTGGCGTAGAAGCATTTCTAACCATGTCGGTGGAGCAGATGCGTCGTCATCTATGAACACAACTATCTCGCTCTGCAGATGCCGGTAAGCGGCATTGTTGGCGGCCACCACTCCGGGGGATGTCACCGTGACCGCCAGAATGTTAAGTTCGGTGTGCTTGGCCGCGTATTCCGACACAATCTCGGCTGTTTCGATATCGGTGTCGCGTACCACCACCACCACTCGTGTCGGCGCTAAGGTTTGATCGCGCAGCGAATCCAGGCAACGTGTAAGAAATTCAGGACGTTGGTAGGTGGTCACCAGAACATCCACCGTATATTTGCTTGTAGTGGTCATTTTTTATACGCGGCATGCGCCGCGCTTTCTTTGACGTTTTTCAGTAAATCGCGAAGTGCATAGCCCGCGGAAAGGGCGCGTTGGCGCAGCTCAGGTAAAATGGTTTGCAAATGCGCACGTATCTCATCTGATTTCTGCAATACGGTTTGGATATGCGCCGCCACCTCCGCCGGATGTTCCCAATCACCCGGCACAACACAATATTCCTGCGATCCGAACACATCGCGGTTGATGCCGAATGCCTTGACGCTGTAAGCCAGGCTGACTGTGGGCACTCCGCTGGAAATCGCCGCGATAGTGGCATGTGTGCGCGCTCCGGCAAACAAGGCGCATTGTGAGATTACGCCCTTATATTCCGCCGCCGTCATGTTGCCCGGGACGCAAGACACCTGCGCCTGTGTCTGAGTATCCAAGCGTTGATATATGCGCTGGTTGAGGGTGAAATCATCTTCCGCAGCTGTGTCCGAAGTGACATGCGGAATCAATGCTATTGGCCTTTGACAGGCTACCGACAATCGGGCGATTATTTCCACGCACATCCTGATATAACGCTCATAATTTCCGTTGGCAACATATTTTGCCAAAAGTGGGCTGAAATTAAGGCCGATGCATCCGGGCGCGCAATCAAAGTTGGTCGGTAACCGGGCTGGCATCATAAAAGCCGGATCACATACGTGATGGAGCACAGTATTGACATGTTGCCGCAAATACTCCAACGTGATGGATTCGCGGGCCATAATAGCCGACATTTCGGACAAATGTCGAAACATTTCGTTTTGGGCTGTTGCCGGTGCGTCGTCAAAAGGCCCGACCGATGCGCCCCACAGCGCTACCGGCACACCCCGGCGCGCCAGGTACTGGGTCAATGCCAGATAAGCAGTCGGCCAACCGTAATCCAACGAATAATTGTCTCCCCCGACCGCTAAGGCGATATCGGCATCAGCGGCCGCGGCGGCGAGCGCAGGAAAATTGCGCGGTGTTGTTAAATAGCGACGGTTCTGACATGGGTGTGTCAGGATATAAGCGGCGCGGATCAGCCAGTCCCATGATCCACGCCGTAATTCGGCGCTGCCCAGCGCCACATGTGTTATAGCCGCATCGGTTTCCGCTTGTGTCTGGCGCGCAACCCGCTCCGCCGGGCCGAAAGTGGCCAGTGTGGCTTGAATCCCGTCTGTAAAAACTTGGCGCAGGATTTCCATCGTCCCGCGGACAATTGCCTCGCAGCCGCGATTGCTATATGTGCCATTGCCAACCAGCAGTATTTTTAGCATTTCATCCACCTTAGCGACAACTGGATCCGTTGCGCCCCACAAAATCATTAGCTTGGGTCACACCGGCGTAATCCATTTGTAGTGCCGACATGCGTCGCTATCAGCCTGGTGGTAGCAAGCAATGCCTTTGCATCATAGCTTTAAACGCCAGCGACTGCAAGTCCACATAAAACTGCGCACACTGTACATCCGGCGCTTTTCGCCAGGTGTGAAATCGAACTTCAGCGCCTTTATTCTCGAAGTAATATTGTAAAGCAAAAGCCTGCAACAGACCTCCATAGTTTGTTTGAAGGCTCATTGTCTGAATTGCTTTTTCAATTTTGCTTTTCATTGCTTCGATCTTGATAATAATAATAACAACATGCCTTGTGAGAGTTCACTATATCCAAAAGATTCAGAGTACTTATTTAACCAATAAGTATCTCCGGATGTATTCATCAAACTGCCATCATCAGAAATGTATTTCGAAAACAAATTTAATATAAATTTTCTCGAATAATTGTTTTCACGCAAATAACTAAAAGAATATAAAAACATAGTACTGGTTGATGCATCAAACAGGTCTGAACTACCCGGAAATTGAGTGTATAAATTTTCTTCTGTTTTTAGTTGTTCTAATGATTTATAAATACCCACAAATTCTTTCTTATAGTCATTAGTAATTTCATTAATTTTTGCTAATCCCAATAAATACCATCCTATACCTCTACCCCAATTAATGGAGCCCACTTTAATATTTGATGCAGTAATCCCATGGGATGGAATAAAAGTATCTTTATCTACTCCGAATTTTATGTAATAATCCATTTGACGTCTGGCAATATCCAAAATTTCAGGTTTTGAAGTCAACTTAAAATACTCAACTAAAAAAGGAATTATCATTCCTAATGTATCATCCAAAACTTCTTTTTGGCCTTTTCTATACTCAACTAAACCCAACTCATTGACATTAGCAACAATAGTTTGATCATAAACTTTTTCTATAAAATATAAGTATTTATTCTCCTTGTATTGTTCATATAGGTTTAATGCTGCTAACCCATAAGGCGCTTGATCAACTATTGATAAATTAAATTTTGGCTCTCCTTCTTCTGTTATTATTTTGTCGAAAACAATCTTGAATTTGTTAAGCCCATCTATATTTTTTTCTGTCTTAAAGTATTCGCTAATTCCGTAAAATAAAAAAGCTCTCGGATAATGATAACGGATATATCTTTTTAACTTTTTATTCGTTAGATAATAAAAAATTGTTGCTGTAAAGTTTTTATTGTCATGTAAAATAGTAAGATTTTTATCAGACTTTGACATTTCAACAGCTCTTTGTGCAACTTTCTTTTCTAAAAAAGCATGATCTAAGTTATTCACTTTATAGTCATTATCTTTTTTGCGTATTCTTCTTTTAATTTTTGGTTTAATAAAAGGCAGAGTATCCACAAAAAAAACAAGTAAATTAAGTGAAATTGAAATAAACAGTATTATGTATAAAAATGTCATTATTCTTATTTTAAAATTTTACTTGCTAATGAAATAAAGGATACTTTGACAAATTCTTTTTCTCCGCTATTTAACCCAATACTGTATATTGCAAAAATACTGGATGCAATGGATGTCATTAGGACTAGTAAAAAACGCACGAAACTTGATTCCATTTTCATCGTTAGCAAAAATGGGATAAAAAAAGCTAATAACACTACCGGAACATTTTTAATCAGAACAAGTTTAATGTATTTACCGACAGAAAACTCTTTAACCAGATTACGCACAAAAAACAATCTTTGAATTAAAACGAGCGCAGTAATACATATATTCAACACATAAACAGAACTTGGCGTAAAGCCATTTTTTAGCAGTATATATGAAAGTGGTAAATTTAAAACAAAAGTTGTGCCAACCACAATTTGATAAACTTTAACTTTACCTGTAGCTTGTACGGTTGTGATCAACGGGCCTGAAATCGCATCAATCATTGCATTTATTAGCGCTAATGCTGCAAAAACAGCAGTATAGTTCGGCGCTAATTTAAGCCAAAGTTTCAAGATATAATCTATTTCAAGTATCACGGGAAGTGTAAGAATAAACAACAGATAAAAAGAGAACTTAGAAGTCCGAATAATTAGACTATTCATGTAGTCTTTATCTTCAGAAGCATAGGATTTAATAATTTGTGGGTTGCTTGCCATTTGAAAATTACCCACAAATGAGTATATTGCGCTATAGACCTGATTGGCGATTCCTTGTGCTGCATTCACTGCCGTGCCAAAAAACATATTCAGCACAATGCTCACTCCTTGTCCTTTCAAAACCATTGCCGAGCCACCAACCAAATTCCACCCTGAAAAACTAATCATGCTTTTATATAGCGCCCTATCTCTAACTACTTCAAATTTTGTCTCATCAAAGTTTCTTCGTGTATAAATTCTATAAATTGCAGCAACAATCACAGTAACACCAAATAATAGAATTCCATAAAGCTTTAACTTGTCGTACGCTATCCAAGTAAGCATAAAGGCTATCAGCAGTTTCAATAGCGCTTCCAGAATGCTTATATAAGCATACACGCTCATCCGCTCGCGTGCTATAATCACTGCGTTATAGGGCGTTTGAATAATAGTTGCCATCAATGCTAATACAGAGAAATGATACACCCAGATGGCGGCGTCCATTCGTCCGTCAGGGATTACCAGATAGTTTTTCACAAACCACAATCCCACCGTTTCTGCCAGCGCTAAAACCAATAAAGCAATTCCAAAATGCGTTATTTGTGCTGCATTAAAAGTTTTTCGCAGTTGCACGTAATTTTCTCGTCCCAAATCGAAAGAAAGAAAACGTTGTGTAGCAGAAGCCATTGCCCCATTCAGAAACCCAAACATCGAAACCGCTCCACCCACAATGGTGTAAGCGCCATAATCCTCTACTCCAAGCGTATTCAGCACCACACGTGAAGTGTAAAGTGATACCAACATAGTCAGTATCATTCTAAAATAGAGCATTAGCGTGTTTTTTGCTATGCGTTTATTATTTTCGGTAGTTGTCAAGTGATTTGTTTTATGTCAGTATGAACAAGTATTTGCCTGGTTGGCAGTGTGCGAAATACGGGTGGGGGTGTCAAGCGTGGAATAAAAGCAGGGAATGAAAAGCTTAACTGGTTTCATCCGCCGCCATGTTGACGCGGAGTTGCCGCAAAGTCGTTCAAAATCCCAAAAAACCGCTCCCGGAACCGGGTGTAGCGAAAATGTTCCTGCCAACGCTCGCAGCCTGCCACACCCATCTGCCGGCGTTCATCCAGGTTTTTCAAGAGCCGGATGATGCGATCAGGCAATTCGCCGGGATGGTTCAGATTGACATTCCACCCTGTCAGGCCATCCACATTGATTTCGCCACCGGCATCATGCACGCTGGCAATTACCGGTAAACTGTGGCGCATGGCTTCAATATAGACCAGGCCAAATCCTTCATTGCGGCTGGGCATGGCAAACACATCCGTTTGCGCCCAAAGCGCATCTATCTCCTGCTCCGGCACAAAACCAAGGAATTCAATTTGATTTGCAACCGGCGAAGCGGCAGCCAACCGCCGGTAATCATCCAGAGCGTCGCCGCCACCGGCAATGGTCAACATTGCTCCGGGCACGGCCGCCGCCACCTCCGGCCAAGCGGCGATCAATTCGCGATGTCCCTTGTAATCCTCAGCGCGGCTCATCCGTGCCAGAATCATTACCCGTGGAGGATGCGGCGCAGTTTCAAGTTTGACCGGCAACTCATCCGCCTCCGTTCCCAGCCAACACAGCCGTGCGCCGGCAAAACCGCC
This sequence comes from Kiritimatiellia bacterium, assembly GCA_050944835.1. GTDB lineage: Bacteria > Verrucomicrobiota > Kiritimatiellia > JAAZAB01 > JAAZAB01 > JAXGPF01. The sequence continues at coordinate 11,286 of JBMNRV010000031.1, forward strand.
ATGCAGGCTGTCGGCTCTATTTCGGGTATATTCGGAGATACTAACCAGCGTATCCGCACGGCGGCTCCAGAGCAACCGGTCCGCACGGGCATTCTCCCAGATTTCGATGCCGCAAATAAAAGTCATGAAAGGATGTTTCAAGAACGGTATCCGACAATGAGCCCGCGCCATCCCAAGGAAGTCGTAAACAAAACGATTGCAAGTCAAGGCGACGGTGTGGGTGGCGGCCGCAAATTTCAAGCGCGATCCGGCGCAAGCCCTGATTGGGAACGGTGCATCCGGCGGTGGCGTATCGTCACTTAAGACTACGCCGCGTACAGATCCGCCATTTTCTGCCGTCCACTCCCCCAGTGCACGCATCATCAGACGCGCCACGCGGCATATGCCGCCATTGCCTGGATGCAGTGATTCTGCGGCAAGGAAAAATTTAATTTTATTTTTTTTCAGTGCCATATCACAGTATGAATATTTAACCTAAAAAGGCCGTTAATTCCAACCAGAGGGGAGGAACCACGGATGAACACGGATGGATACAGATGGGAAACAGGGAAGAAGATTGGCCGCAAAGGTTCAAGATTTTTCAGATCAAGAACGCATACTGCGCTGACCGGCATCTGCCGGTCTGGCGGATCGGCTGACACCCTTATACGCGAATTAATTCGAGTATCCGGGTGTCCGCAGATCCATGTCCGCATAGCGGACAGCGCGGCATGCAGCTCCATATCAATAAACTTTCTCTTTTGGTGTCGCTTTTCCTTTTTTTTGTGTGGCTAATCCCTTTCCGCTCCTTGGCACACTTGGCGGTTCAATCCAATCCGGGGCGTGGCCATCTCCTCTTATCAGTGTCCATCAGTGTCCATCCGTGGTTCTCCTTTTCTGCTTTTTCTTGGCGGTTCATCTGTCCCATACGACAGTCTTCAACCTGACTACAGCATAGCCGGAGGCTGAAAATAATCCAATCACTTGTCCATCGGCCACCCGGCGGACGACGGGGTCCATGCGTTGGTCGCCGTCATAATCAGCGCAGGTCGGCAGCCATCCTGGGCCGCCGAGTTGAAAACTAATCCCCTGCCAGTTCGCGCTGGAGAGCCGTACCTGCCAAGCGCCATGTATTTCGTGGTAAACCGCCAGGTCAGTCCGGCCGTCCCCGTCGTAATCGCCCGGTATCTGCTGCCATCCCGGCCCACCGATGTCAATTTGAACCAAGCTGTATTGCGGGAGTGAAAGACGCGCCTGCCACACACCCCGGGCAGCGCTGTATGACGCGGGATCGGTGCGCCCATCACCATCATAATCTCCCGGCGCGGGCAGCCAATCTTGCCCGCCGCAATAAGTTTGCGCGGGTTGATATGCGGCGCTGGAGCAAAAACACTGCCACATTCCGGTCGGCTGATGATAAAAGCATGGATCGGTTCGGCCATCCCCGTCGTAATCGCCCGGCGCCGGCAGCCAATCCCTGCCGCCGAAAGTGAAAGACTGGCGCGCGTAACCGGAGCCGGACAAGAAAACGGTAAAACGTCCAGTGTTGCGGTCGTACATGGCGGGATCCGCCAATCGGTCGCCATCATAATCTCCGGTGGCCAAGGCGGATGATTCGTTCCATTCTCCTTCAAAAAGATTCCGGGTCTTCCGGAAGTTTTGACTGGAAAGCCAAACCCGGATGTGGCTGCCGGCTGCTACCGGCCAGACGGCCTCGGCGATGCCGTCACCGTCATAATCGGCCACCATATTATTCAAGGCTGGTGGGTTGGTCGGTAACACAATCGCCGTTATGGATTGGGAGCAGAAACCGCGGTTTTCTATTGCCGCCAAGGCGTGAAATCTATAAACCCCGGCCGCCTTCGGGGCGCCGGAGATCAAACCGGTCAGCGGGTTGCATGCCAGCCAATCGGGCGCGTCGTATAAAGCGTAGTATGGCGTTTCAATATCCCAATACTCAAAGTTGATAGCTCCCCAAGGCTTCAGGCTGCTTAAATGACCAAGCGAGCTGATGGACTTCAATGCCAGGGTGAATGATTCTCCCAGTCGAATGGTTAGGCAATTGGTGTTACATAAGAACGGTCGAGGCGCTTCCGCCATGGCCGATGGGCCGCTGCGGTTGCCGAGCGCATCTACCGCAACCACGCGGTAGTAGGCGGCATTGCCTCCTGGCCAGTTGGCATTCGGCCCGATCACCTCCAGGAAGGCATTGGTGGTTGTGGCAATAAAGTTTGCTGGGAATGGCGAAATCAATCGTGGGACAGGCTGATTTCCGACATACACGGCATAAGGTTCATCATTAATTGTGAATCCCTTTTCATTGCTGCCATAAACACGATATTCCGTTGCCGGGCGTCCGTCCAGTGGCGCGTTCCACTCCAAGATGCCTGTTCCTGTGCCGGCGTCCATTTTCAGGCGTACATGGCGTGGCGCTCCGGGTCCGTGTGGTGTGAAGCGCCATACTGGACTCCAGACACTCCATACCCCATTCGTGCCAAGTGAGCGGACCCGCCAATAATATTCTTGCCCGGGATTGAGCAGCCCGGCACGTGGCAAAGAGTAAGTGGCGGTACCGGCATTTGTAGTGCATGAAATCAACTTCTCGAAATTAGATGATAACGGCCAGAGTATTTGCGGGTGATCGGCTAATTCAAAATGATAATCTTTGGCGTTAGCTACGGTCTCCCAGGCAAATGTAATTTGCGTTCCCTCTGTCGCATCCCTGTCGGCCGGATATATAGGAGCGGCTGGCGGCGCCGGGATTTCAGCTTCCGCTTCCACCCAGGTATGGGTAATACGGGCAGTCCGACTGGTGTTTTCATCGGAATAAACAAATGAATTTTCACCCACCTGCATCGCAGGCATAGTTAATGGCGCCATTTGAATGTCATTGCGGATATTACATGTTGCCAGCCAGGCGTCCGGTGTTGGGAAATAACAGGCTAGATAATATGTATGTATCGCCAGCCCGTCACCCGGGAAAAACTCATCCAGATTCGTGCTGACCGGAGTCCAGTCTGTGAGGTTGGTGGAAAAAGAAAAGCTTACTTTGTCGCCGGTGTAGGTTAGTGAGCCGCCGACAAACACGTATGGCGATGACATGCGCCAAATCACTTCACCTGCCGATTGGCCGATTGGGCGCAGTACGCCACCGGTGTCCGACAAGTCTTCGGTGTAAGTCTCTCCGAGCCGCCACAAGCCGTTGGAAAAGCGTGGCGCATACGCCCATTCCCCATTACAAACCGTAGCGTATTCTTTGGCGGACCAGTTAATTTCGGAACCTGCTCCATGAAATCGCAGCGGGTCGCGCCGTCCCCAGCGCCAAGTGATGGATTCGCCCGGACGCAATTGCATATTCATATCAAAAACCAGCGCCTGCGGCTGGTTTTCCTGATATAAATCCACATGCAAAGCGGCCACCCGTTCTGATAAATGCAGGTTGTCAGGCGCTTGTATGCCGTAATGATGGACGCGCTTTACCAGATCATGATCGGTGACAGTGTCCGCCATCCCGGCCACAGTCATATTGTCCGGCAACAGCATGAAAGAATGCAAATCGCTATCCAGCATATGCCAGCGTTTGTCGAAATAAACTTCCCGGACGGAATGTTGATGGATGCGTGTCCAGCGTGTTGGCAGTCCCGCCGCCTGCCACAGTGCGCCCAAGGCTACAGCTTCATATTCACAGTAGTCATAGCCGTATGTGTTAAAAATCTTGAGTGGCGCATACATCTGGTAATGATAGGCGCGGAAATATCCATTCGGATGATGGTAACGATGTTTGCGCGCCCAATCCCAAAGGGCATACGCACGGTCGCGTTCGCTCATAGAAGCAGGCGCGATGGTGTCAACTAGTCCTTGCAAGGTGCGAAAGCCATGCTGCCGGTCAGAAATCCAGGGGTTGATGATTACATTTGTGCCAATATTTTCCATCCGCAACTCGCGGTTGGATTCCCAGCCCTGATGCCAGGCATTGTATCCGATTGGGGAGCGGCATTTTACCCCATCCAGCGTGCCGCCCTGAACCACGAAATATTCCGTTGGAGTATTGCTGATTATCTGTATATGAGAGCGCGGTGTGTTGGTAGATTCGCCCATCCAGATCCAGTCGGCGCGCGCCATGTGGGGCGGCCCCGCCATGATTGTCAAGAGACTGGCAGTGACACAAAATCGCTGAATCATGTCTGTAGGGTTGGGTTGCACTATAATGTATTGCCCTTAAAAACCACATTGTCGGCGAGAGGAGCACGGATGGGATTAAACCGCCAAGGCGCCAAGTGAGAGGAAGAGTGACACCTTCCCGTCCATCTGCGCATATCTACGTCCATCTGCGGTTCTTCTCATCTGCCATACGTGGTTCTTCTCCCTCCTCTTTATTCCAACCCCACCCGGCGGAACCATTCGCAAACAAGAGCGACGAAACAGGCAATGAAAAAAACGGAACCCCCTGCCAATATTGTTTTTTTTATCACACCTCGGCTGCTGCTATACACAACCGGTGTGCCCAACGGTAATACTTCCGCTGAATTCAACACGGTGTTGACATAATCCTGCGCTTGTGCTGTAAGCTCATCTGGCGCCTCAGCAGTTGCTGTTGGTGTGGCGTCACCGTTGAATGATTGCAGTCGCTTTGAGATTTCATCCACCACCCGGACGTAAAACTCGCGGGATGTGATAGCGCCGGCGGCGTTTTGTTCGGCTTCCGCCAGACGAGTGCGCATGTAGAGATATTCCTGATTTATTTCCTGGGATTTGAGCTGTAAATCCCGCATCCGGTCCAGTGAGTTACTGTTAGGTATTTGAACCATGTCCTGCCACAACACAGCGCCGTCCACCGATCGGGCAACGGTAATTAATTTCTGGTCTTCCAACTGTTCCGCATTCTCCCGGGCAACCTTGGCGACGGTCGTATTTTTCAGCCAATCCTCCTGCATTTCCTTCAGGCGGCCGCGGACATAAATTAATGCTTTTTCCATAGCCTTGCGCTGGACTTCGCGCATGGTCTCGTCGCGCCAGATACGCACGATGGTGAGGGCGTTTTCCGAGCGCGGTAAAATGATGGAGCCTTGGATGATGCTGGTTTTAGGTAGTCGGATGACTTTCATGGATTGTTGTAATTCTGAAAAGTCCAGTTTAATGCCCTGACTGTCGCAAATTTTTAGCACTTGCATCCCGAGCACGGTAGATCTGGCGATTTCGAGGTGGGTCAACACTCTGGTCTCAAAGAATCCCTTATCTACTTGGCCTTCGCGGGAATACTCCGGCACTACTTCCATCATGGCAACCGCTGTGTATGGACGGGGCTTCAGCAAAACATAGGTAGCCGTTACAAGCGCCGATAACAGCGTAACTGTCAGAATAGCGCACCGGCGCCGCCAGATAATGCGGATCAGGTCGGCCAGATTGACAAAATCGTCTTCCGGCGCAGTTGATGGTGTTTGAGTTTGTTGCATGGATAAGGTTCCTTTTCTGGATTTCAGTGTTGGGATTGACTTAAAACTACAAAGGCTGATCCGCAGGTGATGCCGTTATACCGAGTAATACTCCCGATACCAATCCACGAACCGGCGCACGCCCACTTCTATCGGAGTGGCGGGCGTAAAACCAACGTCATGCATCAAGCCGGAAACGTCCGCGCATGTCAGCGGCACGTCGCAAGAAGGCAGCGGCTTATTGATCTGGATCGCCTTGCGCCCAAGGTACTCCTCCAGAATGGCAATCAAGCGCGACACTTTTACCGGCTGTCGGTTGCCGATATTATACAGCCGATAAGGCGCGGAGCTGCTGCTTGGGTCCGGCGCGGCGCCCGACCAATCCGGATTGGGCTGCGGTATTTTATCTAACGCGCGCAAGACACCTTCGACGATATCATCAATATAGGTGAAATCACGCGCGACTTCTCCGCCGTTGAAAACCGTGATCGGGCGCCCTTCCAAGATGGCGCGGGTAAACATAAAGAGCGCCATGTCCGGACGTCCCCACGGTCCGTAAACCGTGAAAAAACGCAAGCCGGTCACCGGCAAACGATAGAGATGGCTATAGGCATGCGCCATCAGCTCGTTAGACTTTTTAGTGGCGGCATACAGGCTGAGCGGGTGATCCACATTCTGATGCACGGAAAAGGGAATTGTGGTATTGGCGCCATATACGGAGCTGGATGAAGCGTAAACCAGATGCGCCGCCTGAACCTGCCGAGATATTTCCAGCACATTGGCAAATCCCAGTAGATTGGCTTCAATGTAAGCTTGAGGGTTCTCAAGCGAATAACGCACGCCGGCCTGAGCGCCAAGGTGCAGGATTTTTCCCGGACGCACCGCTGTCAGCTCCGGTACTATGCCGCGATCAGCCAGATTGAGCTTACGGAACTCAAAACTTTGGCGCCGTTGCAGGCGCTGCAAGCGCGCCTGTTTCAAATTCACGTCGTAGTAAGGATTTAAATTATCCACTCCAACGACTGTATCACCGCGCGCCAGCAGCTGCTCGCACAAATGATAACCGATGAATCCAGCCGCGCCGGTAACCAGTATCTTCATGTTGACTGACTCCATCTCATTACATTGTGCGCCGCGGCGGTCAGGGGTGACCACCTGCCGAGTATTCAACAATTTGCGACAAAGCATGTAAACTTAACATACCGGCATGAATTTTCAAAGCGTGTTTTGTTTTTCGCCGTCAGCCTCCGCCGGACCGGCTGGCTTGGGCCGTGGCGTAAACAGCTTACAGCTATCGGTTGCCTCCACTATTTTACGATGCTTGGCGCAACGTTGCACAAATGGATTGACTACGTAATCCGCACAATAGCGGCAAAGCCGGTCGGCTTCGCCCTCCTTGAAAATTTTGGCCGGGGTCGGCATATCCTCTTTGCTGAATAATCGTGGTGAACGTTTTTTCTTAAAAGGCACTTCCTCCGCGTTGCCGAAAACATGCCCACATGACAGGCAGGACAACTTGACCCCTACGCGACGCAACCCTTCGTACAGCGTTTCACGTTTTAACAATGCTTCACGTCCGCAGGACGGACATATTATTTCGGGACTTAAATTTGTTTCCATATCAGTATCATTCCATACCTACGCGCCTTAAAACTGCGGCAGCTGGTAAAGTGCGACGCCGCACTAGCGGGGAGGAACCGCAGATTACGCAGATGAACGCAGATAGTTATTTACAAAGCGTTTGTACTCAAGATGATGAGCGGCAAAATTAAACACAAGTGCCCGTTTAAAGCCAGTGGCTTTGAGGTAGTTCAGCACTTGTGCGTCTTCGATCTCTGTAAGTTTTTTGATGGCTTTCATTTCCACAATGATGGATCCATGACAGATGAAATCGGCCCGGTAAGATGTTGACAGTTGGCACCCTTTGTACAACACAGGAATTGACTGCTCGCGTTGATATGGAATGCCACAGATGCCAAATTCACGTTCGAGAGCATCCTGATAAACACCCTCCAGAAAGCCGTGCCCCAAGATTTTATGGACTTCCATCGCTGCGCCAATGATAGCAAATGTTTCGGGGTCTTGCGAATCAACGGAAGAAGACTCAGCAGGAACTAAAGATGGGCGCAGATAGTTATTTTTAGAGTTCATGTTAATTTCTGCCTTCTTGGTTTTCTTCCCCCATCTGCGTTAATCTGCGTCTATCTGCGGTTTTATTTTTTGTTTCAATTCCTGAATCTCAAATGTTGTTTTTAGGTGTACCGTGCTAGCCGCCAGGCGCTTGACAGACAACACACCCCAGTCACCTTGACGGCCGCCACCAGCAGCATGGTATCGGCTAAACCAAAGAACGGCAGCAATAATATTCCCGGCGCCGCTCCGCCCAGCGCCGCTCCGGCCAATTTCAGCACATTAATCCAAGGCGTAGAATCCGCCGCGCTACGGTGCGTCCGCCACAAGCGGCAAGCCGCCGGGAATTGCGCTCCGGTCGCGAGTCCGGTAATGCCAATCAGCAGATATACAATCCCCGCCGTGCCCGCAGCCAAATCAGACACATTTAACAGCCGACACATGGCAGGCGTTACCAGACACGCCACTGCCAACAAACCTAATTCCGCGGCCAGCGCAACGTGCCAAACCCGGTTGGGCACAGCGGCAATCTCCATCCCGCCGACCGGGGCAGCTTCAGCCAAAATCCGCGCCGACCAAAGCGACCCGGCCGCCAAGCCGGCCATAAACACTGCCATGATCATGGCCAAGCCGGTATATATGTTACCAAATGCGTTTTGAAATACAAACACCAAGGTAATTTCCAACGCCATTTCCGCAAATCCCGTAGTAAGCACAACATAACCTAACAATCCGTTCAGCACGCTGCGGCGGCAGCCGCCGGGATGCCTGCTCATTACCAGCGCTAATATCCATATCAAGCCGCCGCCGAAACAAAGAATAGCCACAACCAAGCGCAAGTTTATCCGCTGCAACCATTTGTTAAAGTTTTGCATAGGTGAGCCACCGATCTGCAGTTGGCGCACTAACACCATCAATGTCGAAGTAGGGCGCAATGCCGTATTGGCGGGTACGGTGTCGGCGGCCAGCAGATTGCGAACGCGTGCCACCTTATCAGGCGCCAACTCCTCGGCATCTAGGAGCCAAGCGGGAGTAAAAAAAGTGTGGTCTATTGCGGCGGCTTCGGCGCGCCGGAATAATTCCCCCGCATCTAAGGTAATGGAACTACCTGGTCCGCCGGCAAAAAAGTGGCTGACTACGCCGGGTGTAACCAGGACCTGCGGAAAAACCAAGCGCAAGGCCGCCTCAACCGAAGCAATCAGACGCAAGGCTTCACCGCGCAGATGTTCGGATGTCGGCAAAGCTGTGTACATAAACCCGCCTGGCGCCAAAACACGCTGCACCGCACGGTAAAACTCCGCCGTGTAAAACCGATTGGCCGCAATCGTATCCGGTTCCGGCGCGCCGATAATGATCACATCAAATTGTTCGGAGCATTCTCGGATAAATCGCGGGCCATCTGCCGCTACAAAGCTGACACGGCTGTCCGTCGCCCCATCATCCGCCTGGTTAAATCGCTGCAATAAAACAGTTTGGGCGCGATCCTGCTCCAGGCAAACCAACCGCTCCAGCGGGTATTTCAGCAATTCCGCCACATCGTCTGGTGGGTTGCCGCCCAGTAGCAGCACACGCCGTGCGTCCGGCATCTGAGCCATGATGAAATGTATTTTAAATTCAGCAGTAATCGGGTCGGGGAATGTGAAAGCCACTTGCCCGTTGCTGTACAGGATTTTCTGTCCGGCGCTTTCAAACAGCGCTAAATTCCGATAGCGTGAATCCACCGATGCCAGCAACCGGGTAGTCTGGCTGTCGCCGTTCTGTGTATCCAACACACCAAAGCTATGCCAGCGCAACTGGATGGCTTCCCACTCCAAGGGCGCCAGCAGCCGGTAATTCATCCCGAACAGGCAAAACAAGCAAAGCAATCCTAAGCACAACCGGCGCGCCCAAGTCTGTGGCGCAGTCAACCAAGCTCCTGCCAACCCGCAGGCGCCCGCCCAAAAAGCCGGCGCCAACCCACCGGGCAGATTGACCAGAGCGGCGTAAAATAATCCACCGGCACAGATACCGCCCAGTGCGTCGGCGGCGTAAATCCGTCCAGCGGCGCAACCGGCTGGTTCATGCCGTCTCAAATCTGACAGGCGGCATATTGCTGGGAATAGCGCGCCGACGGGTAAACATAACGGCGCCAACGTCGCCGCAATGAAAACCAACATCCATCCCAGTGATGCCTGCTCGCCGAAGGGGATACGCAACAACCACGGTGCGGCTCGTATAAAAAACACTCCTACCGGGACAATCAGCGCCGACCAAACCGGTGTCAGCGTGACAAACCATGCCACCCGGCGGGCATCGCAACGGCGCTGCGCCAGACCAAACAGGCCGGAACCGGCGCCCGTCAGCAGCAGCCACGCGGCCAGAGATAAACCGACGGTAATCTCATTGCCGTAAAAAACAACCAGCAACTCGCGCAACACCGCCAACTGTGCCAACATGGCAAACATGCCGGCACAGAACATGGCGGCTGACAGGCGCCTGTCCTTTGAAAAAAACCGTATTTTTCCTTGACTTGAATTACGCGACATATATATGATGAAGTTTATTTAATTAAGAATCATTGTCCCAAAAGGGCATAATGTCAATCATGTAGTTAAACCTTATAACGGTATTTCAACTGCCGAATATAAGGTTAAAGCGAGGGTTAATCTAAACGCAGGAGAAAATATCATGACAATCAAAATCGGCATTAACGGATTTGGGCGCATCGGGCGGTTGTTTTTCCGGGCCGCATCGAGCAATCCCAAGGTGGAAGTGGTTGGCATCAACGATCCCTTCATTGACGTTGATTACATGGTTTATATGTTGAAATACGACACCGTCCACGGCCGTTTCAAAGGCACAGCGGAAGCCCGTGACGGCAAACTGGTCGTTAACGGCAAGGCCATTAATGTTTACGCCGCAATGAATCCCGAGGAAATTCCCTGGTCGGCTTGCGGCGCCGAGTACGTGTTGGAATCCACCGGTGTCTTCACCGACACCGAAAAGGCTAAGGCGCACATCAAGGCCGGCGCCCGCAAAGTGGTTATTTCAGCGCCCTCTAAGGATGCCCCCATGTTCGTCATGGGTGTCAACCACACTACTTACAAACCAGAAATGGATATTGTCTCGAACGCCTCCTGCACCACCAATTGCCTGGCGCCGCTTGCCAAAGTGCTGCATGACACGTTTGGCATTGTCGAAGGCTTAATGACAACCGTTCATGCCGTCACAGCCACCCAGAAGACAGTGGATGGCCCGTCGAAGAAGGATTGGCGCGGTGGCCGCGGCGCGGGTTTCAATATCATCCCGTCCAGCACCGGCGCCGCCAAGGCCGTCGGTAAAGTTATCCCTGATCTCAATGGCAAGTTGACTGGCATGTCCTTCCGCGTTCCCACCGCCGACGTTTCGGTAGTGGATTTGACCTGCCGTTTGGCCAAGCCGGCGAAATACGATGAGATCAAAGCGGCCATAAAGAAGGCCTCTGAAGGCCCGATGAAGGGCATTATGGGTTATACGGAAGACAAGGTTGTTTCCTCCGACTTCATCGGTGAAACCTGTACTTGCGTGTTCGATGCTGATGCCGGTATCGCCTTGAACGACAATTTCGTCAAGCTTGTGGCTTGGTATGACAATGAGTGGGGCTATTCCTGCAAGTGTGTGGACCTGATCGTCCACATGGCTAACACTAAATAATTTCATGTCATGAACAAAAAAACCGTTCGCGACACCTCGCTGAATGGCAAGCGCGTATTGATGCGCGTGGATTTCAACGTCCCAATCAAGGATGGCTTGGTGGATGACGACACCCGCATTCGTGCCGCTTTGCCGACCATAAAATACGTGCTTGATCAAGGCGCCGCGCTGATATTAATGAGCCACCTCGGCCGTCCGAATGGCAAGCCTGACGCCAAGTATTCCCTTAAGCCGGCGGCTGACCGTTTGGCAGTGTTGTTGGGCAAGCCTGTTGGGTTTGCCCCGGATTGTGTCGGCGCGGCGGCTCAACAAATGGCCGGGGCGCTGCAACCCGGCCAAGTGCTGATGCTGGAAAACCTGCGTTTCCACCTGGAAGAGGAGGGCAAGCCGGACCTGCCGAAGACTGCGGACGAGGCTGTTAAGCAAAAGGCCAAGGCGGAATTGAAAGAACGCCAGAAGGTTTTTGCCGCGCAGCTGGCCAAGATGGGCGAGGTTTACGTCAACGATGCCTTCGGTACGGCGCATCGGGCGCATGCCTCTATTGCCCTCGTCACCAAACATTTCAAGGAACGGCTGGCTGGGTTCCTGTTGGAAAAGGAAATAGCATATCTTGGCCGCGTCGTAACCAATCCGGAAAAACCGTTTGTCGCCATCATCGGCGGCGCCAAGATCAGCGACAAAATCGGCGTGATAAACAACTTGGCTTCCAAAGTGGATACGATCATCATCGGCGGAGGTATGGCCTACACATTTTACTTAGCTCAGGGCATTCCCGTAGGTAAATCGCTGGTGGAACCCGACAAGGTGGAAGTCGCGCGCGATATCATGCAAAAGGCCAAGTCTGCCGGGGTTAAACTGTTATTGCCGGTTGACCATGTTGTAGCCGACAACTTCAGCACGGAAGCTAATACTAAGGTGGTCGGCGAACACGGCATTGAAGATGGTTGGATGGCATTGGACATCGGTCCGCGCACGGCTGAATTATTTGCATTAGCTATCCGCGGCGCGAAAACCGTTCTCTGGAATGGCCCGATGGGGTGTTTCGAAATGCCGCCCTTTGCCGCCGGCACTATGGCCATTGCCAAAGCCTTGGCGGCCTGCGAGTGCACCAGCATTATCGGTGGCGGCGACAGCGTCAGCGCCGTCAACAAGAGCGGCTTGTCTGACAAGATCACCCACATCAGCACCGGCGGCGGCGCCAGCCTGGAATTTCTGGAAGGCAAAGAACTGCCTGGGATTGCCGCCCTCAGCGATAAGGACTAAGCAATATCGTGAAAAAACCTACTATAACCATTCGCAAACCGTTGGTCGCAGGCAACTGGAAGATGAACAAGACCTCCGCGGAAGCTGCGGAATTATTAGCCGACCTGAAACGGAAGTTAGCCGACTGTCGTGGTGTAGATGTGGTGGTGTGTCCGCCCTTCACCGCCCTCGCAACAGTCAGCAGCGCTATTTCCGGCAGCGCAATCGGTTTGGGCGCTCAAAATATGCACTGGGAAAAGTCCGGCGCTTTCACCGGAGAAATTTCTCCGGCTATGTTGCGCGAATTATATTGCCATTACGTAATTCTGGGACATAGCGAGCGCCGCACACTGTTTCATGAAACCGATGCCATCGTCAACCGCAAAATCAAGGCGGCGTTGGCCAATCACTTGCGCCCGATTGTATGTGTCGGCGAAACCCTTGACCAGCGCAATGATGCGCAAACGGAAGACGTGCTGACGACCCAGATCAATCTCGGATTGCAGGACCTGACAACTGACGATTTGGCGTCTCTGACGATTGCCTACGAACCCGTCTGGGCCATCGGCACCGGCAAGACGGCCACTCCGGACATGGCGCAGGCGGCACATGCCTTTATTCGCGGCTTGCTTGCCAAGCTTGCCGGAGAAAAAACTGCGCAATCCATCCGCATTTTGTATGGCGGCAGCATGAAGCCGGAAAACGCTGCGGACTTGCTGGCGCAACCTGATATTGACGGCGGGCTGATAGGCGGCGCCTCGCTGGAAGCTGCGGCTTTTGCCGCCATCATTCAGGCCGCCGCCGAAATATAAAGGTGATCCATTATGGCATTCCTTAAAGTAGTGTTGATTCTGATCGAAGTGCTCTGCAGTCTGCTTCTGATCGGTGTGATCCTCCTTCAAAAATCCAAAGGTGAAGGTTTAGGCATGGCGTTCGGCGCGGAAATGGGCGAGTCGCTCTTCGGCGCCCGGGCCGCCAATGTCTTGGTCAAAATCACCATCTGGCTTGGAATCATTTTTATGCTGAACACTATATTCTTGGCTAAGATTTATAGTCGCAGCCAGGAACGTTCGGTAATTGAGCGCGTGGCGGCTCCGACGCCGTCCGCCCCGGATGCCATGATGCCGGGCGGCGTCGCGCCGGAAACTGTTGCGCCGCCACCAGCCACTGCGCCGCTATCCATCCCCGCGCCGTCTGTGGAAGCGTCGGCGCCTGTGGAAGCGCCGGCGTCTGCGTCACCTGCTGGAGATTTGCCTGCGGCTGACAACGCTCCCGCGCCATCAGACGCGCCGCCCCTGGCTGAGTCTGAGACTACGGAATAAAAGAAACGTTTTCCCGTGCGCGTATGAACTTATCGCTCATACTGACGCTATTCTTGTGTGCCTGGCTGGGATCAGCCTCATCACCAGCCCGGGCTGCTGCGCCACCGCCCCCCAAGCAATCCGCATCGGCAAATGAAATAATTTATTATGGCGTTACCGGCCGTATCCGCGGTTTCGATCCCGTCACCGCCGGCGATGTAGCATCTTCTCTGGCCATTGCCCGTGTTTATGAAGGCTTGCTGCAATATTCATACCTGGACCGGCCTTACCGCTTGGAACCATGCCTCGCCGAAGCGCTCCCAATCGTATCAAGCAATCGCTTGGTTTACACCTTCCCCATCCGCCGGAATATCTTTTTTCAGGATGATCCATGCTTCAAAGACGGACAGGGACGCGAACTTACGGCCGAAGATTTTGTCTATTCCATTAAACGTGTCGCCGACCTTAAAAACAGTTCCAGCGGTTACTGGGCATTCCATGACCGCATAGTCGGACTGGACGACTTCCGCGCATCTTCCGCCGGCGATGCGCCCACCGACTATGGCCGTCCGGTCACCGGTCTGCAAGCGCCGGATCCTTACACGCTACGGATTGAGCTCACCCGCCCATATCCACAGCTGCTCTGGATACTCGCGATGCATTACGCCTTCGCCGTGCCGCGCGAAGCGGTGGAGTTTTATGGGCAGGACTTTGCCGGTCACCCGGTCGGCACCGGCCCATATCGCTTAAAAAAATGGCAGCGCAATTATCGTTTGGAATTCGTTCGCAACCCCAAATGGACCGCAACCGGCCGGCAGGAGTTTTATCCCAGCCAGGCCGCCCCCGCCGACAGCGCTGCCGGTTTATTGGCTGACGCCGGCCGCCCATTGCCTCTGATTGACCGCATCGTCCAATACACCATCACCGACACTTCTACGATGTGGTTGATGTTCCTCGATGGCCAGATTGAATCGTCCGGAATTTCCCGCGATAATTTCGAAGCTGTCATCACTGGCGATCGCCGCCTGACTGACACACTGGAAAAACGCGGCATTAAACTTTACGCTACGCCGGTATTGGAAACTTACTATATCGGATTTAACATGGATGACCCGGTAGTCGGCAGCAACAAACAGCTCCGCCAGGCTCTGACCTGCGCCTTCAATTCCGAGCAGTATATCAAGTTTTATAACGGACGCATTGTCCGCGCCAAATCGCCAATCCCCCCGGGTATCGGCGGGTTCGAGGACCTGCCTGTGCCATATCCCTTTGATCTGGCGCAAGCCCTTCACCTGCTCAAGGAAGCCGGCTATCCCGAAGGACGCGATCCGGCTACCGGCCGGCGGCTGGCGTTGACGATTGATCTGGGCCGGGCCAACGACCCGGAAGCGCGCGCGGCAACGGAATTGTTGGTGGACTTTATGGCGCAAATCGGCGTGGAATTGACACCGATTTACAACAGTTGGCCTGCGTTTCTCGACCGCCTGGACCGCGGTCAGGTACAGCTATATCAATTAGGCTGGGTGGCGGATTACCCCGATGCGGAAAATTTCCTGCAGTTGTTTTACTCGCCCAACCGCTCTCCGGGCCCGAATCATAGCAATTACTCCAATGCTGAATGCGATGCCCTTTACGAGCAAATTCGCGTTATGCCCGCCGATGCGCCGGAGCGTCTGCGCCTGTGCCGGCGGATGGTAGAAATCATCAGCGAGGATTGCCCGTGGATTTTCACACATCATCCCATGGATTACATCATCCACCATTCCTGGTTGAAAAACTACAAGCCGCATGATTTCCCATATGGTATGGCCAAGTATTATAACATAGATACCGAAGCCCGCCGGGGAAGGAGAGGAACCACAGATAAACACTGATGGACACGGATGAGAGGAGAGAAACTGCAGATTGCGCAGATGGTGGAAATTGTTGCCGATCCACGATATAGCGCATAGCGCCGGAATGTAACAATCCCAGCGACGCGCGATCAGAGTAACTGAACGAACGCAATTCAATCAGGCAGTTTGGGATGCGGTCGGCATTGATGATATGGATGTCGTTAAAATAGCCGTGCATGGTCAAATCCGTCATGCAATTGATCAAATCTGCTATTTACTATAACGCCAATCCAAGTACCATACAATATGTTTTATTATGTGGAATTTCCGTTGGGGGATGTTTGTGGGTATTTGCCCCCAAGATGCTGATACAAGTGTGTTTCAGATTGGGTTTTATGGGCGAAAGAGCAGGATACCATCAAGGAGAAAAAATGCGTAAAAAAGATTGTTTGGCGATATGGACGATTGTTGTGGCGCTGTTTTGCACAGTAACATTGGCGCAGGCCGGAGATTTGCCCGCAATTGAAATACCTGAGTGTAAAACGCCGCCGATGTTGGATGGCACACTTGACGATCCGGCCTGGCAGGCGGGCGCCGAAATCGCCCGCCTTTACAAAATCAAAAGCGATACCCCGGCGCCGGAAACCAGCTTGCGCCTGATGCGCGATGACGCCTGGCTGTATATCGGCGCGCAATGCGCGAATGTGAACATGGCGCATGTGCCGCAACTGATATACGAGCATGACGGGCCGGTGCACACGGATGATTCCTTAGAGATTTTTTTACGACCGACACCGGCGCCCGACGCCGTTTATTACCATTTCATGTTGAATTTCGCCGGCATCATGGCGGAACAGCGCTGCGATCGGCAAGGCCTGCGCGATCGCAGCTGGAATCCGCCTTGGCGCGCGGCGACGCAGCGCCAATCGGACGGCTGGACAGCGACAATCGCCATTCCATTTTATTGTCTGGATGTGGATGATTTAGGTGAAATGTCACTGAACATCTGCCGCAACCTTATACGGGTGGAACTGGATGCCTACGGCGCCAAACGGAACGAAACCCGCGAAGGCAGCATGTTGCATTCAGAGAACAAGGGCGGATTTCATAATTTTGAAAATTTTGTGGCGGTATCCGGCATGGGCGGTTTCAAGCCGGCAGTCCCGTTTGCTCCGCAAATTGCCGAGTCCTCGGTGCTGGGAGTGCGTCAGGAAGATGGCCGGAGTGTCTATGATATTGATGTTGTATTGCGGCTTGCCACGCCAGTGTCCGGTCCGGCGCGGATAAAAGTGCTGGAAGATTTTGGCGCTGGTGAATCGGAGGCCTTGGCGCGGGATGTGGAATTGAAACATAACGAGACACTGACACTGACCGTACCGGCCGGTGACTTGCGGTCGCGCCAAATCCGGCTAGTGTTATGTGATCCGGCAAGCGCCAATCTGCTGGCCATGCGTCAGGTGGGCAATACCGCCGCATTAAACGTCATCCGCAAGGCGTTTGCCGGGCGCAGCTATTATACCAGCGAAGCGATGGCGGATGTGCGGGTAGAGTTGGGGCTGCCGGCCAACCTGCTGACGGAAGCGGAGCTGGCAATCACCGCCGACGGAAAAACATTAGCGGCCTTGACCGGATTGCAGCCGGAACTGACCGTGAATGTGCCGGTATCGGAGTTGGCTATGGGAGATAACCCGGTGCAGGCGCGCATAAAACTCGCCGGCCAGGAACTGGCGGTCGCGCCGCTGAATCTGATCCGGCTGGAGCCGCGCCCCGGATACGAAACCAAAGCGGATTTTATCAAGGGCGTGGTATTAAAGGACAATCAGCCGTATTTCCCTATCGGTTTGTTCGGGCACACCCTCCAATGCC